>NZ_KQ033871.1:966137-1112583 GCF_000967195.1 Lactobacillus kullabergensis
AAATCTTTCGACGTTTTTATTTTCTATTGTTTTTCAGTATAAGGTAAAAAATGAATTCTATTGAAAAAATGACGGCAAAAAATATTGCTAAAACAGCTAAGGAAGTCAATTTTACATACATAGTATTAGAAATGCCAGTTCCATCATAGGGACGAAGCCATAAGAATAAAGCAAAACCTACAAATAAAATTGCTAAAATAAAATTAGTCGTTTGCCAACCACTCATAGTATAGTCTCCTTTAATATTATTTTGATAAAGGAATTATACTAAACATTTATTTTTTAAGCACTATTTTTCTTTTAAATAACTGTAGGGATCATTTTTATCACGCGCTGTCATGGAATAGCGACCAAATAAAATCATTGCGTGATGTGTATGAATCCATTCGTCTTTTGGTAAGATTTCTTCTAACCTTTTTTCTACTTCAAGAGGTTTGGCATTTTGAGGCACTATATGAAATCGTTTAGAAATTCGCGATACATGTGTGTCGACTGCTATCGCAGGAATTCCAAATCCCTCTGCTAAAACAACATTAGCAGTTTTTTCACCGACTCCCGGCAAAGAGATTAATTTATTTTTTTCTTGTGGAATTTTACCATCATATTTTGAAACTAGAATTTCCGCTGTTTCTTTTAAGTGCTTAGCTTTTGAATGGTAAAGCCCAATTTGGGAAATATGATTTTCTATTTCTGGAATTGTTGCCACGGCCAAATTCTTAGGTTCAGGATAATCTTTCATAAATTTTGGCATTACTCGATTTACCATCTTGTCTGTTGTTTGAGCACTCATTAAGACAGCACATAACAAATGAAAGTTATTGTCCCAAACTAATTCACTTTTGGCATCAGGATACATGCGGTTGATACACTCTAACACTTTTCTGGCTTCATTTTTACTAAGTAATTTTTCTGCTTTCATTTAGCGATTCCTCCTCAAAAACTTTTGAACTTCACTACTTGTTTTTAAGTTATGTCTTTGCCAATTCAGCAAAATACGGTCAACGTATTTTAGGCTATATGCTTGAGATAAGACAGCTTCGCGCAAAGCTAACTTAATAATAGCTGGATCGTAGTGATCTACATTGAGCCAGGCAGAAATTTCTTCTCGTTCTATTGGACTTAAATAACGACCAAATTCAATTTCAAACTGCCTTACTAATTGATTTAACGGGGTGTTATCAACAGCAGTTTCTGCCTTTTTAGCAGGCATTTTTTTATTGGCAGAAGAAATTTTATTTTCCAACAGTTGGTCCAGTTTATCATATAACTCATTAAGATTATATTTGTTTCCAATCATGCCGCTCTTGTCAGTTATCTGGTCAATTACAATTAAATTTTTTTCAATTAATTTTTGAATTAAAGCAGTGATTTCTGTAACAGAAAAATTAGTATTAGCCGCAATCTGTTCATTGGTAGGAAAAAAATTGTTTTTTTGGGCAAACATTTCCAATTGGATAATGACCATCATTTCTGCATCGTCAATATTAAGTTGTGGATAATAAGCAAGTAACCCGTTTGATAAAGTAGTGAAACCCATGAAGCGGTAATCATTATAGCGCATATTAATCTCTCCCTTTAAAAAAGTTGAACTAAATATTTTTTAGTTCAACTTTTAACTATACTATTAACTTTAATTTAAGGTTCTAGACGATTAATCATTCTCGGGAATGGAATAGCTTCACGGACGTGATCTAATTTGCAAATCCAAGCAATAACACGCTCAAATCCCATACCAAAACCAGAATGCGGTACGCTGCCGTATCTGCGTAAATCTAAATACCAGCTGTAATCATTCTCATTTAAACCAGCCTCATGGATTTGCTTGAGCAAAGTTTCATAATCACTTTCACGTTCAGAACCACCCATGATTTCGCCATAACCTTCTGGTGCTAAAACATCTGCACATAGGTATTCCTTAGGATTATCAGGATTTTTCTTCATGTAAAATGGTTTAATTGTTGTCGGGTAATTAACAATGAAAAATGGCCGATCAAATTTTTCAGAAATGAAAGCTTCGTCAGGAGCACCAAAATCATCGCCCCATTTGAAATCACGGCCATCGTCTTGCAAAATTTTTACTGCATCATCGTATGACAAGCGTGTGTAGTTACCTTGAGCCGCAGGCTCTAATTTTTTGGGATCACGGCCTAAAATTTCTAATTCATATTGACAATGTTTAAGAACCTGTCCGGTCACATATGACAAAAAGCGTTCTTGCAAATCAAGAGATTCATCTTGATGCATCCAGGCCATTTCCGGCTCCATCATCCAAAATTCAGTTAAATGACGACGAGTTTTGGATTCTTCAGCTCTAAAGGTTGGACCGAACGTAAAAATTTTACCGAATGCTTCAGCACCTACTTCACCGTATAATTGCCCAGACTGTGATAGGTAGGCATCCCCACCAAAGTATTCAGTGTGAAACAGCTCGGTAGTTCCTTCAGGAGCAGAATGCATAAAGATAGGAGCATCAAATTTCACAAAGCCTTCATTTTCAAAAAAGTCAACCGTAGCTTTGAAAATGGTATTTCTAATACGCATAATTGCAAAAGGACGTTTGCTTCTAAGCCATAAGTGTCTGTGATCAAGCAAAAATTCAATCCCGTGTTCCTTGTTGCCGATGGGATAGCCTTCATTGTTTGTAATCAGCTTTAAATCGGAAATTTGAATTTCATATCCAAAATGAGAACGCTCGTCTTGGTGAACAGTTCCCTTAATATAAAAACTGGCTTCTTGATGCAGAGATTTTGCTATTTCAAACACTTCATCAGAAACCGCATTTTTACGAACTACACCTTGAAAAAAGGCTGTACCATCACGTAATTGTAAAAACACTATTTTGCCGCTTGAACGTTTGTCAGTTAACCAAACGTGCATTCGCACCTCTTGGTCAACATGCTGGCGACAATCTGCTATTGAAATTAATTCTGTCATAAATTTTTATTCCACTTTCCTTATCATAATCAAATTAATGATACCAAAGTTTGATCATTTTAGCGACTCAACCTATTAATTTTCCGTTTTTAAAATTATAAAGTTGATAATGATATTCACCGACTATATTTTTAGAACTTACTTCCCATACAGGTTTATTCTTATACCAGCCTAGATTAACTTCTGTAATTCTTTCGTTAGGCTCTTTTGCACTATATTTGTTGCGAATGAGTCCTTCATTTACACCTTTATTTGCTGAATAAAGATATGCTTTTTTAGAGCCTGGTAAATAGATAAAATAGTAAGTCCTATGGTTTTTAGTTAAGCCTTTAAGTGCATAACTATTAACACCACGATTTAAATGATAATTTTTTTCCGTATATTTGATAGGTGTTTTTTCGACAGCTATTCTATTAAGCTCACGGATTTCTGAACGTTCGGGATTACCTGCTTTATAAAAAATAACAATGAAGGCAAAGTATAAAAAGATCAGAATTATAAATACCCATGCTAAAAATTTAAATGTTTGCTTTGTATCATCTTGTATCATAGTTTGTTAACTTTTCCTGTAAATTACTTAAAGATGTTTTTTTGACTTTAACTGGAACTGCTGCCAGAAAAACAGAACCGTAATCTTTTGACCAGATTCTTGAATCCAGTATTAGGAACTGCCCCCTGTCCTGTTCTCCACGAATTAGCCTGCCCATCCCCTGCTTAAAGCGAATAATTGCCCGCGGCATTGTATCAGCGTGGAAAACATCTATACCTCTGTCAACAAGTTGTCTTTGGCGCAACTTAACTTCCGGCAAATCCGGTGATTCGAAAGGCAATTTAGTTGCTATTACCAAGTCAACGCCACATTCATGAAAATCAATCCCTTCCCAAAAACTATCTGCTCCTAAAATAAGTGCTTGTTTGGCAATTGCAAATCTTTTAATAATCCGGTTATTTGAACCAGAGACACCTTGTGCCAAAATTTCATAATCACGTAAACTGGGAGAATTTATAATAGCACTAAAAACATTTTTTATTTGTTCGAGATTTGTCATTAGAACTAAAACATGCTTTTTATTTATCAGATCTTTCTCCAAAATCTGGGTTAGACTTTTATCATATTTTGGATCACTGATGTCGGGAAAATCAGTCACAGACAGAACTTCAAGATGCTTTGCCAGCTTGAATGTACTGGTTCCGATATACTTTTGCGGTGCTAAATCAGTTAGGCCAAGAAGTTTAATGATAAAATCAAACCCTTTTCCACTGGTTAAAGTAGCACTAACAAATGATATATGGTCAAAGCGATCATATATTTTATGAAGTTCAGGCGTTGCGTCAAGCATTAACCAACTTAAGTTGGCACTTAAAGGATCTTGCGGATTAGTCAAGGTAATGATAAACCCTTCCGCATCCACATAGGCTTTCTTGTGAAGTAAATCCGATAATTGGTAGCTTTTGGTAATATAGTCATCGAGTTGATCGATTTGATCAGAAACTTCACTTAAAATAGCATCCCTATCAATATTCGAACTGTCAGTTTCATTGTAAAGCTTAAATAAAATTTGATTTGTATTTTGCCTGATTCCTTCTAATTTTCGTTGCAATTCTGCTAGTTTAGTTAAAAATTGACTGTTCTTGGGAAATAGGTCTTTGCCCCTAAAACTGAGAAGCAAGTTGCCATTGGCTAAGCTATTTTGGCTGACTGCTTTCTTCTTCTTAGAACAAAGCAAACGCTGCAAATGATTAATAACTTTGATCAGATCAAGTATTGCTGGATCTAACTTTTCTAAGAGAAAATTAAACTGGACGTCACTGCCATACTGGTTAAATATACTGTCATCAGCGTAATAAAGCAAATTGCGCAGATGATTAAGAAGGCCCCATAATGATTCAAATTGAAACGAGTCATTCCTGGAAGTAATCACATTGTCAACAAAACGATGAGCTTCATCAATAACGAGGTAGGGATTCTGCCCCCAAATTGTATCATTATAATGATTAGCCAAATAGGCATGATTTGTGACTAAAATGTCAGCCTGCTCTTGCCTTTGTCTGGCCAAATTCCAGAAATCAACTTCAGCAAAAATACTGCCAACACGAGCATCTCCAGGGTGAGCAATTTGAGCAAATAAGGGAGCCCGATAATTAGTCAGCTGCAATTCATCTAGATCACCCGTCCGCGTTTCAGTTAACCAAACCAGAATGCGCATTTGCAACACTAAAGTTAACTTATTAGGCGTTCCCTGATACAAACTTTGGTAAAAACCATCTAAATCAAGGTAATGGCTGCTGGCCTTTACTTCCTCAGCTTTCAAATCCAGCTTGGTAACATTCAGCAATTGCGGAATTTCCTGCTCTATTATTTGCCTTTGTAATACTTTGGTAGGAGTAGCAATTACCAGTTTTCTATTTGTGTATAATTGATAGGAATATGAAAACAAGTAGGAAAAGGTTTTACCAGTGCCGTTAGGTGCTTCAATCAATAGTGCTTTTTGCTTGGGAGCATTCAAAAATTGCTCAATGCGATTGATGAGGTCTACTTGAGGCTGGCGGTAATTAATCTTATTTTTAAATAATCTCTTCTTGTCCGTGTCACTTTTAGGAAAAAGACCTGACTGTTGATTCTCAGAATTAATTACTTTTTCCTGTTTTCGTAAAATTATTTGCCGTACTTGCTGATATTGCGCCGGTAAAGGTCGTTTTTCCTTGCGCGCGTCATCAGCAATGCTAGTAAAAATCCAGGAAGTATCACGAATCAAGCCGTGAGCCAAAGAACTGAGCGTATTTAATGTAGCTTGCGGCAGCTTTTCAAGCCGTTCAATTATTTTTATTAATAAAACAGCAGTGCCATAAGCATCAGAATCTGCTTTATGAGGGTTTAAATGTCTTATTTGCAGGCGAGTTGTCAAATCGCTTAACTTGTATGACGGTTCAGTAGGAAATGCAATTTTTGCCAGCTCTACCGTATCTATTGCACGATTAGTTAGTGGTTCATAGCCGTGCTGCACTAATTCAAAATTTAAAAATGGCAAGTCAAAATTAACGTTATGAGCTACAAAGACAGTATCTTTCAAGATTTTGACAATCTTGGGTGCATAATAAGCAAAATCTTTTTCTTGAGCCACATCTTTGTTGTGTATATGGGTCAAATTTTGCACCGCTATCGGAATTTCGCGGTGAGGATTAATCATAAAAGAGTAAGTCTTGACAACTTTCATATTCTTAATAATAGCGCAGCCAAACTGAATGATATGATTATTTTCTTCCCGTTGTGTTCCCGTAGTTTCTAAATCCACTACAGCAAAAACGGTATGCTCGAATGATTTCATTTTGCAATTACCCTCCTTTCTGTTAATTTAATTCAACTATTTTGCATGCATCTAACAAAACCAAGTATTTAGCTTTAACTTTTTTGTCAGCAAAAGAATTAAGAGCTCTTTCATAAAGGCGCAGCTGACCTAAATATTTTTGCTTTATGTTTTTGATAGCTAATTCCAAATGAGTTTGATCAATATGATCAGTTTTATAATCAAATAATATTATGCCATCTTTTTCAGTAAAATAACCGTCTATTGTACCATGAATTAAAATTTTTGCGTCTGCATCACTGAAATTATCAAATAGACTATCGGCTGGCAACAGACTCGAAAATTCAATTTCACGGTGCAAGTTTTCTGGTTTTTGCCAAAATTTCTTTGCAAAATCGCTATGAACAAACCAATTTATTTTTTCTAAATCTAAACTGGAAACAATATTGTTATTAAGTTTATTTTGCTCAACTAGTTCCTGCACTTCTTCTTTAACCTGGTTGATAGCTCCCGATCCATGATAATCGTAGTATTGCAGGATCAGGTGCATTGCAGTACCAATCTCCGCTCCTGTAAACCGTGTTTTAAACAGAAAATCAGGTTTAGTATCTATAGGCTGCAAGTAACGATTAGTTGAAGAAATTAGGTGCGCATTTTCCAGTTCGGTATCAAGAGGATCGTTAAACGCTTTTTTAATTTCAGATACTGATTGATAAGCGGTTGTCTGACTGGCATCTTGAAAAGGATAACTAAAATTAAACAGTTTTTCTGTATATCCTTCTAGTGATGAAATGTCCTCAGTTTTGTTCTCCTCTGGACTAGTATATTCTTGAAGATGAACTTTTTCGCCTTGATATTGGATATAAAGCAATTCCTGACTTGTTTCCAACGCTGAATTTATATCATTAATTTTTTGGCTTAAAAGCTTGTCCCATTTGATTGATGGACCAATCAAACTCATCGGATTTGAAGCGTTAAGCTTGCTGTTTAGAGAAAGACGTCCATTTTGATCGGCCTCATTTTGCCAATTTTTAATTGTCTCAGGCAATTTCTTTAAATCAGCTACCAAAATTAACTTTTGCTTTGCTCGGGTCATCCCCACATATAAAATGCGCGCTTCTTCTTCTAAGAGTTGTCTCTTCTTGGATATATTTGCAATAGCCTTAACAAGGGTATCAGCACGATAATGTTTTAGTTTGATAGTTAAACCTACAGAACCAGAATTTATAATATAATTGCCGCTTAAATCCCGCTTTTGAAATTGGTGTTGCAAGCCTAAGTAAAAAACAACCGGAAATTCCAGGCCCTTGGAACTATGAACAGTCATTAAGCGTACGGAGTTACCGGCCTCTTTAGTTAAAAGGGGTTGCGCCAAGTCTTTTTGGCTGCGTCTCATTCGCTCGATAAAATTGATAAATTGATACAGGCCCTTAAAACCAGCGCTTTCATATGAAGCAGCTCTTTCATATAAAGCCTCTAAGTTGACCCTTCGCTGCTTGCCATTAGGTAGTGAAGTCATAATTTCAAGCAGGCTGGTTTTTTCATAGATGCTCCATATCAATTCTGAAATTCTATGTGTTGCAGCAAATTTACGCAATTCTTCGAGCTGATTCAAAAAATCTTTTACTTTTTGACTAAGTTCGTCACCCACGGCAACATAAGAAGTTAAAGCGTTGTAAAAACTGGCATTCTGCGTATGAATTCTAATCGTACTGAGTTCAGGTTCTGTAAAATTAAAAAGAGGTGACCTTAATACAGCTACAAGAGGAATGTCCTGATCAGGATTGTCAATGATCCTCAAGTAGTTCATGATTATAGTTAATTCTAAAGTTTGAAAATAATTTTTCGCATCGGTAACCATTATCGGAATATGATTTTTGGCAAACTCTTGCATAATTTCAAGATTATTGCTGCGACTTCTGGTTAAAATAACAATGTCACTGTACTTAAAAGGTCTCAAATGACTGCTATTTTGCGAATTTTTGTCATAAATTAACAAATTTTCCTCTGCGAATTTTTGAATACGGTTAATAACCATAGCAATTTCAGCTGAGTCAATATCGTCAGGATCATCTTCTTGAGGGTTAGTTTGGTCACTATTTTTTTCATGAATTAGTATTTCAGTCGCATCAGGAAGGTTTGAAGGATAATATTTGGCACCATAAGTCAGCTGACTCTCATTGTTATAATCAATACCTCCAAAATCATCCGTCAAAATATTTTTAAACACTTGATTAACAATAGAAATAACTGGCTTAGAAGAACGGAAATTGTCCGACAATAAAATTCTTTCTTCTTTTGCTTGATTTTCTTTAAGGGTTGCTTCTTGATATTTGTGCAAAAATAAACTTGGTTCAGCTTGCCTAAAGCCATAAATTGATTGTTTAACGTCACCAACCATAAAAAGATTGTTTTGACCATCTTTTTTAATTAATTGCAAAATATTTTCTTGTAGCGGGTTGATGTCCTGATACTCGTCGACCAAAATCTCATTATATTTGTTTTGATAAAAGGTTCGTGCCATTTGGGATGCAGAAGTGTCTTGACTGAGAATTTGGTATGCTAATTGCTCCATGTCACTAAAATCAAGCAGGTTTTCTGCTCTTTTTAACTGATTAAAACGGTCAATCAGTGCCAGTTCTGCTTTCACAATTGCAGCCATTATTTGCTGACCTTTTTGCATCATAGACAATTGCTCTTTTTCGTCAGTAGCATAAAAAGAAACAAAAGTAGTTAAAATCTGTTCCTTTGCTTCTTTTTTAAAATCACAGCACTCATCATAAAAAGCAACAATATCTTCGTCCCAATTTTTTGATCTGCGCATACCGCTTTTGAAAACACAGGCACGCAATCTTTCTCGTTGCTCATCATATGGACTATCATTTTCCAGATCATGCAAATAGCTGCTAAGACACTTTTCAAACAGGTCAAAAGTTTCTTTTGTTTTGTGCAGATCCTTAGTTTCCATTACCGTACTTTGACAAAAATGCTCTAACTTATCAGCAAGATTTTGGAAAAGATTGACTAAATAAGGTTTAATTTCTTTCTGCCACAAAGAAGATTTGATTACTTCTTCCATTTGATATTTTTGGGTTAGCCCTTGCAGCCATTCTCGATAATCAGGCTTAGCCATTGCGTAATTATATAAGTCTAACAATAAATTTTGCGGTGATGCAGCATCCCTGTCACCTGCAAAATTATCATAAAAAGCTATAAAGTCCCTGTCTTTTTTCTCTAAAAATTCTCCTTCAACTTCTTTTAATGCTCTTTCACGCATTAATTCCGCTTGAGAATCGTCAGTTAGTATACTGAAACTGGGATCAATGTCGATTACATAATAAAAACGATGGATTACATCCAAACAAAAGGCATCAATCGTAGAAATATTAGCAGAATCAATTAAATTTAACTGTTGTCTCAGATATGATTTTTTTGAAGACTTCTGCATTTCATTTGATAATACTTCTTTAATCCGTTTTTTCATTTCAGCTGCAGCTGCTTTTGTAAATGTAACTACTAACAGTTGATCAACACTGACACCAGAAAGAATTTCTTTCATTAAGCGCTGTACAAGAACGGTGGTTTTGCCACTACCTGCCGAAGCCGATACTAGTATGTCGCGGCCATGATCATTAATAGCTTTCTCTTGAACGGCTGTAAATGAGGTTTTTCCTTTTTCTTGAACCATTTTTAATTTCCTTCCTTTAGCCGTTTTTTAATCTTTTCCAGTAGTTCATCCCTTTTCAGGCTTCCTACTTGATGATATTTATTTTCTTTCAACATGGCGTCAAAAAAGAAGATATCACGAAAGTCTGAATAAGTTAATGCATTATTTCCATTCCCATATTTATAGGGATTCAGCTTTATTTTTCCTGCTAAAATTTGACTAGAGGCATCTTTAATAAGCTCTTCGTCGTATTTCAGCAATAATTCAAGTTCATCACTATTGAAATAACTGCCACCAAACTTTAAAGTTCCATCTTTTGTAGAACTGACTCCGGCATAAATGGAAGAAGTACTGCGTGGTTTATTTAAGTCAGGCTCAGCCGCGAGCATTAATAGCTGGTCATCATTAATTAAACCAGTATATTTAAGTTTAATTTGACCGTCTAAGTTGGCATCTCTGATCTGCAAATTATTGTCATACAACTTATTGCTATTTAGCCTTTCAGTTTGTCTGGTAACCGTTTGGTAAAAAGCACCTAAAAGTGAGAGTGGGTCAGAACCAGCAAAGAATTTGTGGTTTTGCATCAACACATCTAGATATGAAACCATTTGTAAAGAAATACCCTGGTAAAATAATCCCAGATCAAATTTTTTAGCGGAGGACTTATAATCAATTACTTGAGCAATAAATCCGTTTTGATCAGGAACCTGAGCCAAATCAACCCGATCTATTTTTCCCCTTAAATTAACGTAATGATTACCTTCTATACCAGGCACTTTAAAGTTAAGTCCTTGCACCTGTTCACCCTTTCCAAAACTTAACTCTGAATATTTAGCACGCAATGGAGTTTTTGCAACTGCATGATGCCAGTTACTTGCTACTTTACTGGTAGTTTTATCAAGACACTTAAATAAAAACTCATTAAATGGGTCATTTAATAATTGCTGATATCTGGCCTCATTTTTCATTTTTGTACGTGCAATTGTAAGTAACTGATTAAGTGTTTCGTCATCAATTTCTTTTAAATCGAGTGAGCGTTCGTTTAGCTCCTTAACTAAGCGATCAAAAGTTTCGTGGAAATAATTGCCAGCTTGTATAGCATCCAATTCATTTTCAAATCTTTTATGAAGGTGTAAACCATATGTCAAAAAATATTCGTATGAATTTTCATAAAAAGTTTCCAGCTGAGAAACAGAAGAATTGAGGTTTGAACCGTATAATTTTTGTGCCAGGTCAGGACCGATATTTTGTGGTTCGTTTATAAAATTGCTTCCTACTATAACTTTAGCTGTTTTTTGCGGTAAAAGCTCAGCCGTTAGCTTTAACAATTCTTTAACATCAATATTATTTTCCGCCCGATTAAGATAGCTTAGATATCCTAAACTTGCCTGTGGATTGGTTATAAAAGATAATAACTGACTAAGTTCTTCAGGTAAATTGTGTTGCGAAAATTCTGGTGCACCCGCAGTTTTAAACCTTTCATAATAAATTGAAGGCTGTACTGTACTACCCTCATCAGTCGCTAAACAATACGACAAATAAACTTTGTCCTGTGCTAAAGCCAAACAATTACCAAATTGGTAGTTTTGATCCCAGTTACTTAGCTGCTGCCTATCTTCAATATAAGAGTCTTCGCCAAAATCTTTTTTTAATTCAGCAAGATTTTCTGTACTTAAAAAGCCTGGGGTATTCTGCATTTGTGGTAAGCCGTTTACTGTTGCTCCCATAATAAAAACCTGTTTGTAGCCACTAACTTGAACAATACCCATTTCGGATAAATTTACAGCGTCCAGAGTAGCTGGAATTTGAGAAAATGTAGCTTCCTTAAAGCCGTTAATCAGTACTGCAAAAAAGCCTCTTAGATCAAAATTATCAGGGTTAATTAATAGATAATCATGTAGCAGATTGATCAAAAGATCCCAAACCTGTTCTGACTGCCTAGCTTCTTGTAAAGCTCCGCTTTCTTGGGCATCAGCCCGCCATTTTTCTAAAACTTCATTGACTCCATTGATAGTTAAAAAATTAAAAAATATTGTAATAGCTTTTTGGCTATCCTTTTCTTCTTTTAAACTGTTAAAAAGCTGCGTAATTTGTTTGATAAAATATTCTTTTAATTTTTCTATTTTATTTACTTCTTCGGGAATTTTGTCTAATCCTATGACTTCGGCTGCCATATAATCCGCAAAGTTTCTCTGCCATAAATTATGGTTTATGCCATGAGCGAGAACAAAATTTTCCAATTGGTCAACATCATATACATAAGCAGTTTCGTCTTGATACCAGTCGGGTATTATTAAACGGGTTTTCATTATGGCCAGCAAATTTTGGGTCTGAAAAGACCTTGACAATAACTGAGCGATGTTTTCAATTAAGACCACTAAAGGATGGTACTTCATTTCTTGTTGTAAATCATTAAAGAAAGGAATTTGATTCTGTCTTAAGATTGGGGTTAAATATGTCTCGTATTCATGCAGATTCGGTGCCAGAACTAAAAAATCGCGGTAGCGGTAGTGTCTTAATGCAACCTGCTGGTAAATGGTGTGAGCTACGTAATATGCCTCTGCATATCTGTTATCTGCACGCACGAGTTGGACTTGATTAAGATCACCAATGTTGCTTACGTCTCCAGTCCAAAATTCATTGAGCAACTCTCTTTTAGTTGGTCTGGGATTAATGTTTGTAGTTAATATTTGATGTGGCAAATTATGAGATTTAATATATTGTAATAGTTTATTGATAGTAGTTTGAATGACATAATCGTAATCTCCTGGTTCAGCTTTTGGATTAATCTCACCCAGTTGCGTTTTAAAAGCCAATGTGACGCTATGGGCTTTGGTCATCAATAATTTGACGGTTAGACATTCCTGAAGAGAAAAATGAGAAAAATCGCTAAAGTAAAAGTCTGCTTGATCTAAATTTTTTTGTGTAGCTAAATATTCATTTAACTGCAGCTGTATCTCGTTTGAGGTAGAAAATTTACCTGTGATGGCTTCAATGAATGCTGAATAAATAATTTTAAGATCAGAGATCTTATTTTTGGTTTCAAGCTCAAGAGCATCTTGATCGATATCATCAAGATTCAAATTGCCTTCGCGGATTTGCAGAATTGTATCATATAATTGCTTTATTAAACCCGGATTCAAGTTAGTAGTCTGAAAAAGGTGCAGCTGATCTTTCTTTTGATCAACAATTTTTGCAAGAAGCATTGCTGCAGCAGCATTATCAAGTTCAGTTGGCAAGCCCTTTTTTGCATCTTTTAAGAAAAACCAGGCCAAACGTGAAAATGATAAAACTTGCAGGTTTTTGACAGATTGCTCAGTACGGTTTTGACTGGTAGCCAACCTATTTATTGCTCTGACTTCTGTGGTAAACTTAATGTGGTTGGGAACGATGACAAAAGTTTTATGATCAGGAAAGTGCTGATAATTTTGTACTGCTTCCTGTAAAATTTTTTCCTGCATGGGATCGGTTTGCCGACCGACTAGAATTTTGATCATCTGTTCTCTTCTCCTTTGTCATTATTTTAGCATAGGAACCAAATTTTTTTACAAACAATAAGGATCTTAAATAAAATGAAATCAAGTTTTTTAGCACACGGAAAAGTTATTCTTATCGGTGAACATTCAGTAGTTTATGGCTATGATGCGTTAGCATTGCCAATCAAATCATTGCATATTAAAACGACTGTTGAACCGGCAGAGCAAATGTGGATGGATACGGCTCATTATCAAGGGCCTTTTTTTATGTCTCCATCTGAATATGATGGACTAAAATATGTTGTTAAAACGATGCTGACAAAAGCTGCCAGTAAAGAAACTCTGAAAATAACTTATACAGGAGAGATTCCAATAGAACGTGGTTTAGGTTCAAGCGCAACAGTTGCTCTTTCTACAACCAGAGCAATGAATGCTTACTTCAAACTTAAATTAACTGAAAAAGAAATAATGGAAATTACTAACCATGCTGAAATGATTAATCACGGTAAAGCATCAGGTCTTGATGCTGCAACTGTTAATTCAGATTATCTGGTTTTTTTTAATCAAAAAGATGGCCCGAAGTCGCTAAAAGCTAAACTAGACGCAACTTTGCTTATAATGGATACTGGTGAATTAGGAAGTACTAAAAAAGCAGTTAGTCAAGTTCAGGATTTGATAGTAAATGTTCCCGTTGTAAAAGAAAATATCAAGGAATTAGGCAAACTGGCTGATGAAACTAAAGCAGCATGGTTAAAAAAAGACGCTGAAAAGGTAGGTTCATATTTTAATCGGGCGCAAGAGATACTCCATTCATTTAGCCTTTCAACCGCAAAAATTGATCATTTGCAAAAAATTGCTCTTGCAAATGGTGCATTAGGTTTTAAATTATCTGGTAGCGGACTCGGTGGAATTGTAATTGCCTTGTGTCAAAATCATGAAGATGCTGTCAAAATAGCAGATAAATGTCAAAAAATAGCTACGAATAGTTGGATTGAGGAAATATAATTTTTATGGAAAAAACAGTTCGTGCCCATACAAATATTGCGTTGATCAAATATTGGGGCAAAGCAGATTCAGGTTTACGTTTACCTTTGATGTCTAGCTTGTCAATGACACTTGATAAATTTTATACTGACACCAAGATTTCAGATAGTTTAGAAAATCAATTTTGGTTAAATGGTGTCAAACAAAATGGACAAAGCAGCAGCCGTGTTTTTTCTTTTTTAAAATTACTGCAAAAAAAATTTGCTGTGACCGGCAAATTAAAAGTTGAATCATATAATCATGTTCCAACAGCTGCAGGATTAGCTTCTTCTAGTTCAGCTTTTGCGGCTTTAGCAGGAGCTTTTTGCCTACATTATGGTTTTAATTTGTCCTCTGTTGAACTTTCCCGTTTGGCTCGTTTAGGTTCAGGATCAGCCAGCAGGTCAATTTATGGTGGTTTTGCTATTTGGCGAAAAGGACACGATGATGAATCATCTTATGCCTATGCTTTAGATGAAAAGCCTGACATAGATTTGCGATTGCTTGTGGTTGAATTGAATAACCAGCAAAAAGATTTGTCTTCCACTCAAGGGATGAAACAGGCCCAAACATCGCCCTTTTTTATGCCTTGGATTGCGCGTAATCAAACAGAATTAAAACAAATGATTAGCGCTATTAAAGCAAATGATTTTTCAACTATTGGCAGTTTGGCAGAATTGAATGCTTGTGAGATGCATGCAGTCAATTTAACTGCTCAACCAGGTTTTACATATTTTGAACCTGCAACTATTAAAGCAATCAAACTTATAGCTGATTTGCGTAGCCAGGGTATAGAATGTTACTTCACAATAGATGCCGGACCTAATATAAAAATCTTAAGTCAATTAAAAAATGTAAAAGATATTACTAATAGGTTTGTATCCGAATTTGATAATGTTAACATAATAAATGCAAGTTTTGGTCCAGGTATTTCATGTCTGAACTAATTAATATAAATTAATTGATTAGGAGATTAAATTCTTTTGATAACAGAACAAGCACCCGGAAAATTATACATTGCTGGCGAATACGCGGTACTGGAACAGGATTGTCCCGCTATCTTAGTCGCAGTTAACCAGTTTATCCGTGTTTCAATTATTAAGTCAAAATCAGGAACTGGATTAATCCATTCTAAACAATATTCTCAAAGTTCGATTCACTGGGTCAGACGGGGAGCCAAAATGGTAATCGACAACCGTGATAATCCTTTTGAATATATTTTGGCCGCCATTTCTTACACGGAACGTTTTTGTTTAGAGCAAAAAGTCAAGATGAAAGTATATGATTTATATGTTAATTCTGATCTAGATTCTTCTGATGGCAAAAAGTATGGTTTAGGTTCAAGTGCTGCTGTAACTGTAGCGACAGTTAAAGCAATACTGCGTTTTTATAATGTGCCTTTCAGTAATGAATTAGTTTATAAACTGTCGGCCATTTCGCATTATTCTGTGCAAGGTAATGGCTCAGCGGGTGATATTGCTGCCAGTGTTTATGGTGGCTGGATTGCTTTTCAAACTTTTGATAAGCAATGGCTTGCTGATGAATTAGCACACAAATCTTTATCTGAAGTACTGAATGAGGCTTGGCCTGGATTGAAAATTCAGCTTTTGACCCCTCCTGCTGGTCTTAAATTAATGATTGGTTGGAGTCAAAAACCTGCATCCACCTCAAGACTAGTTGATGAAACTAATGCCAATAAAGCCGCTTTAAATGGTCAATACCAGGAATTTATCAGGCTTTCGCGTAAATGTGTTCTCAAAATGATTGCCGGATTTGAGCATAATGATATTCAGTTAATCAAAAAACAAATTCGCGTTAACCGTAAGCTTCTGCAGCATTTTGCGCAAATAAATCAAATTGCTATTGAGATACCGCGTCTTTCTAAACTAATTAACATTGCAGAATCATTTGGTGGTGCAGCTAAAACTTCAGGTGCTGGCAACGGAGATTGTGGCATAGTAATTGCAGACAGGAATACTGATACTGCTTTTCTTGAAGATAAATGGCGGCAAAACGGTATAATGCCTTTGGACTTTCGTGTACACCAAATTCGGGTTGTTGATTAGGGGAAAATTATGTCAATTAGATCTAATCGTAAAGAAGAGCATTTGGATTTGGCACAAAAATTTTATCAAAATGAAAAACCAAATAGTTTTGATAAAATGCACTTAGTACGCCCTGCATTACCAGAAACTAAAGTTGATCTCCGAACCATACAAACTACAATGTTTGGTAAAAAGATTGCGGCCCCCTTTTTCATTAATGCTATGACTGGTGGATCTCGCAGATCATATCTGATTAATAAAGAATTAGGTCGAATAGCCAAAAAAACAAATATTGCTTTAGCATTAGGTTCTGCCAGTATTTTAACTAAAGAACCTGATTTACTAGATAGCTTTTTGATTGCAAGACAGCAAGATCCTGATGGCGCTTTAATAGCAAATGTTAATGCAAAGACTTCAGCCGAACAAGCTGAAAAGATTGTGACAGAGCTAAAAGCTGATGCTCTGCAAATACACCTAAATGTGGTACAGGAAATAGCAATGCCTGAAGGAGATCGAGATTTTTATTGGCTTGATAACTTAAAAGAATTGCGACAGAAAGTAACAGTTCCAATTATTATAAAAGAAGTTGGTTTTGGGTTAGACAGAGAAACAATTCGTTCCTTAAAAAAAGAAGGCTTTAGATTTTATGACGTTGCAGGAAGTGGCGGAACCAATTTCGCTCAGATAGAAAATGCACGTAATACTAATAATGTTTCTTATTTAAATAATATTGGCTTACCTACCGTTATTTCGAGTTTAATGGCAGCCAAAGAGCAAGTTGAATTTACTGTTTCCGGTGGTGTACGTAGCCCGTTAGATGTTTTTAAGGGGCTTTGCTTAGGTGGAAAATTTGTCGGCATTTCTAATGTGTTTTTACAGGCATTAATTAAGCATGATGCAGATTACCTGCAAAACCTTATTAAAGAATGGCAATATGAACTTGCCTGTCTTCTTGCAATTTACGGTCAAAACGATCTCTCTGGTCTAACCAAGATTGATAAATATTATGACTTTTCACTAAAAACTATTATCGATCAGTTATTATAAATAAAAATGAGTACGGAAATTTTAAAAATCTTGGTACTCATTTTTATTTGACAATAATTTACTTTAATAAACGCCATATTTCCTTTTGAACAGCACTATCATTACTGGAACCTATGATGTGGTTGGCAGCTTTTTTGGCACTCGGAAGAGCTGTTCCAGTAGCATAACTACTGCCTGCATATTTTAACATTCCCACATCGTTACCACTATCGCCAAAAGAAACCATTTCCTTTGGACTAATCTTGTATTTGCTGCCCAAATATTGCAAACCTCGTGCTTTATTCATGCCTTTTGTCGACATATCTATTGATGTCGCTGAACCGGAAACAAAACCAATTTGTGGATATTTCCGCTTAAGTTCTTCTAAAAGTTTAACCATTCTATTTTCTGGAACGTCAAAAGTGACCTTAAAAACTTGATCATCCAGATGATTAAAATTCTCAACAACTGTCAGTTTTTCATAATATTTTTTCAAATCTTCTGCATATTCAGGACCATCACTTTTTAAAATATATGCACTTGCAAGACCAGAAACCGTTACTTTTTCATCATATTCTTGGATGATTTGTAAAATCGTGAGCCAGTCTTCTTCAGAAAGGCACTCAACATGAATTACTTGCCTGCCTTGAGCTACGAGTGCCCCATTATCAGCAATGTAATAAAGCTGATTAGCCACTTGGGGAAATCGGGAGTACAAATTTTCAAATTGGTTTCCGCTTGCAACTACAAATTTTATTCCTCTTTTTTGCATTATTTGGAATTCTTGCAAAAATAACTCTCGATCATAAGTTTTTTGGTCAGTTAGCCAAGTTCCGTCCATATCAGTAGCGATTAATTTAATCATTCTTTTTTCTTTCTCTAAATTCGTAATCCTTTGGGATAATAGTTTTTAATAATATGATTGCTTACTTTGCCAAAGCCTAAAATAAAATGTTTAAAGCTGACAAGAATAAATCCAGTTTCATCTGAATCAGTTCTGATAGCTTCTCCATGCAAATATTTGAAATAATTACTGCTACTTAAGTCAATTACCCTATTCTGCTCTTGTGCTGCTAAGACCATAGCCAGTTGATGTCCAGGTTCAAAGCGTTTTTTCTTTAGAATACCCAACTCAATACCATTGGATAAAATTTTAAGATGGGAAGCAGAATTAGTGCTTAGTGCGGGAATAAAAACGTGATTATTATGAACTTGACATTTAAACTGCCAGTTCTCAATTGCAGATGGTAAATTAAATCTATCTAGCACGCTTGAAATCAAATGCATATCAGATTTGGTTAAAGCACTTTTAAGTTGCTTCTTATGATCTGACTTCTTACTTGTCGAACCAGGAGATTGGGCATTCTTTTTTCCTTCTAACCTTAACTTTGCTACATACTGTCCCTCTCCAATATTGGCAGTAGGCCAAAATCGTGCAGTTTTAGCCAACTCAATATTATTAGCTGACCATTCTGGATGACCATGGTCAATATATTGTTCATCTATTTTTAGTGGCAATATTGTAAAACCAAAAGTTTTAGTTAGCCAAGAAACTATTTGCTCATTTTCTTCTGGAGCAAAAGTACAAGTTGAATAAATTAGTTCTCCACCTGGCCTAAGCATTTGAACTGCAGCAGACAAGATCTCTTTTTGCCGTTGCTGACAAAAAAGCACGTAATCCTGTGACCAATATTCAATAGCTTTAGGGTCTTTGCGAAACATACCTTCACCACTGCATGGAGCATCAACCAATATTTTATCAAAATACTGTGAAAAATATTTTGTTAATTTTTCTGGTTTTTCACTTGTGACTAGTGCATTTGTTATTCCCCAACGTTCAAGATTTTCACGTAAAATTTTTGCTCGACTAAGCGAAATTTCATTTGCAAGCAAGAATCCTTGGCCTTTTAGTTGTACGCCAATCGCAGTGCTTTTCCCACCAGGGGCAGCACATAAGTCTAAAATCTTTTCCCCAGGCTGGGCTTCAAGAAAAAAAGCAGGAAACATTGCAGCAGGTTCTTGTGAATACACTGTCCCACTCACCCATTCAGGATCTTTTCCACTTATTTTGCCATAATAGGCATTTGGTATTAGCGGAATTTTTTCATTATGATCATAAGAAAGGGTTTGATTTTCTTTTAATGAATTGATTCGATAAGCATTTTTAGAATTTTCATTTATTGCTTTAAAAAGATGGTCAGCTTTACTCTTACCTAATAGCTTTGTATATTTTTTGATGAAATCTTCAGGCAGTTTTGGCATTATTTTTTTCCTTTCGTAATAAGTGCAGAATGCTTAAGGCGTAAAAAATAGAAATTATTACCCAACTTGTCATTAAAAGCCAAATTAAGTGTTGTGGCTTGGAAACGAATTTTCGCGAGATCAAAAAGAAATATGCACCAAAAGTAACTACAAGTTCTACAAGCAAAATTCTAATCCCATGATTGATTAACCAATTGTGTAGTAGACTGCCCTTCAAATTTGTCTGCTGAACTGTTTTCCAATCCATAAATGCCAAAATTATATTACTTGCTGAAGCAATTAACAAAAAAATTAAGATAAATAAAATTTCACGAATAATTGAAAACTGATGTATTTGATGATTTTTGACAAAAACTGGTGTTTTTGCTTTTACTCCATAATGCTTAGCGATTTGTTGAATTACTTTATTTGAACTGTCGATTATGATCTGATAATCACGCAGTTTAAATTTGCCAGTTGGTTGTTTCGGACTAGCAGTCAAATAATAGCCGTTTTGCTTCATTTGACGATAATGCTTTAAAGTTCCTATAACCGTATAATATTTTTTGTTTATGTAAACATACTCGTTTCCTTGCGCCTTTAAAGTCGGAACTTTTGCGTTTAAACCAAGTACAGCAAAAGAAACTTGACCTTTAAAGTCATCTTTTGTGAAGTACCTTCCTGATTCAGTCGGTAGTTTTAGCACATTATGATTTGACCATACGAGAGTTTGATTTTTCTTGGCTTTGGATGTCATATGAACTTGAATTTTATTATGAGGATATCTTTTTTTCAAATAGGTCAAGAAAGTTCTAACTTCTTGATTGTTTTTGACTTCAATATAGCGAGTATTGTTGCTTAAACCATATGCCTCAAGCAGTTGGTTCGCTTCACGAGACTGAACATTTGACAACATACTGCCTATACCTAAAAAAGATAAAAATATTATAATAATTAAAATGATTTTTTTAAATTTCATGTGTTATCTCAAAAATGTGTTCATTAATAAAATCAAAACTTTGAAAAGTTTGATTAATTTGTTTTAATTCTGGGGAATGATGTATTAACCCTTTTTGCCAAAAAGCTGCTGAATTGGTCGCTCCGCCTTTTTCTCCTATGAAGAGCAGACGGCTTGTTGTATTCATTTTTTGCCATGTTGAAACAACATTTGTGTCGCTATTGCCAAAATTGGGAGCCCATGAGCATATTATTAGATCAACATTGTCAAATATCTTAACGGCCTTAGTAGCTTCAAAATTTCTGACTGTCATAAATTGCCTTGAGCCAGTGCTTGAAGTTTTTGACCAATCTAAGTTATCTGTGACTGTCATTTCAACGCCTACATCAGAGAGAGCTTTGCTCCAATATGCATTGCCTGCCATAATTTCCAAACCGGTTTTAATATTTAAACTTTCTTTAATTGCATTAGCTGTCTGCAAATTAGGAAGTGACCAAACACCAAAATTAATTGCCAAAAATTGTCTTAAATTGTTGATTAACTGATTAGCAGACTTAAATTTCTTAATATCAGTTTGCGAAAGACCAGCACATATTTCTTCAGATTTATCTGGCAAAAAGCCCAGTTTCTCTGGAGCTTTCCTTAAAACTTGCTTTTGGCTCACAACAGAAACAATATCGTTAATTTCCTTTACTTGATGATGTATGGGGTCAATATTAAGCTCTTGATCTAACTGGTTAATTTTACTTAAAAAATTTGTCATTATCAAATACCTATAATGATTTTAACATTCAAACTGAAGGATTTCAGTTATAATAAAAGGTAACATAATAAAGGAGAAAAATTTTATGGCGAAAAAAGTAACAAAAAAGCAAGACGAAGAGGAAGAAAGCTTAGGTAAATTTATCCTTGATGTTGTCATAATGATGGCAGTTATTTTAGGTGTGTTCTATGTTTTATTCCATTTTGTACTTTCTAATGATAGAGTTTCTGGACCGTCTATGCAACCGACTTTTGAAGATAATGATCGTTTGATTGCTGTGCGTAATTTTACTCCTAAGCGTAATGATGTTGTTGTTTTGCTCGCACCCAAGGCAGCAAATGATGTCCCAGGGGCATACTACATCAAGCGAATAATTGGTCTTCCTGGTGATAAACTTGTTTCAAAAAATGATAAAATGTATGTTAACGGGAAGCTTTTACCTGAGCCATATCTTGAAAATCATTTCAAAAAGGATAATAATGCTCAAGGACAGACCTATACAACAAATTTCACCTATAAGGTTCCAAAAGGCTATTATTGGGTAATGGGCGATCACCGTGATATTTCTAAGGATTCACATATTTTTGGTCCTGTAAAACGACAAAATTTAATTGGTAAAGTCAAATTCAGATACTGGCCATTTAATAAAATTCAGGGTTTTTAATTTCCTTTGAATTTTAATATTTTTCCGCTAAAATAAATTGTAAAGGAGAATTTATTATGAATCAGCAGTTAGAAGAATTATCCGATGCAATTATCGATTTTCAAGTAAAACATCATGTTACTGATACGGATTTGGCTTTTGCAAGTCACTTATCAGTTGAAAAAATTCACTCAATGAAAACTGGCGATGGTGAATTCACTCCTGAAGAAATTAATCAGTTGTACGATTACCTTGCTGCAAATCATTAAAAAGTTATTTATAAAGTTTAGCCTGCAATGCGTCTCATTTCATTGCAGGCTTTTTATTTTTGGTGATTTTAGAAAATGTTAGTCATAGAAATTATCTTGCTTTTGACCAGTTTAATAACTCTTATCATTTAAAGAAAAAGCAAAAATCTTAAAGCTGAGAAAATTTCTGCTTTGACTTTCATTGCCTTTTGTCTTTTATTTGCATTGGTATTTTTGTTGTTTGTCTCATGGGTCTTTTTTGCCTGTTAAAAAGACGCTAAACATTACTTTTTAGCGTCTTTTAATATGCAAATTTTAATTTATTTTCCTTCTCTTGCTTCAAAAAATTTACTGAAAAGGATTGTATCCAAAAACCAAAAAAGTAAATTGATTACAAGCATTAAAATTAGAGCTAAAGCCAAATCATCATTTGTTCCTGTGGTTTCTCCCATCATAAATCTAAATGGAAATGAAATTATTTGTAGGCCAATGTTACTGGCTTTGATTGCAAGCCAGGCAACTAAAATAATCACAAACACTGCAATTACCCGAAAATAAGCTTTGCTGAGAGCTTGAGGAAGGAAATCCAAAAGGGCGCGACTGGAGTAATTTAAAAAACTGATAATGAAGTAACCAAAAAATGCGCAAAGAATAGCCATCATGATCGCACCAAAGAAGTTAAACATAATTTCCAGGTCAACTTGTTGCAAATGCCTTCCAATATCAGTAAACATTTCGATTGTGACAGTATGAAACTGACTATCAAAAGTAAAAGTAACAACGCCTAAAATTAATGTGCAAATTATTTCGAGTATCACAAAGAAAAGTATTGCACCAAACGAACTTAAAACATTATCGAAATACAGTTTTTTATCATCAATTGGTACTAAACGCCAAGTTTGATTGCCACTGACACGTTCGTTTTGTAAACAGGTGGTTAAATAAAATATCCCGGTAAAAAGCCACGCTGATAACACAAAAATGGTCAGCCATAAGGTGAAGAAATTAGAAAAAATAGTTCTATTAATGTATACATGGCCGTTATTAAAATTGAAAAACGACATCGCAAATGAAGCTACGGTCTGGATAATTAACAAAAGAGAAATCCATTTGGTTTTTAATCTGAAAAGCACCGTAAAATAGCGATTAAAAATAGCCATTATTCATCCTCTTCTCTTTGATAAAAACTCTCATAAAATTCCTCTACACTTTGATTATCAGCCCTAATTGCTTCAGTCGACTTTTGCATACAAACAGTTTTATTTTTAATAATAACAACTTCATCCAAAACCGCAGCTATTTCATTGACGAAATGATCTGAAACTAAAATAGTGGATTTTTCTTGCTTCCATAAAATTATCGATTTAATAATTTTTTTGCGAGCCATAGCATCAATGCCGGAAAAGGGTTCATCCAAAAGATATAAATCTGTTTTTCTGGAAAAAGTTAGAGCAATTACCAGCTTTTCTTTCATTCCTTTAGACATTTCAGATAAGCGCATGTCAGAATCTAAATTCATGAATTTTCTTAACTGCTCAAATTGCTTTAGACTAAAATCATGGTATAAAATTTGGTAAAACTTGACGATATCATTGATTTTAGTTGAATTAGCAAATCCTGTCAGGCCATCAGTAAAAGAAAGATGTGCCTTTCTGTCAGCTTCTTTGGCAAAACCTGCAACTTTAACAGTGCCTCGATAGTTTTTAGCTACGCCACTAATTATTCGCATTAAAGTAGTTTTGCCCGCTCCGTTTTCACCTAAAAGAGCAACAATTATTCCTGGTTTAAGGATTAAATTTAAATCAGAAATAATTTTTTTCTGGTTCTTTTTGTAAACTAAGTCTGTTATTTCTAAGGGATTGCCCATTATTTACGCTCCTCTTTAAGATATTCAGTTAAAGATTTGAGAATTTGTTCATCAGAAACCCCTAAAGAGTTCATACTCTGAACAAATTTGTCTAGTTCAGCGTTAATTAATTCCCTTTTCGTTTTTTCAAGTAAAGTAGTATCTTCAGTGACAAAATTACCTTCTCCCCTCTTGGTATACAAAATGCCTTCAAAGTTCATTTGTTGTAAAGCACGTTGTACCGTATTGACGTTTACAGTGAGTTGCACTGCCAGTTCACGCACGGAAGGAATTTTTTTACCGGACTTCAATTTGCCGGTAATTATTTGTCGATATAGGTATTGCTTAATTTGTAAGTAAATGGGAATGTTATCTTTAAATTCCACAAGTCCACCATCCTTTGGCCGTAATACACCTATAGTACACTATCATAAACCAGATTTATTTTTTCCGCAAACCTTTTAATTGTTGTAATAACTTGCTTTTTTGTGAGAAATTACAAAATTGTAAAAGTAATTTTTTTCTTAATTGCCTACCTACTTACGTTCACTGGCTTCATAAAAATGATTAAATAAGAAAACGTTGCTGCCCAACAAAATAAGATTGCAAATTGTGGTTGACAAAATTGCAAAAGGTAAATCACTAGAATAAGCAAGTCCGTAATTAGCTGGATTAAATACTGACAAAAGAATTTTGTAGACAAATATATGTTGAATTTTAAAAAAGAACCAGATCAGTACAAAAATTATGAATAAATGGAGTATCTTTACAAGTGCTCCATTAACGTTGGCGGGTACAAAATCTATTATGGACTGGCTAGCAAAGTTAAAGAAACTGATAACAAAATATAAAAAGAAACAACTTAAAATGGCTAAGACAATCGTACCAATTACAGTCCAGAAAACATTGTAATCAAAATTAGGATGCAGATCCATTAGGAAATCATGAAGTCCTCGTTGAAAATCTTTATCAACCAAAAAAGATAAGAAACCTAGCATAACTGCAGCAACTACTTCAAGCGCAAGCATGTAAATAAAAGATACAAATGTACTTAAAACATTATCAAGATAAAACTGGCTGTCACTTATTCCAGCTGACCGCCAGGTTTGACTTCGATTAAATTTTTCACTTTGCAAAGGGGTTAAAATGAATACAAATAATATGACAAGAAAGGCTAAGATGACAAAATATAATGTCCATTCTGGTATCAGACCGACATTATTTTTTAGATTTTTTTGAATATGCCAATTTGTAACTTCATAATAAGTAAAAAAGGCACATGCTAATGCTGCGATTAATTGAAAAAAAAGTATAATGTGTAATTTTCTTGTTTTAATTTTAAAAAATCTGTTAAATAACCTGCTAAATTCCGCCATTTTGGACTCCTTATTTTCATTTCTAACTGGTGACAAATATTGTTTTACTAGCTACTTTTTTTCTTCTGCTTCAAAGAAATACTTAAATAAAAAGATATTAATAACGTACATTATTAAATTAACAACTACAACAATTACATTAACATAGGGTAAAGCGTTGTTATAAGCCGGATTGAAGTTTAAAAAATTCAAAAGGCTGCCTAAAACTTGATCGACAAAAAATTTTTCTGCTTTGGTAAAAAGTAGGGCTATTACGATAACAATAAAAATATGTAATAGTTTGACAATTAACCCACTTGAAGCTACAGGAAGATAATCCATGATGGCTTTACTGGAAAAATTTAAGAAGCTGATCAATAACGAAATAAAAAAGCAACATAAAAGTAAGAGTAGCATGATATCAAAAATAAAACGAATTGTATTCGGTTCAAAATTTGGTCTAAATTGCTTAAACATTCTTTCGCACGAATTACGAAAATCCTTGTCCATAAAAAATGAAGCAGTTAGCAAGATACCAGCAACAATAATGTTAAGAATAATGAAATAAACAAATGTTGCAAATGTGCTTAAGCTGTTAGCGATGTAAAATTTTTCGTCACTGATTGCAGTTAAACGCCATGTTTGGTTATGGTTAATCTTTTCATTTTTAACAATAATATAAATGAAAAAGAAAATGACAAAAAAGACACCTAATAGACAAAAGCCCATTAACCAGTCAGGTAAAAGCTCAGTATAAGAATTTAAAAATTCACTTATCTTACCTGTCCCAATTAGCAGACCAAAAACAGAAAATGCAAGAGCACCAACTGTTTGAATTATTAAAAATGAATAAACATTTTTTGCTTTTTCTACAAAGAATCTGCCAAACAAACTTTTAAATGAGGTCATACTCTTTCCTCCCTACTACGAAAATATTGTAAAAAATATTAGGATTTACTTCTCTTCTGCTTCAAAGAAATGATTGATTAAAAAGACGTTGATGCCAAGCATTATTAAATTAGCAACAAACATCATACCTACAACATATTCTAATCCCGCAAGATCAGTCGCTTTTAGTAAAAAAAGATTTACAAAAGAGTTTATCAATACTCTATATAGCTTAACAATCAGTCCCATTAATATGATAATGATGAATATACGAATAAAAGAAATTAAAATATGACTTGACGCTTGTGGTAAAAAACTTAAAATTGCCTGACTGGAAAAGTTAAGGAAACTAACCAAAAAATAAATAAAAAGAGCAGTTAGAATTACCAACAGTATAATACAAATAAAAGTAAGAAATGTGTCAGTATCTAAATTGAGTTCAAACCGCAAATTTTTGCCAAATTTGGGATAGGTAAAAATAGATACAAAGAATAATCCAAGCGCAATGATAAAATCTAAAAAGACAAAATAGATTAGAGAAACAAATGAACTTAAGATATTATCAATATAAAACGTGCCATCGCTGATTGGTGCTAGGCGCCATGTCTTACTTCTATTTAAGCGTTCATTCTGAACGACAGTTAAAATATATAAAATAGGTCCAAACAAGAAAGTAAAAGAAGCAAATAGAGCCATCCATCCTGGAAAAAATTCAAGGTTATTGTTCAAATTTAAGTGAAACCTGCCAGAATAAAAACTAAAATAAGTAAAAAAAGCTGATGCCAGAGAACTAATAAATTGCAGGACAACTAGAAGATGAACATATTTGGCTTTTTTTTCAAAAAGTTTGCCAAATAAATGGTTAAACATGACCATTATTCATCCTCCGCATTGTATAAGCCTTCATAGTAGTCTTCAACACTCTTATGATGTTCTCGTATCTCTTCAGTTGATTTATGAGCATAAATGGTTTTGTCCTTGATAATGACTATTTCGTCCAGCATACTAGCGATCTCATTCACAAAGTGATCTGAAACGAGAATTGTTGATTTTTCTGGTTTCCATAAAATGATTGAGTTAATAATTTTTTTACGAGCCATAGCATCAATACCAGAAAAGGGTTCATCCAATAGGTAAAGGTCAACTTTGCGCGAAAATGCAAGTGCAATAATTAATTTTTCTCGCATTCCTTTTGACATCTCAGATAATCGCATTTCAGAATCTAATTTCATAAACTGACGAAGTTGCTCAAATTGTTTGCCATCAAAATCTTGATAAATGATTTCATAAAATTTAACAATATCTTTGATTTTTGTTGAGTTGTTAAAGCCCGTCAGACTATCAGTGAATGATAGTCGGGCTTTTCGTTGAGCCTCTTTACTTTCACCAGAAAGTTTAACGGTTCCACGATAGTTTTTAGCCATCCCACTAATTACCCTCATTAAGGTCGTTTTACCAGCACCGTTTTCGCCTAAAAGTGCTACTATTTTCCCCGGTTGTAAATTTAAGTTGATATTATTTAAAATTGTCTTCAGATTTTTCTTGTAAGTTAAATCTCTAATTTCTAAAAGATTATCCATTTTTTTACTCCCTACTTTAAATGATTAGCCAAAATAAGATGAGTTTGTTTTGGCGTGATTCCTATGCTTTTCATGTTCTGAACAAACTTACGTTGTTCAGCAACGATCATGTCTCTTTTGATTTTTTCCAATAATTTTTTATCGCTAGTAACATAATTACCCTCTCCCCTTTTAGTAACCAGAAGACCGGAATTAATCATTTGTCTAAGCGCTTTTTGAATAGTATTAACATTCACTGTTAACTGCGTTGCTAAATTACGTACAGAAGGTATCATCTGATTTGGCTCAAGCTTGCCGGTGATTATTTGGCGACATAGATATTCTTTTATTTGTATATATATAGGCAAACTGTCTTTAAAATTCATAATTCTCTTCTAACTGTATTACATTTATAATACACTATAATATTACAATAAACTTAAAAGTTATGCAATTATTTACTTAAAATCTTTTTCTGCGAAAGATTAAATAGCCGGTAATCACAAAAATAAGAATATAGACTAGACTACCCATTAAAAGCTCTTGGTTATTCAGGTGGGTAGTTAAAACATACATGCCATAATTACCATATTGCCTGGTTAAGTCCACCATATTAAAAGGGTTCCATTTCATAATGCTTATAAGCTTGCCCCCGTTCATTAATTCGGAAGAAATGTTTTGACCTATAAATGTCACTAACAGGCTTGCTGCAATTACAATTGCACTACTATTAATTAGGCACGAGAGTAAAAAAACAATAGCAATAATTAACATTGTAGTTACTAAATCTATTAGAGAAGCAGTTACCATGTTTAGCCATACCGGCTGATGGTATAGATAAAGTTCTGACCAATTAACTCGATAATTAAATATGGTATAACGCAGACAAATGGTATAAAAAAGAGCTAGCAAATGCAGAAAAACATCGTATAAGAACAAAACAATATACTTCGATAAGTAGACATATATTTTATTCGAAGACTTATATAAGAGTGTTAAAATCGTATTGTTTTGAAATTCCATTGAAAAACTGGTGGCACCTACTATTACTAGGATAAACATGATAAAATCAGAAGAATCAAAAGTTAATGTTAAAATTAGCTTTTTACTTTCATCTGCTAAAGCGAAACCGGTAATAAGCATTAGAAAAAATAATATGATAGATGCAATCCAAGTAATTTTGCGGTGCACTAATTTATATAATTCCTGCTTAATACTAAAAATCATTTTAGTAATCTCCTCTCTTTATACTCGTCGATGTTTGAATAGATAATACCCTAGAACCATAAAAACTATGCCGTAAACGATATTGGCTATAATTAGTTCAAGACTTGATAAATTCGATTTTAAGCTAAGGCTTGGCTTTGATAATTGCTGGGAAATAAAAATCATATTTAAAAAATTCCATTTAATAGTACTTATAAAATAGGGAAAGGTTTGCATTAATCCTTTGGAAAAGCTGGCACCAAAAAATGCTAGTACAATTCCAAAACAAACTACTACAGCGTTATTTTTAACCAGCATAATGAGCATAAAAGATAAGCCAATGCTAAAAAAAGAATAAATCAATGCTCCTGCCAGGTTAGTTACCAGATCATTTAAAAGATTATTACCATTTTTGTTAACTAACCAATCATATCTGACATTATTAAAGAACATGCTTAAAATCAAGGTAAGTAAAAATGCAATCAATGTTAGGAGAAAACTATAGACTAAGACAACCAAAAACTTGGAAAAGTAAATTTGAAACTTGCTTGAAGTCTTATACTCCAGCATGATAATCGTGTTATTCTTGTATTCCATTGAAAAAATTGCAGATGCTACGGTAATAACTATTAAAGGAATCCACTCATTTGCACCAAATCCGTAGCCAAGGGATTGGCGCGTAATAGGATTAGTAAAAAAGTTGTAAATAATTGTTACAATGAGAATAATCAGACCATACAGAGCAATGTTTTCATGCCTGAATTTATAGATTTCCTGTTTAAAGCTTATAAGCATTCTTTCTATCCCCTTTTCTTTTCCAAGACATCAACTACAATTCGTTCAAGGTTGGCTTCAAGCGGCAAAATTTCTTTTAAGTGAACACCTTCGTTAAAAAGCAGATCTTCTATTTTGTATATGTCGTTTTGACTTACTATCAAATAATTTTCATTTTCTGTAAATGTGATCTGGTAAGCAGCAAAAATCTTTTTTGCAAGTTTATTATTTTCAGTAGTCAAATGGTATTTTTGGTGACTAATTTTTTCAAATTCTTTGACCTCTTTATTCAATATAATTTGTCCTCCGGAGATTAAGACAACTCTCGTCATTACTTTTTGTAATTCACTTAAAATATGACTTGAAATTAAAAAAGCTGTTCCTTGATCAGAATATCTTTTGATTAATTTTCTTACTCGAATCGTTGATTCAATGTCAAGTCCGTTCATTGGTTCATCAAGAATTACAATTTGGGGCTGATTTAATAAGGCGATTGCTATGCCTAATTTTTGCTTCATCCCCAGTGAATATCCTTTAGCCTTATTATTAATATATGAATCCATTTGTAATTCGGAAATTAGGTTTGCCATATCTTTTTGATCATGAGCATAAAGGGTCAAATTCTGCATTCCAGTAAGAAATGGGTAAATTGCCGGATGTTCAATTAATGCTCCAAGCATTGTTAAAGCATGATGGTCATTTTCAGACACATTTTTGCCATTGACCTCTATTTTTCCTTTAAATTTCATTAAGCCTAAAATGGTTTTCATAATAGTTGTTTTCCCAGCACCATTAGGGCCTATCAAACCGATTATTTCACCAGCTTTAACATCAAAAGTAGCATTATTAACTAGCACTGTCTTGCCCACATAAGTACTAACATTATCAACTCGTAGTGCAATCGCACATTGCATAGTCGCTCATCCTTTCTCTTTTATAATAATAGTGAACTAGATAAGTAATACACTAGCATGATAAAATAAATAATTAACTTTTGCAAGTTGTCTTTTACCTTTTGTCTTAGAAAAATTTAAGTGTTCCACAAGTTGTCAATATAAAACTTTAAAAATAAAAAAGGCACATAAAACCATTTTTGATAATGATCCTATGTACCTAGATTTAAATTTCTATTAATTGTGCATAATTTTACTAACTTTTTAGAAGTTAAATTATGTCCATCAGAATAAGATTTAAGCTTTTAATTATTTTAATAAGAAGTATTAAAAACAGTCGTTTTTGTTTCACTATTTGTTGCTATTTGCATTCAACTCTATCATTTTAATCATTACATCTACTGCTTTTGCCATAGATTCAAGCACGGTATATTCAAAGCGTCCGTGCATATTTTCTTGCCCGGAAAAAAGATCTGGACAAGGTAGACCTCTGTAAGTTAAAAGTGAACCATCAGTGCCACCCCTGACCGGGTCCTCATTGATCGTGAGTCCTTCAGCCTTATATGCTTTTCTAGCTAAGTTAACAATTTCCATATGGTCTTTAAGAATATCGGCCATATTGTAATATTGATCTCTCATGTTAAGCTTAATTCTCTCAGTCCCGAATTCTTTGTTCATTTGATTAACAATAGCCTTGACTTTATTTTTACGATCTTCCAGACCATCTCTTTCAAAATCGCGAACGATGTATTCCATTTGAGCATTATCAACCGTACCAGTAAAATTGGTTAGATGATAAAATCCTTCCCAGCCCGCAGTCTTTTCAGGGACTTCGTTTTGCGGAAGCTGATTTTGGAAGTTAATGCCAACTTGGATAGCATTAATCATCTGATCTTTAGCTACAGAAGGGTGCACATTTACCCCTTGAATATCAAGGGTAAAGGTTGCAGCAGAAAAGGTACCCCAATCTAACTTACCCGGAGCACCACCATCAACGGTAAAAGCGAAATCCGCTCCAAATTCATCAATATCAAAATGCTGTGCGCCCATTCCAATCTCTTCATCAGGAGTAAAGCCAAAGCGAATTTTACCGTGTTTTATTTCTGGATGTTCTAATAAGTATTCTGCTACAGTAACAAGCTCTGCTACTCCACATTTATCATCTCCGCCAAGAAGTGTGTCTCCTGAAGCTGTAATAATAGTTTGTCCTGCGTATTTTTTCAAATTAGGAAATTCGGCAGGATCTAAATAAAACTGTGAATCACCTAACTGAATTTTAGATTTCCCATCATAATTCTCGTGAACCTGTGGTCTGATATTTTCAGCATTAAAATCAGCAGTATCACAATGAGCTAAAAGTCCCATTACTGGAACATCATAATCAACATTTGCCGCTATTTCAGCAATGACACAGCCTGATTTTTGATTGTAATGCACATCAGATAAACCCAATTTTTCCAGGTCAGGCAGAATATATTCTTTTTGAAAAATTTCTTGCCGCTTTGTCGAAGGAAAACGATCAGAGTGCTCATCAGAGCGTGAATTAACTTTGACATACTTTAAAAATCTTGGTAATAAATTTGGATACTCCATCTTATCTCCTTAATTAAAATAAATCCTGAAATGGGTTTGTAGAAACTTGTGATTCTGTGACATCAACATCCCATGAATTTTCTTTGTTCCATTTAAGCAACTTTTGAAAAATCTTTTGTTTAAATATTTTTTCAGTATAGTGCCCTGGATCAACTACTGTCAAACCTGCTGAAATCATATCATGTCCCGTATGGTAATATACATCGCCTGTGATAAATGCATCTATTTTTTCTTCTACTGCTTGATGCCAATATTTTCCGCCGTCACCACAAATAAAGCAGACAGAAGAAATCAGTTGCTCATTATCAGCAGTAATTAATCTTACCATTTTTACGTGCATTTTGTCTTTGACATAATAAGCAAATTCTCTAGCAGAAAGAGGCTGGGCTAGTCTACCCTTACGCCCTATAGCTATGCCATCTTCATCAGGACAAAATGGTTCAACATCTTTTAATCCCAGTTCTTCAGCTTGCCAGTCGCTTGAACCATCTATTGCTTTATCAGAATTGGTGTGAATAGAATAGACAGTAATTCCATGAGCAATAATTTTGCCATACATCGCATATTGGGGATTAGCAAAATCAAGATTTTGAGCTGGACGAAACATTAACGGATGATGACTAATAATTAAATTTGCCCCTTTTTGTATTGCTTCGTCAACTACCTGTGGTCTGACATCTAAGGTGGTCATTATTTTAGTGACATTCTGCTGCATCGAGCCTATTTGGATGCCAACCGGATCGCCTTGGCTAGCTATTTCTTCTGGAAAATGTTGCTGTAAAACAGCTATTATATCTGCTACTTTAGTCATTTATTTCTTCCTCGATCATTTTTATTTCTGACTCAATTTTGTGCATATGGACTAAATCTTTTTCTTTAGCCTTATTTAAATTAAGCAGTAATTTCTTGTGATATGCAAGTTGACCTCGCCATTTTTGATAAAAAACTTCATTTTTTTCTTGTAAGATTTCTGGACCAAAAAATAGTTCTTTTTCTGTCAATTTGACAATTTTATTAGTTTTTTCTGCCTTAATTAATTCGTATGTGTGTCCTGCTTCAGTAATAATTTTTTCTCTTTTTATTTGATAATTATGATTCATTAACCAGTTTCGGACACCGGGCTCACCTATATTTGGCTCAAGGATTAAAGTTTCGAAAATAGAATCTTTTAGCCAAGCATCATTTAAAATCTGCGTTATTAACTTGCCGCCCATTCCGGCAATAATTACTGTATCAATTTGATCAGCAGAATTAATAGTATCAAGTCCTGCCCCAAGCCTAGTTTCAATATTCCCATCTAAACCTGCAGCTGCTATGTCTTTTTTCGCATTTTCCAATGGTCCAGCTGCAACATCACTAGCAATAGCAAACTGAATTTTATTTTCTTTCACCAATTGAATCGGTAAATAAGCATGATCAGTACCAATATCTGCAATGCGTGCACCCTGGTCAACCATTTGTGCCAATGAGTTCAATCTTAAGTTCATTTATATCCTACTTTCTTCATAATAAAATTTTAGCATAATGAATTTTTATTAGATAAAGATAAAATAACGATTTTAAATACAATTTTTATTAGCTTCTAAATCGATCTTACGATCAAACATGCTTGCTTCATCTGTAGATATATGATGAGCAACCTCAATTACTGTTCCGGAAAATTCTTTTAAAAAAGTAGCGTGAATTTTTCGAGATAATTTTGTGTCCAATGAGGAAGTAGCTTCGTCTGCTAACAAAATTTGTCTTTTCTTGAGCAGTGCGCGGGCAATTTCTATACGCTGATTTTGTCCTCCTGACAAATTTTTACCTCCAAGGCCAACTTGATAATGATATCCCTTTTTTCTTACCAGTTCTTCTAGGCCAGCTTTAGCAACGACCTTATTCAGTTCTTGTTTGGTAACCTTTTGTCCTAAAGTAATATTGTATTCAATCGTGTCGTTTAAAATAAATGGTTGTTGATTGATCAAAGCAAAGAGTTCATGGTCTTTATTCCAATTGCCACTAGCTTTTTCTCCATTTATCAGGTAAGAGCCTAAATCCAGCTTATATTTTCCTATCAAGACTTTGAGCAAAGTTGATTTTCCCCAACCTGAAGGAGCCTGTAATAATATTTTTTCCCCCTTTTTGATTACTAAATTTACTTTTTGAAAAATAGTTTGTTTATCAAAATAGATTGTGGCATTAATTAAACTCAAATTATTGAAAACAGGGATTGAACTATTATCGCTTGCTTGTCTTTTATACTTTTGTATTTTTATAAATTTAGTCCAAATGGGAGTGGTCATTTTAATATCATTAACGCACATAAAAATATTAACTATCGGATTCACGAAATTATTCGATAGCTGCACAATCATCATAAAAGTACTCAAAGTAATATTTCCTATAGTTATCAAATAAACTCCAACACTAAATGGAATAATCATGCCAAAACAATATGCGGCAAAAGAGGTTAATTCGTTTGCAATGCCCTTGGATAAATTCGTTGATTGTAAGGCGTCCTCCATTTTGCGAGCGCTTTTTATTAAGCGCTTAGCAATAGAATTTTCTGAATTATATAAAGAAAAAATGGTTGTGCCGTTAATCGTTTCCGTAACGGTAGCGGTATAATTACTATTTGCCCTTTCCCATTTTTTAGAATTAGCAGAAATTTTTTTACCGGCAAAATTTTGAACTAAGGCTGGAATTATTGCTGCAATAAAAAAGACCAAAGAAATAAACCAAGATGTAATCACTGCAGTGATAATAGCAGTCAAAAATTTTAAGATGTAATTAAAAATTTTTAATTCGGCAACAACTTTACTAGTCTCAATTTGTTTAAGGTCGTTTGTCATAAATGAAGTATCAAGTTTAGCTTCATCATTAATATTAACGATATGATCAGTTGCTATCTCTTTGATTTTGATGTTAATATCATGGATCAAATTTAAAAAGGAATACTGAAAAAGTATTCCAATTATACTGAAAATAATTAATCCGCTAATGGCGAATAAAGTTAATCCGAGCAAATTTCCCGTAGGCTTTTGAGCAAAGGAAATGAATACTTTTAATAGATAAGCTAAAAATACTGACTGAAATGAATCAAGAATTGAAATAATTAGAAAAAGAAAAAGTTTCCATTTCTTTGCATATTTGATAGCCATGTTATCCTCCTAAAACTTAAAACAGTATTACAAGTATAATGGAACAAATTAATAAAAGCCACAAAATCCCTAGTATAATTTTAATTTGACGGCAAAAAAGTGAGAAAAATTTTCTTTTTCTTTCTAAATTGCTATTTTATAATTGATAATAAGATTTAAAGGAAAGAGATTTTTGACTTAATGGATAGAACTGAACCTGTTACTTTGACAAATATGTGCATGATTAAAAAAAACGATAATATCTTAGTTTTGGATCGTAATGACCCCTATTGGCCAGGATTGACTTTTCCTGGTGGTCATGTGGAAAATCACGAATCTTTTTATGACTCGGTAGTGCGCGAGGTTAAGGAGGAAACGAATTTAGATATTAAAAATCCTCGTCTTTGTGGAATTAAACAATTTTATGATGAAAAAGACCACCGCTATCTTGTCTTTTTTTATATTGCCACTAAATTCACCGGTAAAGTCAAGGCCTCAAGAGAAGGTAAATTAACCTGGATGACTAAAGAAGAGCTTTTCAAACATAAATTGGCATACAATTTTGACAGGGATCTATTAGTTTACTTTAACCCAAATATTGATGAACATATATTAGATGGTGAGCGAGACGAATTATTCTGAGGAGTATACAAATGCTGTCGGAAAAAAGAATTAAGCGTTGGCACCTTGGACAAATAATTGTTCAAGAAATTTTGCTTATTGTGGCACTTGTGCTATTTTTCAAATTCAACCCCCTAACCAAGAGTAGACTTGGAGCAGTAGTAGTTCTGCCGGTTTTATTCATACTGGTTCTATTGCAACTAACCCTTTTATGCGAAAAACATCCTGAAAGAAAGTTAGTTCAATTTAATCATTATTTTCAGTCCGTCAATATATTATTGTGCTTTTTTGCACTACTCAGTTTGGGAGCAGCATTTATCAAAATTTTTAATAATAAGAATGTGATCTTTTTATTAATTCTCTTTACGTTGTACGAACTCATTATGCTAGTTCCTATGGCAGAACTGGCATGGAGCAAAATAAAGAATCCGATTGGGCAGATCATAACTTTATTGTTGTTTGAAATTTTGATTGTTTCAATACCTGAAATTTTAACCATGTATAGCCATTCCTTGCTTCAAGTTCTCAACACCACAGGAATTACAGGTAGCATTTGTTTTATCATTACCTCAATCATCGTTATGAAAAACTGGCATTATCAAAATCCGGGTTTGAGGATAAGCTCAAGAGCAAAGTATTCAATTCTTGCGTTTATATTTATTTTTATTGTTGCTGACTGTTTAATTAATGCTTTTAATGATGCAAATAATTTAGGACAATTGCTAACTCGCTGGGATTTTCATATAACAACTAAACACCCAACTCAATATATTTTTCAGGGTATAGAAGCTGGTGTTGCTGAAGAATGGCTAATGCGTTTTTGTATTTTGAGTATACTACTTAAAAAATTTAAAAATTCTAAAAATCAAGTTTTATGGGCAGTATTACTGGATGGTTTGATTTTCGGATCAATTCATCTTACTAACGCGGTGGTGCAACCACTCTCTGCCACGATTTTACAAATGATTAATGCTTTTGCTGCTGGGATTGCTTTTTCAGCAATTTATTTATATACTGGGTCCTTTTTCGTAAATATTGTTTATCATGCAGTTTATGATATACTAGCCTTTTTAGCAGCTGGCACTACAGTTATGACAGTACCCCATATCTTTGACTGGGAATATCTCTTTATTACCACTTTGATCTATTTGGCTTTTGCTTTCTTCTTATTATCAGGTAAGCGAAAAAGTGTTATCGAATATAATTTGCAGCAATGGGAATTAAGTAACAAATCTTAGATGAGCTATATACTTAGTCACGAAATTAGATATTTTATGCCTCTATTTTCATATTAAATTAAGTTGAATTTGACTTATATTTATAAAATTGTATATAAACTTAAGGGCATAGAACCACTTAAATACTGATTTTATGCCCTATCATTAATTTTAAATTTTACAAACAATTTTTAATTCATATAATCTATTTTGAAGCACCAGAAGTAGTATCAGAATCAGTATTAGAAACTTTTATTTTCTTGTTTCTAATAACAGTTAGATTTTCTCTTCCTTCAACTAAAAATGGTGTATCTTTTTGTAACAATAAATCGACTAATAATGGTGGTAATGCTAATTTTGCAGCATTCTCCTGAGTAATTTCTGTTTCAATTTGATTGGACTCACCACTTTTAATTTTGGCAATAAAGTCAGGCTCGATTAGTGACTCACGTCCAATAGCTATGATATCACCATGGTTCAACGCATCTAAAGCGTCATCTGCAGTATGAACCCCTGAAGAAACAATAGTGGTAGCTTTATCACCTATATTATTTTTTAAGATTTGTCCATAACTTTGCTCATAACCCTGTGGCTTAGCATTGTATTTGCTGAATAAAGAGTAATGAATATAGTCAACACCTAAATCTGCGATTCGATTAGCTAAAGTTAAACCATCTTTAAGAGTATAACCCATTGTGTTGCTTAATTTTCCTGTCATTCTGCTTGGCATATTTTCTTCAGGAGTCAATCTATAACCAATTACAAAATCAGGTTTGTCTTTAGCTGCGTCTATGACAGCATGTACAACAGCAAGTGGTAACCGCATTCTATTTTCTAAACTACCACCCCACTTATCCTCTCTATGATTATACAATGGTGAAAAGAACTCATGGAGTAAATACCAATTAGCGCCGTGAATTTCAACACCATCAAAACCGGCTTTTATTACTCGTTTTGTTGCAGAAGCAAAACTTTTTATCAGCGATTCGATATCATCTTCCGTCATCACTTTATCGATGATATTTCCATCTTTTTGTTCCTGTATTTTGCTTGGTACTTGAACGAAACCATATTTTTCAGCTGTACCTGAAGCCTGTTTACCCGCATGATGAAGTTGAACAATTGCTTTATTCCCGTGTTTTTTCATTACTGAAGCTAATTTACTTAGACCGGGTATGAATCTATCATCGTCTAAACCTAATTCGTTATTATAAAAACCATATTTGGAAACATAAGAAGCACCAGTAATCAGTAAACCCTGACAATCTGATCTTTTTCCAAAGTAATTTAAGGCTGTTTCACCTACTGTGCCATCATTTTCACCATAAAGGGACAACATTGGTGACAAAGCAGTTCGTGAAGGAATCGTCACTCGACTTCTTTTAAACGTGTATGGTGTAATTAATTTGGAATATTTGTTTTTCATAATTCTATCCTTTCTTATGATTGTTATCTACTTCACTAACTTATAATATAAGATATTAATTGAAAGAACAACTTTTTTTGATAAATTAATTTAAATTATAAAAAAGGAGAAAGTCTTAATATGTTAGAGCCAAAATAAAACTAAAAGGACTAACTCCGATTGAATATCGAGAGTTAATCCTTAGTAAAAATAATAAAGTATCCTAATTTTAAGGCTCACATCAGAGATTGGTAACTGTCCATAACTTTAATTTAAAAGGCTAACTAATCTAAGAAATCTCGTAGTTGATTTGACCTACTTGGATGTCTTAATTTCCGTAAAGCTTTAGCTTCAATTTGACGAATACGCTCACGGGTAACTCCAAACACTTTGCCAACTTCCTCAAGTGTTCTAGTTCGACCATCATCAAGTCCAAAACGTAAGCGAAGAACATTTTCTTCTCTGTCTGTTAAGGTATCAAGCACTTCTTCTAATTGCTCTTTCAGCATTTCATAAGAAGCATGTTGTTCAGGACTAGTTGCATCTTTATCCTTAATGAAATCTCCAAGATGAGAATCGTCCTCTTCCCCAATTGGAGTTTCTAAGGATACCGGCTCTTGAGCTATCTTTAAAATGTCACGCACTTTAGAAGTAGGCATGTCCATTTCTGCCCCGATTTCTTCTGGAGTCGGTTCACGACCTAAGTCTTGCAGTAATTGTCTTTGGATTCTGATTAACTTATTAATAGTTTCGACCATGTGAACTGGAATTCTGATAGTTCTAGCTTGGTCGGCGATCGCACGAGTTATTGCCTGCCTGATCCACCAAGTTGCATAAGTTGAGAACTTGAAACCTAGGCTGTAATCAAATTTATCCACGGCCTTCATCAGACCCATATTTCCTTCTTGAATCAAATCAAGAAATGACATACCACGGCCTACATAACGTTTAGCAATAGAAACAACTAAACGCAAGTTGGCTTCTGCCAGCTCCTGTTTAGCTTCTTCATCACCTTTTTCAATCCTTTTTGCCAAAGAAATTTCTTGATCAGCATTCAGTAAGGGTACCCGACCGATTTCTTTCAGATACATTCTGACCGGATCATTCATCCTTACGCTTGAAGGTGCTGACATATCTTTTAATTCAGCTTTTTCAACATCTTTTTGCTTTTTCAAGGCTAACCTCGATGGGTTACCTTTTTCATCAACAATACTGATGCCGTTATCTTCAAATTCCTGAACTAATTGATCGACTGCTTTTCCCTGTAGTTTATAGGGCTTAATCAATTGAGCAACAAATTCCTTTTCCGTAATAGATTTATCTTTTTTAACATCTTTAACAACCTTTTTAACCATCTTGTCTAAAGATAATTTTTCGTTGTTAGCTGCTTGTTCCTTATCTGCCACAATAAGCCCCCCTTTAACCCTGAATTCTTTTTAACTGCAAAATTTTGCGAGTAATATCTAATATTTCGTCTGTGTCAGTTTTGCGTTTTGCGTCTTGTAAATCATTCATTAAATGTTGCAGTTTAATATTAATTTTGCGCATATTTAATGCGTTTATTTGCTCATCAATTTCGCGGTCTGAAAAATCCTGGGGCATGTTTGTCATTTCAGCATTAACTATTATACCTTGAAGTTCGCTGGGAATAAAATCTAAAAAACTATTAACTGTTGGATTTTCTTGATTTTCACTAAAATTTAACCATAATTCCGCTAATCTTTGATATTTTGAATCTGGAAATAAAAATTGATGGGCAAGTAAATATTCTTGAGCATGCCTTGAATGAATAAATAAATATAATAATCGTGTTTGAATAGGATCAATGGCTTCCTGCTTTTGAGCCTTATCTATTGGTGGATCTGAATAATTATAGGACTTACCTTGTTCCTGTGCAGGATAACCTTGGTGTCTCTTTGCTTGATTTTGCTGCCTGCGGTATTTTGTCAAGTTCACTTTAAGTGAATCTTGTGCCACACCTTGTTCCTTGGCGATTTTGTTTAAATATAAATCTTGTTCAACTGGATTAGATAATTGAGCTATTTCCTTCATTGCCTCATCTAAGTATGCTAATTTTTCCCTATCATTTGCCAGATTGTATTTCTGCTTTAGCCTTTTAAGGAAAAAATCCGTCGGTGTCAACGCACCTTTGACTTCGTCTTGGTATTTTTCAGCACCATATTTTTTGACATATTCATCAGGATCAAGTTTTTCAGGCAAAACAACAATTCCTAAGTTAAAGCCTCCAACTTGATTAAACATTCTAGTTGCTCGTTCTTCAGCATGTATCCCAGGATCATCACCATCATAATTTATGATAATATTATTAGTAATTCTACGTAACATATATACTTGCTGATCTGTCAAGCTGGTACCCATCGACGCGATACCAGATTTTATTCCAGCTTTATATGCTGCAATTACATCCATATAGCCTTCATACAAAATCAAGTGTTTTTCGCTGCGAGCTGCTTTTTTTGCTTCTGCAAAATGGAATAGAGTCTTTGATTTAGTAAATACTTCGGTCTCAGGACTATTAATATATTTAGCTTCTGTTTTGTCTTTTGCAAGTCTTCTACCAGAAAAACCAACGACATAGTCTCCTTCGTTACTAAGCGGAAACATTAACCTTTCCCTAAAACGATCGAATAATTCTCCGTTTTGCGATTGAACAAACAAACCACTTTTTATCAGGTCTTCATCTTTAAAATTTTGTCCTCTAAGATAAGTTAGTAGTAAATTATTTTGTTTAGGAGCATAACCGATCCGGAAATGACTAATTATTTCTTGATTAAGGCCACGTTTTTCAGCGTAATTATACCCTGGCTTTCCTGCATTAGTAGAAATTAATACTCTGTGATAAAAGTCGGCTGCTTCTTCATTTATTTTGATGAGTATATTAGAAAATTTTGGTTTTTGACTGGAATATTCACCAATATCAATATGAGCAAAATCAGCTAATTTTTGAACACTTTCCGGAAAAGTTAAATTTTCCTTATACATTAGAAATGAAAAAACGTTGCCACCTTTACCGCAACCAAAGCACTTAAAAAATTGTTTTCCCTCGCTAACAGTAAATGAAGGCGTTTTTTCTTCATGAAAAGGACAGAGACCGACAAAATCCTTGCCCTTCTTTTCAAGTGAAACATACTGACTTATGACATTGACAATATTGACATTATTACGAACTTTAGCAATTGTTTCTTCAGGTATAAGACCAGCCATCTTTTCACCTACTTTTATTTAATAACTAATTTGCTTAGATCACCGAGCCGCTTTGCAAGTTGTGCTATCCCATTAAGCTGTGCTAAACGGTTATTTTTAATAGCTTCATTCTTATCCATAATCATATTTGTCTCAAAGTAAAGATCAATGACAGGTTGTAGTTTTACAAAGCCATCATAAAGTTTTGAGAGATCATTAACCTTGCTTAAGCTGCTAACTCCATCAGCAAGTTCAGTTTCAGTATTATTTTCAAACATTTCTCGTTTTACAACATTTTGCCCCTTGTACTTAGCTTTTTGCAAAATATTGTTTATTCTGATTAAGCTTTCAACAACTGGCTTGAATTTATCATCATCATGGTGTAATTGCAAAACTTTTGCTGCAGCCAAAATTTGGATGGGATCTTGTTGACTTGAAGCTAGAACTGCATCAATGATGTCATATTTATAGTTATTTTTCTGTAAATACTGTTTAATACGATCCCGAATAAAGGATGAAATTTCCTCTTCCTGTTCAGCTTTTTTAGGCAGTTTAGCTGGTGTCTTATTTTCAAGAGCTGAAACAATTTCCGGTAGCATTTCATTAAATGGTAATGACCATTGTTGATTTAACAATATTCGTACAATGCCATAAGCATAACGACGTAGAGCATATGGATCATTTGAAGAACTAGGGATCATACCAGCGGCGAAGAAAGTAATAATAGTATCTAATTTATCAGCAACAGATAATAATGAACCAACCGTTGTTTTAGGTAATTCTCCTTCAGAGGTAGTTGGCATGTAATGCTCTTCAATGGCATCAGCTACATCATCGTTTTCTCCAGCTAATTTGGCATAGTGCCTTCCCATTACTCCTTGAAGTTCAGCGAATTCACCTACCATCTGGGTAACTAAATCAAATTTGTAAAGCTGACTGGCCCGATCAAAATCTTTGACCACTTGATCATTTAGTTGCCATTTGTTAGCCAAGAAGTCACCTATGATCCGAACGCGCTTCATCTTTTCGGACATTGATCCAATTTTATCGTGAAATGAAACATTATCAAGTTTTTGTACAAAATGACTGAGAGGGTATTTACGGTCTTCATCATAAAAGAATTGCGCGTCATCAAGCCGTGCTACTAGCACTTTTTCATTACCTAAAACAACATTTTCTAAGTAATCTTTATTACCATTACGTACAGCTATGAAATGATTGATTAATTTATCATTTTGATCATAAACTTCAAAGTAACGTTGATTATCCTTCATAGAAGTTATTAAAACTTCTTTAGGCATTTCCAAATACTTTTTGTCAAAAGAGCCGGTGAAAACTGTAGGAAATTCAACCAAATTTGTTACCTCTTCAAGTAAACTTTTATCTGGCTTAATTTGCCAATTATTCTTTTTAACCAATTTGTTCATTTGATCAACTATCATTGTGCGACGTTTGGTTGAGTCAACAATTACAAACTGATCTTTTAAAGCATCTTCATAGTCACTACTGTTAGCTAGTACAACACTGTCGCCTAAAAAGCGATGACCTTCAGTTTTTCGGCCAGCTGTGATGTCTAAAATTTTGACTGGTATTACTTCATTACCATAAAGTGAGACCAGCCAATGAATAGGGCGAACAAATTCAAAATCATGAGAATCCCACCGCATCTTGGTTGGAAAAGTCATAGCTTTGACAATGTCGCTCATACCTAAAAGGATATCAGTGGTTTTTTTACCTTCTTTTTGAACATGAACATAAGCATATTCGGTACCTTTTAATTCCTCAAAATAAATATCATCAGTAGTCATTCCTTGACCACGAGCAAATCCTTGAGCAGCTCTAGTCCAATTCTTATCCTGATCCAGTGCAATTTTTTTGGCAGGACCCTTTTTTATTTCGTCAATATCGGCCTGTTTTTCAGAAAGCTGCTCTACTAAAATAGTCAACCTTCGGGGTGTGGAAAATGTTTTAATGCTTTTAAATTTAAGCCCGTTCTCTCTAAGAAACTTGCTGGTCTTTTCAGCTAACTGCTTAACACTCCTTTCAACGACATGGGCTGGCATTTCTTCAGTACCAATTTCAAATAAATAATCTTTAGCCATTTTCTAGTCCTGCCTTCTTATCTTCTGCATTTTTTAACAAAGGAAAACCTCTTTTTTCACGTTCTCTTACAAAACATACAGCTACTTCATGTGCCATGTTTCTAATTCTGGCCAAATATCCTGCTCTTTCAGTAACCGATACGGCTCCACGAGCATCGAGCAAATTGAAAGTATGTGAGCATTTCAAAATATAGTCATAAGCAGGCTGAACTAAATTAAGTCCAATTAATTCCTGGGCCGTTCTTTCATAAACATCAAAAAACTTTAATAGATCTTCCTGGTTTGATTCTTCAAAAGCATATTTAGAATTCTCATACTCAGCTTCTTTAAATATGTCGCGATAAAGAACCCCATCTCCCCATTCGAGGTCAAAAACGGTATTAACATCTTGTATATAAGAAGCCAGTCGTTCAACACCATAAGTTATTTCACTCATTGTTGGCTTAACATCAAGTTCGCCGACGGTTTGAAAGTATGTGAATTGACTTACTTCCATGCCGTCAAGCCAAACTTCCCAACCAACACCAGCGCAGCCCATTGAAGGATTTTCCCAGTTGTCTTCGACAAAGCGAATATCATGTTCCAAAGGATTAATACCAAGTTCCTTCAAACTATCGAGATAATATTGCTGAATATTTTCTGGTGCCGGCTTAATTACTACTTGAAATTGATGATGTTGAAACAAACGATTAGGATTTTCACCATATCTCCCGTCAGCTGGACGTCTTGAGGGCTCAACATAACAAGCTGCCCAGGGCTCCGGACCAACAGCTCGCAAAAAAGTATAAGGACTCATAGTTCCTGCGCCCTTTTCAACATCATAAGAAGGCATTACCATGCATCCTTTTGAGGACCAAAACTTTTCTAATTTAAAAATCATATCTTGAATAGTTAATTTTTTCTTTGCCATTTATATTTCCTTCCTGCATAAGACCATAAAAAAAGCCTATGCAAAACATGCATAGGGACGAGATTTAGTCGCGGTTCCACCCTAATTCAGGAAATAGTTCCTGCTCTTAATTAATTTAGCTAGAGGTGCCTTTTCCCAGGTGCTCTTTCACCCTCAACACTCGCTTAACTGGTACTTTTTTATCCTCATTATAGCCAATACATATTATTATTTTATCATAAAAAGTATTCAATCAGAAGTGCTAGTCAGTTAATTTCAATTCATCCAAAAACTTTTTAGTTTTGAGATTGAGATCAATGGTTTCCTGATAAATACGATCAATAGCTTTGCGTGTCGCTTTTTTGGTAGCAGAATTAATTTTAATATTACCTAATCTGTTAAAAGGAAGTAAAAAGATAGTTCTCAAAACAGCTGTTTCTTTTGGTTTTAAATGCAAACGAGATGGATCAGCATAAAAGTGCTTACTACACAAAATACCACCTTTTCTGATTGAATAGTCAAACTCTCCCTGCTTTTCTCCACAGATCACACAGCTTCTCAGCTCTGGCTCTACTCCGTAAGCTGCTAGCAATTGCATTTGTACTATCTGAGTTATCATTTCAGGATCAGTACCTGAATTAATCTTTTGCAAAGCAAAATTTGCCAAATTGTAATACTTACCAAGGTTTTGGTATTCAATAAATGCATGATCTATCAAATCAAGAACAAAAGAAGCGTAAGCGTTTTTAATTAAATCGTCATATATTCCATCAAATTGCTTTACATTTTTGAATGTCCTCAAAGTACTCAAACCATGTCCAGAAGAATAAATGACATAAGTTCCATAAGAAAAATTAAGCAATGATGCACCTAATTTAGACTTTGCTTTTAGTGCACCACGAGCAAGCAATGTGATTATCCCATTTTTTTCTGTCATTATTTTGGCCAGTAAATCAGCCTCATGATACTTTTGCCTTTTAAAAACTATGCCATTAACTTCCTTGAGCTCACGAACCATTTAGGCCAGATCCTTCGGATTATAACCTATTTTTCTTAAAAATTGCGGGTCAGAACGCCAATTGTGCTGGACTTTTACCCAAAGATGCAAATTAACTTTTTCACCTAGCAAATCCTCAACTTGGCGTCTGGAATTGATCCCAATTTGCTTGAGCATCTTACCGCCTTTACCAATAATAATGCCTTTTTGCCCATTTTTTTCAACATAAATTGTAGCTTCAATCTGCAACTTATTGTTTTCATGCTTATTCATTTGTTCCACCCAAACAGCGGCAGCATGAGGAACTTCTTCAGCTGTAAACTTTAAAATTTGTTCACGAATCAGTTCTGCAACCATAAAATATTCAGGACGATCTGTTATTTGATCTGTGCCATAATACTTAGGTCCTTCAGGTAAATATTGATATAAAACTTGAATTAGATCACTAATTCCAACTCCTTGAGTTGCAGATACCGGCAAAAACTCTTTAAAAATATTTAGCTTACGATATTGATCAATTATTGGTAAAAGCTCATTTGGATTAACTTGATCTACTTTATTAATAAGGAGCACAATGGGAACTGTTGTCTTTTGCAATAGTTCCGCAATATAAGCATCACCTTTGCCCATTTTTTCTGGTTCTACCATAAACAAAATCAGGTCAACATCGTTCAAGCTAGATAAGCTGGCTTTATCCATGTAGTTATCTAAATCAAGGTGTGGCTTAAATATTCCAGGTGTATCAATAAAAATTGCCTGCATTTCATCAGTTGTATAAATTCCAGAAATTTTATTACGCGTAGTTTGTGGCTTACTGGAAGTAATTGCTACTTTTTGCCCTACTAGATAATTCATTAAAGTAGATTTACCAACGTTAGGTCTTCCTAACAAAGCAACAAATCCAGATTTTATTTTCTTGTTTTCAACCATTATTTACCTCTGCCTTCATCCAACTGATCTGGATACAATGGCAAACCATAATCTTCCAACACTTTTCCTTGTATTTTAAACATGGTTTTTGCCTCGTCTGGTTCAATATGATCATATCCGTTAAGATGCAAAAAACCGTGAACTAAAGTATAACCGAATTCACGATCCCAACCTGTACTATATTCCATACTGTGTCGCATAATAACGCTTGGACACATAAATAAATCACCAATATCTTCAATGAATTCAGGATCATCAAACACACTAAAGTCAATTTGATCTGCCCCATCTTCAATAGCAAAAGAAATCACATCAGTTGGTCTGTTTTTACCGCGATATTTTTTATTAATTTCATTACTGCGTTTTTCATCAATGAAATTAATACTCATTTCTAAGTTGTTCTTTTTATTTATTTCCTTTTTAGCAAGCAAAAGGAGATTGGTAATCCACTTTTGCCAATCACGTTTTTCATTTTCAAGAAAACCAACTTCATCATTAAAAGTAATATCTATTGAATCCATTAAATCTATTTTTCTTCCTTTTCGTAGGCATTAATAATTTTAGCAACAACCGGATGACGAACAACATCATTAGCTGAAAACCAGATAAATTTAATTTGTTCAATTTTCTTCAAAATCCGTTCAGCATCTATTAAACCACTGTGTTGTTTACCGGGAAGATCAACCTGCGTCATATCACCATTAACGATCATTTTCGAATTAAAGCCTAACCTGGTTAAAAACATTTTCATCTGCGCATCAGTAGTATTTTGAGCTTCATCAAGAATAACAAATGCATCATCTAACGTACGTCCACGCATATATGCTAATGGAGCCACTTCAATAATTCCTCGTTCCATTAAATGATCAGTAGTATTTGTCCCTAAAATAGCATAAAGCGAATCATAAATAGGTCTCAGGTATGGATCAACTTTTTCTTTAAGATCACCAGGTAAAAATCCCAGTGACTCTCCAGCTTCAACTGCAGGTCTGGTCAAAATAATCCTTGAAACTTCACCCTTTTTAAAAGCTGCAACAGCACAAACCACGGCGATAAACGTCTTACCGGTACCAGCAGGACCGATTCCAAATACTACATCATTTTTTTCAATGGCTTCGACATATTTTTTCTGTCCCATATTTTTGACTCTAATCGGCTTGCCTTTAGCATCCCGAATTAAAATCTTTTTATATAGGTCAGGAAAGTATTCAGTTGTTCCCTTATCAGCCATTTTCATTGCGCTGACAACGTCAGCAGGACCAATATTAATATTGGCACTAACAACGCTATCTAAAGCTTTCAGAACAGCTAAAACTTTTTTGATGTCATTATCATCACCTTGAATAGCTATACTGTTGCCAGTATCAACTACACTGGCATTATATCCAGTTGATAAAAGACTTAAATTCTTATCATTAATACCAACTAATTTTTGGATGTTCTCAGGATTTTTAGGAATAAAATTGGTTTGGGCCAAATAACTCTGCTCCTTTTCTTGTGCTTATTTCAACTGTTTGCGCACCGCATTAGAAGCTGCTTTACCATCAGCTTTACCTTTGATTTTAGGCATTAAAACTTTCATTACTTTACCAAAATCCGATTTACCTTGAGCATTAACTTCTGCAATTGCCGATGAAACGGCTTGATCGAGCTCTTCTTCAGTCATTTGTTTAGGCAGATAGCTTTCAACAATTGCCAATTCCTGTTTTGTTTCATCAGCCAAGTCTCTACGATTAGCCTTGGTAAATTCATCAATTGATTCTTCACGCTGCTTTTTTTCTCGGCTAAGGACCGTCAATTCTTCTTCAGCGGTCAAATCATGACCTGCTTTAATTTTTTCATTCATTAAAGCAGACTTGATCATACGAACAGTGTTCAGTCTAACCTTGTCGCGAGCTTTCATCGCTTCTTTCATGTCTGACATTATTTGCTCAGATAAACTCAAATGAATTCCCTCTTTCTTTACAAAATCTAGGTAAATTATAACAAATTTACACCCTAGTTTAAATTAAATAAAGCATTAAACTTTAATTATTGTTAACAAAAAAAACGACTTCTACCTGCTTGATAAAAGTCGTTTATAAATTAATAATGTCTGCGCTTCCGTGCAGCTTCAGATTTAAGCTTCCTACGAACGCTAGGTTTTTCATAAAACTCGCGCTTGCGGTATTCTTGTAGTGTACCGCTTCTAGAAACGGAACGTTTAAAACGACGAAGAGCATCATCAATAGACTCGTTTTCGTGAACGACTGTCTTTGCCATATGTGATCCCTCCTTCCATTTCTTGACGTTACCGTCATACATTTAACTAAATTATATCAAACATCACCAGTGGGTCAATACAAACGTACAATATTTTTAAAATTTTTCATAGAAAAAACTTAACCTGTTAATGATTTTTGTTAAATTGTATAATTGAAGAAAAAAGGAGTAAATAATGGCTGAAGAAACAACAAAAAAAGAAGTCAACATAATAATAATTTCAGATTCTGCTGGGGATACTGCTTTTAATAATGCTGTTGCCGCAGCTGCCCAGTTTCCTGATGCGCAAATTAATTATAGAAGATATCCGTTTATAATTAATAAGGAAAAATTAGAAGAGACCTTTGAAGAAATAGTTCAATATCCAAATTTATTGCTTATTTACAGTCTGGTAAAGGATGAAATGCAAATACCAGTTATTCGGTTTGTCAGAGAACATCATATTCAAAGTGTTGATATTTTATCTCCTGCGATCGAATCGATTCAAAAATTAACTGGTTTGAAACCGCAACAGAAAATAGGTGCTCAGCATAAAATGAATCAAAAATACTTTGATCGCATTTCAGCTATGGAGTTTGCAGTTATGTATGATGATGGCAAAGACCCTAAGGGTTTTTTAGAAGCTGATGTCGTACTTTTGGGAGTATCGCGTACGTCGAAAACTCCCTTATCATTGTTTTTAGCTAATAAAAATCTCAAAGTCGCAAATCTGCCATTAGTTCCAGATACCCATATCCCGAAAGAAATATATCAAATTGATCCTAAAAAAATTATTGGTTTGACAAATGACCTTTCTGTGTTAAATGAAATCAGACGTGAAAGAATGATTTCCTATGGTTTAAATCCCGATACCTCCTATTCTAATATCGATGCCATAAAAAAAGAATTGGATTCAGCACAAAAGCTTTATGATCAGCTTGGTTGCTTTGTAATAAATGTTGCTCACCGTTCGATCGAAGAGACTGCAGCAATTATCATGAACCACTTAGGAGTTCAAAACTAATTTTTTCTTTGTTTGCCTTGTTTTCATTATTTAACTTCCATATAATTAATTTAATATTAAAAAATTAAACTATTGAAGCCAATTGAGGCAAAATAATGAAAAACAAACAAGCTAATAAATCAATCAGAAAAGTGGTTGTTCTAAGACTGATTTTAATCGCTATTTTTGGCGGAATCACAGCATTAGATGGCATCATTAGCCCAATTCTAATTGGTAAATTAATGGATAATATCAGTAAAAAAGAATTTTCTACTTCGTTCATCCTATTAGTAATATTTTTACTGTGTTTTGTTTTAGTTAACGCTTCCTTTTGGATTTGGCGCTTATTGAGCCTGAATATCAGGAAAATTATTAACAAATGGTTGCGCAGTCAGGCTGTAGCCAGCTACAATAACCATCCGCAACTACAGTCAAGTAAAATTTTAAATTTTATCAATGTCACGATCAAACAATTTGAGAACCAGATCATTGATTCGGTAATAATGTTGATCTATTGCATCGAGCAAGCAGTAATCACTTTATTCTTTGTAATTAAGATTAATCCTATATTAGGTCTGACCTATTTAATATTAGGATTTATACCAGCAGTAGTTCCCTTTGTTTTTAAAAAATGGCTGAGCAAATCAACTGACCGGTGGAACAAGTCATACCAGCTTTATTCACTCCACACCACTGAATATTTTAACGGCTTTTATACCATCAAAAGATTTGAAAGCTTGTTAATCTTTAAGGATAAGCTGAACAATCTCTTAAATGACTCGGAAAATAAATATTATCAAATGGATGCGGACAAGGAACATTCACGTTTTGTTTCTAACTTGCTCTATTCATTATCTACCATTCTTTCTTTGGGTTTGGGCGTTTACTTTGTCAGCATTGGTCAATTGACCGCTGGTGCGTTAATGTCCTTATATTTAGCAGCAGACAGAGTTACAAGTCCTATAATAAGTTCTATTCAATTCACTAATCAGTTACTTTCAAGTCGCCCATTAATTGCTTCATGCCAAAAAATTATTTCTACCAAAGAAAAACAAATTAACAATATCGAGCCCCAAAAATTTACAGATAAGACGGTACTTAAAATTGATGATGGCTCATTTGGTTATGATAAAGCTATTATCCATAATCTTTCTTTTAGTGCCAGTAGTGGTGAAAAAATTTTAATTTCTGGCAGATCCGGCATCGGTAAAACAACGATAGTAAAAACAATGTTGAATGAGCTCAAATTACTGGGTGGAACAATTAAATAAAGCAAGGAGTTATATGCTAAACCAATTTATGACAATATCGGTGTCTTAGCCCAAGAAACTACCATTTTTACCGGTACCCTGCTTTTTAACTTGTGTCTTGGTCAAAATTATCCGACTGCTTCAATTTTACAAGTTTTAAATGAAGTTGGATTAACAAAATTTGCTAATGAGAATGCACTGAATATGAGGCTGGGTGAAGGTGCCAATGCCTTATCTGGAGGAGAAAAGAGAAAGTTAGAATTGGCTAGATTGCTACTGCGCAATAAAAAGTTATTACTGGTTGATGAAGCATTATCGGGTTTAGATAAAGAAAGCTACGGTCAAGTCTTTGACTTGATTCTCAATTTCCCGGGCACAGTAATTGATATTGAACACAATGTTCAACCTGCATTTGCTAAAAAATATGATAAAGTAATAGAACTTGATCAGTATGCTTTATGATAAAGAAACAGATTTAAGTTAATTATTTACTAAGTTTTATAATTTTAAGCTCATCAATTGCAGTAAACTACTAGGCAAAATAAAATGGAGTAGAACAGTAATCTGATCTAGCAATAGAAAGCGTGTAGAGTTTATGTATGAAAATAAAGAAAAATTAGATACAGCTATTTTCGCCGGTGGTTGCTTTTGGTGTATGGTAAAACCTTTCGATTCCCTTCCCGGCATTAAAAAAGTAATTTCGGGTTATACCGGTGGGCATGTGCCAAATCCAACCTATGAAGAAGTGTGTACGGGGGAAACGGGACACACTGAAGCTGTTGAAATCACTTATGATCCTGAGGTTATGCCTTATGAAAAGTTGCTTGAATATTATTGGCAAGTAACTGATCCAACAGACGCATCCGGACAATTTCAGGATCGCGGTGATAACTATCGTCCAGTTATCTTTTATAATTCTTCTGCTCAAAAAGAAGCTGCGGAGATGTCAAAAAGAGCTCTCCAAAATAGTGGCAGGTTTGATGCGCCAATAGTTACAAAAATTGAACCAGCCAAGCCATTTTATCCTGCTGAAGATTATCATCAAGATTTTTACAAAAAAAATCCACTGCGTTATAGTCTTGAAGAATCTGGTGGCAGAGAAGAATTCATCAAAAAACATTGGCAAAACTAATCAAAAATAGATTAAAAACACTTTAAATTTCACGAAAATGTGTTAGTATACTTAAGAAAAATACTAGTTTTTATTTTTATATAGAAACTAGTATTTATTATTTTTATTTAGCATTTTTTCAAAAAGGGATAATTGAATAATGGACCAGCTTGACGCATTCAATCGGCGGTATAATCTACTCTCTAAAATTTCTGCCTCATTTTTCTATTCGCTAGCCGTGGCTGTGGCTCTAAATTTCTTTTGGACACCAGGACACATGTATTCCTCAGGAATAACTGGTTTTGCCCAATTAATTAATACCATGAGCGAACGGTATTTACCCGTTACTCTATCAACTTCTGCTTTGTATTTTGTATTGAACTTGCCTCTGCTTTTGCTTGCCTGGATAAAGATTGGACATAAATTTACGTTTTTTACAATCATTACAGTCATCCTTGGATCAATTATGATGCGAGTAGTACAACCGATTAACATGCACATTGATCCACTTGTCTGTGCGATTTTTGGTGGTATGATCAATGGCCTGGGTACAGGTTTTGCGCTTAAGAACGGTATATCAACAGGTGGACTTGACATTATAGGCATAGTCATTCAGAGGAAAACAGGAACCAGTTACGGTAAAATCAGTATCTTAATTAATTTAATAATTATAGCTGCTGCTGGATTTACTTTCGGTTGGACGCGGGCATTATATTCTGCCCTAACGATTTTTATCAACGGACGCGTAATTGATGCCGTTTATACTCAACACCAAAAGCTGCAGGTAACCATCGTTACAGAACAGCCTCACGCTATTATTGATGGCATTCAGGAAAAAATGCACCGTGGTATCACTATTTTTCATGATGTTGAAGGAGCTTACAGTCATAATGAGAAAAAAGTTTTGATAACTGTGATTGATCGCTATGATATGTACGATGTCTTACACATCGTGAAAAAAAGTGACCCTTATGCGTTTATGAGTGTAACAGAAGTAGAACGTGTTTATGGCAGTTTTAAGGAACAAGAAATAGTTTAATAGTACTCAAAAAGAACATGACTAATAATAGCCATGTTCTTTTTTACATAATTTAGATTATTTAAAAAGCTTTTTATATTCTCCGTAACCTTTTTGTTCTAATTGCTCATAAGGGATGAAGGCTAAAGCTGAAGAATTGATACAATATCTCAAGCCACCTTTATCAGTTGGACCATCATCAAAAACGTGTCCTAAATGGGAGTCACCTTCAGGACTCTTCACCTCTGTTCGTTCCATATTATGAGATTGATCACGGTGATAAACTAACTTTTTTATTGGTCGTGTAAAACTGGGCCAACCACATCCTGCATCATATTTGTCTTCACTTGAAAAGAGTGGTTCACCTGATACAATATCAACATAAATTCCTTTTTGATAAAAATCATCGTATTTGCCTTTGAATGGGTAATCAGTTGCAGCTTGCTGAGTCACTTGGTACTGATCGGGAATTAACTGCTTCAATCTCTTATTTTTCTCATTTTGATCCATAAATCACACACTCCTTACGTGTATATACCCAATATAACAAAAATAACTAGCATACACTAACTATAAACTCACTAAAATAATACTTTTTCTTAATTTTATTTAAGTTCATGCTGGGTTATAATATGGTTTCAAGAAAAATAGGAAGGATCTTATTGTGTTATGCCACATTTAGCAAAAAACTTATCTGCAAAAATAAATTCTAGAATTAGAAACTTACCTAATTCTGAAATCAGATCTTTTAGTCAAAAAATTTCTCAAATTCCTGGGATAATAAAATTAACCATTGGTGAGCCTGATTTAAATACTCCTGAACATATAAAACGAGCGGCCATTAATGATATTAATAGCAATGACTCCCATTATGCGCCAGAAGCTGGTAAAGAAAAATACTTAAGTTCCGTCAGCAAATATTTAAAAAAGAGTTTGGGTGTAAGCTATGATCCTAAAAGTGAAATTTGTGCTATTGTAGGTGTTTCAGAGGGACTGAATATTGCCGCCATGGCTTTGTTAAATCCGGGAGAAAAAATCATTGTCCCTACCCCGGTTTGGGAAGTTTATTTTGGTATTATAAAAATGGCCGGTGGTATACCTGTACAAGTTGATACTTCTGCTGATAATTTTCTTTTAACAGCCAAAAAGCTGACTGAGACGCTTGAAAATGAAGGCAAAGGAGCAAAAGCTGTTATCATTACTGACCCCTCTAACCCAACAGGTCGAGTATACTCAAAGCAAAACTTACAAGAGTTAGCAGACGTTATCACTAAATATGATATATTTGCAGTAAGTGATGAAATTTATGCGGAATTAATTTACGGTGATAGGAAACATTATTCTCTGACACAGATTATTCCGGAAAGAACTGTTTTGTTATCGGGGCTGTCAAAAAGCTTTGCAATGACTGGTTGGAGAATCGGTTATATCGCGGGGCCTGCTGAGTTAATGAAGTCAATGATCAAAATACATTCTTTCATGATTTCTTCTGTAACTGATAATGTTCAAATTGCAGCTTCAGAGGCATTAGAACATGGCGATCAGGACTATATTGAAGCCAGGGAAAAATACCAAAAGCGTTTATATCTTCTTCAGGATGGTCTAAAGAAGAACGGTTATACCATGGCTACACCAGAAGGAGCTTTTTATATTTTCGCTAAAATACCAAGTAAATTCGGCTGTGACGATGTCGCCTTTGCTAAAGATTTAGCTGAAAAAGCCAAAGTTGGGGTTACACCTGGAAGTTATTTTGGTGCTGGAGGTCATGGATACGTTCGCTTTTCATATGCATCTTCTGAAGAAAAGCTCAAAGAGGCTATTAAGCGTATTACTGATTACACTAATAATAACTAAAAAAGCTAATTTCTTGGGATATTCAACTCTAGTAGTTTAAAATTTAAAGTGTAGTCATTTATATTTTTAACAAGAGAAAGGGTTAAGATTATGCAAGTAACAATGAAAAGTCAACCTCTGTCAACAAATGGTGAACCACCAAAAGTGGGAGAAGAATTACCAAGTTTCAAGGTAAAACAGGCAGACGGTTCTATTGTTTCAATGGAAGAATTAGTTGACAAACCTACTTTAATCAGTGTGGTACCTAATATTAATACCAGCGTCTGCAGTATTTCTACTAAACGTTTTAACGGTGAAGTTGATAAGTTTAACGGTATCAATTTTTATACTATTTCTACCAATACTCCAGAAGAGCAGAAAAACTGGTGTGCAGCAGAAGGTGTTTCAAAGATGAAACTCTTGTCTGATGATTCATTTGATTTTGGCAAAAACATGGGCTTATTTATTGAAGCTAATAACTTAGATTCCAGAAGCGTTTGGATCGTTGATGCAGATAAAAAAGTTTTGTACCAAGAACTTATTCAGGAATTAACTAACGAGCCTAATTACGATAAGGCTTTAGATTTTTTACAAAGTTTAAAATAATCTAGTTAAAAGCGGTTAAGGAAATAATTTCCTTAACCGCTTTTTTACTTTAAAAAACAGGTTTATCAAGTACAATCCACTTATCAAAAGTTTGATCTGCTAAATCAAAATTGTCTGGGTTTAATAAAAATTGCTTAGCTTTAACTACTAAAGGCGAAGAATTTGCAATACTTATCTTTGCTAATGGTATCCTGATTGCTCCTAATGAGTCTTGACCGGCAAATTGTTTAACTTCTCCTTGAACTTTACCAATAGTTTTCTTTATTTCATAAAAAACACAAATATGTTGATTAAAATGCCATTGTTCATAATCCCAAGGGTATTTAAATGAAGTAACACCAATTTGCCTGTAATCTTGAACTATTAAGCCTGTTTCTTCATTTACTTCACGCTTAACTGTATGGTTTAATGACTCCCCGTCTTCTAAACTACCTCCTGGTAAGTCGTAGCGATTAATATAAGGACCACCATGTTTTTTTATTACAACTAGATTTTGCTGATCACCAATAATGCCATAACAACCAAAAGCTCGATGAAACTTGTCAGTCATATGATTTCCTCCTAATATCCAAATGAGAATGGATTATAATTTTCTCACTATTTAATATTAAAAGCAAAGCAATTTTAAATTATTCAGTAATAGGCATTTTAAAGTTCTGCTGCTGCTCTGGCTAGAGGTGCCGTGGATGAATATATTTTTTGATAAAGATTATAATATTTATTATAAAGTACAGAATTATGTTGATTGGGTGCGATGATATCATTATATCTCACAAATAAATTAATACAGCTTTCCCAATTTTTAAACCATTGGCATCCCATAGCTGCAATCATAGCGGCTCCAATTCCAGGTCCTTGTTCATTTTTTAATGAAATAATTTTTTTACCGAATACGTCAGCTTGCAGTTTCAGCCAAAATTTACTTTTTGCACCTCCACCAATACAAACGATTTTTTCAATAGTCTTATTATTTTGCTCGTAAATCGATATTAAATCTCGCAAACTGTATGTAATTCCTTCTATCACTGCTCGGCAAAAATCATTTTTCGTCAATATTTTACTAATTCCTGTGAAGCTTCCGCGGATATAAGAATCCGAGTAAGGAGTCCTTTCACCATTAATATAAGGTGTAAAAAAAAGTTTATTTGCACCTAAATTTGAATTCTGAGCCATTAAAAGCAAGTCATTAAAAGATTTTTCGGGAAAGAAAGTATCCTTAAACCAGCTTAAAGATTCTCCTGCTGCTAATGTTACTCCCATAGAGTAAAAATGATGAGCAACCGCGTGATGTTCCATTTGCAACGTCCCCTCATATGGTGTGTGAGGATTTTGCTCATCAGCTAAAACAACTCCTGATGTACCAATACTACACAGTAAATTTTGAGAATTTAAAATACCAGATCCAATTGCTGCAACGGCGTTATCTCCTCCCCCAGCAAAAATCTTTGCATCTTTATTCAGACCAGTTTGCTCACAAACTTCTTGCAAGGGAAATCCAACAAAGTCTGTGGAATTTACAAGAGTGGGACAACAATACTTAGGAATATTAAAAAAATTCAAAATTTTATTACTCCAGCGGTTTTGTGCAATGTCTAAAATTATTGTTCCGGTAGCATCTGAATAATCCATATTTATTTTTCCGGTCATTTTATATCTAACATAGTCTTTAGGCATCATAAAGTATCTAATTTTTGCAAAATTATCAGGTTCATTTTCTTGTAACCATAACAATTTTGGTAAGGTAAAACCTGCAGTAGCTTTGTTACCGGTAATTTCTACTATTTCTTTACCAAAATTTTTGTTTATGTAATCAGCCTCATTTGCTGTTCTGCCGTCGTTCCATAATATTGCTGGTCGAATTATTTGTTTATTTTTATCCAAAATTACCAAGCTGTGCATTTGACCAGAAAATGATATCCCGTCTATTTTAGCCAAGTCTTTTAGCTTGCTCATAATTTTTTTAACCGCATCTAAAGTTGCATGAACCCAGTCATTTGGATTTTGCTCGCTAAAACCTTCTGCCGGATTATAGACTGGATAATCTTCTATTTCTTGATCTATTATTCTTCCTAATTGATCTAGACAACTGACTTTTACGGCACTTGTGCCTAAATCAATTCCTAATACATATTTTTCCATCATTTATTCTCGTATGGTTTAAACTGAAAATTTAGTTTTTTTGACCAAATTGGATAGTCACCGAATAGCAGCCGATAAGGAAGCTCGTCCTCTTCTATTTCTGGAATCCGGGGAATTGGTTTATAAAAATGATTATCTAAATTATCATTATTGGTTTTTGAGACCTCCCAAGCCATAACTTTGCCAGTTCCTGACTCAACATCCCACTTATGGTAAATTCCAGGTGTTGCAGTTAAACTTTCACCTGGTTCTAACTTGATGGTTGTTCCAGCAGGAACCACTAGTTTTTCTCCATCTTTAACTATTTTAACTTCACTTTTATGATCAATTTCACCAGTTTTTGTCGAATTCCAGACTCTAATTAATAAATTTCCTCCACCACGATTAATAGTATCCTCTTCTTTTAGCTTATGAAAATGGTACGGCAACTCTTGTCCTTCTTCTAAGAATAATATTTTTTCACAATAAGGTTTTGGATAAATGTCAGTATGCTCATAATTGCCATTCCTAAACGTAAAAGCCACTAGGCCATATTTTGCAAAATTTTTACTGCCAAAATCGGTTACATCCCAGCCCAACATATTATCAACAATTTCGCGATAACGTTCATTGAGTCCAGTCCAATCATTAATATTCCAACTCGCGAACTGAGGAAAATAAACTTGGTGCTTTTTTGCAAAATCAATATTTTTTTGAAGGATTTTATTTATTTGCGATCTTTTCATTTTTTACCTCACTAAAATCAAATTGTAGGTTAAATGCAATTCTTTCATCTGGTTTGATATATTTTAATTTATTATTTTTATTAGCTTGGATAAAACCATTTACATCGTTTGTACCGGGCTCTAATCCTAAAACATAGTTTTTGTTTCTTTCCAAACGCCATTCATTCAAAATCGGGAGTGTTTTACTACTAAATTTAACTTTTAACGAAAGGTTTGTTCTTGGACTAATCAAACTATATTCAGATTTTTTTAAAGTATGAAAATATACTTGTTCAGGCTCAGCTATATTAGGTTTCTTTAATTTAAACGGATAACTACCTTTTATTCTCTGATATTTACGGTTGAAACTTTTTTCTGGCTGGAAAAATATTTCAGTGTCGGGTGTTAAAAACGGATAACCAAAATTATTATGATACAAAAGCATATACGGTACAGTGTCATCTCCGGCATTTATTAAAGTGTCATCTATACGTATACTTGTCTCATTAGTACTTACAGTGATTTTGCGGTGTAATATTAAGTTTGGACCAAACATGACTGAATCAGCAATGTTACCTTCAACCTGAATTTTGTTTTTTAAAATTTCATAACTAAAATTATATGCAGGCGTATTGCTAACTGTACCGTGTAAACCGCGCCTATTATCAGAGCTTCCCATATATGCCAATCCACCTGTTGTTAAAAATCCAACATTGAAATTGCGCATAAAGCCTTTATCTTCATCCTCATTAAAGTAAGTACTGTTTACAAGACCTGTTGCCGATAAAAACGATATGTTTTTTCCATTCAACTTTAATTCTACTATATCCATGCCTCTGTCTAATGCCACTGTAAGTGAAAAGCCACTGGCAGTGGCTATTTCAAAAGCCTTTAATCCAGTAGCTTTTCCCTCGAGAAATTGAATATATTTGACAGAGTTTAGTTGAGCCTTATTGCCAACATATATTTCTGAATTCTCTTTTCTCATTTATCCTATACTTATATCTCCTAAATCAACATCTTTTTCTTCTTTCTTTTCGTTCTCTGCGCTAACAGGTCTTTTTAAAATGAAGAAAACGATACCGGTGACTAAACTACCTATGAGAAGAGCAATTAAAAATTGGACAGGTTTTGACATAGTAGGAACTGCAAATAAACCAGAAGCAGGAATTTTTGAATCTGCACCCCATAACATTGAAAGTCCGCCACCTATTGCTCCACCACAAGCAGTTGAAACTATTGATCTCCACAAATCGTTTAAAACAATAGGTAAACTTCCTTCGGTGATTTCACATATACCCATGGGAAAAGCCGTTTTTAGTGTGTCTACTTCCGTTTGTGTGTAAATTTTCTTATGAAATAGTTTTTCAAGGAAATATGCAAAAGTAAAACCAAATGGCGTTACCATAGAAGCCAAAATTAGAACAGTGATTGGCTCATTGACTCCTTCTGCCTGCATTGCTAATACAAAAGCAAAGACTGTCTTGTTAATGGCCCCACCATAATCGACTGATGCCAAAATGCCAATAATAGCACCATAAAGGAATTTTTGACTCGATGGTAATTGAGTTAGATATCTGGTAAGCATTTTTTGCCCTTCGGCAATTGGCGCGCCTAATATGTAAAACATGACGGCAGCCGACAAAATTGATGATAAAAATGGTATTATCAAAGTCGGCATTAGACCTTGTGCCCAATTAGGTACTTTTATTGTTTTTACAATTAAAATTGTAAACCAACCGGCAACATAGCCTCCGATTAAACCTCCCAGGAACCCAGCTTTAATCATATTTGAAATAAGACCAACTAAAAATCCTGGAGCTATTCCTGGCTTGTCAGCAATTGCAAAAGAAACTCCGGTTGAAACAACAACAGGAAGAAGTCCTAAAATTAAGCTCCCGGCTGTACTAAAAGCATCCCATATTCCAATAGTACCAGTAAAGTTGGTAATGTTTTTACCGCCAAAGATATTTCCAACTGCTAATAACAATCCTCCCGCAACAACAACGGGAATCAAATATGAGATTGCCGTCAAAGCCGGTTCTTTAATTTTGACTATAATTTTATTTTCAGCCATTTTTAAACCTCTATTTAACATTTAATGCAGAATGCAATTTTTTCATTAATTTGTTTGGACTTTGTATTGCAGTATCTGTTGAAATTTGGACAATTTTTTTGCCCTTAAATCTTTCTCTTCCCGTTACTTTTACATCAACTGCTAGTAAAACAACATCAGCTTCTTTAATATCTTCTGGTTTCAGTGCATCTTCAGTACCGATAGTACCCTGAGTTTCAATATGAATTGTGTCTCCACAATCTTTAGCAGCTTGTTCCAATTTTTCTTTTGCAATATAAGTGTGAGCTATTCCCGCAGAACAAGCTGTTATGCCAACAATTTTCATTCATAAACATCTCCTTTATTCTTTAAAAGCATCAATCACTTCCTGAGTGCTTTCAGCTTTTTTCAATTTGTCAACAACTTGCTTATGTCCTAATCTCCCTGCAAATATTGACAATAGTTTTAATTGATTTTTTGCTGAATTGGTATCATTGCTTACAGCAAACAAAATAACTATTCTAATCTTCTCGTTATCCAATGATTCCCATTCAATGCCATGTTTCAAAATTCCAATAGCAACACCTATTCGTTTGACATCATCACTTTTTCCATGAGGGATTGCTATGCCTTGACCTATTCCGGTTAAGCCTTCTTTTTCTCGTAAATAAATATCTTGGACAAAGGGGTCAACTTTATCAATATAATTTGCATTTTTGAGCAACTCTGCTAATTGCACTATAACTTCATATTTATTTTTAGCATTAAGCCCAATTTTTATAACCTTAGGATCCAAAACAGAAGTAATATTTTCCATATGTAAAACCAAATACTTTTATGCCTTAAATGTTTCAGTCTGGAAGTTTTCGATTTTGTAAGGTACTTCAACTGGCTCTTCGTGTTCAAAATATAGATGGGTTCTATTAGTTGCCTTGCAGAGTTCATTCTTATGATGTACAACTTTTTGTTCTTCAATCATTGCTTCTGGAAACATTAATTTTGGCTCGCGCATTTCATTTGGATCACTGTTATCGAGCAAATGGCGCAAACCAGTTGCAAACGCAATTTTGATATCACTTGAAATGTTTATTTTATTGATGCCATTGTCAATTGCTTCTTGAATTTTATCGTCAGGATTATTTGAAGCTCCGTGCAAAACTAATGGTACATCTACAGCTTCTGAAACTTGTTTTGCAATTTCCGGTTTCAATTTAGGCTGTACATCTTTAGGGTAAAGACCGTGGGCAGTACCAATTGCAATTGCCAAAGAATCAACATTTGTTTTCTCAACAAAATCCCTAGCCATTTCAGGTGTAGTGTAATGTACATCGTTTGTTAAATGTCCGTTGACATCATAGCCAGTATCAGCTATTGTTCCTATTTCAGCTTCAACTGATATTCCAGTGGCATGAGCTGCCTCGACCACCTTTTTTGTAGTGGCAATATTTTCATCATATGGTTTCATAGAGCAATCAATCATAACGCTGGTGAAGCCTAGATGAATAGCATGAATGCAGTCTTCATAACTAGCACCATGATCTAAATGTAAAGCAATTGGCAAATCTGTTTTGTTAATGCCCTGTAAAACTTGCCCCACAAAGTTATCACGCAAAAATGCCAGCTCGGTGGGATGAATCGCCATTATAAAAGGTGTTTGATCTTCAATACACTTTTCCAGAGTTGCTGTAAAAAGTTGTCCAGATCCAGCGTTGTAAGCTGGTATTGCAAAGTGATTTTTATGTGCTACATCCAATAATCTTTTTCCTGTTACTAAAACCATTTTTACCTCCAAAAATTAATAAATTACATTTTCTGAAAAACAAACTTTTTATGGTCCACTTTTCATGATCTTCCTCCTTTACAAGTATTTTTCTATTTCTTCTGCTGTTTGACATTGACTTATTTTGGAAATGACGTTTTTATCTGCAAATTTACGGAAAATTTTGATCAATCTTTTGATTCTCGGACTATTCTTTTGAGATTTACGGCTAATCAATAAAATAAAACAAGTATCTACAGCAGTACTATCTGGACATTTCCATTCATCTATTTTCTGAGCTAACTTACAAATTATTAAATTAGGAATTACATTTTCTTCTAAGATGATATGAGGAAAGGCAATACCATTTCCAAAAGAAGTGTTTTTAACCTTTTCCCTGGCCTGCAAGCTTTTAAAAAGTTCTTTTTGTGATAATTTTTTTTGATTGGCAACGCTTTTGGATATCAGAGAAAAAAGTTCTTTTTTAGTAATTTTTTGGTCAACATTTATTTTTATAAAAAAATCATCGCTGCTTTTGGATTCTGTAGACTGCTTGTCTGACATTTTTTTCATCTTCTTTTGTTAAAAAAGCACTAACTAGTTCAACTGGTACATTGGTTTTTACCGATAATGGAACTGTACTTATCAGCAAGTCAATATTCTTATGTTTTTTTAGTATGTCTTCTATCTCGAGGTTAGAACCTAAGCCTATGACCTTTAAATCAGGCAATAATTTTCTTATTTTTGTTGAAATTATTTCTGAAGTACCAATCCCTGTTGTACAAATAATATAAACACGTACCCTTTTATTCCTACGCGGTTGAGCTTCTATGTATTTAACGAAGTAAAGGCATATAAAACCTGTTTCATTATCTGAAATTTCTGGTAAGTGAAATTCACGTTCCACCTGTTTTGAAGCTAACTTAGTAGCTTCAAAAACTTTCTCATATTCCAATTTAATATCATTTAATAAAGCATTTGGTAAGGATACTTGCATTTTTAATCGAATGATCATTGAAAAAATATGATTTTTAATATCATTCAGTATATATTTGCTAAAACCGGTATTTAAAAATTGTGAAACCAATGTAATGTATTCTTGAGAAACTCGTTCTGCTAATTTATGATCATCAGAAGTTATTTCACTTTTTTTCTCACTAAATCTAGAGGAAATTAGATATTCAAATAAGTAGTAGGTTTCAACTTCTAAAGATAATGGCTGTACATTTAAATAATTTTCAATATTTTGAATAATTTTCTGGCAAATCTTGAAAATTTCAGGATTTGCCTTCGATTTTCTTGTTATACTGGATTTTGACTCAACTGAATAATTTACTGATTTAAATTTTCTTGCTCTGCTTAACAGAATATAAATATGTGTAAAAAAATTAATATTATAAGGATAAGGAAGATTGTTATTTAGAGATTTCATTGCCAGTTTTAATTGTTCTAAGGCGAAGTCAAAATCTTGGTCATCATATTGTCCAATACTATTTCGCAAACTACTAATTTCTGTTGTATTGTTAACATGTAAAACTACTTCAATAATGGCATTTCTAATATTTTTTTCTGTTCCTTTGATGCTTAAAAAACGTTGTTTGCGAATTAATGACAGATTCCATCTTTTAATTTTTGCAGAAATCATTTTTTCATCATTTTGAATTACTGCTTCACTAACATATAAACTATTAATAATATCTGTAATTGAAACTGCTTTAGGAGATGCAATTAAGAGCCTGGTTAAAATATTTTCTTGACGTTCATTGATTTCCGAAAAAGCAGCAGATTTTTTATTTTCGTACTTTAAATAATTTTGATAAACTAATTCAAATCCCTTACTTCTTTTAGAAATAATTATTTTTTCTGGAAAATTCTGATTTAACTGATTGATCCTCCTAATTATCGTTTTACGTGAGACGTTTAATTTTTGCGAAATTTTAGCCGAAGAATTGAAACCATGATTTACTTTTAAATAGTTGATTATGGATTGATTCAAATCTTTAACCATTTCTTTTCTCCTTCCGACATTTTTATTATATAAGTCTGTGTAAGCGCTACATCATAAGAAAATGTCCCCAATCAAAATTGAATGAGGACAAATAAAAAAGCAAAAGAGCTGTGTATAATTTTCACAGCTCTTTTGCTTTAGTTAAAAATACTTTATACTTTCCTAATCCCAACTGGTATTTTGTGCAGCATCTTTTTCGGCTTGTACTTTCAAGTTTGCTTCAATTTTGGCTACATCGTCTTGATACTTATCTTCGACCTCAATACCCAAATCAGTTAATTGTTGTTCAGATACAGGAGCAGGTGCATGCATCATTGGTTCTGAAGCATTGGCATTTTTCGGGAATGCCAATACATCACGGATATTATCTTTTTCAGCAAGCAGCATTGCAAAACGGTCAAGCCCGATGGCAAGTCCTGCATGTGGTGGAAAGCCCATATCCAAAGCTTCAAGAAGGTAGCCAAATTGTTCATAGGCACGTTTTTTGGTAAAACCGAGTGCCTTAAACATTTTTTCCTGAATTGAACGCTTGTGAATACGTATTGAACCTCCACCCAATTCATCACCGTTCATAACAATATCATAGCTGCGAGCGTGAGCCTTGTGCGGTTCAGTATCCAATAATTTAATACCTTCATCATCGGGCATAGTGAATGGATGGTGCGCTGCAATCCATCTACCGAATCCTTCATCATATTCAAATAATGGCCAATCAACCACCCAGACAAAGTTAAATACATGTTTTGGAATAATATTTGTTTCTTTAGCGAATTCACGACGCAAATGGTCAAGCGAGTCGCAGCAAACTTTCCATTTATCCGCAATAAATACGACTAATTCGCCGCCTTGCAAGTTAAATTCATTGATTAAAGAAGCTTTATTTTCATCAGTTAAGAATCGAGAAATTGGACCAGAGAACTCACCATCTTCAAATTTGACCCAAGCCAAACCTTTTGCATGGTAGCGCTTAATATAGTCCTGCTTTTTCTCAATTTGTTTGCGAGAGAATTTTTGAGCACCATTTTTAACTGCAATCCCTTTAACAAAGCCACCATTGGCAATAGCACCAGAGAATACTTTAAAAGCACTATCCTTAAAGATTGGACTTAAGTCGTGAATCAACATGCCAAAACGAGTGTCTGGTTTATCTGTTCCGTAATTATTCATTGAATCTGTCCAGGAAATGCGGTCAATTGGAGTTTTCAGATCAATTCCCATTACGTCTTTCATGATTTTCTTGAGCAAGCCTTCAGTGTAGTCTTGTACCTGCTGCTCATCGGTAAAAGAAGTTTCCATATCAATCTGAGTGAATTCAGGTTGCCTGTCACCCCGCAAATCTTCGTCTCTAAAGCATCTAGCTAACTGATAATATTTATCAAAGCCTGCTCCCATCAATAGCTGCTTGAAAAGCTGGGGAGATTGTGGCAGAGCGTAAAAACTGCCAGGATAAATTCTAGACGGTACCAAATAATCACGAGCACCTTCAGGTGAAGATTTTCCTAAAATTGGTGTTTCAATATCAATGAAACCATTTTGATCAAAAAATTCATGTGTTGCTCGTAAAATTTTTGACCGTAAAATGATAGCATTTTGCAAGTTGGGTCTACGCAAATCCAAATAGCGATACTTTAGCCGAGTCTGTTCGGCAACTTCAACATTATCTTTAACTTCAAACGGCGGATTCTTGGCTTTGTTCAACACATTGATTTCTTTAGCCTCGACTTCGACTTCTCCCGTTTTCATGTCAGGATTAATACTTGAACGCTTAACTACTTTACCTTTAACCTGAATTACATATTCATTTCCTAGTGAATCTGCAATAGCCATTAACTCTTGGCCTGAATCATGATTAACTACAACTTGGACAAGACCTTCTCGATCGCGTAAATCAATAAACACCAGATTACCTAGATTTCGCACACGTTGTACCCAGCCGTACAAATTTACACTCTGATTAATAAATTTTGATGTGATATTACCACAATAGTCAGTTCTTTTTTCCATTTTTTATTCCTTTAATTGTTTCATTACCGCATTCATATCTTCAAGATCGTTGAAATTAAACTTAAATGTTTTAGCATCAGCAAGTCTTTTAACATTTAAAACTTCGGCAGCTAACTCTTTGTCGCCGAGTGTAATGACGTATTTAGCTTTAGCTCTATCAGCTTTTTTAAATTGGGCTTTTAACTTCTTTTGATCAACATCATATTGAACTTTTAAACCTTGCTTACGCAACAAACGAGCAATTTCGACAGTTTTTACTTCGGTTCCTTGACCAATATTGGCAATAAAGAAATCAATACCCTGATCTTTAAAAAGTTCGGGATTTTGTTTTTGTAAAACCAGCATTAAGCGTTCTTCGCCTATACCGAAACCGACTGCAGGTGTTCTTGGTCCGTCAAATTCTTCTACTAAATTATCATAACGACCACCGCCAAGAATTGTTGAAGCAGATTCCCAAATACTTTTATCCTCAACCATAAATTCAAAGATTACACCAGTATAATAATCAAGTCCGCGAACCAAATCATTATCAATCACATAATTAATTTTTAATTGATCCAGTATCTTTAAAATTAGGTCAAAATTTTCTTTTGATTCCTGGTCCAAATAATCAACTATTTTAGGTGCTTTAGGCAAAAATTGCTTATCCTGTTCATCTTTGGAATCTAAAATTCGCAAAGGATTCTTTTCTAACCGTCTTTTTGAGTCATCAGAAAGCTGGTCTCTGACAGGCTTAAAATAATTGACCAATGCATCATGATAATCTTGACGAACTTGTGCATTACCCAGCGTATTAATATGTAACTCATAATTTTTTACACCGAGTTTGGCTAATAAATCATGAGCCAAAACAATTGTTTCTATGTCAGCTAAGGGATTAGAAGAACCAAAGCTCTCAATTCCTATTTGGTGAAATTCACGTTGACGACCTGCTTGAGGTCTTTCATAGCGAAAAGTTGATTCAATATAATAAACATTTAAAGGCTTCACTACTTCTGGTGCATAAAGCTTATCTTCAACGTAAGCACGCACAACTCCAGCTGTTCCTTCAGGTCTTAAGGCAATGTGTCTGCCACCTTTATCATTAAAATCATACATTTCTTTTTCAACTACATCAGAAGTTTCACCACTTGAACGTGAAAAAACATTGTAATTTTCAAAACTGGGTGTGCGAATTTCGCGATAATTTGCTCGTTTAAAAAAATCACGTAAAATTTGTTCTATCTTTTCCCATGATCCAGATTCATCTGGCAAAATATCAACTGTTCCTTTAGGTCTTTGAACTCTCATTTAATCATCCTTTTAATAAAAAAACGTCCTTGAATAAATCAAGGGCGCTCTGATTTAGCACGGTACCACCTTTTACCTGCTGCGAATAACGCTCGCGATGCGATCATTATCTGGTAAAGGGGTCACAGTTAGTTTTTTACCACCCTTTCACTAAAAACAGGTGGTCTCTGAATAAAAATACTAAACTTCAGTCTTTGTCATTGATAATTCTTTTTTAGAATATATTTTTCCTAGCAAAAAGTCAACCTGTAGTACTACTATGCATGATATTTACAAATCCAATACGATTGTGAAAGGTCCATCATTTTGTAAATCAACTTGCATGTCAGCACCAAATTCACCTGTTTCTACAGTTAAACCCAATTTCTCTAGTTCTTCATTAAACTGTTTCCATAACTCTTTTGATTTTGGTGGCCTCATTGCATTGATAAAACTTGGTCGATTGCCTTTCTTGGTATCTGCTAACAATGTAAACTGACTGACACTTAAAATCTGTCCGTCTACATCTTTAATTGCTAAATTAGTTTTACCATTTTCATCTTCAAAGATACGCATTTTGGCAATTTTAGCAGCGGCTTTTTTAACGACTTCAGCTCCATCGCCTTCTTTTAAACCAACTAGCAGTAATAAACCCTTGGAAATTTGTCCTACTGTATTTTCAGCTATTTTTACACTAGCCCTGTTAACTCTTTGAATCACAATCCGCATTAATTATCAGCCCTCCTTGTCTGGTATACATCTGGTATATCCCTTAACTTGGTCAAAATGCCATCTAGCTGAGCTGAATTGTTGACTGCCACTGTAGCATATATATGGGCAATATTATCCTCATTAACCTTACCAGAAATATTATTAATATTCGGAGTTAACGTATTTAACTTTGTAATAACATCAGTAAGCAGCTTGCCTCGGTTGTAACCAAAAACTTCAATATTTGCATTAAATGCTTGAGCACTGTTTTCTTCAACATTTTCCCATTGAACTTCGATCAGTCTGCCCTTGCTTTCATAATTATTTACAATGTTGCGACAATCTGTTCGATGAATTGTCACGCCGCGACCTTTTGTAACATAGCCGACTATGTCGTCTCCTGGGACTGGGTTGCAGCACTTGGCTAAATGAAGCATCAGATCACTTATGCCTTGAATCATAACACCATTTTTGTGCTTGATCTTCATTGCCTTAGAATCTTTTTTACTTGGTGAATTTTCCGAAACTGATTTTTGCCCTGAATTCAGAATTTCTTCTTCAAGTTGCTGTTGCTTTTTCTTTTCATTTTCGTGCCGTATATCCGCAGTTAGCCTGTTGACCACACCAATTGCTGAGAGATCACCAAAACCAATTGAAGCATACATTTCATCGGCAGTGTGGTAATTTATTTGCTCCAAAAGAGGTTCAATATGTTCTTTCGACATAAATACTTTGGGTGAAAGTCCTTGCTCACGCAGTTTGTCGGCAACCATTTGCTCGCCCTGTTCAATACTATGGTCACGATCAAGATTTCTAAAGTACCGGCGAATTTTGTTGCGTGCGCGCGAGGTCTTAACTAAATCAACCCAGTCGCGTGATGGGGTGGCATTAGATTGAGTCATGATTTCAATGACATCACCATTTTTTAACTTATAATCTAATGGTACTAATTTGCCATTGACTTTAGCTCCAACTGCATGGCTACCCACTTGAGTATGGATTTCATAAGCAAAATCTAAGGTAACTGAACCTTTTGGCAGTTCATAGACTTCACCTTTAGGAGTAAAAACATAAACGCGATCAGAGAAGATTTCACTTTTAACGCTTTTCATGAATTCATCAGCGTCTGAAGTTTCATCTTTTAATTCTAAAATTTCACGGACCATGTCCAATTTTTCATTTGAGCTGGTTTGTTCTACGCCTTTAAAATTTCCCCTCTTATATGCCCAGTGAGCAGCCACACCATATTCAGCAACTTCATGCATTTGTTCGGTTCTGATTTGTATTTCTAATGGTCTGCCACCAGGGCCAATAATCGTAGTATGAAGTGACTGGTAGCCGTTAACCTTAGGCACAGCAATATAATCTTTAAAGCGGCCCGGCATTGGTTTCCATTTAGTATGAACTGCTCCCAAAACTGCATAACAGTCTTTAACCGTTTTAACAATCACGCGTACTGCCAACAAGTCATAAATTTCATTAAAATCTTTATGCTTGTTGACCATTTTCTTATAAATAGAATAGATATGCTTAGGACGACCATATATTTCATACTTGATTCCCAGACTATCCAAGCTTTCTTTAAGTGTCTTGATCGCATCTTGAATATATTTTTCTCTTTGACTACGTTTAAGACTCATTAAATTAACAATGCGGTAATATGCTTTTGGATTTAAATAATGAAAACTCATATCTTCGAGTTCCCATTTAACTGTTCCAATACCCAAACGATCGGCTAAAGGCGCATATATATCCATTGTCTCCGATGCAATTCTGCGTTGCTTATCAGGGCGTAAATGCTCTAATGTATGCATATTATGCAGTCTGTCTGCCAGCTTGACCATAATCACACGAATATCTTTTGCCATTGCAATCAACATTTTTCTGTGATTTTCAGCTAAAAATTCTTGGTGTGATTTGTATTGGTATTTATTTAACTTAGTGACGCCATCTACTATAAAAGCTACATCTTTACCGAAGTTTTCTTTAATATCGTCATTGGTCACTGGGGTATCTTCTACAGTATCATGTAAGAATCCCGCAGCTACTGTATCAGGGTCAAGACTTAATTGAGCAAGAGTGCCAGCAACTTGGGTAGGATGAACGATGTATGGTTGTCCAGAAGCTCTTTTTTGATCTTTATGAGCATTTTCAGCAAATTTATATGCTTTTTCAACAAATGCAATTTGATCATCATTCATATATTTTTTACAGGTATCTATCACCTGCTCATGTGTCATTTCAATGTACTTTGACATAGAATATCGCCCCTTCTAGCACTAACCATAGATTTGATTATCCATTAAACCAAATATTTCCAAAATCAGGTAAATTAACCCAAATAAAAAATTGTAATTGGCATATTTCAATAAAACAATTAAGCAAAAACAGCCCGGCATAAACAATAGCCAATAGTGCCTTAAATTAAGTGCTTTAATCAATTTGCCAATGTGATAGCTGATTATGCTGTTGAGTACTATAAATAAGAGACCCACACGATAAATAGTCCCTATTGAAAACAGGCTAAATAAGAGTGGCAAAATCATGACTAATATACTCCAGCAAATTACTGGTGTTATCTTATAGCTATTTAACTTTTTAAAAAAAGGAATATTTTTTAGTTTATCAATCAACTTGTCAGTTCCTTACTAATTTAATTATCTATTATAACTCTATTTAGTTATCTTTTCTTTCAATAATTAGCCCAATCCAACGTCCTTGTTGCATTGATAATATAATTTGGAATCCATTGGTAGTTAAAGCTGTCCTGATTTTTTCTATCTGGTCACAATCTATCCCAGAAAAAATCACTTTTCCATTAGAGTTTAAATGCTCATTCAATTCTGGAATCAAATCAAGTAAAATTTCAGCTAAAATATTTGCTACAATAATATCATATTTACCCTTAACTTTATTTAATAAATTCGTTTTCTGCAGTTTTATATTATTTAAATTATTTAAAGATATATTCTCATTAGCAGCAGTTATTGCCTCGTCAGATATATCTGTCGCTAAAACAGAACTTGCACCCAAAATAGATGAAGCAATAGCTAAAATCCCAGAACCGGTGCCAACATCACAAACAGTTTTTGGCTTGACTAAAGTTTGTTCCAATCCTAACAGTGCTAATTGAGTAGTCTTGTGTGAACCTGTTCCAAATGCTAGGCCTGGATCAAGCTTAACTACTTTCTGGTCTTTAAACGCGGGCTCATATTTTTCCCATTCAGGAACTATTGCCATGTGTCTAGAAAACGCAATTGGATGATAAAATTTTTGCCATACTGTATTCCAGTCTTCATCTTTAATATAAGAAGCACTCACTTTAGCCTGGCCTATTTTCAAACCATAGCTTTTTAATTCAGACAACTTTTTTTGGAACTTTTTAACTAAATCTGCCTTATCTTGTTCTGTGTCAAAATACGCTAAGAATTGCATATCCTCAGGTAAATCTTTTATTTCGTCTAATTTAACAATAGTTGAATCAGATTCCCAACCTGCTTGTTCAAAGTCCGAGCGCCTTCGTGTTTCAGTACCCAAACAGTGCAGTACATCATGACTATATATATTTAGTGCATCTTCAACTTCATGACTAGTTTCTATTTTAATAATTAATAATTTCATTATTTTTTTAACTCCCTTTTTATTTTTCCTTTTATCAATGCTATCATTATAAAGGTGATCATTATGTCAAAAAAGAAAAACAAGATTGAAAAAACACTTGTTGAAAAAATATTGGATAGAAATAAGATTTCTTATCGACAAGCAGAATTTGCTACACATAAAGATTCAGGTGGTGTAGCAAAAATGGATACATCTATTCTAAACGAGAATGAGCACTTGGTCTATAAAACTCTCGTGTGCTGTGGAAATAAGACACCTGCTTTAGTAGCTGTAATTCCAGTAACCGAACATTTAAGCATGAAAAAACTAGCCAAAAATTCAGGTAATAAAAAATGTGAAATGTTACCTTTGAAAGATTTAGAAAAAACCACCGGTTATGTACATGGTGCCAATACTCCTATTGGAATCTATTTTAAACATCAATTTCCCATTTTTCTCGATAATAGCATGATTAAAGAAAATGAAATTGCTGTCTCAAGTGGCAAAATCGGACGGAGTTTATATCTAAATCCACGGGACTTGCAAAAAATTACACATGCAAAATTTTGTGATTTACTAGAATAAAATAAAACTTAAATTTTATCTTTTAAAAATTTTTCTACAAAAAAGTTGCTTAAGTTTTAGTATTAAAACTTTCTTTCTAATATAATTAAAACAAATGTAAAGTATAAAGAATAGGAATAAGCAAATGACATTGTTAACAGATGAACAACTTGCGAATATCGCACATGACTATTTTTTGAGCAAGCTAAACATTGCAGAAATCTCGAAAAAGTATAATCTCTCTCGTTATCTTATAGCTAAAGCAATAGAAGAAGCCGAAGATAAGGGAATTGTGAAAATTAGTATTTATCAAAGTCCTAAACGGGCACAAAAACTTGAGCGTGAATTCCAAAGACTCTTTGATTTAAAAGAAGTTTATATCTTAGAAGATAAAGAAACCAAAAATCAAGATAATGAAATGATTGTTAACTTTGCAGCTAAACAAATACAGAATTATATTAATTCCGCTCATGTCATAGGTTTAACTTGGGGAACTCTCTTAAGAGACATCATTGATGATTTTTCAGTAGAAACGCGTGATGATTTGACTTTTGTACAGTTGTTAGGTCAAGTGGTTAATGCAAGCAAGCGTAAACTGCCATTGATTCAACATGCTGCCAATAAGTTCAGCGCAAAATGTCTAACTTTTCCTGCCCCTCTTTATGCGATTGATCCCACTTTAGTAAAAAAGGTTCATAAAGAACCATATTATGAATACATAGAAAAATATTTCTCACAGCTCGACCTAGTATTTGCAAGTATCGGAACATTCCAGTCGTTAGAATCAGGTCAATTCTTTATGGATCATTATGCTGACAAACTATTTGCTGGTCTGGAGAAAAATCAATTAGCAGGAATTATTTTTGGCAGGCCTTATGATATTAAAGGACGCTTTTATAGTCCCATTGAACCACATATATCTGGTATCAGCCTCTCTAATATTTTTGCAATTCCTGATCGCTTTGTAATTGTTAGAAATCGCTTTAAAGAAGATGCTCTTTTGGGAGCGTTAAGGACAGGCGTAATTACTCACTTGATCACTACTAGTGGAATAGCAGAAAGAGTTTTACATAAGAATGACACTCTTTAGTTTTAATCAGACGTTATCTCCTGTCTATACAAATTAGTGATATAATTTTGTAATTCCGTGACTGAATGTCTTCTCGAACGAGCACATTCTTTAGCAGGTCTTGAACATAAAAAACATCTGCGAACAGACATACCCAATTCTTTGCGGGATATGGCCTGTTTTTGCTTATTAATTAAAACATCAGCATCAAAAAGTCGATTTAGTTTTTGATGATCTTCAAATTCAACTGCTTTTTCTTTTACAACTCTGTAGTTACTATTAACAAGGTAAAAATTTTCTGGACCTGTTACTTTTTCCCAATGTTCATAAAGAATAAAAGGCAAATTACTGCTTTGAAAAATTTTTTCTAAATCAAAAATACCTTCGGCAAATATTTTTTCTAAATAACAATTGTTTTTAATAGGTCCAGGAATATTCAATTTAACATCCAATAGTGTAATCTTTGGAAACTTTTGTAAAATTTCTTGTTGAAGCTTGACTCGTTTATCTTTATTTTCCAGTACTTCAGCTATACTCTGAGGCTGACCCTTGTCAAAAATTGATTTTATCATTCTGGTATTCACTTCTTTTTATATTATAACTAAAAATGTGAGAACAAGTTCCAGCTCATTCTCACACTTTTTTAAAAATAAATAATTAGTCTTTTACCTGCTTAATAGTATCAATAATTGTGCCGTCTCGATACTGAATTAAAGCAACAGTGCGATCAGTATATGCCAGTGGTTTTGGTACCCCAACCTGCTCTTGAGCCATTTTTTGAAGTTCCTTAATATCAACCACATTGAGTTCTGGAACCTTGGCAAAAGCATCTATGAGATCTTTACGGCGTGGATTAATTGCAATTCCTCTTTCAGTTACCAAAACATCAATTGAATCACCAGGAGTTACAACTGTTTCGACTGCTGGAACAACAGTCGCATTTCGTCCACGTACTAATGGAGCAGTAATAATAGTCATTTTAGCTGCAGCCGCATCTTGATGACCACCAATAGCGCCGCGGATAACACCATCAGAACCGGTCATTACATTAACGTTAAAATCTGTATCAATCTGTAAAGCCGAAAGAATAGCAACATCTAAATTATTAACTACTGCCCCTTTATTGTGAGGATCGGCATACCAAGAAGCATCAATTTCTTGTTGATTTTTATTCTTAGCCATTGATGCCGCAGCACCTTTATCAAAATCCTGCACATCCATAATTTTTTTGACTAGGCCTTCCTCAAGTAAGTCGGTTGTAGGCTTGGTAATGCCACCTAGAGCAAACGATGCTGTGATACCATCTTTTAACATGGATTCTCTTAAATACCTGGTCACAGCAAGAGCAGCTCCACCAGATCCTGTCTGAAAAGAAAATCCTTGTTTATAATAAGGTGAATTGGTAATTACCTGATTAACGGTTTGAGCTATCTTTAACTCTTTCGGATCTTTAGTAAAGCGAGTAGCTCCTGAACCTATTTTATCTGCATCACCGATTTGATCAACCTTAACAACGTAATCGACCTGGGTTTGTTTAATAGAAGCAGGAGTATTTGGATAATCAACAATGTTGTCTGTCAATAAAACTACTTTATTCGCATATTGAGAGTCAATCAATGCGTATCCTAAAGAACCGAATACGGCATCTCCTTCTTGACCATTAGCGTTTCCTGCAGGATCAGAATTAGGGACACCTAAAAAGGCAACATCAATTTTGATTTCTCCTTCTTCAATTGAACGAGCCCGATTGCCGTGAGAACGGAAAATCACTGGATTCTCCAGCCCACCGTGGGAAACAAAATCCCCTAAGCTGCCTCTCATTCCAGAAGAAGTAATATTGGTAATGACACCCTTTTTAATTGCTTCAATTACTTTGTCATTCATAACACCAGTCAAAGAAGAAGGAGCTAAAGTCAAATCCTGATAACCCATTTTAATAATTAAATCCATTACTTTGTTAAAAGCAAAATCGCCATTTCTAAAGTGATGGTGAAACGAAATGGTCATACCGTCTTTTAGTGTCTTTTTGATAACTTCCTCTAAAGAGTCGACCACTTTTGATTCACCAGTAGTAACTTGCACTTTGGGTGCAACTCTCTTTACTTCAGGATTTCCAACTACAACAGACTCAAATGGTTTAAGATTCATATCAGTCATCAAATCATCCGGCAAATTGCGCTTTACTTTATTCTCCAATGTAATTACCCTCCTCATCAATTAAATTCGAAGCTTTTGCTGTTTCAATAACGCGATCAGCTTTTTCAACTACAGGTTTGTCAACCATCTTACCGTTCATCGAAATTACTCCAGAACCTTTTGCTTTTGCTTCCTGAATTGCATTTTGCACAGCAAGTGCATTTTCAATTTCGTCTTTAGTAGGATTGAATACTTTATTAACCATTGGAATTTGCCGTGGATTGACCAAAGACTTACCATCATACCCAAGTTCATAAATATATTTTGTCTCGCGGTAAAATCCCTCGGTGTCGTTCATATTTGAAAAAACTGTATCGAAGGCATAAACATCTGCAGCTCTAGCAGCTTGTAAAACCATGTTGCGAGCAAATTCAAGTTCACGTCCGTCAGGGTAACGATGGGTGTGCATATCAGCAGTATAATCTTCACCTGAAACTGCCAAGCCCATCATCAAAGGCGTTGCAGTAGCAATTTCAGGTGCATTAAGAACACCTTTAGCACTTTCAATCGCAGCCATTACGCCAATAGAACCTTTTTCAACGCCATATTCTTCTTCTGCCTTTTCCATATCAGATACTAATTTTTTAATCATTGCAGCTGATTCAGTTTTTGGCAGACGAATAACATCGACTCCTGCTCGCACCATTGCCTTTACATCTTCGTCATAAAAAGGCGTATCTTGACCATTAATTCTGACAACTACTTCTGCACCACCGAAATCAACAGTTTTAATGGCATTAAATACTAACATTCTCGCTGCATCTTTTTCAGTTAGAGAAACTGCATCTTCCAAATCTAACATAATGGAGTCAGCACCATAGATACCGGCATCCTTAACCATTGCTGGATTATTTCCCGGTACAAACATCATTGTTCGACGCAAACGATTTTTTATGTAAGTCATTTATTGCAATACCTCCAATCTTGGTTTATCCGTTGTTTCGGTTGCTCTTTGAACCGCAGCTAATGTACGTGCAGCAATCACACAGTCAAGGGCCCCTTTATCAGTAGCCTTAACTTTCGCATTTTCAATTCCGAATTTTTTAAGAGTATCAGTTATTACTTTTTTGATCTGATCTCCGTAAGATTTGGCTACTTCGGATTCCAAGTCAATTTCAATACCATTTTGACCAGCCGATACCATTATTTGAATATCTGAAGATTCTAAAGTTCCTGCCACTCCAACAGTCTTAATTTCCATTGATGTTCATTCCTTTCTTTATTCTTTCTTGTAAAATTTGATAGTTTTTATTAATAAAATCAAATGTAGTTGGCGGGACTAAATTTGAAATGTCCTTTAATTCATCACTTTTGATCAATTGACGGACACGTGTAGCTGTAATTATTTGATCGTTATTGCAAAAGCGTTTGACAATTTCAACGTCAATTTTGGGACTAAGTGTGTTTTTTAAGCTTTGATTATAGAAATTAGTTGTTCTTGAAAATGGTTCAGTACCCAAATAACGTTTTTTTATTGCCAGTTTCGGTGCAATAGTATTTTTAAAAATTAACGCATCAATCTCCGTTTGCGTGGCGATCAGTTCATCAGGTGATTTTAAAAAGTATGCCGGAAAAGTTGATTGAGAAACTAGATAGTCCCCACCGCTAATTACTAACACGTTTGGGTATTCAGAAGTTCCTTTTTTTACCAGTTCCATTCTTTCACTCGTTTTAAATAATGAAGCATCCGTAGCAACAACAAACACATATACCAGATCATTCTCGCTACTAGCAAGTTTTACCAAGGCCTGATGACCTAAAGTAAACGGATTAGCATTCATGACAATTGCAGCAACTTTTTTATGATTTTGGTCTTCTATTCTGGGAATTTTGGCTAAAAAATCCTGAATATTTGGTGTGCCACTCTCTAAAAAAGCAGCCTCATCAGTATGAGCCAGTTCCTTAAAATTTAAATGAGAAAAACTGGCAGAATATTTTGCTTTAGTAAATACAAATGAATGATAAATTTTTTGACTAAAAAGGTATTCTTCTAGAGCTGAAACTATCTGATTAAATCTTGCTCCCTGAACAGATGCATCATTTGAAACAGCGATATATTTGAGAACATTTCCAGCAATGCTACCTGTGCCAACTAATTGACCATCTTCATCAATTAGGCCAACTGTATGATCAATCACAGCAACTTCACGAGAACTAAAATTATTAATTCCTTGACTAACCAGGAAATTTTGCCACCTTTGTTTTGTTTTTGGTAACCTTAAAAAAAGTTCTACGGTCTTATCCATTTTCCCATTCTCACTTTGAGTTAAATATTTTTTAAGAAGTTCATAACTTCTTTATGCATGCTAGAAGGCTGCTCAGCCTGAATTAAGTGTCCACAATCTTTAATAACTTTTGCGCTAATTATTTCATTTAACTTTTCCATGGCAAAAGCGAAGTGATAGTCAAAAAAGGGAGAATTCTGTCCTGCTAAAACCAGCATTGGGATTTTTAAATCAGTTAAAACATCACGCCAATCCTGCTCAGCATGATCTATACGACAAAGATAATTTTCTTCAGCATTATATGGATGTTTTTGGGCTTCTATTTTGGCCTCTTTAAACATCTCATCATTGATATGAGCATAAATGCCATTGCCAAGATCTGCCTTTAAATAATCCGGGTAATTCTGCCAAGTTAAATCTTTAAAACCGTACTCCCAAGAGCTATCTCGAATCATCTTGGGAGGTTGATCCAAATCAATAATTGCATGTAGCCTGTCATAGCCAAATAATGAAACATAAGCCCAAATATTTGCTGCACCCATTGAATTTCCAATAGCGATAATATCTTTCAAATTTAACTTGGTAATCAGTTCCTTTAAATCAGCCGCATGACGACTGATACGCTGGCCTTTATACGTTCTTTGTGAACGTCCCTGGTTACGCGGATCTATTACGATAAAACGATAATCAGCTGCAAAAAGTTTGGCAACTTCTTCCCATAATATTGCGGTGCTTCCTATACCGGGAATTGCCAATACAGGTTGTTTGCCTTTTTCAGTATCATAATATGCTATTCGTATACCATCATTAGTGATAAAACTCTTCTCATTAAGCATTTACCAGATTCCGATAACTTTCATCCATAAAGTTCCAATTACTCCAAAAATCAGCAAATAGATAATTCCCAAAATAAAGTTGTATTTCCACCATTCACCTTGTTTAATGTAACCTGTAGTAGCTAAAATTGAAGCTGGGCCGTTGGCATAGTGAGTAGTTGAAGCGTTGAAAGCTCCTGTAAATGCAAGCAGCATTGCAGAAAGTCCCAAAGGAGCACCAGTAGCTACTGCCACTGACAAGAATGGTAAATATAAGGCAGTCATATGAGCGGTTCCACTAGCAAAGAAGTAGTGGGTATAAAACATTAATATTACCAAAACCGCTAATACTACTTGCCAGCTGATGCCGTGAAGACTTGTTTGAATAGTCTTTGAGAACCAGTCAATAAAGCCAAATGAAATAAGTTTACTTGCCATAAAAACTAAAATTGACAGCCAAATTAGAATATTCCAGGCTCCAGTTTGGTTTAAAGCATCTTTCATAGTTAAAACACCAGTTAGCAACAGCAAGCCAACTGCTAGAAAGGCAACAAAAGTTGAATCTAATTGTGGAATATCAAAAATGCCAGATAAAACCCATAAGATTATGGCAAGCAAAAATACCATTGACATAATCTTTTCAGGTTTTGTAACTGGTCCCATCTCCTTGAGATGATCAGTGGCCCATTTTTCAGCATTAGGAGTTTCTTTTATCTCAGGTGGGAAAATTTTATAAATCACAAGTGGAATGACAATAGTTGCAACAAGAACAGGAACTACTGCGGCTGAAAACCAACTAATCCATGTCATGTTATAATTTTTCTGATCTGCCATTTGTGAAGCAACCATATTTGGTGCCGCGCCGGTAATAAAAAGGGCAGTTGAAAGAATATTGGCATGAAAAGCCATAAAACTGAGATAGGCACCAATTTTCTTTCTGGAAGGGTCATTAGGGTAAGAATCATAATCTTTAGATATTGATTCGGTCACGGGCCAAACGACTCCTCCAGTTCTGGCACTGTTTGATGGAATCAAAGCTCCTAAAATTAATTCCAATCCAGTAATGGCATAGCCGATGCCAATGGATTTCTTGCCGAAACGTTTAATCATCCAATAAGCTATACGATTGCCCAGTCCAGTTTTACTAATACCATATGCCATGATGAAAGCCATAGCAATTAGCCAAGAAGCTGAATTGCTAAAGGCACTGAGGATTCCAGTTGTTACTTTGCCTGTTTTAGGATCTGCAATGTCCTTGATTGGGGCTAAACCAACTAAAACCGTTACTATAAGTCCGATTAAAGTGGTGCCGCCTATTGGCAAAGGTTTAGTGATACACCCAACAATAGTTGCTACGAAAATAGCAAACATTTCCCAAGCTGGAGCGGATAAACCTGCAGGACGCAAAGGCGTGATGCACCAAAGTATAACACCAACAGCTAGGGGTAAGATAAATCCCTTGTAATTAACTTTTTCAAGTGTTTTCATTTTAATTACCTGTAATTTTCCGGGCGATAAATATCGTCGATAATTTCATAATTTTTATTCTTCAGTTCTTCATCAAGCCAATTTATATTTCCTGTGCCATCATGAAAACTTGCCGCTTTGGCATCATCTTTTTTGTGAAAATTCTGGACGGCTGGAAGCAATTCACTTGCTTCTTCTAAAGCAATCTTAATAACACCATCGGCATCGCCTAAAATTACGTCACCAGGATTAACACTTACATTCCCACAAGAAATTGGGACATTTATTTCTCCCGGACCCTCTTTATATGGTCCGTCAGGTGTTGTACTAACTGCGTATATGGGCAAGTCCCAATTACGCAAACTATCAATGTCACGTATTGGTCCGTCAACTACGACTCCAGCAACATGTCTTTGGTCGCGCAGCCAGGTCATCATCACTTCGCCAATAACAGCCCTTGTATTGTCATTTTCATTATCAATGACAACGATATCGCCTTCATGACAATATTTTAACGCTGCATAAATAGTCAAATTATCACCTGGACGGTTATGAACTGTAAAAGCTGGTCCACACATTTCCTCATGAGGCTTGGACATAAGCTTAATTCTTGGTGCCATTGCACCTGTTCTATTCATACAATCAGCCACGTTTGATGAGGGCAACTTTCTGTACGCAGCAATTACTTCTTTTTGCGGAAGGTTTCTTTTTAAAAAAATCCTTTTTCCAACCTGCATTCGTCATGCCTTCTTTTTGGTTAATCTAAAGCAATATTATCTAGTACTTCCTGCATTTTGGAAGCTGAGTTTAGCATCTTAGCTTTTTCAGTTTCAGAAAGCTCAGTCTCAAGCACCTGACTAATTCCTGCACCATTTACGACAGCTGGAGTTCCTAGATAAAGCTCATTTTTAATTCCATATTCACCCTTAATTGGTGCTGATAAAGGCAAGGCGATTGATCGATTAGTTAATATTGCAGTAACAATTTGAGTTAACATCATCGCAATGCCATAAAATGTAGCACCTTTATTTTCAATTATTTTTCCTCCCTTTTTACGAACACCTGATTCTACTTGATCCAGCACAGAGTTGTCAATACCGGCAAAATCTTTAAGTGGCTTGCCACTAACTGTTGACTCATCAAAGTTTTCAAAAGAAGTATCACCATGCTCTCCTAAAACCATAGAATTAACTTCAGCAACAGGAACATGTAATCTTCGTGCTAAATCTACCTTTAAACGTGCTGAATCAAGGGAAGTACCTGTTCCAATAACCTTATTTTTAGGGAAGCCGGATAATTTCTGGGTCAGCGTTGTTAAAATATCAACTGGATTAGCAGAAACAAGGAAAATGCCATTAAAGCCTGATTCAACTACAGGTTGAATTATGCTTTTTAAGATATTAACGTTTTTATTAACTAGATCCAAACGACTTTCTCCCGGCTTGCGCGGAACACCAGCGGTGATCACAACAACATCAGCGTCTTTTGCATCAGAGTATTCTCCCGAATGAATATTACATTCTCCTGTAAAAGGCAATATATCTTCTAAATCCATTGAATCACCCAGTGGACGTTTTTTTACCACATCGCAAATAACCAGCTCGTCAACTCTAGTATGTTGCAATAAATCGTTGGCAAAAGTTGAGCCTACTGCTCCATCACCAACTAATAAAACCTTTTTATTCATAACGTCATTTCCTTTCAATTTTTAAAAATGTAATCCTTTACATTTATAATTATAAAATTACTTTTTAATTTTTTCAATATTTAAAATAAATAATTAAAATTTTAATTTTTAAAAATATAAAATGATTTCCATCTTTTAAATAATATAAAAAATGCTTAGAATTTCTAAGCATTTTAAATATTTATTTATATTGTCTAGTAAACTCTGCCATTTGTATCCCGGCCTGTCTGCCAAATATTACAGTTTCAGCGATTGAGTTTCCTCCAATTCTATTATTGCCATGCAAACCTCCTGAAACTTCACCTGCGGCATAGAGTCCTGAAATAATATTTCCGTCTGAATCCAAAACTTCAGTTTTTGGAGTTATATGAATTCCACCCATAGTGTAATGAATAGCCGGATTAATATGAATAGCAAAGAAAGGACCTTGCTCAATAGTGCGATCCATTCCAGTAGTTCGCTGATATTCACTATCATTTTTGTTCTTCACAGCTCCATTCCATTTTGAAATTGTTTTCTTTAGATTATTATTGTTAACACCAATGTTTTCTGCTAATTCCTCAATGGAAGAACCTTGATTGACTAATCCTACATGATCATAAAATTCAACAGCGGTGAAATTATTACGGATCGTTTGATCAAACAGAAGATACGCTCCATCCTCATTTAACTTAGTAATTGCATCAGAAACAATTTTCCGTGTGTTGAGTTCATTAACAAATCTTTGACCAGATTTGTTAACTAAAATTGCACCTTCGCCACGTAAACCTTCACCTATTAAATAGACGTGATCAGTATCTGTTTGGGCTGTAGGATGTACCTGAATAAATTCCATTTGCTCTAATTGAGCATCAATTTTGGCTGCTAATTTGAGTCCATCACCTGTAGCTCCAGGTTGATTAGTTGTTTTATAATTTGCGAGATCTGGACGATATTTTTGTATTAAATCTTTTGAAGAACCAAAGCCGCCTGAGGCTAGTAAAATTGCTGTAGCTTGAACCTTTTTGACTCCTGAATCAGTTTCAACTTCAATTCCTACAACTTTTTTCCGCTTATCTTGTAATAAACTAATTACTCGAGAATTATTAAAAATAGGAATATTTTTTTCTTGAATTTGCTTCAAAGCCCCTGTAACCAAATAATTGCCAACGGGTGCCATTGAGGCAGGTCGATGAGCCCTTTTTTTACTCATACCACCTGTTATTGTTAGATTTGTAAGCTCAATCCCATGGTTCATCAGCCAATCAATTGCTACTGCAGAGTGGTCAACAAAATATCTTAAAAGTTCACGGTCATTTAATTTGCCTCCACCCTTTAAGGTTTCCTGATAAAAATCTTCTTTATTATCTATAATCCCTTCATTAAGTTGAACCAAACTTTCAGAAGCATTCATTCCAGATGATGCTCTATTGGTATTTCCACCAAGGTCGGCATTTTTTTCAAAAACAGCAATATTGAGTCCGAGTTCTTTTGCCTGAATTGCTGCTGTTAAACCAGCTCCACCGGCTCCAACGATCACAGCATCATAGCGGTCTTTAATTTCTGCACTGCCGTTAGGCGTAAAAACAAATTTACCCATTTATTTTTCTCCTCTAAAAACATTAAAATAGTTATTTCTCAGGATTAGTTTGAGATACATTGGTCATCTCCATGTAATCCATCCACTTATCATATTCTTCTTCTGTTAATTTGCCACTATCTAAAGCTGCTTCCTTAAGTGTTGTACCTTCCTTATCTGCAGTTTGGGCAATTTTCGCAGCTGCATGATAACCAATGTGTGGTGACAGAGCTGTAACAGTCATCAAAGAACTTTCAAGCAAGTCATCCATCTTTTCTGCATTAACTGTTAAGCCTGCTATCATTTTATCAGCAAACTCTGTAATAGTACCAGTTAAAATGTCACAAGAATCAAGAAAAGCTGTAATCATTACTGTTTTATAGACGTTCATTTCAAAATTTCCTTGTGAACAGGCAAAAGTAATTGTGGTATCGTTACCAAAAACTTTTGCAGCTGCCATGGTCACGGCTTCAGCTTGCGTGGGATTAACTTTACCCGGCATAATTGAAGATCCGGGTTCATTAGCTGGTATATTAAGCTCATGGTAGCCGGCTCTTGGGCCAGAAGCTAAGAATCTAATATCCTGTGCTATCTTAAACATATCAGCAGCTAAAGTTTTCAATGCACCATGAACAACATCAATTCCAGAATGATGAGCTAAGCCCCAAAACTTATTGTTATTAACGTTAAATTCATGCCCGTAAACTTGGGACAATTTACCGGCAATTTTTTCAGTCATTCCAGGCGCGGCGTTAAGTCCAGTGCCAACAGCGGTCCCTCCTATTGCTAATTCAAACAATGTTGGTTTAAGTTCTTGAATATAATTCAAATCATGCTTTAAGGCAGAAATATAGCCTGAAACTTCTTGACCAAAAGTAATTGGTGTAGCATCTTGCAGGTGAGTACGACCCACTTTAACGGTTTTCCAATACTTATTCTGTTTTACTATCAGTTCATCAATTAAATGCTGCACAGCCGGCTCGAGTTTATCCAGGGCTTCAACGGCCACAATATTCATTGCTGTAGGGTAAGTATCATTAGACGATTGTCCTCTATTAACATCATCATTAGGTAAAATATGCAAATGTGGATGCAACTTGTTGGCTAGATTTGCGACAACTTCATTGACATTCATATTGCTTTGAGTTCCAGACCCAGTTTGCAATACATGTAATGGAAAGTCCTTGCGTAGTTCATGGTCATCTAATTTAAGTAAGTAATCAACTGCGTCCTCAATTGCTTGCCCTTTATCCTCAGGCTCATCTCCAACTTCTACATTTGATTCAGCAGCAGCTTTTTTTAAATGCAAAAATGCCCGAATAATTGCAAGAGGCATTAATTCACCACTGGGGAAGTTATTGCGACTGCGTTCAGTTTGTGGTCCCCACAAAGCTTCTTTCGGTATTTTGACAGGACCAATAGTATCACTCTCAACACGATATTCATTTTCGCTCATGTTCAGTCTCCTTATTTAATGCTGACATTCTTCTGATAATAAATTTTATATTACTCTTTCACTCATGATACAGGTTTTTTGAGCTTTTTTCAATATTTATAAATAAAAGGGCTATCATTTTAAAAATTAAAAATTTATTTAAAAATACAAAAAGCACTCCCAAAGAGTGCTTAATTCTGATTGTTATATTTTTAATGTTTCTGCATTAATAGCTACTATTACCGTTGATAAAGACATCAGAATTGCTCCAACAGCTGGAGATAACAAAATTCCCCAAGGAGCTAATACCCCAGCAGCTAAAGGCAATGCAATTATATTGTAGCCGGCTCCCCACCACAAATTTTGAACGGTTTTTCTTTGAGTATGCTGGGCGAGATTCAAAAAACTAATAATGTCAAGTGGCTCACTATTAACCAAAATAACATCGGCAGAATCTACAGCAACATCTGTTCCCGCACCGATTGCAACTCCAATATCGGCTTTTGCTAAGCTAGGAGCATCATTTATGCCATCTCCGACCATCATTACTTTGTTACCTTTTTCTTGCAACTCTGCAACGATTTTCTGTTTGTCAGCCGGCATTAAACCTGAATGTACTTCGGAAATGTTGAGTTTTTGGGCAATATTTTGCGCAACTTTTTCATTGTCTCCTGTAAGCATTACCGGAGTGATATTAAGATCTTTAATTTGCTTAATTAAAGAAGCAGCGTTCTTTTTAATTTCATCACCAACAGCAACATATCCTAAAAGATCATTTCCTTCTACTAAATAACTTGAAGTGTAGTTTAAAGCATCTATTTTGGGAAAATGGTTAACTAGCTTTCTAGCAGCTTTTTCGTTCATCAGCTGAAATTCCTTGCCATTTAAAGTACCAGAGACCCCTTTACCATCTAAAGTCTTACTATTTGCTAATGAATAAAGTTTCATATTTTTTTCTTTAGCAAATTGTAAAATGCTTTGAGCAATCGGGTGATTAGAATCCTGCTCAAGGGAAGCAATAAGTCTAATTACTTCATCAGCACTATAGTTTTTAGCCAAACTATCATATTTTCGTACTTGAAATTTTCCTTCAGTTAAAGTTCCAGTTTTGTCTAAAAGCAAATAATTAATTTTTGAACTAACACTGATGACATTGCGATTTTTAATTAATAAACCATTTTTGGCACCAATTGAGGTACTCTTTGCATTTACCAGTGGAATAGCAAGTCCCAAAGCATGGGGACAGGCAATAACTAAAACGGTTACCATTCGCTCTAGACCACCAGCTATACCACGTAAACTTGTCCAAACCAAAAAAGCAATAATACCAAAAGTTAGCGCTGCATAAAACAACCAACTGGAAACCCGATCTGCCAAATTTTGTAGTTTGGACTTATTCATCTGAGATGACTGAACTAGTTTATTGACACTGGCTAAAAAGCCGGAATTAGCAGATTTAGCAACCTTAATTGTTAATGTTCCAGAACCGTTAATTGATCCCCCAATAACCTTATCGTTTTTTTGCCGCGTTACTTCGCGTGATTCACCAGTAACCAAAGATTCGTTTACTTGACTAGAACCATTCAGAATAACCCCATCAAGAGGAATACTTTCTCCTGCTTTGACTAAAATTACTGCATCTTTTTGGACATCATTTATTGCCATATCCATAGTTTGACCATCATGTTGTACGTGGACCTTATCAGGTAAAAGCTTAGCTAAATCATGCACAGAACTATTGGCATTCATCACTGAATTCATCTCAATCCAGTGGCCTAAAAGCATAATCAAAATTAAAGTAGCCAGTTCCCAGAAGAAGTCCATTACATGAACTTTACTGTTTAACAAATCATTTTTCACAAAAGCATAAATACTATAAATATAAGCAGTAGTAATTCCTAAAGAAATAAGAGTCATCATTTCAGGCTTTTTGTCTTTTATCTCGTAAAAAGCGCCTGATAAGAAGGGTTCCCCACCATAAAAGTAAAGGATCGTTGCAAAAATAACTACTACCCAGTCAGAACCAGTGAAAGAAAATTGGAAAGGTAAATGGACGCCCATTGCAGGCGACAAAAAGATAATCGGCAATGATAATAAAACTGAAACCCAGAATTTTTTCTTTAAGTTCCCCATGTGCATCATGTGGCCACCATGCATCATCATATCATGATCATCCATTTTCATTGATGAGTGATTATTCATCGCATGATTCATATTTTCACTATGGTTCATATTCATACTATTCAAAATATTCCGCCCCATTCTATAAATCACCAAAATTGTTCTTTTCTTTAATCTACTTTTATAAACAGGTGATGTCAAAATATCGGCTTAATTATTTGAACTATATTTACACAGCTAGTTAATTTTTGCTTTTTTATAAAAATGAATAATAAATCCAATTGCTAATCCGATTACAGCAGGAATTACCCAATCCATACCAATATCTGCGAATGGCAAAAAGCGTGATTGTATTGATCTTAACTGCAATGCCCAAGGTTTTTGACTAATTACGGCAGGAAAAGAAGCTACCATATCTAAAATTGCTGGAATGAATGTAAAAACTATTCCCCAAAAGTAAACAATTGGATCGCGATCAAACAGTGAACTAGAAATTGACAGAATAATTAGTACCATTGCAATAGGATATAAAAACATTAGCATTGGAGTTGACCAGGCAATAATTGTATCTAAGCCGAAATTGGCTGTGATGAAAGAAACAATAGTCATAATTGTCAACCAGCCATGATAGCTGATTTTACTAAAACTACGGTGAAAGTCTTGCGCAAAAGCAGCTATTAAACCGACAGCAGTAGTTAAACAAGTTAGTGTAACCAGTGTAGCAAGTAAAGCATGGCCAAAATTTCCGAGATAATAAGTAACTATTTGGTTAAAAACAGTGCCACCTTCAGCAGAGATTTTAAAACGATTTAAAGTTGTCGCACCTACCCAAATTAACCCAATATAAATAACACCAATTGCACTTGTAGCGATCACACCTGCTCTAGCTGTAACTTTGGCATTGCTTTTAGCAGAAGTTTTTCCCAGCTGTCTTACCGCCGAAACAATTGTATAACCAAAAGCTAATCCGGCCAGAGCATCCATTGTGTTATAGCCTTCTAAAAAACCATTGAAGAAAGGAGCACTTTGATACGCTGCTGTGACATTTTGACTTTTTGCAGCACCCATTGGTGAAATGGCGGCCAACAAAAAAATCGAAAATAACAACAGCAAAAATAATGGATTTAGGATTTTTCCTATACTAGTCAATATCGTAGACTGTTTATAAGAAATAATAAAAGCCAAAATGAAAAATATTGCAGAGAATATCAGGAGTGCTGGCTTTGCGGCAGATTTCGGCAAAACTGGTTGCAAACCCACTGAAAATGAAATGCTTGCCGTACGCGGGGTGGCAAATAATGGCCCCAGAGTCAAATGGATTAAAACCATAAATACTAGAGCAAAAATGTTACCCAGTGGCCTGCCAATATCATAAACTCCTTTGGCATGACTTGCGCTAATAGCTAAAACGGCTAGTAAAGGTAAAAGCACTGCCGTTACCAAAAAGCCAAAAGTAGCTATTCCCCAATTTGCTCCTGAAAGCTGACCTAAATGAATCGGAAAAATCAAGTTGCCTGCACCAAAAAACAGCCCAAACAACAATGACGCTACTACCAAATATTGCTTCCATGTTAAAGGTTTTGTATTAACATCTTGCTCAATTTCTTCCATTACAATTCCTCCTAAACAGAATTACAGACTAAACAGAATTACAGATAAATTTAATAAGGATAAAGGGTTGGCTAGATTATTTTGGGTAATAAAAAAGCACCCTTGATTTTAAATCAAGGGTGCTTTAGCACGGTACCACCTATATTACTGCACTATAAATCAAAAAATGACAAATAGCATAGTCACTTCACGTACGGCAAAAATGCGATACGCTAACACGTTAATGGGTGTACCCAATAATAGCTACTAAAATTCACCATATAGCTCAAAGTTACTTTCAGCTTGCCGTCACGGTCCGTTCTCAGCAACAGGACTCTCTTAAACGCTACTTGTAAGCTTACTTATCTTTTCTTCGCTTTATCAATATTAATGATATTCTAATCAATGCCTTATTTTCTGTCAACTAAAATTTTGAAAAATTAGTGAAATTGGCAAAAAATTGATTATTTTTGGACTTATACCCTTTTAAGTATGTTTTCTTTTAAAAAAGGGTCAACTAGCACAATTACAAGCCTAAATATTTCTTGAATAATAAAGCTTAAAGTAATATCAAAATATAAGAGAAACTTTAGCCCTACATTTTCAAATGAAACTACTAAAAAATTTCCAGTGACAGAAACGCTACATACAAATTTATATTTGCTAGGATTTGCGTAAAAAATCAAAAAGTTTTTATTAAAAATAATAAGATTTTAAATAGGATTAGTACTTCTGTGTTCGATATAGGAACATTGACGTTAGGGTTAACCATGCAATAATAGAATTTAGTGATGAAGAAATTTTATTATATTTTTAGTCAGCATGATTCTACTTTTGCTTAACATGTTTAACTCTCAGAGCAACTAAACCATGTTCGCGGACTAGCTCCACCCAGCTCCTGATAGCCGTGTAATCAATGCCATATTCTTTGCCTAAGCCAGCCATTTGGCGTGCTAGATACTTACTAACAACTTCAATTTTCAAAGCAGTCGAATATTTAGTCATAAAAAAGGTGCTCCTAATAGTCAGATTATTGTCTAACTATTATGGAGCACTTCATCATTATTTGAATTTCAAATAATTTTTGCTTAACCAGTTTGCAAAACGTTTGGTACTTGTTGTTACACCATAGTCTAACATTGCAATCCCATATTTAGGCCTAATAGAATAATTTAAAGGTACACTCGTAATTGTTTTATCCTGGTATGCATTAACAAAGTCCGCCCAAATTCCTACTCCAAGCCCAGCTTTTACCATTAAACTAGAACTTAATATGTTGTTGGCATAAGCCACATTAACATCCTTATTCACGGACACGATATATTTTTGCAAAATATTTTGTGATGGTGGACACCATTCACTATCAGAGAAAACCAACCTAAATTTATTTAGCTCAGAAATTTTAAAAATATTATGTTTAATCCCTGAGGAATTATAGAAATTTACACAATAATGACCTTCCACTAAATTAATATATTTTACGTTTTCCATTTTTGATATGATATCTGGCATCGTAAAAATAATATCACAGTCCCCGTTAAGCAATCTATCTTTTAATTCATTATGCGCAAAATTTTCTAAAAAAATATAAAGTGAATCATTACCTATGTTTCTGTTGTATTCCTCAATTAATTTCGGTAATATAGAAATTTCATAAGGCGTTCCACTATAACCTATTGTTAGATTATTCCTTTTTCTAATAGCAGCCGATTTTGCTTTTTGAACCGACTTATCATAAACATTTAATAATGGCTTGATAGAATGATAAAATTCCCTTCCACTTTCAGTCAGATGCACTTCTTTTCTAGTCCTTTTAAATAAGAAAAAATTAAGCTCATTTTCCATTGAAGAAATAATTTGCGAAACAGCTGATTGTGATAAATTCATTTCTATAGCCGTCCTGGAAAAATTTAAAGTTTCTGCCAAATTTACAAATACTTTTAAATGTTCAAAGTTCATTTCTATTCCTTTCTTAATAAGTAAATCTTATTAATAATCATATTCTAGATTATTTGTAAACAATTGAACAATGTTATATTTATTTTTGTAAGCATTGGCGTAATCACTGAAATGAAAGGGGAAATTTAAAGTGAAAAAACTTACATCTGGAAATTATGACATTATAGCTCATGAATACGAAAATGAAGAAATGCCATTAGAGGTCGAAATTAAAAATGACAAAATTTGTAAAATTAAAACAAAGAAGAAAATGATTCCTGGAAGTTTAGAAGAGACAGCATTTACTAAAGTTCCAAATGAAATTATTAAGAATCAAAGTTTATCCGTAGATGCAATTTCTGGAGCAACACATTCTGTTGATGGTCTGTTAAATGCAGTAGAAAAAGTCATTGAGCAAGCAGGAGGCAACGCTCAAGAATACAAGAAAGAGCAAAAAGAAATTAATCTGAATAAAAGACATGTTTCAGCGCATTTTTCTAACGACTTTTCTTCCCGGCATACGAAACCAGAACAAATTGTTAAGGAATATAATACCGACTTTTTAATTGTAGGTGCCGGGATATCAGGACTGGCTGCAGCGGTTCAAGCTCGTCAGCTTGATTTAAATACAATCGTAATTGACAAGAACGGTTTCGTGGCCGGAAATGGTGGCGGTGTTGAAGGTATTTTTGGAATTAACACTAAAATGCAAAAAGCTGCCGGTATACATGCAGAAAAGGAAGATATAATTTCAAAGGAAGCTGAGTTAGGACAATATAGGGCTGACGGATCTTTTTGGGTTGATTTAATTAATAATTCTGCAGATAACATTGACTGGTTGGTAAACCTTGGTGTTCAGTTGACTAAAGTCGACGACTATCATGGTACTTGTATGTTTCCGACTTTTCACTGGTTTAAAGGGGGTTTTGCCTCTGTCGGATATGTACCTTATATGAAAAAGAAGGCTGATGAGCTTAACGTAAAATTCCTGCTGGAAACTTCAGCTACAAGCATTATTGAAGAAAACGGAACTATTAAAGGAGTTTATGCAAAAACACCAGAAGGATATATAAAAATTAATGCAAAAGCAACGCTTTTAGCCACAGGGGGCGTTGGACATAACCCTGATCTGTTAGAGCAACAAGGCTGGTCAACAAAGAATATTCACTATTGTTCAATGCCAAGTAATACTGGTGATGGTTATCAAATGGCTATGTCAGTTGGCGCAATGGATATGCTAAAAGAATCTCCAGAATTTATGATGAACTATATTCAGGCTTTTCCTCATGAAGGTGTACATTTATATCTTGATCCTATTAATGGATTTATGTCTTTACCATCTGGAGGCCCAGTAGTGTTTGTCAATCAAGATGGCAGACGTTTTGTGAATGAAAATGTCAAAAAGTATAATTTGTTATATCAAAGAATGGCAATTAAAGCTACAAAAGTCACATATGAAATATTCACACAAAGAATTTTTGATAAACTAACCAAGAACGTTGAAAACGCAGATGAAATACTAGCTAAGGCTCTAAAAGAAAACGAAGGAAATTCATTATTCAAAGCAAATTCAATTTCAGAACTTGCACAAAAAGTAAACCTTCCTGTTGCAATTTTATCCAAGACAATGAAACTATACAATTCTTACTGTGACAATGGCAAAGATCTAGAATTCAATAAGGATAAAGAAATGTTAGTTTCAATGGAAGATGGTCCATACTACATCGCTCGCTTAGATCCGTCTAATTTAATTGGCGTTGGTGGAATAGGGTCAAATAGAAAATTTGAAGTTATTAGTAATAATTTCGAAAAAATTCCTGGATTATACGCTTCTGGAATGGATTCTACTATGCAATATCGTGATGTATATACGATTACTCTAGGTGGGTCTGCTTGCGCTCATAATGTTAATTCTGGTCGACAAGCAGCCAAAAATGCCAAGCAATATATTCAAGAACTTTAATTAACTAATTAATTTTTAAATAATACAAAAAAGAGCTTCCATTGAAGCTCTTTTATTTTACAATTTTTGTGCCATGAAGTTGATTAACATTCAGTTCTGCACTAACCAAATTACTATTTTCGGTTGTGATGCCTCCACCTGGCAAAATTTCTATACGATCATTCGCCCATTTAATTATTTCTTTTAAATGGAGTATTGTTGCCAAGATAGGTTTGTCTAATTTTCCACCATGTGTCAAAATTCGTTTGACTCCTTGATCTGCTAACCAGTTTAATTCTGTTTTCTGTTTATCATTTGATATGTCATCAAAAGCCATGTGCATAACGACTTCAACGTTTAAGGAACGAGCTAGTGTAATTAGATGTTTCATTTGAATTCTATTTATTTGATTATTGTTGGTCAAACATCCAAAAGCCACTCCTTGAGCACCCAGTTTGGCAGACGCTTCAATGTCATCAGCCATTATGCCGATTTCATTTTCGTTATAAACAAAATCTCCACCTCTAGGTCTAATCATTATGACAACCGGTATTTTAAAATTCTCAGCATAAGTGACAGATTTCTTTATTACGCCATAGGAAGGCGTAGTGCCACCCAACGCCAAATCATTATTCAGCTCTAATCTGTCAGCGCCAGCCTTAATTACATGAGGAATATTATAAAAATTTTCAACACACGCTTCTTTTAGCATTTTATTCTCTTTCTTTTAGTTAAACGTTACTCGACCGGAGCATTGATTTGTTTTTGATAATCATCTAACCAAGACTGTGAAATAGGCTCAATCTGAGTCTTTTGATTTTTTCCAGGGTTAGCCATTAAAATTTGAGCTTTTTGTTTTTCATTAGCAACACAAAAAGGAAATTCCACATTAGTAGCTACTCCCCACTCACCTTTTCGATTTAAAGCAATTAAAGAAATTTCTCCTACTTGACCATAGCGCTGTTTTAAATCTTCACAAAATGGGTAAAGTGCTGTGTCACAAGCATCTTGAGGAGACTGACCTTTTGCCATTCTGCGAACTATTTCATATGAAAGACAACCTTTCATAATATCTTCTCCCAAACCTGTTGCAGTGGCTGCCCCAATATGACTGTCAGCATAAAATCCAGAACCTGATAACGGTGAATCGCCAATTCTACCATCTTTTTTCATAAATAAGCCTGAAGTTGATGTAGCTGCAGCCATTGAATTATTTTGATCAAGTGTTAGTGCACCAACAGTATCGTGGCCATCATAGGGATGCAATCCAGTTTTAAATTGCTCTTTTACCTTATTTTGCCATATTTTTTTTGCTCTTTCTGTCAGCATATTGGTCATTTCAAAGCCATTTTGCATAGCAAATTTAGTTGCGCCTTCTCCAACTAAAAAGCTGTTAGTCTTATTTAAACTTAACTTTCTAGCTACAGAAACAGCATGCTTCACATTTTCAATAGCTGCTACTGAGCCTTGTGCTAAAGTATCACCATTCATAAAAGCGGCATCCATCTGAACAACTCCATCTTCATTAGGAAGTCCGCCATAGCCTACTGATTTATAAAGGGGGTAAGATTCAACTTTTTTTATTAAGTTTTCAACGGCATCCCCTGCACTCTCACCGTTTTGCAACATACTGCTTGCTTTTAACAACCCATCGTATGACATGCTCCAAGTTGATATTACAGCCCATTTTTTCATTATGATCTTCCTTTTTATTCAGTATAGTAATAATAGTAAACTAGAGTCGTGAAACTAACAAGCTACAAATTTAAAAGATCAAATTGGGTCAAAAATAAACAGGCTTTGAATCAAAAATTCAAAGCCTGTTTATTACCACATGCCGATAACTTTAGTCCAAATCAGACCGCCGCCTAACCAGATGATGTTAAGTACAACACCAATTATGGCGCTTAGTTTCCACCAATCTTTGTTAGAAACATAGCCTGTTGAAGAAAGTAAAGCAGCAGGACCTGCCGAATAGCTTGAAGTTGACAAGTATAAAGAACCGTCCAAAGCTAACATTAACGCTGCCATCATAGGTGGCACTCCGGCACCAATCGCAATTGAGAGAAATCCTGCGTAAAGAGCAGAAATTTGTGTAGAAACACTTGGAAATAAATAGTGAAGGTAGAAGTAAACCAAGAATAAGATTACCAGTACTAAAACCCAGTTCATACCATGAAGTGCACTACCTAAAGTCTTTGAGAACCAAGGGAAAAAGCCCAAAGTCATTAACTTTTGAGACATCAACATGATAATTGAAAGCCAAGTCAAGATGTTCCAAGCAAAACTTTGACCTAAAATATCCTTAACATTAATTACGCCAAATACCAATAGTAATGCAACTGCAATAAAGCTGACTAAAGTGGCATCAATGCCAAACTTAGAACCTACTAGCCATAATACAACTGACAGGACGAAAACCACACCCATGATTTTTTCTGCAGCCGTCATTTTGCCTAATTCTTGTAATTTTTTGTCTGCCCAAGCATGAGCATTAGGTGTTTCTTTGATCTTAGGCGGGTAAATTTTATACAGAATAAAGGGTACTAATATTAAGGAAATTATACCCGGTACGATAGCAGCTACAAACCATTGCATCCAGGAAATGGTAACGTTTTGCGTCTTTGCTATTCCTAATGCCACCATGTTACCGGCTAAACCAGTTAGAAACATGGTGGATGTAACGATATTAACTTCGTATTCTGTAAAAACAAGGAATGAACCCATATCACGCTCAGTTCCCTTTTTAGGATCTGAACCCATTTCTCTTGATAAGTTATCAATAATGGGGTACATAATACCGTTAACGCGAGCGTTGTTACTTGGTATACCAACTGCGAGAACAGTTTCCACTAAGGATAAGGCATAAGCCAAACCTAAAGTTCTCTTGCCAAAAGTTTTGACAAAGAAGTAGGCAATTCTTTTACCAAGACCTGATTTAATAAAGCCGGCCGCCATAAACATACACATAGCGACCATCCATGCCGTGGAATTACCAAAGCCGGCAGTGACTTCTTCCATCTTAAAAATACCGGTTAATGTAGCAATTACTACAGCTATGATAGTAGTTGCCATCATAGGCAATGGTTTAGTTACACAAGCAATTATAGTTGCAATAAATATAGCGAATAGGTGCCAAGCTTGAACGTTAATTGCCGCTGGTTTTAATGGAGTTAACAGCCATAAGCCAATGCCAATAGCTAGTGGTAAAACCCACTTTTTCCATTGAATTTTATCTAACATTTTCTCTCCTTTTGCAGTGCTTTTTCTATGAAATGCAGAGCTTATAAGTTTTAAAGCATTGCTTTTGTTCAAAGTATTCGTTATCAATTATTTAAAATCACTAACCTTGCGATATTTTGGGGTATACGGTCAATAGCAAGTTATAAATCTATTTGTTAATTGTTAAATACTTAGAACTATCACAAAGCTTTTCATTTATTGTCGTTCAACATTCTTAATCGCTTGGTTGACAGCTTCTTTAAAAGCAGCACTAGTTGTACTTGCGCCACTGATAGCATCAACCTCTGTAGTTTGCTTTTCAATCATTTCATTAGTTAGAACCGGGATTGCTTTTCCTCCCAAATAAGGAGTTTCTTTTTCTTGTAGTGTCTCAATTTGAGAAATTTTATCACCTGACATGGTGACCCGCACAACTATTGGTACATCATTAATGCCATTTTCGCTAATACCAATACCCTGATTTGGGCCAGCTTCAAAATCAGTTGAAGAAGCATGAGCATCAGTTTTTAGATCAGGATTTTCAGAAGCTCCTGTAACCACATCAAGCTCATCCATTTTTCTTTTAGGCCAAGCTGCATTTTCTCCGGCAATTTTGCCAGAAATTAACAAATCAGCAATACTGTTTGCACCAACATATTTGGTAGCAAAAATATCTCCTAATTCACCAGCTTCATATAAATGAGGAATAACATTATTCTCCATGTCTAAAACTTCGCAATTTTCATTACGACGAGCGCCACCATGTGTGTGCAGAATGTTGTGGCAAATTGGGATAGCATAATATGGGCCTGACTCAAAAGCACGCATTGTTTCAATTTTGCGATTTAAAAACATATCGCGCTTTTTTTCATTGACTAAAAAGTTAAAATCACTGACAGCTTCAGCTAATTTTGGTGCGGCAATCTTGTCAGCCAATTCAGCAATAGTTTCTGCTTTTACTGCATAGGTGGTCAGGCTTTTAATTTGTTCAGCCTTATCTGAATCGTCATTAACTAGTTGCTCAAATTGTCTTTGATCCATGATAATATGTGGATGATTTTGGTTAGGAGGCATAATCCAGTTGCCGTGGTTGTATTTGTAACCATGACGGTCCTCTTCGTCTTCACGGTAATACCGCGTGCCGTCATCGCCAGCAACGAAAATACTGCCATTAAACAAGTTCTTCCAGTTGATCATATAGGCAAATTTTTCTCTTGGCGCGCCTTCTCTTAAAGAAAAACCATGTGAATCATAGTTGGACATATGCCACAGTCTAGCGCCAGCTTCAACTGCTAAATCAATTCCTTTACCTTGATTATATAAAGTACCAATTGGAGCTAAAGAACCTTGACCTAAAAAGTTTTGAACCATATCTTGGTTATTTTCAAAGCCACCACAAGCTAAAACAACTCCGTTTTTGGCAGCTACATTTCTATTGATTCCTTTATGTTTTATTTGCACACCTAAAATGGTTTTAGTGTTGGGGTCCTGAATTAAATGTTGTGCAGGACTTTCAAACCAAACATCAATTTTGTCTAAACGCTCGTAAACTTTTTTACGTAACAATTTCCAGAATCCGCCATTATACATACCAGAAGTCATGCTTTGTGAGCGCATAGTTTCCGCATGTTTGTATTCTGGATATTCACCTTTAGGTCTTCTACCAGTGTACTGAGCTTCAATGCCAAAATAGTTTTGTGAATAATCTTTCATTTTTAAAACATTATTGACAAAAGCGTCTAGATCTTTAGGATCATACTTGAAGGGATAATAAGTTTGTTTATAATACTCACGTAGATCCTCAAAATTGTCACTCCACGCGAATGCACCACCAGCGTATCTGGTATTACCCCCTTCATGACCCTCAGGAGCCGCATCTATCAGTAGAACATGGGCATTGCTATCTGCTGCGAATCTAGCAGCACCAGCGCCAGCGCCACCGAATCCGACTACAATTACGTCATAAACGGCATCCCATTCGAGAGTTGAATCGTAGATCAAATTTTTCACCTTAACTTTCTTATAAATCGTTCTTTTGGTAAATATAGCTTGAAGTGCTTTTTAAATCTAATTAAATTTTTCTCATAATTTAGCTTTCTTAGTTGCGATAAAATGCATAGTAGCAAGTACTTCTTGTACATTAAAGTGAATTTTAATATAATTTAAAAAGATACATTTATAAATAAAATTTATTTAGGAAGTACAAATGAACGAAAAAGATCTATTATATTTTTGTAAATTAGTCGAAACTGGTAATTATACGCTAACTGCTAATACTTTTGATGTTACTCAACCGACAATTTCAATGGCTATTAAACGCCTGGCGGATAAATTCGCAGATCCATTGATTTTACAAAAAAATCGCAAAAGCAAGATTACTTTAACTGATGCCGGAGAACTACTATATCGTAAAGCAAAAATATTATTACAAGATATGGCAAGTATCAATTACGACGTAATGCACGCCAGCGATAAAAAAATCCGACTCGCTTTTTCTGGCGAAGCCGGTAGTTTATATATTGCCGACATTATTCAACAATTTTATCAAGCTGGAATTACAGATTTAATTGAATCAAAGATAGAGCGATCTGCAGACGCATTTGCTGATTTAACCAATGGCAATGTCGATGTTGCTATTTATTCATGGATGGTTCCCATTAATGATCCCGAATATTTTATTCATAACTTACAAAAAACTGAACTGGTGGTAATTACTAGTAACACTGATAAATGGCATAACGTTCATGAAATTAGTGCTGCCAACTTGCGTGAGTGCAAATTTGTCGCTCGCACTCGAGGCTATTTGACAAGGGAATGCTTGGAACAAGAAGCAAAACTAGGGGATTTTACTCCTCAAATTTCCTATACTGCAACTACAATGAAACTTTTAATTGATTTGGTCAAGCGTAATGTTGGTATAGCTTTAGTAATGGAAAGCAGTCTTAAAGACTTTTCTGACATTCACGTAATTCATTTAAAACCTGGCCAGCGGCTTTGGGCATATATGCAAATTGCTATGAGAAAAACTTTTATACCTAATAAATATCAGCAGAAAGGAATTGAAATATTACGCAATTTTAAACCGTAGTGAAATTTTGCAAATAAAAAAAGTTCACGACTTTTTAAAGTCATGAACTTTTTTAAGTTTAAGCAATAACATTAAACAAAAATGCGGCAATTCCGCCACCTAAAAGTGGTCCAAAAATTGGAACCCAACTATAAGCCCAGTCGGAGCCACCTTTGTTGGCAATTGGCATAAACTGATGTGCAAGTCTTGGTCCCAGGTCACGGGCCGGATTAATCGCGATTCCAGTTGGTCCTCCTAAGGACAAACAGATTGCGGTAATTAAAAATCCTGCTAGTAATGGGTTTAATCCTGGTGCCAATTTAGCATTGGTTAATCCCAACAAGCCAAATACCAAAACAAACGTAGCAATCATTTCAGTAAAGAAATTCCAAGTATAGTTTCTAATGGCAGGCGTTGTGGCAAACGAACCTAAAATGCCTTCTTGATCAGTGGTTTCTTCCCAATGAGGAAAATAGGTTAGCCAAACTAAAATGCCACCGATAAAACCCCCAGCAATTTGAGCCAGCATATATGGTAAAACTGAAGACCATGGCAATTTGTTTGCAATAGCCATTCCTAATGACACTGCCGGATTAAAATGTCCTGGGCAAAGCCAACTAACACAAAATACTCCGAAAGTTACGGCAAAACCCCAACCAAAAGAAATAACGATCCAGCCACTGCCTTTTGCTTTCGACTTGTTCAAATTGACACCGGCACAAACGCCATCTCCGAGCAATACTAAGATGATAGTTCCAATGAACTCTCCCACTAATTGCATTGTTAAACTATTATTCATTTTTTAATCTCCTACTTTGATTATTAGGCTTCATAAGCCTCAAATAATGTTTAGTAGTAAATTACTCCCTAACAAAATATATTATAAAATTTTGCTTGTGTAAACACTTTCTTTAAATAAAATAATTTTTAAAAAATTGTTTAAGAAACTGTTATTTAATTTCTTTGATTATATAGCATTTATATTTAATTTCTTAAAAATTTCCGTTATATTTTTATAACTGTTATTTTTAGCAAAGTCTTTTAAATTGAAGCTTTAAACCTATTTTTTAATTTTTAAGGGTTCAAGTTGTTTTTCTATTTCAGTTAAATCAACTCCCGCTTCAATCAAAGTAGCAGCAGTATATGCACCTTCAATAAAAGCTACATCATACAAATGAATCTTTTTAGAAGTCATTTCCATCGCCAGTTCAAGATTCATTTTGGCACTCCCAAGATCATAAAAAGCCAAAATTTCATCGGCTTTATTGTCAGAAAAAGCTTGCAAAACCTTGTCCATACTGGTACCTATATCTTCTTCATTTGTTCCACCAGCATTTGTGATTGATACATCTTTGGCAACTTGATCTAAAAGTTTAGTCAAACCGGTAGGTATTTCGGGAACATGTGATACTAACGTAATGCCTAAAATCATAGTATACCTTCAGTTTCCAGTAAAGCTTCAAAGAGATAGCCGCTAGATTGTGAGCCGGGATCAACATGACCCTTTGATCTCTCTCCCAAATATGAAGCACGACCCTTTTTTGCTACTAAATCTTTAGTTGCAGCTACAGCAGAATCAATTTTTTCTTGAGTTAAATTATGCGCTTTCACTTCAGGTACGAGCACTGACCAAACATCAACCATCGTTTTGTCACCTGGTTTAGCACCGCCACGTTTTTTAATACCAGCTAATGCAGCATCCAGTAATTCACCAATATCATCGCTAGTAGCGCTCTTCTTGGCCATTTCTAAAAAAGCTGTGCCATATAATGGGCCTGAAGCTCCACCAACAGTAGAAATAAGAGTCATTGCAATTTGTTTAAAAGCATCAGTAATAGTTTTTGGCTCTAAATCCAGTTTTTGACTGACGGCATTCATGCCTCGGCTCATATTAAACCCGTGATCCCCATCGCCAATTGCAGTGTCTAAATCGCTTAAAAATTGCTTATTCTGCTCAATTTTTACGGAAAATTTATTGATCCATTCAACTACGTTTTTAACCGTTAATCCCATATTATTTCCCTCTCTTTTACCAAGCTATCGTTTCAACTGGTTGATTAAGATATTCAAGCCACTTTTCGTCAGCTAACTCAAAAATTGTGAGTGAAATACCAGCCATATCAAGCGATGTCATGTAATTACCAATTTTGATAAAGGCAGGTTTAACATTAAATTCCGCCAATTTATCAAGCAAATCATTACTAAAAATATATTGTTCCATCAAAGGAGTTGCACCCATGCCATTAACTAAAACAGCATACTTTTTATTTTGCTCTAAATGCATTTCATTATTTAACTTGCCCACTAATTCAGATACTAAGTCTTTAGCAGGTTTGATTTTTTCACGACGATAGCCAGGCTCTGAATGAATGCCAACTCCAAATTCAATCTCGTCATCTTTTAATACAAAACCAGGTTTACCAGTTTCGGGATTGGTAGCAGCCGATAAAGCTACAGCAATTGTTTTAATATTAGGCAAAACTTTTTTGGCTGCTGCATCAATTTCGTCTAAACTTGCGCCGTTTTGAGCCATGGCGCCAAGTATCTTATGCATAAATAAAGTACCGGCTACACCACGTCTACCTTGCGTGAATGTGCTGTTTTCTACAGCAATATCGTCATCGACTACAATTGATTTTACTTTGATGTTGTCCATATCAGCCATATCTTTTGCCATATCAAAGTTCATGACGTCTCCTGAATAATTTTTAATTACTAAAAAGACACCTTGACCTTGATCGACTGCTTTGATGGCTGCGTATATTTGATCAGGTGTTGGGGATGTAAACACTTCCCCGCAAACAGCTGCACTCAACATCCCTTTACCTACAAAACCTGCGTGAGTAGGTTCATGTCCTGAACCTCCCCCGCTGACAATACCTACTTTCCCGGTCATTGAATCCTTATCTGCTCTCATAACAGCTTCGGTATCTTTAACTTGAGAAATAAATTGTGGATAAGATCTGACCATACCATTGACCATTTCAGGTACAACATTTGCTGGATCATTAATAATCTTTTTCATATAATAGCTCCTTAAGTAAATAAATGTAACGCTTACATAACTATTATACCAAGTAACATTTATATAAACCATTTGCGTTGCAATAAATTAAATATTTTGCGCAAAATAAAAACTTTAGCACACTTCATCAAAAAAAGTATGGCTAAAGTTTAATACAAAACTATAAAATAATATTATTTTCTTATAACCTTATACCTGGTAGATCTGTCATCATTAGGATGTTCTGAAGCATGTCCACAGGCAACAATGACACAGGTCTCAAAATTCTCCGGAACACCAAGCTCTTCTTCCAAATTTTTGGCAGAATTAAGTACACTGGCTGCACTCATTAAATAAACAGAACCTAAGTTGAGTTCTGCAGCCTCTATCATTATGTTTTCTGCTGCAACAGATGCGTCTCTTTCACCAAATTCATTATTCTTTTTAACATTAATGACAAATAATAAAGGAGCATTATAGCAAGCGTTACTTGTAACCTGTTCTATTTGTGACAGTAATTTTTCATTCTCAACCACTGTCATTTGCATTACATCAGTTTGGTGCATGCCACAAGGTGCTGCCTGAAAGGCATTGATCAATTTTTCAATGTCATCTTGAGCAACTTTTTCATTAGTGTATTTTCTAACAGCTACTCTTTTTAAAACAGGATCAGTCATGTGTTTGCCTCCCAGAAAAAATTATTTGATAACTGCTTTACCAGTCTTATGAACTAAATCAGACCATTTTAAAAACTGTGTTTCAGATATTCCTACTAACTTTTTACCTTTGATCTTCTTGGTACTATAGACAAAAACTGTTGTACCTTTTTTAACGTATGAATATTTATTTCCTTTTACCAGAAGCTTGCCTTTGCTATTGTATACTTTAGCGTTGCGTTTTACCTTGTAGCTGGCAACTTTAAAAAGCTTTACATTACCTGGCTTTACGTATTCTTTCTTCTTAGTTTTCTTGCCATTTAATGATATTTGCAAGTAGCTCTTATTTTTAACTGTGGTAAAACCCGTAATTGAAAGAATTGTTCCTTTTTTCAGTTTTTTGTTTTTAATTCTTTTACCCTTACTGTCAAATATATAGGCATTTCTCTTTAATTTGACAGTTTTGCCTAAATATTTTATCGCATTATTTGAATTAGTATTATTTTTCTTAGGCTTCTCTGTCGTATCTGCCGATGAAGAAGGTTTATTTTTGTCTTCAGTTGTTGTAGATAGCCCGTTATTGTTTTTGCTTGTATCAGTAGTATTGGTTGTGGTCGAATCTTTCTTGTCAGAGCTTGTTGTAGAAGTTGCAGACTGGCTCTGATTCGTGGTTGATGCAGAAGAATCTGCAGCCAAAACTGGCTTACTTGCACTCAGTCCTAAAGTCAAAGATGCAGCTCCAACTATACTTAACAAAAGTTTTTTCTTCATTTTGACACCTCATTATTGAAAAACTTATTTATGTACATTCTACTACTTTGAATAAATAATTTCTTTTACAATATCAAAACAATTATTTTACCTTCTAATCTTGTGGCATTTAGTTTTTTTTACAACTTATATTATGAGGTACAGAATCTACTTTTGCTTTATACTTAGAAATAGTGAAAACATAAAAAATGTTATTAAAGGAAGAACTTCATGAAAAAGTCGCAAAAAGAATCAATCGAAATACTGGTCACTATAGACCAAAACTATATCAAACCACTCGAAGTTATGATGTATTCCCTTAGGCTGAACAATATGACTGAAGAGTTTCATGTCTGGCTAATTTACGACAATATTAACCAGCATGCTCTGAATAAATTAAAAAAATTTGGGCTAAAAATAGGAATTCAGGTATCCACTTTGACTATGAATAAGAATATTAAATTTCCTGATTCATTGCTCAACTTGCATGATTATCCTAAAGAAATGTATTTCAGATTACTTTCAAGTAAAATTTTGCCAGCAGATCTACATCGAATTATTTATCTTGATCCTGACATTTTAGTTATTAATTCAATAGTGCCCTTGTGGGAGTTAGACCTTGAAGGTAAAATGTTTGCAGCTTCAGTTCATGAAGGGTTAACGGACATTATGAGTTCAATTAATAATATCAGGCTGGGTACATCAACTGGGTACTTTAACTCTGGAATAATGCTGATGGATTTAGATCAAATGCGTACAAAAATTAAAATTACAGAAATTACTCAGGCAATTGAAGAGCATCATGATACTTTAATTTTGCCAGATCAAGATATTCTCAATTATCTATATGGCGAAGATATTTTAAAAATTCCAGAAACGCGCTGGAACTACGATGCCAGAGCTTTCTCAGTTTACTTAACCAGAAGCACAGGTGAAATCAACACCGAATGGGTCATGAAAAACACCTCAATTTTACACTTTTGCGGTAAACCTAAGCCGTGGCAAAAGGAGAAACATTCCCGGTTTAAGCCCCTTTACCTTAATTATCTACAAATGGTCAATCGCTTGTTAAAACAGCAAAAATTAACGTAACATTTAGCTTTTTACTGTTGAAGCTTGCTATATGTGTGCTAAAATAATAAAAGTTGCCGAATATCAAGCGACACAATGCTTTAGGTGGATTAGTATAGAAAAAATGCAAACTATTTAATAGCATTGAATGTGTAATATTTTTTATAGAAAAGAGAAGAATTATGGCTTCAATTAACAAGTCTGAACTTACTAAAGAAGTTTCAGCAAAGACAGATCTTAAACAAAAAGATGCAGAAAAAGTTATCGATGCTTTAATCGAATCAATCAAGGATAACTTGGCTAAAGGCGAAAAAGTACAAATCATAGGTTTTGGCTCTTTTGAAGTACGTAATCGTGCAGCTAGAAAAGGTAGAAACCCACAAACTGGTAAAACCTTAACCATTCCTGCAACTAAAGTACCTGCATTCAAACCTGGTAAAGCATTGAAGGATGCAGTTAAATAATTCTACTTTTAAATACGAAAAAACAACGAGATTCAACTCGTTGTTTTTATTTTGTTTTAAAATTTTTAACGATTTTGATGATTTAATTTGTTGGCAAAAAAATCACCAATAACCTGAACAATAAATATTAAAATAATAACTAAAACAGTCGCAATAAGAGTAACGTCATTATTAAACCGATTATATCCATATGAAATTGCTGTATTACCTAGTCCACCGGCACCTATAGCTCCTGCCATTGCAGTTAAACCGATTAAACTGATAATTGTCACGGTAGAGACGCGAGCAAGTTCAGATCTAGCCTCGTTTAAGTAAACACTAAATATAATGTCCCAAATCGTAGCTCCTAGACTTTGTGCTGCTTCAATTTTTCCGTGGTCAACGCTTTCTAGTGCTACTTGAACCTGCCGAGCATAAAATGGAAAACAGCCTAATGTCAGAGGAACCAATGCAGCTTGAATACCTATTTGTGTCCCAACAATTTTTTGCGTTACTGGAGCTATGAATGCCAGTAAAATAATGAACGGAATTGCTCTAAAAATTGAAACAATTTTATCACAAAGGTTAAACCAAAATTTATTAGGCCTGATGCCGTCACTCTTTGTTAGGACTAAAACGATACCAAAAACCATTCCCAAAATGCCGCCAAAAATTCCGGCCCAAAAAGTCATATACAGAGTTTGAATAATGCTGGTGCCCCAGCCAGTGTCTCCCAACCAACCTAATTGCACAACATTGGGAAAAACTTTGCTAAACCAACTACTCATATAGATCCCCCTTTTCGTTTAAACGAGTGACAGCAACTTTTTCTTTTCTTAAATAAGCAACTGTCTCCTGCTGTTTTATCTTGTCTCCTTTGACTTGAACAAGTAAAGTACCAATTGGCTCATCATCAAGCAATTCAACATTGCCGTATAACATACTGGCTTCGACCCCTACTTCACGGTATAAATCAACAACAATTGTTTTAGTGACATTAGCCATGCTATAAACAAGTTGATAAATGGCTTCATTATCATTGTCAAGTTTATCAATATTAAGAGATTTCAAAGTGTTGATTACCTCCAAAGAGCCACCCACGAAACTCTTGGTCAAATCATTTTTAGGATGTAGCACAACATCCCTTAAACTTCCTTTTTCAACAATTTGTCCAGACTGCATTAAGGCAACTTTATTACAAACTTTCTTAATAGCAGCCATTTCATGAGTTATCAAGACAATAGTTAAGTTAAGATCTTTTTGGAGCTTTTTGAGCAATGTCAGTATTTGGAGAGTATTTTGGGGATCAAGAGCACTGGTAGCCTCATCTGAAATCAAAATATCTGGTTCATTCGCTAAAGCTCTGGCAATAGCAACTCTTTGCTGCTGACCTCCGGAAAGCTGCACTGGATAAAAGTTTGCTTTATCTCTTAAATCCACTAAATCTAATAATTTTAATGATTTTTCCTTAATTTCTTTTTCTTTTAATCCAGAATGTTTCAGGGCAAAGGACACGTTGTCAACCACGCTTATTTCATTTAATAAATTAAAATTTTGAAAAATCATGCCAATTTTTCTGCGAGCTAGTTGTAAATCTTTGTTAGCTATTACCTGTTTGCCATCTTTGACAAAATCGGTTCCGTTAACTTTAATATTACCAGCTGTTGGTTTTTGTAAAAGGTTGACTGTTCTGACTAAGGTAGACTTACCTGCTCCGGAAAAGCCTACAACTCCGAAAATATCACCTTTTTCTACAGTTAGACTAATATCATGAACTGCTTGCACAATTTTGCCTTTTTTATCAGGAAAATCTACACTAACGTGTTCTAAATCAATAATACCCATTACAATCTTCTCCGATCATTAAAATTTTTACTTCAATTTAATGTCCCAAGCACTTCTAGTCATGTTGCCATAATATTTCTTTTGTATCCGTTTAGTCTCTGCAGTTTGATAACATTTGACTACCGCCTGGTAGTCCTTGTTTTTTGCTTGATCTTTTTTAGCTACAATGATATTTATCCATTGGTAAGAATCTCTATTTACCGGCTCAACAAAGATTGTTTGTTTTTCACCTAAACCTGCTGGACGAGCAAAGTCATTATTAATAACTGCTGCATCTACAGAATTGATTACCCGGCCACATTGATCGGCACTAATTTCTTTAACTTTGATGTTTTTAGGATTCTTTACAATATCCGCAACAGTCACAAGAGCTTTACCTTTGCGTAATGTAATTAGACCAGCATTTTTCAAAACGAGTAAGGAACGGGATTCATTACTTGCGTCATTTGGTACGGCAATTGTAGCACCTTTTGGCAGCTCACTTAATTTATGATATTTCTTTGAATATAGTCTAATCGGATTTATATCTGTGCGTCCGATAGCTACTAAACCACCATGATTGGCTTTATTCCAAGCTTTAAGAAAAGCATAATGTTGGAAAGCATTTAGATCTATGTCTCCACTTTTTACTGCCTTATTTGGTTGATTGTAATCAGTGAAATTCTTGACTTTAATTGTTATGCCATATTTTTTCTTGGCCAAGGCTGCTGCGTGATCCCAAATAACCTCTTTGGGTTTTGATTCACTAACTATACCTACAGTAACAACGTGGTTCTTTTGATTGCTATCTCCTTTTTTGCCAAAGCTAAACCAGGCAATGGCAATAATTACAATGGCTGCAATTACTCCAATAATTATATTGCGACTCTTTTTAGTCATTAGAAAAACCTCCCAATTTTTCAATAAAAAAAGCACTCATCCTAATCTAAGGACGAGTGCTTCGTGTTACCACCTTTAATTTGCTTATTACTCACGTAATAAACCTCAACAGCTATCTAACAATAGCTTGCAATCTTAACGGATGCAACTCCGCCACTAGCTAAATATCACTAGCAGTCATCGTTTCAAGCCCATATTCACTACACCTTACTAACTGACTCTCACCAAACGTCAGCTCTCTTTATTAGTAAAAATAATAGCTACTCTGCTTTTCAAGATGTATTAATTATTTAATTGTTTATTAATTTAACATCTAAAAAATCATCTGTCAACCGAAAAATAAATTATTTTTTAGTTGTTTGATATGATTTTATTATTTTAAAAAAATATTGTCCCACAGCAAAAGTAACAATTGCCATGCCAATTACCTGCCACCAATAATTATGATTTAAGTTTTCTGCAAGTAAAAAACTGCTAATCAAAATCAGTATGCAAATTAGTAAAACGACGGTTGAAGCAATAACTTGTTTCATGTCACTTCTCCTTTCTCATATAAGTTAAAAATTCATATGGATAAGAATTCGAATCATCAGGTTGATGAAATTCCCTTTTTACTATCTTAAAATGGCTATAATTAAGTTTTGTCATTGTCACATCAGCTGTAAAAGTGGCTTTTATTTCAGTTTTTTCTAAGCAATCTACCTGATTTTTCAAGGCGTCAAAGACCGAATTACCACCTATTACACAAATTTCCAGATTTTTGTGTTGATCAATCCATCTTTGTAATTCAGTGAGCGTAGATATTATTAAAACTCTTTGATCAGCATGAAATTTATTTTTTAATTTCTGACTAGTTGTTAAAACAATATGCTTGCGACCTGGTAGAATATGAGGCAAGCTCATAAAAGTTCTTCGACCCATGACAATGGGATGTCCATAAGTTATTTTTTTAAAATGGTGTAAGTCAGCAGGCAGTTTCCAAGGTAAATGTCCATCTAGACCAATTTGGTGTTTTTCATCTTCTGCCCAAACAAAAGTGATCATTAGTTCGCCTCTCTCTTAATTATAGCGCTTTATTTATTAGATTTCTTGTCTTTTGCCCAGCATTACCAATTATGCCTTGTTAATTTTCCGCAAATAAATTTAGACATGATTTTTCAAGCTAATGTTGCTATAGTTATTTAAGTATCTTAACAAATTACAGGAGGAAGTCATGTCGGAAAAAAGTCAATTTACTGAAGCAAAATATAATAAAATGAAACAAACTGAGGCAGATCTGGTAAGAAATTTACAGGAAGTTGTCAAAGACCCTGCTAAAGAAGCTGCCTTAAGTGATGCTATTTTTAAAAATCACCAACACTGGTTGCAAATTGTTATGCCGAATTATTCTACTAAAATTCATTTAGGTATTGTGAATGCCTATGACAATGATACCCGCTATCAATCATATTATGATGACAAGGCAGGCAAAGGTGCAACTAAGATCTTAAGTAGAATTGTCAAAAAACATTTAGACAAATAAAAGAAGTCTTTTGAGAAAGACTTCTTTTTTGTTAGTGAAACCAGCTAACATGCTTATCGGTAAATGCCAGTAGATCATTAGTTAAATACAAAATATATGTTAAAAATAAAGTTAGATTAGCATCCCCTTGAAATGCGGTAACTCCCCATAAAATAATTGAAAGTATTCCCTGAATAGTCCAAAAATAGTATTGCTCGCGAAAATGTAACATACAAAGAAGAGATCCAGTAATTCCAATTGCTCCAGCTGTTGCATCGATTAGGGGTCTTGGACTAGTAAAAAGTTTAGTATCTAGCAGATAAAGTAAAACTAGCACCATGGCAAAAAATATAATGGTAAGAAGCCACTTTATCAGTGTCAAACCATGAATATGTTTTTCCGTATCTTTAGACCAAGACGGCAACATTAATACAGGTAAATCTAACAGCAAAATATAAATAGCTTGCAAAATCACATTGGCATAATTTTTGGCGTATATGGAAACTATAATATAAATCGCAGAAGAAATTAAACCTAAAATACCATTGATTTGTCTGGCATTAGTAATGGCAAGTGTACATGTAAAACCCAAAATTGCAGCTATCATTGTTAACAAGGAAATTTGAGTAACAGGTGCGGCTACAGTAGTACCAACAATAATGCCTATTCCCAACATTAATAATAAATATGTTTTAAAACTCCAGCCTCGCATCTGCTCTATATACCATCTTAATTTAAATATCCCAGCACTCGGCTTTATTTTCATCAGACCTTCCTACCTTCTGTTTAAGTTTAACAGTGAAAAAACACGGTTTTAATCATAGCATAACTTCTAAATGACTTTAAGAAATTTAACTATAAGGTCAGATCTCTGTATTGATCTTAAGTATCTTGTTTTGCTTTATTCATTCTTATCCATTCTTAATATTGACCATTTGAGGAGAAAGGGTGAAATTACGGTTGTCATAATTATTGCTCCAATGACTGTTGAATAAGCTGCTGGCGCTAGTAGATGGTTGGTTAAACCTATTTGTGCGACAACGAGAGCCATTTCACCGCGCGAAACCATTCCGGTCCCGACTAACAAGGAACTGGAATTGCTAAAACCCGCCATTTTTGCGCCCAAGCTTGCGCCAACTAATTTTGATAAAACACCTCCAATTATCAAAACGATAAATAAAATAAAGTCGTGTAATATTCCCTTAATGCTCATATCTAAACCAATACTGACAAAAAAGACAGGAATAAAACTGCTGTAGCTAATCACGGTAAAATTTTTCTTGAGCGTTTTCTGTGCTGAGGTACGATTCAGAGCCAAGCCGACAAAAAAAGCGCCAATTACGTTACTAAGTCCTACTTCTTCAGCAGCCCAAGAAGCTAATACTACAATAATCATTGCCACCAAGGTTTCTGGAACAGGCAATGTCAGACGCTGACTTAAGCTAATTAACCGAGGTATGACATAAATGCTAAGAAGAACTAATAATATAAGAAAGGCTGCCTGAACAAGGAGGCTAATAATAAAGTTTTTTTCCATACTTGAACCTTGCTCAGAAACACCTGTCAGTCCACTAACAATGCTCAAAAGTAATATTGAGAGCAGGTCATCTGCTACTGCAGCACCTAAAATTGTCATGCCCTCCTTTCCTTCCAGGCGTCCCATTTCTTGCAAAACGGCTACCGAAATTGAAACCGAAGTAGCTGAAAAAGTTAAGCCTAAAAATAAACTTTCAACCTGTGAAAAATTAAAGAGAATGCCTGTTATATAAGCAATAATAATTGGTACTATCATACCAAAGGCAGCTACCAACACACTAGGACGAAAAAGTTTTTTTAGTGTTTTAATATCACTGTCTAGACCTGCCAAAAACATCAAAAAAATCACACCGATGTCGGAGAACACTTTAATGATTCCGCCCGGTTGTACCAAATTAAAGATTCCCGGTCCAATCACTATCCCAGCTAGTAATTCGCCGACAACAGCTGGTAATCTTAACCTTGCACTAAATTGTCCGCCAATTAGGGTAGCTATTAATATAACAACTAGCATTCCTAAAAATTTCATTTACCTTCCAGCTTTCTACAGCAAAAAAGACCTTCAAAATTGCTCAGGCAACCCAAACCTGAGAACAATTCTTGAAAGTCTTTCACTTCAACCAAAATATTTATTTGATTTTTAATAACAAATTTGCTTAATAGTTATAAATTAACAACTTTAATTAGTATAACTCACAATTCTCTCAAGATAAACTTTTAGAAATGTAAATCAGTTAGCAACTTTACAAAATTAACCTTAATAAAGCTAATGAAACAATTCCAACTATCACAATCACTAAAAGTGACTTGCTAATAACCGCTGCTATAAAAGTTGGCACTGCAGCAACAAGATATTCAAGGTTAGCTTTTGGCAATTGACCTGGTTGAGCGGTGAATAAATTGCAAAACCACATAGTAGACATTATAACTATCGGTACAAAAGATAGAAATTCAACCACTGCTTTAGGTAAAGTGAATTTTTTTAATAAAACAAAGGGAAGTATCCGCGATAGCCAAGTTGCAAGTTCACATCCGATAATAGTCAAAAACAAATAGTTAGAAGAAGACACGTTTTATTACCATCCCCAATGCACATCCAATAAGAGTTACAACAATAATAACCAGACTGGGTGGCAAAATCATTGTCAAAATATAGGTCAACAACATTGTCAGTAAAATTACTATTACTTGTAACAGCTTATTTAAAGACTTATCATTGTTTACTTGCAAATATAACAAACCAATAAACATTGCCACATTTGCAAAATCAAGACCTAATTGTTTTGGATCTTTAATAAAGTTGCCAAGTATGGCACCAATCGCTGTAGCAAATACCCAAGTTTTATATGAAATCATATTTTCAGTATTGAACCAACTGAAATTCATTTTGTCATTTGTAAAATTAAGTTTATTCATTGCTAGAGCAAAGCTTTCATCAGTTAAAAGCGTACCAATTAAAATACCTTTGCCCAGTTTATCTTTCTTAAAGTACGGTGCCACCGTTGTACTCATTAAAATCATCCTTGAATTGACCATAAATGTAGTAAAAATAATTGAAGCAATCGGACTACCTGCTACTAGCATACTAATAGTGGTAAATTGTGCTGACCCAGCATAGATTATGATTGACATCATGATTACTGTAATAGTCGAAAAACCTGTTGAGCGAGCAATCACACCAAAAGCGGACGCAATTCCTAAATAGCCAAAAACTGTTGGAATTGTGTCAATAACAGCTGCACGCTTAGATAATGAACTTTCCATATTTCACTTCTTTAACTCAAAAATTAACTTACAATTAAATTCATGCATGCTTGTTTTATAGTCATAAAAATACGAACTATATCAGCTTCAGATAAAAAAACTAGTTTACTTATAACAGTAACTAGTTTTAGTCATGACTTTATTCACTTTTATTCGATTGCGTGAAATCTATTCCACGATCTTTGAATACCTTTTTAGCAACATTAATCGCGTTTAGCACTTTCGGAAATCCCACGTAAGGAATAGTTTGAATAAATGTCTCGATTACTTCCTTTGGCGTTAAGCCGACATTTAAAGCGCCATTGATATGAACATTCAGTTGCGGTTCAGTGTCACCTTGTGTCAGCAAAGTTGTAATGGTAATCATTTCCCTTTGCTTTAGATCCAGGACACCACGATCGTATACGTCACCAAATGCAAATTCAATAATGTAGCGACCTACATCTTCAGATAAACCAGCTAGTGAATCAATAACTGATTTGCCGCCTTCTTGATCAACTTTTTCTAAATTTACTAAACCCTTTTGATAACGTTCATCATTTTTCATAGTTTTTCTCCTTTTTGTTTTGTAAACTTTTTTAACGGTTTATAGAATAGTTGCTGGAGTATAGTCCATGTCAACTACTATTTTAAAATTTTTTGGTAGTGGTAAAATATGACGATGTATCATTTACCTAGCTTGAATTTTTTAGAAAGGAACTACAATGAAATATTCAATTGGTCAATTTTCGAAACTTAGTGGCTTTTCAATCGACACACTGCGTTATTATGAAAAACAAAAATTACTTTTCCCAAATCGTGATGAAAATAATCGTCGCATTTATACTGAAAAAGATGTAGCATGGATTAGTTTCATTTCCCGCTTAAAAAAGACTGGTATGAGTATTAAAGAAATGCAAAAATACACCAAATTACGCTATGAGGGTGACCAAACTATACCTGATAGACTTGTTTTACTGTTTAAGCAGCTAGATAATTTACATGAACAGGAAAAGAAAATTGACGATAATATCAAGTTTGTAGAACAAAAAATCAAAACCTATCTCAAGACAATCGGTGATCTAAAAGAATAATATTGCTATCTAGTGTGTATACTGATTTAATTGCTTTTTCCGATATTACATCAAGCAAATACACAACAAACACGCACTTGTTCAATTTAGAAGAAAATGGCAAGTTGAAAAAATATTCAGTTAAGGTATAATGTTATTCGTCATGGAGAGTTGGCAGAGTGGTAATGCACCGGACTCGAAATCCGGCGAACCAAGTTTTTCCTTGGCGCGCAGGTTCAAATCCTGTACTCTCCTTAAATATATGGTCTTGGAGCTTGATATATTAGTATTTTTAATTTATGTGATCGCCAAATGTTCGCCAACCTTTTAATTATAGTAATTCAGGATCCAATATAAAAGAGCAGTTATAAAAACTGCTCTTTTATTTATATAATTTTGTACCTCTATGCCGTGCGGTTTTAATGCTAAATTTTGTTTTTAATTAGCTGATTTATACCATTTATACTTATGGGAATTCAACATTTTTGAATGTCCAACAGCAATGTCTATCGATAATTGCTAAAACTACGGAATAGCTAAATGCATATAATTTTATTAAATATATTAGATATTAAATACTTTAAAACGGCTACCATAAATTAAATTATTGAATAATATTTTCTTATAAAATCAAAACTTGACAAAATATGCTTAAAATGTAAAAATGTAATCATAAATATTAACTAAATATACTTGATTCAGTATATTTAAAAATTACAAAAACTCAAAAATATGTTTTTGCATTCTATAAATTCGATCTTAGAAAGGAACGTTTACAATGAATTATCTAAATAGCTTATTGGAAAATAAAATTGATCCAAGTTTACCCGGTTTCTTTTCTGGTTCAATAAAGAAAGGATATAATTTGGCGAATGAGCTAGTAAAAAGAGAAACTGATCTACAATTACCTGAAGCTAAAATTACACATGGCAATATCAGGCACGCATACGTTGACTTGTTGTTAAAACATGAGCTTATTAATTCAAATATCAATTTAAAAATGGAATCAAATCTTGTTGTTCCAAACGGGTATAGCTACTTAACTTTTACTTCTAAAAATTATATATTTACCGTAAACAAAACTACGAAAAAATCTGCATTACCTAAAATTGCAAAAAATCGTATTTTTCTGAGTCAGCTAAATAAGGATATCCCAATTTATAGACAGATGTCAATTTTTGATCAAAATGCGGATGAAAAAATTAATACTAAGGATGAAAAAAATAATATTGAGGATGAAAAAATTTATTTGATGATAACCTATGGTGGAGTCGGATTTAATTTAGAATATGTTGAAATTGGCTTACCTGATGTTGGTGCAAAAAAATGGCTTTACCAAAAAAATATAACAAATTCCTTAAGCATTGTACAACCCGCTACAGATTCAGAAAAATATGACTTAAAATTAAAATTTAAGAATGAAGTAAAACAAAAGCTGAATAAGGAGCAAAAAAATGATGGAGGTACAATTTAACCCTGGTCAATTAAAGCTTGCGAGACTAACACGCGGTTACACCATGGCACAGCTTGCTGAAAAAGCCTCTCTTTCCCGTGAATCAATTAGTAAATATGAAAGAGGTTTTACCATACCTCGTGGAGAATCTATAATTAAAATTGCTAAGGCATTAAAGTTTCCTATTAATTTCTTCGGAAAATCTAGTCAATTTGTTTCCACAGGGCCAGTATTCTTTCGTAGTCAAGCTGCAAGTACAAATAAATTACGTGATATGCAGAAAGCTAGATTAAAATTTGAAATTGAAAACACAAATTACATATCTCAATATATTCAACTTCCTAGGTTGAATATTCCACAACCACTAAACATTGAAATAAAAGATATTAACCTTGAAGAAATAAAGAATATAGCACACAAAGTTAGACAGTTATGGAAATTAGGCAATGGTCCAATCAAAAACTTAACTAATACTATGGAAGTAAATGGAATTATTATTGTTGAAACTACAATGAAAAGTCAAAAAATGGATGCTGTTTCAACTTGGGCTAATGGTAGACCATTCATTGCATTAACAAATAATGGTGAATCTCCTATGCGGAGACGATTCAATCTGGCTCATGAATTAGGTCATTTACTCCTACACAACAGTGTAGACAATATTTTTGAGCTTAATAGTAAGGTTTATAAAAATATTTTAGAACGTCAAGCTAATCAATTTGCGTCAGATCTTCTTTTACCTGACAGAGAATTTTCAAATTTTATGCTTTCAACAAATATGGCATTTTTCTGTGAAGCAAAAAAATATTGGAATGTTTCAATTTCAGCTTTAATATACAAAGCAAACTCATTACATTTACTATCCGAGAATCAGTATTTATATCTTGAAAAACAACTTTCTAGAAATGGTTGGCGCATACATGAGCCAGGGGACAACGATTTGCCTCAAGAGCGCCCTAAAATCTTTAAAGAATCGCTGAAAATGCTGTTAGATGCTGGGGTTACCACTAAGCAAAATGTAGAAGCTAATTTAGCTTTACCTATAGACGAACTAGAAGCCACGTTTCAAACCGATTTTAGTAATGATAATGTTGGAAGCTTCACTACTAAACCACATTTAAGAATTATTAAATAAGAAATAAGCCACCCAGAAATTAATCTGAGTGGTTTTTATTCATAATTATAAAAATCATGCTGGTACTTTTCTTTTTCTTGTTTATCTTTTTCCTGCTTTTGTTGTTTCTTTTTTGCTTGTTCTTGTTTTTCATACTCGTAGTACTCAGATATTATAAATTTTAATTACAGGTATCATTATAGCAAAAAGAGATAAAACGGTTTTGATTATTCTTTCGAGTGATACACTAAAATGATGAGAAAAAGCATATGAGACGAGTAATATTAATATTGTCGAATTAGTGGCGCATTCAAATATTGATTCAATAAATTTACCAAAAAATATGCTTTTTTTTAGGATTAATCTCCGCTAAAATGACAAATCCTATATCGTAAGTAAAAATCCACAACCATATAATGAAAACAGAAACCAAGTATATCCAAAAATCCTTTTCACAGTGAGCATTAAAAAAGAAATTAAAACCATTAAATAATAAAACAAAACCAATCTTAGAGCCGGTGTTTTCTTTGAATTGCTGTATATTAGTCTTAATTTCAGAATTGGTGGTTTTTTCCTTTCTTTCATAATATATACATTAAAAAAGACGGAGATAATAGCCAATTCAACAGTTGGAACAATATCTGTATAATTTTTGCTTTTGATTAAAAGATACAAGAATGCAAACGTAAATAAAACATATATACTCCAAAGAGACCAAAGCACAACTTTTTGTCTTTCATATTAACATCACCTTTAATAAAATAATTATAGCACCAAAACAAGCCACTCCAGAGCAATGCTCCAGAGTGGCTTAATTAATATTTTTTAAATTGCCCCATTGTTTTACCGTACTTATCCTTGCCAACAATATAGCCATAGCCATTAGCACGTCGCTGTCTAAGCCATAGTCGTTTCGGTCCTTGCAGAACTGCATCATATTTAACGGCACTACCCTTTGGCAGTTTAGCAATTGCAGGTGCGCTAATATGTGGAGAGGTATGTTGCTTAAGTGCTTTGCCTAAAATAAAAGTTCCAGATTTTTTAACACAGGTTGATTTGTTGCTTGCACTTTTAGCTGGCTTTTTAGCTACAAGGGCTTTACCGCCAACTCCATTAGCAATATCGTGTGCGAACTGTGCTTTGCTAACGCCAATGCTTGAAAGATAGTCGTAAGGATCGCTGTGGTCTGTATTCCCTAAATTATGTGTTACCCAGTTATGTGTTTTTACCCCTCGTTTAGCATTAGTATCCAGTGTTAGCGGTATACCGTACTTTTGAGCATACTCACGAATTAAACTGATATAGTTACGGTAGGCATTTTTCGCACGTGTTTTATTGCTGAACTCGCACAGGTCAATTTGCATTGGTGAGAGCTGATTACATAGTACCTACATCCCCACGCTACATAGCCTAAGCCACCTACCAGATAACACTCTTTGTCATCCACTATTAGATGAACGTAGGTCTGTACCGTATTAATACCTGCTTTCATATTATGCGCAATAGCCCAAGCTTAACCATTAGGAGTTGCTGTAGAGTGAGCTACAATAATATCTCCTTTAGCCAAAGCAGATGCGCCTTCATTAGCAGAAAGTGCGTATTTTTTATTTAGCTTCATTTTTTACACCTTCTTGGTAAGCCTTCTCAACCATACCCTCAGCTGTTTCTTTGGTTAATTTAGCCTTAGATGCCTTTGCTTGCTCGAGCAATGCGTCAGTGGCTGCCTGCTTTTTCTCTGCTCCAGAAGCATTGGTATGAGTTGCCTGCTGTGTATCAATATATTGGGCAACGTCATACAGCCACTTCATTTTTTTCGGCAAATGCTGGATTATGTTGTTTAGCATATTGATAGACAACAACAATACCGACTGCCAATAAAACAACATGGGCAATAATGAATTTAATAGATTAATAATTTGAGTCATTTTAATTTCCTTTCAATAAAAAAAGAACACTATTTAGTATTCTCTAACTTCTTTTTTAATTTTTCGTATTTTTCTTCAATCTCTAACCGTCTTTTTCGCTCAAAAAGATAGTCCTGCTTAAAATTATCTCGTTCGACTTTCAGGTTTTTGATAACATCATCCGTTTCCTCTTTGTGCGATGTGTGTGTTACCGCTAAAAAGGTGGCAGCTACTTCGTTTAGTGTTCCTAAAGCATAGATAAGGCTAGTCACATCATGCATGCTACCACCTCTCTAACTTTGATATATACTATATAAGCATAATAATGATATTGCAGTTTCAACGATTACTGTAACATCCATACGAAACTCACCAGCACCAAAGGCATGCCCCAGCTGTAAACCAAATTAAGAACCACAATGACCATGCACCTAATATTAAAATAAACATGCGCCAACTCCTATGACTTTTCTTTAGCATAGAATCAATGGTAATTAAAAGACCTAGCAATATTATTGCTAGGTCTAGTCTTTTAACAAGTTAGTACAAATAAAGATAGTTGGTCGGGATCCTGAGCTTTTCTCGCAATGCCTCGGTCTATTTTTTGTGCTTCCAAAGCAGCATTTCTAATGTTCATTGTTTAATCCTCCATTCCTAAAACCTTGTAGGTTTTCTTTCTTGTCCTAACGACCCTCTTAGTGTTATTTCCTTTGATTGCATGATTAACACTAAATCTGGTTTCGCCCATTAAAGCTGCTAATTCAGCTTGTGTCATATTCTTGTTAATCAGAGCAATTTTTTTCTCGATTTGTCTTTGAATACTCTCTAACTTTTCCTCTGTTGGCATGCTTCCACTTTTTTTATCTATGCAAATTTGGTTGTCAACTTATTAATAAACTAATTGACAACCATTAGGATATATCCTAATATTGGTTCATAACAAATAAGCTAAGTATCAGCATTCCCGTTGCATTTATTGCTTTTTTGTTGTTTCAAATTTGTTTATTAACTTGTTGATAATTAAATATTACTAATATTTCCTAAAAATTAAATAGATATATTAGTATAAATTAGTAAATATAGCCATCAATAGCTGGAAAACCATGATATGAGTACATTTGAAATTATAAAAAACTTAGCTAAGGAGAAACATATTTCTCTCTACGAGATTAACGATTGAGCTAGATTGGGTAAGAATACTATCTATAGTTGGAAGACTAGTGTTCCAAGTTTGGAAAACACCCAGAAAGTGGCTAAAGTATCACATACGTCTACCGATTACCTGCTAGATAATACAGATGACCAGATGACCCTTTGCCCATTTCCAACGTGAAGGACAAAAGCACAGTGGATTTAGGCCATGACCAGGTATTCTCCTATCGTGGCAGACACGTACCAGAAAAATACTTGAAGATGGTTAAAGAATTAATGGATGCAGATATTGAAGAAGATGATGATAATGGCGAGTGGCTTAACTAATTATTTACTAGGCTTTGCAGGTAAGAACATTAAAAAGGTAGACATAATCTGCATGAATTGCGGTAAAAAATTTAGATATTAAAGATACTAATCGATTTAAAAATATTACAGGAGGTTAACCAATGATTGTTGATAAGGGTCCTGCTTGCCTAACTTCATTCGTTATAAAAGATGATAGAAATGGTCAACCAATAAATTATCTTGATTTCAATGGAAAGTCACATAAAGATATAGTAATTGAAACCACAGTTTGGGTAGACAAAAGTTTTAAATTAGCTGCAACTACACATCATTTTACTCGTTTTTATTTAACTTTATATTCTACTGATATATACAGTGACATACCACTTGATATGGCTTATCAAATTCCCCGGTTTTCAAATAATTCAAATGATATACCATATCCTGGAGTATATATTCAGTATCATATCGAATTAGACCCTAAAGAATTAGACAAAACAAATTTTTTTAAACTCAAATTCAAAGTCAAAGTTGACGCAAAAAGTTCAATTCCTGTTCACGATCGTATTAATCCTCACAAATTAATCAATCCAGAGATAAAATCGTATTATATCAGGTTATCACATGCCCATTTTAATTCTGAAGAACAATCTGAAAGTCAGTTCTATACATTCAATGATCTCTTAGATGAAAATAAGATTTTTGACACTGTTATCCCTATAAAGGTGAACTCAAATGGAGACTAATGACAATATTATTACACTTGATAATGCAAAAAAAGACACAATAAATTATTCTCAAGATTTACCAATTGATAAAAGTGAATATTACAATAGTAAAGATGGTGGTAACAATATGAATAACAAATATGTAACTCACACTGAGCTTGAATTAAGTAATGAAAAAATCCTACATAAAATAGATAATCATTTTAACGAACAAGACAAACATTTTATCAAAATTGAAAATGCATTAGAAGTTCAAAATAATAAGATTCAAGATACAGATAGAAAAGTAAATAAAATATACGATTGGATAATTGGCGGCTTTGTATTGACTGTACTCACAACTATTATTAGTACAATTATCACGAACTTGTTAGCAAAATAATAGCTACAACAAAAAAGCCTCAGGAAGTGAGTTGTTGCAATTCCTGAAGACTAATCTGAGAGCAATAGCAAAGCTATTATTGTACCTCTTTTAACAGATTTTTAAAGAAAAATAAATATGGCACATTGGAAAAATGCGGTGACAAATGACGTGCTCAAGTATCGTGGTATGACAATTTAGGCAAACGAAAATTCAAAGTTGAGAGTGGCTTTTTTAATAAATTGCAAGCTCGCAAGTGGGCAAATAAAATTGAAGTGGCAAAAGATCAGAACTTAATTTCAAATCAAGATCCTGTTTTTGCTGACTACTTTAAAGATTGGTACTTAAGATATAAGGCACCAGATAAAACACGCGACACTGTTAGTCGGTACGCTCATATTTACAAAATTATAAAAGAAAACTTTGCTAATATTAAATTGTCAAAAATGACTCGTGCCAAGTACCAAAACTTTCTAAACGGTTACGGCAAGACACACGCTAAGGACACTGTTCGAAAAACTAATGGAAGCATTCGGAGCTGCATCAAAGATGCGATGAGCGAAGGACTGTTAAGGTTAAACTATACTGAACGAATAAAACTTACTTGGAATGATAAGAAAACTCGTAAGACTGAATATCTTAACTTTAAGTAAGTACAGCAACTGAAAGAATTATTGCTAAAAGACATTAAGCCAACATACGTTAGCCGCTATATGTTGCTAAACATCATTTACATGGGCATGAGACCTGGTGAAATCAGAGTGCTAACGTGGCACGATATTGATTTTAAAATCAAGAAATACATTTAACGAAGTCCTGGGACTACGATAGCAAAAAAATTATTAATTATGATTCAGATGAAATTAACAAGGAAACCAAGAATAAGTTATAAACCCGTGTGATCAAGATTGACCAAAAACTACTGGATATTTTATGTCAATTAATGGTTAATAATCATGAAAGATTATTCATAGATAAATTTGGTACAATTCTCACATCTAATGCAGTCAATAAAACATTGAGAAAACAATTAGACAAGCTAGGCATTGAGAATAAAGGTTTCCACTTTCATAGTTTACGGCACACTCATGTGGTTTTACTACTTTTTAAAATGTTGACCTCTACTCTATTTCTAAATGCCTTGGTTACTCAAACAAGAGTATCACGGCCAATACTTACGCCTATATGTTAGACGAGCTTAAGCAAAAATCAGACAAACAAATTATATGCATCTTAGATGAAATATAGGCATCCAAAAATGTATCCAGGTTCAACCTTGTTAATTATACTTAATCTATAAATTATTGATAGTAAAGGATTTTACTGTAATTAAACTTGCTAATAAACGTAGGATTCGTCTGTACTCTCCTTAAGTTAACAAGCTTGTAATATCTACTATTACAAGCTTTTATTTTGCTCCTGCAAGGCATTCGCACGGCATAAAACTAATAAAGAGTAGTTTTTTAACTTTTTTTATTATTTTAAGTTTTGAATTTTCCCAGCTTATAATTTTTTGAACTATTTTTGCCGAGCAAAATGTTTTAGGATATCATGACCTAACTTTTGACCATGTGCTTTCTAATAAGCTGTTTATGTTATATCGCAAAGGCAATTCCATGCAGCTTCTAATGCCTGAAAATAATGATTAGGATTGAATTGTTTTTAAACAAAGATAAGCCGGGAAAAATTTTAAGTAAAGTTGTCCATGTAGAATACGATATTCAATAGCACTAAAAAATATATGTAAATTTATTCTTTTAAGACATTTATAAAAATGGTAAATTATAAATGTACTGATACAAGTATAATGGGAGAAGGGAAATGAAATTTTTATGGGTAATTGCACTAATAATATTTGTTATTTACATTATTATTAGTGATAGAAAATCAAAAAATAGAAAAGATTATAAAGAAGCACCAACACCAAGTAAAAATCCATCAAATGAGCCATTAGTAAAACGTTGGTGGGTATGGGGACTAATACTAGTTTTAATTTATGGTTTCTTTGTATCAACTTCAAATAAAGCCGAGAATCATGATGAAACATACAAAACTACCGCACCTCATTCAATAAAACCATCTCCTGTAAAAAAGAGGAAAAAGCTTTCTGACTATGCTTCCAAAAAGGTCTCCAAATTTATACCAGTAAAGAACACAGCTAAAGCAGTTACTTTAGGCGCTGGTAAGTATAAGGTCGGTAGAGATATAAAGCCAGGCAGGTACGTTATTAAAGCTGTTAAGGGCAGTGGGAATTTATCTAACAGCGATTTTACTATTAACGTTATTTTAGGAAACGATGATAAAGGAGATCAGTTAACTTCTTTTACTACCAACTTAGTAAAAAATGACAAAATCAAGTTAGACTGGATAGAGTCTACAAGCTTCACGCCAACACCGGATAAATATACTTATAAAACAAAAATAAGTGCTGGTATATGGTTAGTAGGGCTTGATATTAAACCCGGAAGGTATGTCATACGGCCAATAAAAGGCAGAGGTAACTTGATATCAGAAGATGGGTCTGATAATAATTTAAACGAAATATTAGGCAAAGATACTGAAAAAGGTCAAGTCAGCAAAGTAACGGCTGATTTAACTGCTGGAGAAGTTATATTGTCTACTATAGAATTAATTGGCTTAAGTAAAAAATAAGATTTAAATATTTAAAAAACAAAAAACCTCTAAGAGATCACAGTTCGAATTTAGATTTCTTAGAAGTAACGCAAATACAACACTGTTATGCCCTTTTGCATTCTCTATCATAGCAGTAAAGGAATTGATTTATATGCTATTTCAAAACGTTTAGGAAACTCATACATGACAATAACTGCAAAAACTTATGCCTATATGCTTGATCAATCTAAAGCACAGCAAGATGATAATATCGAAAAAATCGTCAATAGCATATAAAAATGTTCGCCAACTTTAAAATTAATTATTAATTACTAAATTTCATTTTCTATTATTTTTATAAAAATAAACTGCACCCTTCTTTTATCATTACTATGAAAATAATCTTATATATTTTTTGTTTTACAAAAAGGCATTGAGCAATATAGCACAATGCTTTTTTACATGCTTTTTCTTACTCTGTACATTATAAATAAACTACAAACTATTTATAAAATATAAAAAATGTTCACAAGGTGATCGACTTTAGTATTTAATTTACACAGTACCATTCGTTTTTTAAATTAAACGAAGAACTGCTAGTGAAATCATACCAACTATCACAATGATTAAGAGAGACTTACTAATAATTGCGGAAATAAAAGTTGGCAGTGAAGCCAAAGCGTACTGCATGTTAAGTTGAGGCAAATGACCTGGGTTTGCTATTAATAAGTTACTAAACCCAAGAGCAGCCATTATCACTATAGGCACAAAAGACAAAAATTCAACTAATTTTGGCGGCAAGGTAAATTTTTTCAACAAGACAAATGGTATCACTCTAGATAACAAAGTGGTGATTCCACAGAAAATGATTGTCGTTAAAATGTATTCAGAAGAAGACATGCTTTATTACCATTCCTAAACTACAACCAATTAAGGTTACAACTATTACCACTAAATTGCCAGGTAAAATAATTGTCAGTAAATATGTCAACGCAAAAGAAATCAATATCACAATTATTTGGAGTACTTTATTTAGTTTTTTGTCCCCAATTACCTGCAAATAAAGCAAACCAATAAACATTGCTACAATAGCAAAGTCAAGCCCTAATTTTTTAGGATCAGTGATAAAACTGCCTAATGCAGCTCCCAAAAGTGTTCCAGCTTGCCAAGTTATGTAAGAAACTATATTTACCGTGTTAAACCAAGTAAAATTTAACTTGTCATTTGTATAATTAATTTTATTCATACCTAGAGCAAAACTTTCATCGGTGAGAAAAGTTCCTATCAAAATATTTCTTTTTAAATTTTCTTGTTTCAAATAACCTGCTACAGTCGTGCTCATAAGAATTACTCGAGAGTTGACCAAGAAAGCGGCTAAAACAATTGAAGCTATTGGGCTTCCCGCAACCAGCATATTCAGAGTGGTTAATTGAACGGATCCGGCATAAATCAGAATAGACATCAAACAAACTTCCAAAGTAGAAAAGCCACTGGCTTTGCCAATAATTCCAAAAGCCGTACTTATGCCAATATAGCCGAAAATTGTTGGAATTGATTCTTTAATTGCAGATTTTTTGGTTAAGTAAGTATCCATTCTTTCACCCTCTTTTGTGAAAAATCATGAAATGATGTGGTAGTTCTACCATGAGTAATGTAGTTAAATTTATCTAAATTATCTCGTAGCTTAACATTTGTTTTTAATTTTTACAACATTATATTTTAAATGGAAATAAATTTTATGTTGCGTGTAAATTATGTAAGCTATAAAATAATTGTATAAAGTCATTAAAATATAAATATTATGTTATTGGTATAATATTTGTACACAAATTTTATTTAGAAAAGGAATATCATGGATTTTAGCACATATGATAAAGAAAGACTGACTAATCAGATAGATTGGTACGATAAAAAGAGCCAAAAAGAAAAAAAGTACTACTGCGCATGTAAAGTGCTCGCACTACTTTTTTCTGCTTCTATACCTGTTTTAGCTTCCTTTGTATTAAGATTTCATTATATTTTAACTGTTATTTCTGTTTTTAGCGCATTAATAACTTTTTTGGAAGGCTTATCGTCACTTAAGAAGTTTCATGACAATTGGATTCAATATCGTTTCATTTGCGAAACACTAAAAAGAGAAAGACAAATGTATTTATATTCAGCTGGTATTTACGATGACCCTGATACAGATAAATTAAAAACTCTGATAGAAAGATGTGAGTCATTAATTTCAAGTGAAAATATTAATTGGACAAACATGAATAACAATGAAAAACCTAGAATCAAATCTAGTCAGAGTTCAAAAAATGAGCATAATAAAAAGGATCCCAATTACGAGAAAGTTAAATATTCAAAAACTTACAGGAAATCTTTTTTTCATCGTCAACATTAAAAATTCACTCTTTATATTTTTCATATGTTTTTTCAAAAATATCTTTTTTTACCGGCCATTTTTCACCATCAATGCCCGTTAATATCCAGTCACCAACATTGGCATGCATTATACCTTCATTTGTTTTTATATCGACTGGTTTTTTAGTTTGAAAAGCTTCTACAGGTATTGGCTTTTTGATATATTTCATGGTAAGAACTCTCCTAATAGAAATATTTAAGTAATTGTATCACATTCAATTTTAACAACAGCAAAGAAAATTATTTTTGAATAAAGCACTTATATTTTTGTAGTCGATTTTGATTAAAATTTATTTAAAAATAAAAAAGTTCATATTTAAGACCATAAAATAGCCACCCTAAAAAACAAATCTTTAGAGTGGTTATTTATATATTTAAAAAACAATTAGATATCTTCACCATTAATCAAATTAGTATTTTTTGAAAAAACCCTTACTACTTCTATCAATCTTAAATTGACCATTTATTCCAAACTTTCGTTTTATTACTTGTCCCATTGCCTTATTATAAAAAACAGTCAAATCAACAACTTTATTCATCATTAACTGCCATCAATTTAAGCAGTAAAACATCTGTTTAACTATGAAATGCACCAAAAGATTCGAAATATTTTTTATCTTAAATTCTCCGAAGGGCGTTTACTAGACAAAATTAATTTTATGATTTTTTTAAGTTTGCTGTTAATCCCTTCTAATCAGGACATTTGCCTTTCAAACCTAGGAAAATCAAGTATCTTAAAATATTTTTAGAATCTAAAACGTTAGCTTGACAGGGAATAAAGTTTCATAATTTATAAAAAGACGCTTGAATCAGGCTTTATTGTTATAAAATTATAAATTGCTGGCCTTTTATTTCAGTGATAAAATTTAATGGAAGGTGAGAATAAAATGAAATTAAAGAAAACATTGGTAAGATTAGTTTCTATATTAATATTAGTTGCCACTGGACTAGTCTTTTCTTCAAAAGTAGAGGCCAAATATGTAGGGCATAATGCTACTCCCACAGAACTAAGAGGTACTTGGTACGAATATAAAGGGCATAACAAATGGAATCATATAAAGATTACTAAACATGCATTTATACAAAATGGTCAAGTCCTTTGTAGCTTGAATAAAAAAGGATATAAAAAATTACATGTCACGCGTTATAAGCAAAATGGCAGACCCTATTATGTCTTGAATAAGTTTAACTATCATTATCAAGAAGTTGGTTCTTTTTGGTTATCCAAAAGAAAAATTTATGGCAAACGTGTAATGAAATCATATTACAATATGGGATATTTCTCTGTCTATACAAGAAACAAAATAAAGCATGATTATTCTTATCAAACTAAAGGTAATTATAAGAAACAATTGGGCAAATAGTCAGTTGCCATCGGACAGTCTTCTGACAAAGAACTATTTTATTTCATATAAAATAGTTCTTTGTCAGATCGTGTTGATAAGGAGTAAATTAAAGAGAATCAAGCTGCTAATAAACTGTTTGATTCTTTTTCTTTTACTTTGTTTTTTGCCAATCTGATCTTGCTTAAAACAAACTTCAGTGCATTTTATCCCAATCATATTTGGTATTCAGATGTGATAGAGTTCAATATCAAGGGACAGAAGACTTACTTGACGCCTATTCTTTACGGTTGCATCCATAAGATTATTTCCTATACCATTTCGTAGCTTAATTCTTAAATTTGCTATCGACATGTTAAGGCAGGCTTCGCTCAGGTATCCAGCATTGGATGGCCTAACTTGTAATACTTAAACGGAAAATGTTTTATGGATTTGAAAAGAAGTTTTAAAAATCTGAATGAACTAATATAATGCAAAAATTCAGACATTGTTCCTGCTTTTTTCACAATATAACTCCAATGAGAATTTTTTATTCTATTGTCTAAATTGCTTTTTATTCAAGCTAATTATCTAAAACTTCATAGAATCAAACTTTATAGGCAAATCTGCCCTCAATATTAAAAAAGCCAGTAAAAGAAATTACTTTTACTGGCCTATCTTTGTGTCAGTGTCCTCATGGTCAAATAAATTCATACTTAGTTCTGCATTTAAAAGACTCTGACTTTATGTAAATATTTGTATTGCAATCCAGTTCCAACTATTGCTACCAATGCTCCTAACAAGTTTGCCGCCAACCAATTGATTGAATTGCCCTTGAACAGACACACTGCAACCCATGGTACAATGGCTATCAGATAGCCGCGCGCAGCCGTCATTAATAAAGTACCCCACTTAAAGCCTTTACTTATATTATTTGTAACAACTTTATTGTGTAAAAACCTTTGAAATAGAACTGTACCCAAAACTATTAAAATAGTAATTAAAACAAATTGCCAAGCTTCAAATTTAACTAAGATGAATTCTTTATAAGAAAAATGATTTGCCAAAAGCGCAAAACCACACGCAATATCAAAGAAAAAGCCTTGGTTGACATAACCCTTTTTGCAAAATTTAATACTAAAATCAACAGCATTTTTGCAGGTCTTGTTTGGTGATTCCTTTTGCCTGTCAATGACTTGATGATTAGTCAGGTAATGATATTGACAAGTTATTCCAATCAAAGCAGTAATTAAGCCAACCAGCAAAGAAATGGAGAGGTTAAATTTTCCCTGAGTATGCATACTAAGAGCTAGTAATGGTGCGTTTCCGATTACAAAAGACCTCACCCCAGTTGAAATCAAACTAGTATTGACGAAATACAATGTCATTTTTTGAGAATCAACCTTGTGTCGCAAGAAGTTTTGATAACGGATCACGCTAATGATTGCAACAACTGCTAACAATACAAATAGCCAGTCAAACCAAATGACATAAAATAAAATTGCCAGAAGATAAAGGGTGCCATAAACCACGAGATCACCAATATGGTTAGTAGAATTATCAGCTAAAGCAAAGTTATGTTCATGGTGCGCAATATCACGTATAGCTTCACCAACAGTCTCTTGCTTAGAAGTGTGATTTTTACTCATTTTTTCCTCCTAAATTATGCCCTAACTTGATAAGAATAATTTTAAATTGGTTTTAATTAAAGTCAAGCTTTCTTTTAAAATAATTACCTTGCTAAAACTAATTTTAATAAAGCTCAAATTCTAAATTTCCTTTAAATTACAAATCTTAAGTTTTGCTCAAGAGTAGATTTTAATTTTTATGCTTTGCCCTGTTACTGTTAAAATACAATCGAATATAAATTATAGGTAGGGATTCGATTTGAATATCAACTTTTGGGTAGCAACATTGTCTGCTCTAATACTAATACTACTTATCTTTAATGTCAGAAATTCACGACGTTTCAATTTATTTGATCACTGGCTTCATCATAAATTAATCAGAAGACGCGACGGAATCGGCTGGCAGATTATTGCATTTATAAACGATCCCAAACTTTTAGTTGTTTTGGATGTATTTCTGGCAAGTTTTTTAATCAGTAATAATGAAAATTTACTTGCTTTTTGGGCATTATTTACTTTAGGCTTTACTGATCTGATTGGTATCTTTTTAAAAAAATGGATGCGCAGAAAACGTCCAATCCTACATTCAGATTTAGAAGAAGGCTATAGTTTTCCAAGTGGTCATGTCCTAGGAAGCACTGTTATGGCTTTAATCATCTGGCGACTTTTTGCAGGACAATTAGGTAATAGACTTTTATGGATTTTGCTGGCAATTTGGCTAATGGTCGTCATTTCTCGAATCAGTCTTAAAGCCCACTTTCCATCAGATATTATCGGGGCTACTTCTCTAGCTGTCTTTTGCTTTAGTATATCTCAACAATTACTTTTAATGGTTATTTAAAAACAACCCCAAACTTTTGGTTTAGGGTTGTTTTTTCCTTTATCGATAATTTTTTAACAATTAAATTATAGGAAACTAAGCATCTTTCCTAACACAAACACTATCACACACAATAATGCAGTGTACCATGCACAATGGGGCAGAGCTTTCTTAAGAATAACTCCTTCTTTACCCTCAAGACCAGTAGCTCCTGTAGCAATTGCGATGTTCTGTGGTGAAAGCATCTTACCAGCAGTAGCACCAACCATGTTAGCAGCTGCCAGCCAGTATGGACTTACTTTCAGCGCGTGAGCAGCTTGTACTTGCAATTCACCAAAGAGAACGTTAGCTGAAGTATCACTACCAGTGATAAAGATTCCTAACACACCGATGATTGGTGAAATTACTGGGTAAAATGCGCCAGTCAAAGTTACGAGACTAACCGCGATGACATCAATCATCCCGCTGTAGCCCATTACTTTGGACAATCCCACAATAGAACAAACCGTGATAATTGTTTTAACCAATTGCTTGATCGTACTTGTCAAAACGGAAAACATTTCCTTAAATGACAAACCTTGAATAGCACCACCAATGATACTCGACAGTAAAATTAAAGTACCCGGTGATGACAACCAGTCAATGTCAACTGGCTTGGCATTTGCACCATTATAGAAGTGGAAACTGGTTTTAACGCTTGCTAGTGCATTATGAATTGCTGGGAACATTGATGAAGTGAAAATGATAAAGCAAAATACCAAAATAAATGGTACCCAAGCCTTGATTTTATCAGCAGTTGAAATTGGAGCTTTATCGTCCTTTTCAGCACTAGCGGATGCAACTTCATCTTTGCTGCTGTATTTCTTAATAATAATTACTAAACATAGTAAACAAACTATTGAACCTACAATTGATGGTAGTTCAGGACCTAAATATTTAGTAATGAAAATTTCTGGAACCGCAAATGTTAAACCAGCTACCAAGGTGCAAACCAAAACACCTTTTCCTTTAAATGACTTAAGTCCCTTACCTTCAGTCATCATGACCAAAACGAATGGAACTATCATCATTAAAACAAATAATTGTATAGCAATTAAATAACCTAACTCAGTAACTCCTAGACCTGTTACTTTAGCCAGAGTTGTTACTGGCAAACCAACGGCACCAAAAGCAGTAGGAGCAGTATTTGCTACCAAACAAACCACGGCTGCTTTAATAGGACTCATGCCCAACATAATTAGGATACTTGCAGGAATCGCTACCGCAGTACCGAAACCGGCAATGGCTTCCAAAAATCCGCCTAATCCCCATGCTAAGATCAATACTAAGAATCTCATATCCTTAGTAATTGAAGTTAACATAGACATTATTGTATCCATTCCCCCTGATTTTCTACTAATATTGTAGATAAACAGAGCGGAAATAATAACATAAATTATTGGCCATAAAGCCATAATTATGCCATCAATTCCGGCAGTAATACTGTTTGAAAACGAAAAGTGGAAACCGACAATACTGAGAATTATTGATAAAGCAAAGCCGATTAAGCACGACAAATCTCCTCGAATGCGAAAAACACCCAAGGAAAGTATCAGCCAAACGATAGGGATGATCGCAAGAACTGTTTTAAGTATATCCATTTTTATTCCTCCGACGAAATCAATTTAACAAGTGCTAAATTAATTTCTCTCACTTTCTAACATAGAACTTGATAAAACTTATTAGACAACACTATATGAGTTTGTGATGTAAGCGCTATCTAATTTCATTATAGCACTATGTAATGCGCTTTTGAAGATGAATTTAACTTCACAATCTTTTATACTTAAGCGCTTTCAATAATGTACACAAAATAGCCCTAGCTTTATTAAGCTAGGGCTAAATCACCTTTTTTTATATTCTGTTAGATAGAGAACAAGTGTAAAAAAGGAATTTTTTATTTGCCACAAAATTACAAATCGTCAAAACCAACCATCAAACTTCCTTCTTCGGCATAAAACGTGCAAAGTCCCCTCATTGAGCGAATTTTGATCTCTGCTTCTGGATAAAGTGCTAAAATTTTTGCTTTTAAACTTTCAGCATCTTTTTCATTTTTACAATGATCAATAATTAAATTACCACCCTTGTATTTCATTTCACTCATTAATTTCAGCACCTCTTTAAAGGCACGCTTTATTCCACGTACTTTTGCTAAAGGCTCTAGCTTACCCTCTTCACTGGCAGTACCTACTACATCAATATTTAAAACTTTAGCGACTTTAGCCACGGCCATATTAACTCGCCCATTGAGTGCTAAATTATGCAGTGATTTTAATACGAACAACAAATGAGTGTGTGTCTTATAATCAGATATTTTTTGTTCCAAATCTACAAAACGAGTTTTGCTATTAACCAATTTCCGAATTTCTTGTAGAATAACTGAAATCTCTGGGCCAGCAGTCCTTGAATCAATCACAATTACATGGCTATCAGGATGATCTTTTTCATATATTTGTTTAGCTTGAAAAGCAGATGAAAAGCTGCCACTAAGTCCACTAGTAATTGTCATCATTATTGCAAATTCAGATCCTTTTAAGGCCTCAAGCCACTCATTAATGCTGGGACAGGAAGTTTTGCCCTCCTCCGTGTTTTTCTCCATGCTGCTAATGAATTCATTGATATCAAGATTTTCGTCATCGACAAAATCTTTTCCTGCAATTGTCATAGTTAATGGCACAACAGTCAGATTTTCATTTGCTCTGTCATTTGCGCCAGAGTCTATTATTAACTTTACTTTATCCATATTTGTGTATCCTTATATAAATAAACTATATATTCAAAAAGATATATAGCTAAATAATAAATCAAATACCAGAAAAAAGCGATAAAAATTTTTTTAATATTTTTTAACATTAGAAATCGGTTACAAATGTTTACATAATCACAAACTTAAGCTAAAATTTGTGATGTAGATATGGAGCGTGTGCTCCACTAATGTATGTACTTATAAAAATTTGTACAGCATTTATTATTTAGGAGGTTTTTAGATGTTAAAATCAGTCATTGAAAATGTTCATGCACTGGAAATCTATGATTCACGTGGTAATCCAACTGTTGAGGCTTTTGTAACCTTATCAAACGGTGTTGTTGGTAAAGCTGAAGTTCCATCAGGCGCTTCAACTGGTGAAAATGAAGCAGTTGAATTACGTGATGGCGGCAGTCGTGTAGGCGGTAAAGGTGTTTCCAAAGCCGTTGAAAACGTAAATACTAAAATTGCTAAGGCATTAAAAGGTCTGGATCCACATGATCAAGCAAACATTGACCGTGTAATGATCGAATTAGATGGCACCCCTAACAAGGCTGAACTTGGTGCTAACGCTATTTTAGGCGTATCAATGGCTACTGCAGCTGCTGCAGCAAAAGACAGCCACCAACCTTTATATAGATACCTTGGCGGCACTGATCTTGAAATGCCACAAACTTTCCACAACGTTATTAACGGTGGTGAGCACGCTGACAATGGTATCGACGTGCAAGAATTCATGATCACTCCAGTTAAGAAGACTTCTTTCCGCGATGGTTTTGAAAAGATCGTTAACACTTACCATACTTTGAAGAAAGTTCTTGAAGACATGGGTTACGAAACTGGCCTTGGTGATGAAGGTGGTTTCGCACCTAATATGAAGAACTCTGAAGAAGCTTTGCAAGCTTTACACGACGCTATCGTTAAGGCTGGCTACAAGCCTGGTGAAGATATTGCCATTGCTTGTGACTGTGCTGCTTCCTACTTCTACAACAAAGAAGACGGCAAGTACCACTTCGAAGGTAAAGTATTTAACGATGAAGAATTAGCTCAATACTACGACAAGTTACTTGACGAGTTCCCAGAATTAATTTCAATTGAAGACCCATACGATGAAAATGATGTTGATGGCATGATTAAATTTACTCAAAGCCACAAAGACAGAATTCAAATTGTTTTGGATGACTTCATTTGTACTAACCCTAAGCTTTTGACTAAAGCTATTAAGGAAGGTGCCGGTAACGCTTCATTGATTAAGTTAAACCAAATTGGTACTGTTACTGAAACTTTGGAAACTATCCGTCTTTCACGTAAGAATGGCTACAACACCATGATTTCTCACCGTTCAGGTGAAACTGGTGACACATTCATCGCTGACTTCGCAGTTGCAGTTAACGGTGGTCAGCTTAAGACTGGTGCACCTGCTCGTTCTGAACGTGTTGAAAAATACAACCGTTTGCTCGAAATTGAAGAAGATCTTGGTGAAGGCGAGCGTCTAGCTACTTTCCCAGACAGTGTTGACAAAGATTAGTTTTTAAACTCAAAAAGCCTGCAATAATGCAGGCTTTTTTTGTGCTATTTTTATGGCTAGTCGTCTATTTGATTAATTGCTTTTAGATAAGTAGTTTGAGAAATGTAGTTAATTTTTCTGACGTACTGCCCCTTGTGGTCGATCTTAATATATTGTCTACTCGGATCAAAACCACCTACTCTTTCAATTTTATATGGTAATTTCTTACCAGTATCAGGATTATAGGCCTGAACGTTTAGATAATTTTGCGTATTTTTTGGCACCTGCGCATAACTAATTACTTCTGGAATAGCAGGATCAACTCTATCAATCCAAGAATTATGATCTAATGGAATTTGGTTAGTTATAATCAGAAAAAAGACATAAACTGGAACCAAAAATTTTTCGAACATGGTATCTCCTTTTATCTAACTTTTAGGAATGAACTTTCTTTTGAAATTCCTTTTTGGAAACATATTTAATTTCTTTCACATACTGGCCTTTATGGACAATTTTAATATATTGCCTGCTTGGATCATAGCCTCCTACTTTTTTTATTTTGTACGGAAGCTTTCTGCCGGTTTTAGAATCATAGGCTTGAACATTAAAATACTTTTGCGTATTTTTTGGTACCTGCGCATAACTATATGTTTCAGGAATCGCAACGTTAAAATAATCTATAATCTCATTGTGAACGAAAAAGGGCAAACAAAATAGAGCTGTGAGCGTTAATAGTGAAGCCACAATAAATTTTTTAACTGACATGAATTCCACCTCCTAGATTAAAAGCGAATAAATTCGATTTTTTAAAATGATATATTTAAATTTAGGTGTACTAATACACTACTATACCTATTTTACACTTTTCTATAATCATTTTAAATACAAAATTAAAACAAACTTGCAAATGATAATATTTAATTTGCTAGCAAAAGTCTTATTTTTATGCTACTTTAAATTAAGTATTTATAACTAAGGAAGTAAAATTATGGCTGAAAAAATTACTGGCTTAAGTCAAGCCGAAGCAGATAAACTTCTGCAGAAAAATGGATTAAACGAGGTTCCTGAACCTCAATTCAACTTTTTTAAAGAATTTTTATCCAAGTTATGGAATTTATCAGCATGGATACTCGAAGCTGCCCTACTTTTAGAGTGTGTGTTAGGAAAATGGATACAATCATTATTTGTGTTATTGATGCTACTTTTTGCTGCATGGAATGGAGCTTCTAAGAAAAAGCAATCAAGGCGAGTTCTGAATAATATTTCACATAAATTAACTCCTACTATTTCTGTTCAAAGAGATGGGGAGTGGCAGAATATTGACTCAAAATACTTAGTCCCTGGTGACTTAATCAGTATGCAAGCTGGTGATGTTTTGGCTGCCGATGTGAAGCTGATTGAGGGACAAATTTCTACTGATGAGAGTTCAATTACAGGCGAAGCAAGAACAGTGCGGAAAAATCCACAAGATACAGCCTTTGCCGGTACTACTGTAACAGAAGGCAATGGCTTAGCAGTCGTCACTGCTACCGGTGCTGATTCTCGTTCCGGTAAGACAATTAACTTAATTAATAATTCTGCAGCTCCTGGTCACCTGCAACAACTGCTAACTAAAATTATTTACTATTTGTGCATTCTTGATGGAATTCTGACCTTAGTAATTGTCATTGCTTCTTTCTTTAAGGGTGGTGACCTAAATAATCTGATTAACATGCTGCCATTTTTAGCAATGATGTTTATTGCTTCAATACCAGTTGCTATGCCTTCCACATTTGCTCTTTCTAACTCGTTTGAAGCAACCCGTTTAAGCAAAGAAGGAGTATTAACTTCTGATTTGACTGGTATTCAAGATGCAGCAAACCTTAATTTGATTTTGCTCGATAAAACAGGAACAATCACGGAAAATAAAACGGCGGTGGGTAAGTGGACTAATTTCAGTTCAATGAATAATAACGATGTTTTAACATTAGCATCAGCTGCTACGGATCAAAGAAACAAAAAACTCATTGATACTGCGATTGATGAATATGTTAAAAAACAGGGATTAAATATTAAGTCTGCATCAGATTTCACACCTTTTACTTCAAGCACTGGCTATTCAATGGCAAACTGTGATGGTCATAATATTAAACTTGGTTCCTTTAAACAACTTTCGCTAATTGATAAAGACGCTGGCGAAAAGGCAAAAGAAATAGATTTTGGTGCCGGACGTTCAGTAGCTTTATTAATTGACGACAAGTTAGCCGGTGTCTTCATTTTGCAAGATATGGTAAGATCCGACTCTAAAGAAGCTCTTGGAGAACTCAGAAAACGGGGAGTAAAACCGATTATGCTAACTGGTGATAACCAGAAAACTGCTATTGCAGTCGCTAAGCAGGTTGACTTGCAAGGTGAGGTTATTTCTATTCGTGATTTCACTGACAAGACTGATACCGGCAAATTGGCTGGTATTGCAGATGTTTTACCAGAAGATAAATTACGCATGGTCAAATTTTTCCAGAAAAAAGGATATATAGTAGGTATGACAGGTGATGGCGTCAATGATTCTCCTGCTCTAAAGCAAGCTGAAGTTGGCATAGCAGTGTCTAACGCTGCCGACGTAGCCAAACGATCTGGTAAAATGGTACTTTTGAATGACGGTTTGTCTTCGATAGTAAAAATACTTGATGCTGGACACAGAGTATATCAAAGAATGACTACCTGGTCTTTAACAAAGCTAGCAAGAACTGCACAATTAACGATGCTTTTGACTTTTGGTTACCTTTTCTTCAACTATATTCCAATGGCGCTAAACGCTATGGTTATTTACACAATTATGAATAATATGGTGACAATGATGATTGGTACTGATAGAACTCACATCACTTATAAACCAGAAAACTGGAATATGGCTAAGTTAGCTAAAATTGCTTTTTCATTAGCTTTCGGCTGGACAGCTATTGGTATTGCTGGTATTGCTTATCTTAATACTCACGGATGGAGTCATGGTACTATCTCAACGATGGTTTATGTTTACCTGGTTTTGAGTGCTATGTTTATTGTTTTAATCACCAGAACAAAAAAATACTTCTGGCAGGATTACCCATCTAAAGCCGTTGGTTTTACACAGTTAGGAGACGTGCTACTAACTGTGATTCTAGCATTATTTGGTATAGCTATGACAAAAATAAACTGGACGAACCTACTACTTACTTTTGCCATTGCCTTGATAGCAGCAATTGTTATTGATTTATTCTATCAACCAATAATGAAGAATCGCTAATTTCAAATTTAAATAAAGAAAAACCTGATTGCGGAAATTTCCGCAATCAGGTTTTTAAGGTTTACCGATGAGTTCCTGACTTTTCCATCACACCGGTAAAAAGGTTTTGTATATGCTATTTGGTATAATAATTTAGAATAGGAAAAAATAGTTAAATTAATCAGGAAAGTTAATTTTTTAATAAGAGGCGAGCCAATAACAAAGATAGATAATTATTTTGCTAATCGACCCTTGAATCCCTCCTTTCACTGGTTGTACGTTTATAACAAATGCTTTAAATTACATTCGTTATGTTTATATTAATACATAAAATAACCAAAGTAAACAATTTAGTCTAATTTTTTACTTTTAAAGCGCTATTTTTGGTATATTTAAATAACATTTAATCTTTTATTTTTACTTTTTTAATTCATACACATATGATGTTTCATTAGGACGATAAACACCATGTAACAGGCCAACTTTTGTAAAACCCATTTTTGCAATCAAATGCTGCATTGCTTTATTGTCTTCGTGAGTATCAATTCGAATTGAATCAATATCATCACGATTAACTTTGATATCATTAATTACAGCTTGTAATAGTTTAGTAGCATAACCTTTACCAGAATGTTGAGAATGAATTGCTACACGATGAATAACAACATATTTATCTGTATTGCTTAACCACTTACCATCCAAGTGATCGTATACATGGTCAGGTCCATCTACTATAGCAATTGCACCAACAGTTTCTTTATCCTCAGAAACGGCTAAAAAGGCCCAGCCGTTTTCAATATCTTCTTTAATTTGACCCTTTGAGGGGTAGTCTCCTTGCCATTGATTGACACCATGTTCAGCTAATTGATTAGCTCCATCTTTTAAAATAGCGATAATTTGGTCAAAATCGGCCATTGTTGCTTTTCTTAATTGCAAATTACTCTATTCTCCTTTTTTGAAATACTGTATCATTATATATACCTGACTTGAGCTTGTAAAAAATTTGGACTCAAAATTCAAAGTTTTTTTCATATTTCAGAAAGCGTTTTTATTGCTCTAAATCATTAAAATTTGCTAAGCCTGAACCAATTGCCCCTTTTATAGCCGGCAAATCTTTTAGATAAAAAATACCCTTTAATAGCTGATTCCGAAATTCAACTATTAAAGAGCATTTTGTGTATATTTATTTTTGAAAACTTGATCCTTAAGATCCAATCAATAAAAATTAAGCACCATGATATTTAACAAGAGAATAGACGTCAAGTCCTGGTAATTTTTCTTTTCCCTTTAAATCAGGTAATTCAATATAAAAACAAGAACCAACTAACTCTCCACCTAGGTTTTCAATTATTTGCTTGCACGCTCTTAAAGTTCCTGCCGTAGCAAGTAAATCATCACAAACTACAACACGCTGGCCAGGTTTAATAGCATCTTTATGAATTTCCAAACTATTTGAACCATATTCCAGGTCATAAGAGGCACGCTCAACCTCCCTCGGCAATTTATGTGGTTTTCTAGCTGGCACAAAACCAATACCTAATTCTGTTGCCACAGGACAACCAACAATAAACCCACGCGCTTCGGGACCAACAATTATATCGGCATTTTTACTTTTAACGTATTCAGCTAACTTGTGTGTAGCTGCCTGAAACAATTTGCCATCCTGTAGCACAGGAGTGATATCCCGAAAAATTATACCTTTGTTCGGAAAATCCTTGACACTTGCAATATGTTTCTCAAAATCGTTTGCCATAAGAAGAAAAACCTCCAAAAACTTTACTTTTTTTGCTAAAGCTTATTCGACCTTTATATTCTAACAAATTTTAGGCTTAAAAGCATTAAAAGCGAGAAAAATTAATGTTGCTTTAATTGCTCATTCACGTACATTAGCAATTTTTGACCAGGCATTTGCCGTAATTCATTTACAAAAGCAATCTGTGAATTTGTAGCTTGATAATATTTTGAATTTGATAATTTATTTTTAACAGGATTAGTGACGCCAAATATTTTATCATCTTCTAATTGAATAAAATTCAATTCAAAGAATACACGTAAAATAAAGAGAACATTATCGTAACTTAATTTTATAAATTTACCGACCTTGCGATAATCTTGCAGTGTCAGACCAGGGTGAGAATATATGTATTTTAACAAGATTTCAAAATCAGATTTTAGCGGTAAATGTTGGACTGGCAGTTGATCCATAAGAAAGTGTAAGTATAGCTGCTCATAATTATTGTTCAACGCAAAATCTAGCTCTTTTTGATTGCGAGGAACATCAAGAAAGACGGCCACTTCACCTTCACTATCATAATCATTTACCAATGTAATTTTTGCAGGGTCGATATCAAACAGACTGGAAGCAACATTTTTATTTCTTTTATCAAATAATAAATATCTGTCCGCAAAACCCATCACATATTTTTCATTGCGCAAATCAACAACTGGTTCAGGAACTGCTAATTTTGGTGCAGCAAAAATGATTCCCTTTATAATGCCTTGTAATTTTATTTGATTACGAAAACAATTTTCCTGTAGCTCAATAAACAACTGATCTACATAAGGCAAAAGAATTTTTGTAAGGAACTTCTTGTTAAATCCTACAACATCAACCTTATTATGGTCTTTACTAATTGTTAATTTGATATGATTTTTCTCTTTACCCATGTAAAAACAGCTGTTAATTTTCGGATGAGTAATACTAAAAATGGGTTTGACATTATCTGTTCCGAAAGGACCCACCTTTTTGATTTCAGTCATAATTTTCAAATCCAGATGAGAAAAAGGTAGTTCACAATCATAATATCGTATATTTTGATTAAAAACACCAGTAAAACTATCCTCAAATGATTTGCGTAACGAGGAAATTTTGCTTTCAGTCATAGACAAGCCACACGCAAAATCGTGACCACCGAATTTAAGAAAAAGTCTATCCTTTAAAGGCTCTAAGGCGTTAAAAAGATTAAAACCATCTACAGACCTTCCCGAACCTTTGATAATTCCCTCTTCATTCTTTGTCAGGACTATGGTTGGCTTATGAGTTTTCTCAACTAATTTATTTGCAACTAATCCCAAAACCCCTTCATTAAACTTGGGATTATATAAAACTAAAGTTTTATCTCTTTGCCAACCATTATTTTTAATCTGATTAACGCAAGATTGATAAACTTCAGCTGTTAAATTTTTACGTTCATCGTTTAGACCTTCAATCTTGTCTGCTATTTTTTCAGCTTCTTCGTCAGTCTCACATAATAGTAAGTCAACGGCTAAACTCGCATTATCCAGTCTGCCTACAGCATTGAATCTTGGTGCAATGTTAAAGCCAACATCTGTTTCATCAATATGTCCTAATTGTAAACCTGCTTTTTTTATTAAAGCTCTTAGTCCCGGCCGCTCAGTCTCATTAAGCATTTTTAAACCGCGTTTAACGATAATATGACCTTCTCCGGAAACCTTGACCATATCTCCAATTGTGCCAATCATTGCCAGTTCCAATAATTCTGGCATTGAATCCTGCATTAAAGCTCGGCAAATAGTATATGCCACTCCAGCACCACAATAATCATCAAACGGATATTTTTGGCCAGGGTAGTTGCAATGCACTAACGCATAGCTTTCAGGAATTTTATCTTGAAATTTATGGTGATCTGTAATTATTGTATCTACACCTTTACTTTTGGCAAAAGCAACCTCGTCAACTCCAGTAATACCGTTATCTACAGTAATGATCAGTTTAGTCCCATCTGCTACAATTTTCTTGTAGGATTCAATATTTGGTCCATAGCCATCTTTAAAACGATCGGGAATGAAAAAATGAACATCGGCACCTAAAATGCCCAGTGTTTCCACCATAATAGTAGTGGCAGTAATACCATCAGCATCGTAATCTCCATAGACCGTTATTTTTTCTCCTGCATCAATTGCTTGATTAATTCTGTTAACTGCCTTTTTCATGTCATGCATTAGAAAAGGATCAGCCAAATCAGCTTCAGTGGCATTAAACCAAAATTCAATTTTTGCTGCAGTATTTATTCCGCGCAAAGAAAGCAGCTTAGCCGTAATCGGGCTAAGCTGATACTTTTCAATCAATTCCGGAGCTAATTCTTCACCTATACGCTCACGCCATTCAATCATATGTTTAATTCAGCCTTTTTATATTTATTTTCTATTTTGAATTTAAGTCATCATCATTCATTTTTAAAACAGCCATAAAAGCATCTTGAGGAATTTCAACATGACCTACAGCTTTCATGCGTTTTTTACCTCTCTTCTGCTTTTCCAGCAGTTTTGCCCTTCTATCCGGATCACCTGTATGAATTTTCCAAGTAACGTCTTTACGATAAGGCTTTACGGTGGCACGAGAAATAATTTTTGCTCCAATTGCCCCTTGAATATCAACTTCAAAGTTCTGCCGGGGAATAAGTTTCTTGAGCATTGATGTCATTTGTCTTGCTCTATTTTGAGCTTCATCCCGATGAGCAATAAAACTAAGAGCATCGACCACTTGTTTATTCAACAGAATATCAATTTTAACTAAATCAGTTGCCCGATAACCCGTAATTTCATAATCAAGTGAGGCATAACCTTTAGTGGAAGATTTCAAATCATCAAAAAAATCATAAATGATTTCGGCCAAAGGCATATTGTAAATTACGTTAACACGATACTTGTCTAAATAATCCATAGTCACAAACTCACCCCGTTTGCGCTGACAAAGTTCCATTACCGGACCGACAAAATCATTCGGAACCATTACTTCAGCCTTGACGAAAGGTTCTTGCACTTCTTTATATTCACCAGCTGAGGGCAAATCAGAGGGATTATCAATTACCTTTGTTGTACCATCATTCATAATGGCATGATAATCAACAGAAGGAGCGGTCATAATTAAGTCCAAATCAAATTCCTGTTCTAGTCTTTCTTGAACCACATCCATATGAAGCAAGCCTAAAAAACCGCACCTAAAGCCAAACCCAAGAGCAGTCGAAGTTTCGGGTTCAAATTCTAAAGCGGCATCATTTAGCTGAAGTTTTTGCAAAGCTTCTTTCAAATCATCATATTTAGAATTATCTACGGGATACATACCTGAGTACACCATTGGTGGTATTTGGCGATAACCAGGAAGTGGTTCAGCGGTTGGATTTTCAGCTGAAGTAATGGTATCACCGACACGAGTTTCACGAACGGACTTAATGTTGGCAGTTAAGTAACCAACATCCCCAGCAATCAGAATATCTTTTTTAACCGGATGTGGACTAGAAACCCCAACTTCAGTAACCTCGTATTCTTTGCCAGTATTCATAATTTTGATTCTGTCGCCAGGTGCAACAGTACCTTCTTCAATCCGTACAGATAAGACAACACCGCGATAGTCATCATATTTTGAATCAAAAATCAACGCTTTTAACGGTGCTTGGAGATCTCCATTAGGAGCTGGGATATCTTTAACTATGCGTTCAAGCAACTCCTTAATTCCTTGCCCAGTTTTACCGGAAACTTCAACAGCGTCGGAAGCATCTAAACCCAGCATTTCAGTTATTTCTTCCTTGGCTTGCTCAGGATTAGCGGATGGCAAATCAATCTTGTTAATTACAGGCATTATTTCCAGATCATCATCAATCGCTAAATAAGTATTAGCTAAAGTTTGCGCTTGTACACCTTGTGAAGCATCGACTACTAAAAGTGCACCTTCACACGCTGCCAAAGAACGAGAAACTTCATAAGAAAAATCCACGTGTCCTGGGGTATCAATCAGATGAAAAATGTAGTCTTCGCCATCTTGAGCATGATATTTAATTTCTACTGAGTTCATCTTGATGGTGATGCCGCGTTGGCGTTCCAGCGGCATATCATCTAACATTTGGTTTTTTAGTTGTCGTTCAGATACAGTATCAGTCAGTTCTAAAATACGATCCGCAATTGTAGATTTCCCATGATCAATATGAGCAACAATGGAAAAGTTGCGGATATGTTTTTGGTAATCTTGTAATTTTTTAATATCCATAAATAATTTGCACCCTTTACTCTATCTTTACTATTATAACAAAGTAAATGAAACAGTTAAAAGCAATTAAGTAAAAAGTAGAGGTAGTCAAAACTATTTTATTAATTAGATTTGTTTTTCTATTTGATAAAAAATTTGAGGATTTTTGTACTAATTTTATTTGTAAATTATATTTAAAACCTATCTCCTCTATTTAAATAAATCGTTTTGTCAAACTTATTTTGAATCTTCTGATTCAAATTGTGCGCTATCATAAATACCGTAACAGGACTATTGAGAATATTGTTAATTATTACCGCACTATTTTCTTCATCTATTGCCGAAGTACCTTCGTCAATTAACAAAAATTGATTTTCGTGAATCTCTGACCGAGCTAAAACTATTTTTTGTCTTTGTCCCCCAGACACATTCAAATTATTTAAGTTAATAATAGTCTCTTCTTTTGCAGCAAATTTATTAAGGTCCTGATTAAAACAGGTATTTTTAATTACTTGGTTTAGATTTTCTTCTAGATCTTTATTAAACATTGTTATATTGTCCTTGATACTAACGGGAAACAAAACGGGAAATTGAGGAATATAATCTAACTTTAAGTTTTGCGGATTAAGCTTGGTTTTATTCTGATCAAAAAAATTCACCGCACCAGTTGTAGGTTTCAATATACCCAAAAGCAATTTAAAGAAAGTAGTCTTGCCACTACCAGAATCACCAATTAATAAAACTTTTTCATGTGGTTTAATAGTGATATCTGGAAAAGTTAGTTTTTGACCGTTAGAAAAAATATAGCTTAAGTTGTGGGTCTGCAAACTTATAGGCTCTATACCCTCTGTTACATCAGTCACTGGAACACGATCTTTGGCAATTTTCTGATTTAATTGACCAGCAGAAGAAATTTGTCCAACTTCATTTGTAAGACTCTGTAATGCTTCTAATAAATTTGCACTAAAATTTTCAACGGTAACGATCACGCCAAAAGGAATAATTTTCTGTGTAATTAACAGAGCAGTGCCAATCAATAGAAAGAAATTTAACAAAACTGAACTTGCTTTATTCAAAACTGATAAGAATTGCATAGTCTTTGTGCGGTTAATATTTGCTTTTTCCAGCTTTTTCGAGGCTTTTGCCATTACAATTGAAAGTTTTTTTCCAGCCATAAAATTTTGCAAGTCAGTTAATCCATCCAACCAATTTTCTGCAGTTTTTAAATATGACGCGTTAGCTGAAGATAAATTTCGAACAGCTTTTCGCAAGGGTTTTCGTAAAAGGCGCGGGAGCAACAAATTTAAGCTGCCTAAAAATAATACTATTATTAACAAGCTCCAATGAAATGACCAGAGGGCTAAGATAACAAAAAGAATTTGCGCAGCATAATACGGAATATCAGTATAAATGCTCAAAGAAGAGGATTTAATTAAGTTAAGATCATTTGTGAGTATGTTTTGTACTTTATTTGGACTGTGGTGAGCGTAATCATTAAAAAAATGGGCAATAATTTCTGCTCTTACTTGATGATTATATTGTTGAATTTGTTTTTCAATTAAATACTGACACAAATTCATATCCAAATAACTTGTAAAATATAAAAATAACACGATTAGGCAAAACAAAAGAAACTCATTTATCATTCTTTTGCGAATGAAAGAAAAGATATACGTACTGATATAACTTGTACCAATAACTAAGCCAGAAGTAATAAATTCTAGTAGTAAAATGACTATCATTCTAACTTTATTAGTTGAATACAATCCTTTAAACGTCATAATTAGCTTCACCTCGATTAGGGTCAATATTTATCACTCTATCAAACAATTTTTTAGTATCTTTAGTAAGATTATGAGCAATAACTATAATAGTTTGATCACTATTCAAAAGATTACTAATTATTTTGTTTGTTGCATTCTCATCAATGGCACTAGTAGACTCATCCGCTAAAATTACGGGCTTATTTTGGATCTCGTTACGTGCTAAAACAATCTTTTGTCTTTGACCACCAGAAAGATTATTTTTGTCAACATCAGCCAGCGTTTCTAGGCCAGCGGGAAAGCCAGCCAAATCTGACTCCAATTGAACTGATTTTACATATCTTTCAACAGCTTTATCTAATTTACTATTGAACATGGTAATATTTTCCTTGATAGATGCTGGAAATAGAAAATTGTCTTGCGCTAGATAACTTATTTGACTGCAACTAACTTTAACCTTGTTTCCTTTCTTATCACAAAAACATATTTTCCCACTAGTGGGCTTTAACTTACCCAAAAGTAGCTTAAACAGAGTCGATTTACCAGAACCGCTTCTGCCCTGCAATAGAATCTTCTCTCCCCTTCTTATAGTTATGTCAGGATAAGAAATTTCTCTGTTATTAGGATATTTATACTTTAAACTTCTAGTTTTAATTGTAGAAAAATTTGTTTCATTTGAGTATTCGACCGGTATTTCTCTTTGCAATTTATTTAGTTGTTGGTTAATATTTTTAGTTGACTGCATTCTCGTTAATGCCGTAGTAATAGTCAACGCTGCATTAAAAATACTAGATGCAAAAGTACCTGCGGCAATGATCGTACCGAAAGAAACAATTTTAGCAAAAAATAATATTGTTGCTAGGAAAGTCACAGCTACTTGAGAAAAAGAATTTGCGCAGCCATTAATAAACTGCGCTAGTCCCATGACTTTTTGCCTGTCAACATAAGTCTGCTCCAAATCCGCTCCCTTTTTTGTCAAATAATGATTGAAGGCATCAAATGCCAAGTATCGTCTTAATTCAGCCAGACCATTAAACCACTGAAAAATTGTATTTAAATATTTTTTATTTTGCTCAGAAATTTTTCTAGTCGCTTTATTAGCAGCTTTACGCGTTAATTTTGGTATCAATAAAGTGACAAAGACCAAACAAATCACTAATACAGCTATTGACCAATGAAACATGACTAAAGCAATGGTCGAAGTAACCATTACAAAAATGGAGCTAAGTATACGCAAAACCTGATTACCATATTGATCGGTTAATAACTGCAAATTATTATTTAAATTATTTATCATTGCTCCTGTAGAATCAGATTCACTATGGAAATAATGCTTAACCAGCTTTTTTCTGATCAAGCCAATATATTGTTGCAGTTGTCTACTGTATAGCCACGTTGCCACAGAATTAATTATAAAGGCCACTAATCCTGTGATTAGACTAAGTAAAATAAAGTACAGAAACTGAGTGAAATGACTTTTACTCAGACTATTATAAGCAAACTTAATAACATATGAGCTGAAGGCAGAACCACAGCCATAAATTACCACTAAAAATACGATCAAAATTGAATTTAAAACATTTGCTTTTATTAAGTTACTTAATTTCATTTTTATTGCCCATATTATTAACAAATTATTAAATATTTATTACATTATAGCGCGTAAAAATTTAAAATCAATTAAATCAGAAAAAACTATTTCTAGACCAAGAAAAAAAGGCATTGAGCTATAC
>NZ_KQ033871.1:1113827-1318235 GCF_000967195.1 Lactobacillus kullabergensis
ACTGCTCAGTGTCTTTTCATATACATTTTCTTCTTTGTCTTGGTATTATTTATTCTTTATAACTAGACTTTGGTAATTGATGACACTAAATATTCAATTAGTCCCACAAAAAATCATTTTCCCGAACTTAAAGGTCTAATCCCATCAAATTTGAAGAATTAGTCCTTTAGTTAAACTTTCAATTAATACTAATAATATCTTATAATGCCATTTTTATCTGGCTTGCCATTCTCTTTAAAAAGCCTAATATAATTTTTGAATTCTTTTTTTACCCAACAAGGTGCGTCAGGTTTAATAGTCAAGTCAGATCCATTTTTACACCAGTATTTATAACCTTTTGGGCAACTCAACATCATATTTCTCCCTTTTTCATATTTCTCTATTTTAGAAGACAATCATTTAGGGTGAATAAAACATTAAATTTTACTGCAATTTTTCTTTTAATCTCTCAAAGAATCCTTTTTCCTGTGGTGTTATTGACCCACCACCGGCTTTGACAAAATCAACCAAAGCCTGTTTCTGCTTTTCATTGATTGACTTTGGAATCTGTACTTGAACAGTGGTTATTTGATCACCTTTACCATTGCCACGCAAATATGGAACACCTTCGCCACGCAAAGTAAATTCTTTATTAGGCTGTGTACCAGCAGGAATTTTTAATTTCTTTTCTCCATGTACGGTTTTAACATTAATTTCATCGCCTAAAGTTGCCTGGGCAAACGAGATTGGAACAGTAGTATAAATAGTAGTACCTTTGCGTTCGAAATCTTTTGATGGCTTAATACGATAACTGATATAAAGGTCACCATAAGGACCACCATTTTTACCCGCTTCTCCCTGGCCTTCATAACGTAATTGTTGTCCATTATCTATTCCGGCAGGAATATTAACTTCAATAGTATTTTTGCCATCAATTACGCCTTTGCCGTGACAAGTTTGGCAAGGATGCTCGATAATTACGCCTTTACCGTTACATTTATCACAAACTGTCTGACGACGAATAACTCCCAACATAGATTTTTGGGTGATGGTCATATAACCAGTACCATTACATTTATCACAAGTTATCGGGTGTGTGCCTTTTTCTGCCCCATTCCCTTTGCAAGTTGGGCAAGTTTCGCTCCTAGTGTAAGAAACTTGCGTCTTTTTGCCGGTAATAGCATCCATGAAGTCAATGGACAAAGTATAGTCTAAGTCTTCACCACGAGTTGGTGCTGTCGGGTTAGCGCGGCGCTGATTAGCTCCTGTTGCACCACCGAAGAAATCATTAAAAATATCTCCAAAATCACCAAAGCCACCAAAATCACTATATCCTTGACCTGCACCACCAAAGCCACCTTGACCATTAACCCCGGCCGATCCAAACTGATCATATTGTGCTCGTTTTTGCTGGTCATGTAAAACTTCATAGGCTTCATTAACCTTCTTATACTTTTCTTCAGCACCCGGTTCATGGTTTAAATCAGGGTGGTATTTTTTGGCAAGTTTACGATAAGCAGAGGTAATTTCCTTATCACTGGCATTGCGATCAACACCCAGAACGCTATAGTAATCTTCTTGTGCCATCTATAAGCTCCTTAACTTTACAAAAGAAAAGAACTACTTTTTGGCAGTTCTTTTCTAATTTATTCAATTATAAACCCTTTACTTATCTGGGTCTACCTTATGAAACTCGCCTTCACCTGCGGAACCACTACCTGAATTGCCATCTTGGGAACCAGGATTTTGTGGTCCTGCTTGAGGTCCAGCCTGTCCTTGTGCACCTTGAGCCCCACCATTAGCTTGGTACAATTTGACTGCTAAGTCTTGGGCAACTTTAGACAATTCATCCTTCTTGGACTTCATCTCATCCAAGTTGTTGTCCTTTTGAGCCTTCTTCAAAGCATCAAGTGCATCTTGAACCTTCTTAGTATCATCATCTGATACCTTGCCTTTGACATCCTTCAAAGTCTTTTCAGTTGAGAAGATTAATTGATCGACTTCATTACGAAGATCAACTTCTTCTTTCTTCTTCTTATCCTCTTCAGCATGTTCTTCAGCTTCTTTTTGCATCTTCTTGATTTCTTCGTCAGATAAACCGGATGAACTCTTGATGGTAATCTTTTGTTCTTTACCGGTTCCCATATCTTTAGCAGAAACATTAACGATGCCGTTTTTGTCAATATCGAATGTAACTTGAATTTGAGGAACACCACGTGGAGCGGCAGGAATGTCTGTTAGTTCAAAACGACCTAATGTTTTATCGTCAGCAGCCATTGGGCGCTCCCCTTGCAAAACGTGAACATCAACAGCCGGTTGATTGTCTGCAGCAGTAGAGAAAATTTGACTCTTTGAAGTTGGAATTGTCGTATTCTTTTCAATTAACTTAGTAAATACGCCACCCATGGTCTCAATACCTAAAGAAAGAGGAGTGACATCAAGTAAAACTACGTCCTTAACATCACCAGAAATAACTCCACCTTGAATTGCTGCACCTAAAGCAACAGCTTCATCTGGGTTAATTGAGTGATCAGGCTCTTTACCAGCCCACTTCTTAACTGCATCCTGAACAGCAGGAATACGGGTTGAACCACCATTCAAAATAACTTTATCAATGTCATTAACTGTTAATTCAGCATCTTTCAATGCATTGTCAAATGGAATCTTTGTCTTATCAACTAAATCAGCAGTTAATTCGTCAAATTTCGCTCTAGTTAAATCAGCTTCCAAATGTAATGGTCCAGATTCACCAGCAGAAATAAATGGTAATGAAATATGAGTTGAAGACACACCAGACAAATCTTTCTTAGCTTTTTCAGCGGCATCCTTTAACCTTTGTAAAGCCATTTTATCTTTAGAAAGGTCAACACCATTTTCATCTTTAAAGTTCTTGATCAGCCAATCAATAATTTTATTATCGAAGTCATCGCCACCAAGGTGAGTATCACCGTTAGTTGAAAGTACTTGGAAGACTCCGTCACCTAATTGCAAAACAGAAACATCAAAGGTACCACCACCAAGGTCATAAACCAGAACTTTTTCATCTTCAGAATCTTTATCAAGGCCATATGCAAGTGAAGATGCAGTTGGTTCGTTAATTATTCTCTTAACGTCTAAGCCTGCAATTTTACCGGCATCCTTAGTAGCTTGACGCTGAGCATCGTTAAAGTATGCAGGAACTGTAATGACTGCTTCAGTAACCTTTTCACCAAGATAATCTTCAGAGAATTTCTTGATATATTGTAAAATCATGGCAGAAATTTCTTGAGGAGTGTATGCTTTATCACCAATCTTGACCTTATAATCAGCTTCACCCATATGACGCTTAATTGAAGAAATAGTATTAGGATTAGTAATAGCCTGTCTCTTTGCGACTTCACCGACTTGAATTTCTCCATCCTTGAAAGCAACTACTGAAGGTGTAGTACGGTTTCCTTCTGGATTGGTAATAATTTTTGGCTCTTTTCCTTCAAGAACAGCAACTGCCGAGTTGGTAGTTCCGAGGTCAATTCCGATAACTTTTGACATTGATATGCTTCCTTTCAATTATTGTGCTACAACAACCATCGCTGGTCTTAAAGTACGATCTTTGTACAAGTATCCTTTTTGCAAAACCCGCACAACATGATCTTTTTGATCTTCATTTTCAGCTTCAACTGTTTGGACAGCTTGGTGTAAATTAGGATCAAACTTTACACCTTCAGCAGTGATTTCACTGATTCCATGATCTTTCATGGCTTTAACCAGAGAATCAAGTGTCATTTGCACTCCCTTTTTAAGCTGCTTTGATGCTTCATCATCAACCTTTGTTGCCAAAGCTCTTTCTAAATTATCCATTGCTGGCAAAACATCTTTAGCTAAAGATTGTGATTCATATTTAATAAGTTGCGCTCTTTCATTATTGTAGCGATTTTGCATATTTTGCATTTCAGCTTGACTGCGCAAGTACTTATCTTCTAAATCATCTTTTTCTTTTTGCAACTGGGTCAAATTGTGTTGCAGTTTGCTTTCCAAAGGTTCGGACTTCTTTTTTTCGTTAGCCTTAGCTTGAGAATGCTTTTTAACTTCTTTCGATTCAGTTGATTCTTTTTGCTCTTTTTTTGAATTTTTACTGTTAATTTCTTCTTTACTCACGGCTAACCTCCTTTATTTAAATCTACCATAATAATCAAGCAACTTTTTAGATAGCTCATTTCTGAAATATTCAAGCAATCCTATCACTTGAGAATACGGCATATTATCAGGGCCAAGTAAAGCAATTATGCCCTTTCCGTGAGGACCAACGCTGTACTCTGCCGTAAGCAGACTATAATCCTTTAACAAATCATTTGATAACTCAGACCCTAGACTTACCCGAACTGGATATCTGTCACTTTTTAAGTTTTGCCTGTTATCCAAAATACTAGAAATTAAGTCATTATGCTCAATCATTTCATATAATGACCGCAAATTAGAAACGTCACTCAAAGAAATATTATTGAGCAAATTAATCTGACCATCGACATACATTTGCTCGCTGGCAGCATCACTGATCACATCTTCAACTAAATCTATTAATTCAGACACATGAGCAACTTTAAGCTTTTGTCCTAAAGTCTTCTTAAGAAACTCAGGTGTAACCTGATCTAGCGACTTTCCTACTAATTCATCGTTAATCATACGAACGGCACGTTCAATGTCATCACCATGAATATTGTATGGTAAGTTATAAACCTGGTCATGAACATCGCCATCACTGGTACCAAGAATAGCCATAATCTGTCTGCCAAATAAAGGTACTATACGAAATCCGGTAATAGTTAAATCACTATTCTCAGGCCCCTCCGCAAATGCAGTGTAATTTGTTAGGTCAGATAAGATCTTAACAGCTTCCTGTACGATGTCGTTAACTTGATGAAACGGCTGATCAAGCTGATTAATAATTCTTTTATAAACAGAAGATGAAATCTGTAAAGGCTCAACTAAATTGTCAAGATAGTAACGGTAGCCTTCTGTTGAAGGTACTCGACCACTTGACAAATGAGTTTTTTCAATCAAGCCTTTTTCTTCTAAAACCGCCATTTCGTTACGAATAGTTGCACTTGAAACTTTAATAGGTAACTGATTCATGACTGTTTTAGACCCAACAGGATCATGTGTCTGCGTAAAATCATTGATAATTGTTTTTAAAATTAATTCTTGACGTTCGGTCAACATAAATATCGCCCTCACTTTTAGCACTCAAACTTATTAGGTGCTAACAATTAATATGATACTAGCTTTTAGCAGAATGTCAAGTTGAGTGCTAACTTTTTTACAAAAAAACGCTTATCCCCTTTAAAATTGAAATTAACCAATGCCGGCAAAATAAGCTTTGATTTCTGCCTCATCACCACTCATTTGTTTTTTTAATTCTTTTAAGTTATCAAATTTAATTTCGCCACGAGTATACTTATACCATTTAATTACCATTTCTTCATCATAGGCTTCTTGATTAAATCCAAATAAATTCGATTCAATATAAAGCTTTTTACCCTCATTAATAGTTACGTTATAACCCACGCTTGTCATTGAGTCATACCACTTGCCTTTAATCTTGGTTTTAGTAGCGTATACTCCAATTTTAGGAACCACCTTGTCTTGAGACCAAACTAGATTTGCTGTAGGAAAACCCAGTTTATGGCCATTACGTAAACCGTGCCCGACCTTACCGGACATGACATACGGAAACCCTAATAATTTAGCGGCCAATTCCATATTTCCACTGGTAATGGCCCTTTTTATTTCCGTAGAGCCAATTTTTTGGCCATCATAAGACTGTTTTGGAACATCAATAATAGCAAATCTTCCCTTAGCAAACTTAGGGAAATTTTTCATATTGGCAATCTCTTTGGGACCATAAGTGTAGTCAAAGCCGGCTACAACTGTATCAGCATTTAATTTAACAATAATTTTATCTACAAATTCCTGTGCAGTCAGTTTGCTAAATGCCTCATTAAAATGCATCACAAGCAAAAAATCAACTTTTAGTTCCTGCATCTTATAAGCTTTTTCAGACAATGTATCTATATAGCTGACTTCTTTATTTTGATAAATTTCTTTAGGATGTCGATCAAATGTCATTACTACTAATGGTAAATGCTTTTGAATTGCTTTTTCTTTTGCGATTTTGATTAATTCCTGATGACCACGATGAACACCGTCAAAGAATCCTAAAGCAAGGATTATCTTTTGTGGAATAATATTTTCCTTAAACGGGTAAGTTAAATGGATAATTTCCATAATAAGACCTTCATTCACTTATTCATTTTGTAAAAGCATTAAATAAGGGCGATACATGGTACCATCTTTTTGATAAATTGCCTTAACTCTATTATTGTATCCTAATGCCACTTTTTTTGCATTCGTTTTCAGAGAAATCGTTGCTCCATTTTTAACTTTGGCCCACAGATCTGTATCAATATCCTCATGAGCATAATTAGTAAAAAAAGAGTCAATTGGTTGAAGCAATTCATTTACCATATCTGGATTTTCTGAAATTTCATTCAATTTAACAGCTTGATCTATATCAAAGCCTGAACTAGAAGTGCGCCGCAAATTTTTCATTACTGCCGGCACACCAAGGTTTGTTCCCAAATCATTTATTAAAGAGCGAACATAGGTTCCTTTGCTGCATTCAATTTTAAAATCAAAAGCTTCTTGACCATTTTCTTTATCAAAAACAGGTTCACTTGTAAGATCGTAAGAAAAAACTTCAACCCGTCTTTTTGGCCTTTCAACTTTAATACCTGCTCGCGCATATTCATATAAATGCTTGCCATTTACTCGGACGGCCGAATAAATAGGTGGTACCTGTTCTATACTGCCCACAAACTCTTGCATAGCTTTTTGAATTTGATGGTGTTTAATTTTACTAGTTATTTTTTTAAATTCTGTTTTTTTGCCACTAATATCGTAACTATCAGTGGCAAAGCCAAAAATTCCCTGACCTACATATTTTTTGTTTTCCTCGTGCATCAATTCAATCAATTTTGTGGCCTGACCAATTGCAATTGGTAGCACTCCCGTAACGTCAGGATCTAGGGTACCAGCATGGCCTATTTTTTTAATATGCAGCGCTTTGCGTAAATGATAGACAACGTCTGCGCTTGTCATGCCCTTATCCTTATCTATCACTAAAATACCATTTAACATTTTTTATTACCTAATCATGAAAAAAGCGCCTCACAGCGCTTTTCTTAATTATTGCGATTTGCATCCTGCTTTTTTACTTCAGCGATTAACTGATCAATTTTACTACCATATTTAACTGAATTATCTCGTTTAAAAATCAACTCTGGTACTTTATATACAGTTAGGACTTGCCCCAACAAATGCCTCATCAATCCCTTAGCTTTATTTAAACCAGCAGCAGCTTCTTCTTCTTTTTTAGAATCTTCAGAAAGAATGCTGTAATAAACAGTAGCATATGATAAGTCATTTGTACATTCAACCGCTGTAATTGTTACATCATTAACTCGTGGATCACGAATATTTTTTCGTAAAATTTTCGTTAATTCACGGAGGATTTCTCCTTCAACACGACCTATTCTGTGTTTCATGCTTTCTCCCAGTTGATTTATTCAGGCTTAACTTCCTGTTTTTCTACGGCTTCCATTTCGTCACCAATCTTGATGTCATTATAGCCCTCAATGGTTAAACCGCAATCGAATCCTTGCTTAACAATCTTGGCATCATCTTTAAACCGTTTGAGTGACGCAACTTTTCCGGTATAGATCACAACCCCATCACGAATCAAATTGATTGCAGAATCTTTTGATACGTATCCGGAATCAACAAATGCACCAGCAATCGTCCCAACTTTAGAAACTTTCCAAGTTTCACGTACAGTCAGATTACCAACAACTTTATCTTCATAAGTTGGTTCAAGCATACCCTTCATAGCAGCTTTAACATCATCAATTGCCTTGTAAATAATACTATATAGTCGAATATCTACTCCATCTGCTTCAGCTTGAGATTTAGCAGTAGCGGTTGGACGGACATTAAAGCCAATAATAAAGGCATTCGAAGCTCCGGCTAATGTAACATCCGATTCATTTACTGCTCCTACACCCGCATGAATGATATTAACACGAACGCCCTCGACTTCTATCTTTTCAAGCGATTGTTGTAAAGCTTCTACTGAACCTTGTACATCTGCTTTTAAGACAACGTCTACTTCTTTCATGTTTTCTTTTTTCATCGTGTCAAACAAGTTATCAAGAGTAACATGTTGGACATTTTCACGAGATTGTTGTAAAGCCTGTTGTGCTCTTTGTTCACCAACGCTTCTTGCAGTCTTTTCATCATCAAAGACAACTATCTTATCGGCTGACTCGGGCACATCATTCAATCCAGTAATTTCAACTGGCATTGATGGTGTAGCTTTTTCTACCTGGCGTCCACGATCATTAGTCATCACTCTGACACGACCAAAGCGATTACCGACAACAATAGGATCACCTACTTTTAGGGTTCCTTGTTGAACCAAAAGGTCAGCAACTGGGCCACGGCCACGGGAAAGGCGAGCTTCAATAACAGTCCCAATTGCCTTTTGCGTAGGATCCGCCTGTAGTTCCATGACATCTGCTTGTAAGAGAATCATTTGTAAAAGTTCATCAACATTTTCACCAGTTTTGGCAGAAATGTTTACAAAAATAGTGTCACCACCATAATTTTCCGGAATCAAATTGTATTTCATTAACTGTTCAGTAACATGCTCAGGGTTTGCACCAGGAACATCCATTTTGTTAATTGCGACAATGATTGGTACCTTAGCACTTTTAGCATGGTCAATGGCTTCAACAGTTTGTGGCATAACTCCATCGTCTGCAGCTACAACCAGTACAACAATATCGGTGATTTCAGCACCACGTTCACGCATGTTAGAAAATGCCGCATGTCCAGGCGTATCTAAAAATGTGATTGGCTTATTATCTACTCTTACCTGATAGGCACCAATTTTCTGTGTAATACCACCAGCTTCATGAGCAGAAACATGAGTATGACGCAATCGGTCAAGCAAAGTTGTTTTACCATGGTCAACGTGACCCATGATTGTAACAACTGGTGGTCGCTTAATTTGATGCTTAGATTTCATAGAAGCTGCCATTCTCTTGTCGTAAAGAGTATCAATGTCAGATATATCTTCATGAACTTTTTCTTTGGCATTGATATTATATTCAGCAGCAACTAATTCTATTGCATCTTTATCAAGTGACTGATTTTGATTAGTCATCACACCTAACATAAATAGTTTCTTAACTATTTCAGCAGGTTCACGGTGCAGCAACTTGCCCAAATCTTGAGCATTCATACCAACTTCGTACACCAGTGTTTCCGGTAACGGACGTTCTTTTCTCTGGGTTGGCTGTTTCTTTGGTACCTGTTCGAACTGCTTTTTCTTATTCTTGCGTTTACGCTTTTCTTGATGCTTTGAGTAATTATTGGTACCAAAAGTTTGATTTTTACCTTTTCTGCCAGGTTTACCAGAATTGCGACCGTGACCATTACCACGACGCTTTTCTTCTTTTGCAGGTTCAGGTGCAGCATTTGTATCTAAAGCTTTAGGTTTATTAACTGGACTTGCCTTTTGTGTATTCTTCATTCTGGCTGGCGAAGGCTTAATTATTTTAGGTCCAGTTACCTTAGGAGCTGTAGTCTCGACTTTAACAACTTTATTTTCTGATTTTGAAACATTCTTGTTATCTTCTCCAGAAGATTTTTTGACAGTGGTTTTGTCTTCATCATAAGACTTCTGGACAATCTCACTTTGACGATTTAATTTCTTTTCATCAACACGCTGTTTTTGTTTCAATTGCTTTAATAAGTCTTGTGCTACCGGCTTTGAAGTCCTTTGACTTGGGCTAGTATGTTGCTTATAGCGATCTTGAGCCTGCCTTGATCTATTATTGTTAGATCGGTGAAAGTTGTTGCCTCTCTTGTTGTTCTTGTTACCATTTTTTTCCTCATGCTTTTTTTCGCTTTTACGAATTGAGGTAACGGAAATTTTGATTTTACTGCTCCTTTTTGCGGGTTTCTCTTGCTTTTGCGCGGGAGCGGAGCTACGGAAACTATCTTTTAATTGATTTACTTGTGAATCCTCAAGTGATGACATATGATTTTTAACATCAAGTCCCAAGTCCTTCGCCTTGTTGACCACAGTTTTATTATCGATGCCTAATTCTTTTGCCAATTCATAAATTCTTGTTTTAGCCATCAAATCACACTCCTTCGTCTATTTTTTGTAACAATGCTTTGCAGAAACCAGTGTCAGTAATTCCTAAAACTTTTCGCTTTTTTCCGATCGCTTGAGAAATTTCATTACTAGTAAATTTGTTAATAACAAGTATATTATTTTGTTCCCCAACTTTATAGATCTTTGCAGTAGTATCTGCATGACTATCTTGGGCTAAAATAATTAGTTTTACCTTTTTGGCTTTTGCGTCAATGGAAACAAGTTCAGTGCCTGAAACTAATTTTCCGGCTTTTTGACTTAATCCCAACAAATTTAGTGCTTTTTGTCTATTTTGCAAATTTATTTATCACCAAACAATTCTTTCCTTGCCTTTTGATGGTCAACATATGAGTAAAGCTCTTGGTAAAACTCTTTAGGCACTGTAGTTCCTAAACTACGCTCAATTAAGCCTTTCTCTTGAGCACTTTTGATCTGACTTGGATCAAGAGAAACATATGCTCCCCTACCAGGTTTTTTACCAGTAGGATCAACTGAAATATTCTTTTCTTTGTCGACTACAATGCGTACCAACTCTTTTTTGGGCTGCATAGTATTAGTTAACAAATCTTTTCGCATTGGAATCTTTCTTTTTTTCAAAAGTTTCACCTCTTGCTTTAATTTTCAGTAGAATCTACCGTTTTACTGTCAGTAACGTTTTCTTGATGCTCATCTTCTGAGTCAGTATCTTCAGAAGTTGGCTCTTTGTCTGATTCTTCACTTTCAGCAAAATCGCTGTTTGTTTGTGAAGAATTTGAGCCATCTTCAGCTAAATTATTAGTTTCAGCTTCTTCGTTTTCTTTTTCAGCTTGATCACTGCTTTCATCAACAAATTCTACTTCAGATTCTGGTCTGATATCTATCTTATAACCTGTTAATCTAGCAGCTAAACGTACATTCTGTCCTTTTTTACCAATGGCAAGTGACAATTGATAATCCGGAACAATTACCAAAGCACTTTTTTCCTCGTCCTCATCTCCAAATTGAACAGCAATCACTTCAGCAGGATTCAAGGCATTAGCAATGTAATCTGACGGATCTTCCTCGTATTTAACTACATCTATATTTTCACCGTCAAGTTCATTGACCACATTCTGAACTCTAGCACCTCGCTGTCCAACACATGTTCCTACCGGATCAATATTAGGATCATTGGACTTCACTGCAATTTTGGTTCTGTCTCCTGCTTCACGAGCAATTGAGACCACTTCAACAGTCCCATCATAAATTTCAGGTACTTCCTGTTCAAATAATCTCTTTACCATATCAGGTGCGGTACGTGAAACCGTAATTTGAGCACCTTTTGAATCTGAACCAACATGAGTAACTAGAACCCTGATCTGATCTTGGGGATTATAGCTTTCACCAGGCATTTGATCGTTACGTGGCATTACTGCTTCAACATTACCAATTTTAACATAAACGAAACGATTATCACGTCTTTCAACAGTGCCCGTTATTAATTCATCTTCATACTGTGAGTATTCATCAATAATATGATTTCTCTCTGCCTCCCGTAAATGTTGCATAATAACTTGTTTAGCAGTTTGTGCAGCAATCCGACCAAAATTTTTAGGTGCAACTTCGAAACGAATTTTGTCACCAAGTTCATAAGCCCCATTAATTGTCAGAGCATCCTTTAAACTGATTTCCAAACGTTCATCATGAACTTCTTCAACGACAGTCTTTTCAGTCATTAGCTTAAAGTCACCCTTACGTTCATCAAATTCAACTATTACATTCGTTGCCTGATTATAATTTTTCTTATATGCTGCAACCAGCGCTGCTTTTATTGCTTCAACAATTACGTCTTGCTTTATACCCTTTGTTTTCTCGAGTGTAGCGAACGCTTCAAGCATTTCCTTAGACATAAATTTTAATCAACCTTTCTAAAACTCAATTGCGAAACGAATGCCTGCAATTGCTTTACGGGGAAGTGATAAAACCTTCTTTTTAGTTTTTATCTTTACTTCAAGTTCGATTTCGCTGTCATTATAAGATTTTAAAGTTCCCTCATATTCTTTTTCACCTTCAACTTTCTGGTATAGTTTTATATGCACATACTCATTTAAAGCTTTTTCCCAATCAGCTTTATTTTTTATTGGTCTTTCAATACCAGGAGAAGAAACTTCCAAAATATAGGGATCAGGAAATGGATCAGGTTGTATTTGATCAAGCTTTTCAGATAATAATTCACTTAACCCTGCAATTTCATCCATATCAATACCATTTTCTCGATCAACGTAAATTCTTAAATAGTTTTGACCCTTTTCTTTAACGTATTCTATATCAATAAACTCATCTTTGCGTTCTGCAATAATTGGTTTAATTTCTTTGAGAACAGAATCTTTAACTTTCGCCAAGTACTTTCCTCCGTAATAAAAAGAGTGAGCACAAGCGCTCACTCCGAATTATTTATTCGAACTTCTTTAAAAAGTATATCACATTTATATTAATACTGCAAAAGTTTAAAAGAGTGAAAGTTGATTCTGCTCCGGCATTCCATTTAGAACTTCATTATTCTCTAAATAATCCATAATTGACTGGGATACTTTTCCACGGTTTGCCAAATCTTCTTTTGACAAAAATTTCTGCTCAGTTCTTGCAGCAACAATTTGTTTGGCTGCATTATTTCCCAGACCAGGAACTGCATTAAACGGTGCTAAAATTGTATGCTGATCAATAATTTTAAAATTAGTGGCCTCAGACTGATTAATATCAACCATTTTTATTTTAATACCACGCTCCAAACACTCATTGGCAATTTCTAAGACTGTAAGAAGACTCTTATCCTTGGCAGACGCATCATTTCCTTGATTTTGAATATCAGCCATCGCCTTTTTTACCGTGTTTTTACCATGACTCATAGCTACTAAATCAAATAAATCAGCACGTACTGAGAAATAGGCAGTGTAGTAAATTTCAGGATAGTAAACTTTAAACCAGGCAATTCTTAAAGCCATTAATATATAAGCCGTCGCATGAGCTTTCGGAAACATATACTTGATTTTGAGACAAGACGGAATATACCAGTCAGGAATTTTATCATTTTTCTGTAGAACTGCCATATCATCATCACTTATTCCCCGACCATGACGAACTGATTCCATAGTTGAAAACGCTACTTCGGGTTTAACTCCCCAGTGAATCAAGTCCATCATGATGTTGTCTCTACAACCAATAACATCTTTCAGTTTGCAAGTGCCGTTATTAACAAGCTCTTCAGCGTTTCCTAACCAGACATCAGTACCGTGGGATAAGCCAGAAATTTGCAGTAACTCGGAAAATGTAGTCGGCTTTGTTTCTTCTAACATCCCTCGTACAAATTTTGTACCAAATTCGGGTACGCCTAAAGTACCAGTTTCTGATTGAATTTGCTCGGGTGTTACACCTAAAATTTTAGGACTTGAAAAAAGCGACATTACTCCTGGATCATCGGGTGGAATTGTTAAAGGATCAACACCAGAAAGGTCTTGCAACATTCTAATCATAGTTGGATCATCGTGACCTAGAATATCAAATTTCAAGATATTATCATGAATGGAATGAAAATCAAAATGAGTTGTCAACCACGCAGCATTGACATCATCTGCAGGATATTGTACGGGTGTGAAGTCATAGATATCCATATCATCGGGAACGACAACAATACCTGCAGGATGCTGACCGGTAGTCCTTTTAACTCCACTGACACCAGCTGCTAAACGATCAAGTTCAGCACTACGCAGATTCAATTCTTTTTCTTCATCATAGTGTTTAGCATAACCGTAAGCTGTCTTATCAGCAACAGTGGCAATTGTACCTGCTCGATAAGAATTATCGGGACCAAACATTACTCGAATAAAGTTATGAGCTACCGGCTGATAGTCACCCGAGAAATTCAAATCGATATCAGGAACTTTGTCACCGTGAAATCCCAAAAACGTTGCAAAAGGAATATCTTGCCCATCCTTAACTAGTTCAGCTCCACACTTAGGACATTTTTTATCTGGCAAGTCATATCCAGACCCATATTCACCGTTTTCGAAAAATTTTGAATACTTACATTTTGGACAACGATAATGAGGTGCCAATGGATTGACTTCGGTTATACCGGACATTGTAGCGACCAGACTTGAACCAACAGAACCACGTGAACCAACTAAATAGCCGTCCTTATTAGACTTAGCCACTAATCTTTGCGAAATCAAATAAATAACCGCATAACCGTTGGAAATGATTGAATTGAGTTCCATATCAAGTCTATCTTGAACAATCTTTGGCAACGGATCCCCATATAACTCATGTGCTTTGTCAAAAGTCAAACGCTTCATTTCTTCATCAGCATTATCAATGTGAGGTGGATAAAGTCCATCTTTAATAGGCGAAATTTCTTCAATTGATTCAGCAATTTTATTAGGATTTGTAATTACTATTTCTTTAGCAATATCTGCACCTAAAAAACTAAAGGCATCTAGCATTTCCTGAGTAGTGTAAAAGTGCATGTCGGGTTGTTTTTTGTTTCTGTCAGGATTACTGCGTTGAGCCGAAATCAAAATCGTACGATATATAGCATCATGTTCTTCCAGATAATGTGCATCTCCTGTGGCAACTACTGGTTTATTTAATTCTTTACCCAATTTGTAAATATTTGTCAGAATTTCTTCAAGTTCTTTTTCATCAGCAATCAAATGATCTTCAATCATAATTGAATAATTTGCTGGTGGCTGAATTTCGAGATAATCATAAAAGCGTGCCTTCTTACGAGCTTCGTCATAACCTTTTTGCATCATTGCGACAAAAACATCGCCTTCAGAGCATCCAGAACCATATAGCAAGCCTTCATGATTCTTAACCAAATCTGATTTGGGCGTACGGGGAATACGATAAAAATCCTCGGTACTTGCAATAGAAACTAGTCTGTACATATTTTTAAGACCAGCCTGATTTTTAGCTAGGATAGTCATATGTTGTGGTCGTGCTCTCTTAAACACTTGACCCTGAGCAGCATAATCGTTCATTTTACCTAAATTATCTTCGTGATACTTTTTAGTAAAGGCATCCAAGAGCTTAAACATTAAATAGCCTGTTGCCTCAGCATCTTGGTTAGCCCTATGGTGATGCTCGAGGACAACATTATATTTTTTGGCCAGAGAATCTAAGGTATGTCTGGTTTGTTCTGGATGAAGCAACCGTGATACTTCTAGCGTATCAACTACCGGCTGGGTAATTTCATCTAATTTTGCTCTTCTCAATGCTGCGTTGACAAAACCAACATCAAACTGAACATTATGACCACAAAGGGGACGGTCACCATAAAAATCCTGAAATTGCTTGATAACCACAGCCTCATCATCAGCTGCTCCTACCATTTCATCAGTAATTGAAGTCAAATTAATTGTCTGTTCACTTAACGGATGATGGGGATTAATAAATTTATCAAACCTCTCCAAAACTTCCCCATTTTTCATCTTCACAGCACCGATTTCAATAATGGTATCGTAAACGGATGATAACCCTGTCGTTTCAACGTCAAAAATAACAAATTCACGATCCTTATATGTCATTGAAGCTGGATTAAGAACCAGTAAAGCATGATCATCAATCATATTTGCTTCTAAACCGTAAATTATTTTGACGCCATTCTTTTTACCTGCGTTATACGCTTCAGGGAAGGCTTGAACATCAGCATGGTCTGTAATAGCTATTGCTTTTTGACCAAATTTCTTAGCAGCCATGACAAAGTCAGTTGCGGTATTTGTAGCATCAAGCTGACTCATATTTGTATGTAAATGTAGCTCGACCCTTTTTTCATCACCCTGATATTTTTCAGTTCTGCCAACATGCTCTACAATTTCAAAACAAGAAATATTAAAAACAGTGTCATGACTCCACTGGTCTTCAGCTACTGATCCTTGCATTTTAGCCCAAGTTCCCGGGTTGATTTTTGTCATATTTTCAATTTGCTCTTTATCGGAAACAAACTTTTTAAATGAAATTGAATCAGTATAGTCAGTTATTTCACCTGTAAATATAATTGAACCATTTTTTAATTCTCTACTCGAAATATTAAAAATATTGCCTTCTATTACAATATTTCTACTTCCATCAATTACTTCCTTAATTTGAGTTACAGGTAAATTATCATCCAATTTGCGATTGCCATAACGAGTCTTTTTTGTGGGATAGGTTGCTGGTTTTGGCTTTTCTTGTGGTGGAGCTGCATCATATTCTTCCTGCATATTTTGCTCATGTTGTTCCTGCAGCTCTTGAAGACTGGCTAAATTATTTTTGGAATTTTCATCATCAATTTCAGTTACAAACTTCAAGTTAAAGAAACCAAAATTCCTCATTTCTTCCGCAAGTTCATCAAGCATTTTTTGCTCGAGCAGTCCATCAACCACTAAATTATCAACCGGAATAATCCAGCGGCCATTTTCTTTTTTAGGCTTATGACTAGAAATAAATTCTCGTGCCACTGGTTGCAAAGCCTGAGAATTTTGCACCGCGAACTGCCAATAGTCAGTTAAATAATCATCTGCTCCATCCTTAGAGCGAACATACAAATGAATATTGACGAAAGAGGAAAAACTAGCAGTTATAGCCTTATTTAAAGCATTAAAAGTTTCAAATTTTAGGGGTGTAGTAAAAAGAACATGGATATCCCACCTGTGTTCTTTAGCGTAAACATCCACGTTCTCAATTTCGCCCTTTTGCAACAAATCATTATCTGCAAATTCTTGCGGAAACTTGATTTGCTCCAATAACCTTAAAAATAGTTTATTTTTATCAGTCACGAAAATTATCCTAACTCTTTATTAATAAAATCGTCTAACTCGGACACTGTCATTTCAGTTGCTTTTTCATCAGTAGGCCGTTTAACTTCGACTACTCCTTCACTGGCTTTTTTACCAACTGTCACTCGCACTGGAGCTCCCAGCAGGTCAGCATCAGCAAACTTAACTCCTGCCCGTTCATTACGATCATCATACAACACATCATACTTAGCACTGTACTTTTCTTCAAGTTTTTGAGCTAAACTCGTTTGACCTTGATCTTTCATTTTCATTTGCACAATGTGCAGGCTAAATGGTGCAATTTCTTTAGGCCACGCCACGCCATTTTTAGTCAAATGCTGTTCAATCACAGCAGATAAAACTCTTGTAACCCCAATACCATATGAACCCATTATAACAGGTTGAGCTTTACCATTTTTATCGAGGAAATTTGCACCCATAGTTTTTGTATAATAAGTTCCCAGTTTAAAAATGTGTCCTACCTCAATAGAAGTTGTGAATTTTAATGGTAAATGATCAATTGGATCTGGCTCACCTTCATTAGCAACACGAATGTCACCGAATATGTCTGGAGTAAAATCACGATTTAAATTCACATTTTTAATTTGGTAACCAGATTTATTTGCACCTACAACAACATTATAAAGATTTTTAACAGTATTATCTGCTACTACTTTATCAGCCCAATTTGCTTTAATCGGACCAACGCTACCTTTGCCAACGTCGCTTATGTTTGCCAATTCTTCATCAGTAGCGATTCTTAGTGAGTCAACATCAAGTAAATGTTTTAATTTTACTTCATTGACTTCTTTATCACCACGGATTAAGACTAGGATATTTTCTTTTTCATTAGCAACGTAAAGCACACTCTTAATAATTCTAGTTGCCGGAATATTTAAAAATTTAACTAAGTCTGAGATACTCTCTTGACCGGGTGTAGCTACTTCTTCAACTTGTTTTAACGGTTCCTCTTCCTGCTTGAACGTATCAATACTGCAAGCCATTTCTAGATTAGCTGAATATGTTCCTGTTTCATTCGTAGCAATGGTATCTTCACCAATGGCAGCTGGAGCTTGAAATTCAGTTGAATTTTTGCCACCCATAGTTCCTGAATCAGCAATAACCGGAGTAACTTTTAAGCCACAACGGTGATATGCAGCTGTAAAAGCCTTTTTCTCATTCTCAAATTGTTGATCAAGCTGTTCTTTAGTAGCCGCAAAGCTGTAAGCATCAAGCATGATAAATTCACGTGATCTCAATAAACCGAAACGAGGCCTGTTTTCATCTCTAAACTTTGATTGAATTTGGAAAAGAGCTATCGGCATTTGTTTATAACTTTTTAAATCTTTTGCGACAATATCAGTAAATGTTTCCTCGTGAGTTGGTCCTAGCAGACTTTGACGACCATGTCTGTCTTTAAGTTTAAACATTTCCGGACCATATTTTTGCCATCTGCCTGATTCTTCCCATAAAGTGGCAGGTAAAAGATCCGGCATTGCCATTTCTGGCACGTTGATTTTTGCCATTTCTTCACGCATTATCTGTTCAGCTTTACTTAGAACACGGTACCCTAAAGGCAAATATGCATAAACGCCTGCCGTAACCTGACGAACATATCCGCCTCGCAGCATCAGTTTATGACTTTCAGCTACAGCATCAGCTGGTGCTTCCTTTAAAGTCGGCATAAATAATTTAGATTGTCGCATTTAAACTCTCTCCCAAATTTATATTTTATTTAATAAAGTAACGGTAAATATCGTTTCCCGTTACAGCAATAATTAACACTAACAGTAAGCCGAAACCTATCAATTCCACCATGGCTTCATGATTTTCAGAAATTGGTTTACCACGAACTATTTCAATAAGGTTAAGCAAAAACTTACCACCATCAAGACCAGGTATAGGAATTAGATTCACTATTCCCAAGTTAATTGAAATCATGGCTAAAAAGGCCAAGATATAGGTAAAACCCATTTGCGAAACCTGTGATGTCTGAGAATAAATGCCCACAGGCCCGGAAAGTTTATTTAAACTAAAATGACGGAATAAGCCACCAACTGCATTGAAAATCATTCCAGTAGTAGAAACAGCTGTATTCCAACCACGTTTAAATTTAGCACCGATGCTCTCATCACTTTTTGCTCTAATTCCGATTTGGTATACTTTTTGGCCTTGAACTTTAACAACTTTCGGTTGAACGCTTACCACTTTTTTTTGCTTATTTTTGATAACGGAAATATTAATTTTTTTACTTTTATTCTGAGATATTTCTTCCGAAATTTGTTCGAAGGACGTTATTTTGTGACCATTAAGAGCCACAATTTTTGAATCCGGTTCAATTTTTGCAACAGCAGCTGGTGAATTAGGTGTTACTTCAGCTATTTCTGTAGTTGCAGGACCTGGAACAGTAAATGTCCAAATTAAAAAAACGACAAAACCTAGAATTATATTCATTAATGGTCCAGCAATATTGGTAGCTAGTTTCTGCCACACATTGGCTTCTTGAAACTGTGTATCACGTGGTGCAATAATTAACTCAGTTTTTGAACGATCAATAACCGTTGCATCATGATTGACTTTGTATGTAACTAATCGATCTTCTTCACCATTTTCATATCCAGAAATAAAAAGTTTATCTACCAAATCAAATGCCGTTACTTGTAATGGTATTCCTTCAATCGGTAAATCTGATTCAGAGGCATCAATTTTTAAAACTTCTTTCTGTTGATTAAGCTGCAAAACTACTCTCATCCCTGCTGCTAAATCAGTTTCATCATCTTTACTTGCTAAACGGACATATCCACCTAAGGGAAGCCACCTAATAGTGTAAGTAGTTGGATTGCGTCTAACTTGGAAAAGCTTTGGTCCCATACCTATAGAAAATTCACGCACTAAAATGCCGCACTTTTTAGCAACAATAAAGTGCCCGAATTCATGGACAAAAACTAATATTCCAAATACTACTAAAAAGATAAGTATACCTTTCACAAAAATCCCCCTAGTGTATGATTCCCATCAAAGCAGCAAAAACAGGTAAAACAAAGAGCATGCTGTCAAAACGATCAAGGATTCCACCATGACCAGGCAATATCTTGCCTGAGTCTTTAACACCATAGTATCTCTTATAAGCTGATTCAACCAAATCTCCCATTTGTCCTACAATTGATAATACAAGGGCAAAAATAGTCATTTCGACTTGTGAATGGTTCAAGTTAACAAAGTAAACATAAATTGCGGCACAAATTACAGCACAAATTGTGCCACCAATTGAACCTTCCCATGTCTTATTAGGACTGATTACAGGCCACAACTTATGTTTACCAATTTTACGCCCTATCATGTAGGCCCCGGTATCTGTTAACCAAACTACAACAAAAACATAGCAAAGAAGTGCAAGTCCATTGTCAGCATTTCTGATACTTGCCATGTAATGAAAGCCGGTTCCAACATATAATGAGCCTAAGGTATAAACCGCTACATCATCAAAAGTAGTTTTATTTTTAGTTAAAACTGTCCATGTCAACATTAACATTATCAAGGCAAAATAAATGCCATATTTTGTCCAATGGAATGGCATTGACCTAAGAAAACTATCAGGAACTGCCCAAACAATAGTGGCAAGTAAAGCTAGTATAAAGTTTACTGAAACCAATATTTGTTTTTTCATTAAAAAGAATTCACTGATACCAACGGCCGCAAACAAAACGGTGAGCCAATCCATCCAAAGCCCGCCAGCTATGACGATAGGAATAAATAAAATTAAAGCAATAACTGCTGTGATTACACGTTGTTTCATATATTTACCTAACTATCCGATTCATCGACTTTACCGAAACGTCGATGACGATTTTGAAAATCAATAACAAATTTTTCTAGATCTTCTCTAGTAAAATCAGGCCAGTTTTTCTTACTAAAAGCAAGTTCTGAATATGCTAATTGCCATAACATGAAATTAGATATTCTTTGCTCACCAGATGTTCTGATTAATAAATCTGGATCACTGTATTTACCAAAACTTGCAGTCATTAATCTCTGAGAAATCATTTTTTCAGAAATTTCATCACTAGTAATACTACCTGTTTCAACAAGAGTAGCAATTTCTTTTACTGCTGTAGTAATTTCTCTTCGGGAGCCATAGTTAAAAGCAAAGTTTAAAATTAAACCACTGTTATTAGCAGTTTCAGCCATTGCTCTCTGCACTACATCATAGGTCTTAGAGGGTAACTCGTTTAAATAGCCCATAATGTTCACTTTGACATTTTCTTTCATTAAGGTTGGCATAAACTTATCAAAAAAGCGTACAGGTAAGTTCATCAGATATGCTACTTCTTCTTTAGGTCTACCCCAGTTTTCAGTAGAAAACGCATATAAGGATAAAACTTTGATGCCTAATTGGTTGGCTGCCAAAGTTATTCTTTCTACGTTGTTCATACCTTCGTAATGACCTGCAATTCGTGGCTTGCCTTGCTTTGTTGCCCAACGACCATTACCATCCATAATGATAGCTAAATGGTTCAACTGATTTTTTTTATCTGCCATTTATTAGCCCTGGGTAATCTCTTTACGTTTTTCTTCTGCAATTTGGTCAATCTGCTTTGTTGCATCGTCAGTAACTTTTTGCACTTTCTTTTCCAAATTGCGCTGTTCATCTTCGGTGATTTCATCATCTTTTTGCTGCTTTTTAAGACTATTCATAGCTTCACGACGAACATTTCTGATTGCAATTTTACTTTCTTCAGCCATTTTATTGACTTCTTTGGCAATTTCTTGACGTCTCTCACCAGTTAATTGTGGAATAACAAGACGAATGACCTTACCATCATTTGCAGGAGTCAAACCCAAATTGGACGCCAAGAGTGCATGTTCAATATCATCGAGACTGTTCTGATCATAAGGTGTAATTAATAACACGCGTGGCTCAGGAATAGTAACACTAGACATTTGCGTTAACGGAGTAGGCGCTCCATAATAGTCAACTTTTACCCCATCAAGTAGAGCTGCGTTAGCAACACCAGCACGAATAGAGCTCAAGTTTTTTTGAAAAACAGTAATTGATTTTTTCATATTATCTTGAGCTTTTTTTATTGCGTCATTATTCATTATTTTTTCCTCCGATTACTGTTCCAATATTCTCACCTAATACCACTTTTTTTATGTTACCTTCAGTATTAACATTAAATACGATAAGAGGAATGTTGGTATCCATTGAAAGTGAGCTTGCAGTTCTGTCCATGACTTTTAAGTTTTTAGAAATAATATCTAGTTGAGAAAGTTCACTGTATTTTTTGGCATGCGGATCAACCTTTGGATCAGCGGAGTAAACTCCGTCAACTCCATTTTTAGCCATTAGGATCACGTCAGCACCTATTTCCGCAGCTCTTAAAGCAGCAGTTGTGTCGGTAGAGAAATAGGGATTACCAGTGCCGCCACCCATAATAACTACGCGTCCTTTTTCCATGTGGTGAATAGCTTTTCTCCTAATATAGGGTTCTGCTATTTGCCTCATTTCAATTGATGTTTGCAATCTAGTTGGTACGCCTACATGTTCCAAGCCATCTTGAAGAGCTAACCCGTTCATTATGGTAGCAAGCATCCCCATATAATCAGCCTGTGAACGTTCCATCCCTAGTTTTGCGCCAGTTTCTCCACGCCACATATTACCGCCACCACAGACGATACCAATGTCAACTCCCAAATCGTGAACAGATTTAATTTCCTTTGCTAAATGACTAATGACAGTAGGATTTATACCGGTTCCTTCATCACCAGCCAGAGCCTCACCAGAAATTTTCAAAACTATTCGCTTATACTTAACTTTAGTCATGACAACCTCCTCTATTAACTTTAGTTATTCTACCATATAAAAAGGGCAAATGTAGACTTAGAAATAAAAGAGTGGAATTTCTTAAAAAAATTCTTTGAGCTAAAAAGTAACGGGAGAAAACAAAAAATCTCAAAGTTATCTACTTCGAGATTTTCAAAATATAATTAATATTTATTTTCTCTATTAATTTGAAGTAATAAATTATAAAGCGATCCGTATAAATTCGAATCGTTTCTAAAATGAGCAGATACGATTGCCGGTTTAGTCAAAGTATCACCAATAATCGGATTATAGTCATTAACCAACTTTTCATAAGCTTTATTGATACCACTGATTAAAATCGGTTGCGCACTTATGCCGCCACCGACAGCTATTTTATCTAAATCTACTACTGTTTGAATATTAAGAATTAAAGTTGCTACTTTTAAACAATAATCATTAAAAATCTCCACAGCTTCTCTTTTACCGGACTTTATTGCTTCAAAAGCATGCAATCCGTCATTTACATTCTTATGATTTAGTTTACGATTAATTGATTTAACAAAATTCACACCAGAACCATTACTTCCTACGGTACCTTCCATATCTTTAGGGCGGGATAAATTACTAATCATAAAACTTAATTCACCTGCTTGATAATGTGAGCCTCGCAATAGATGACCATTAATTATTATGCCCCCACCAACGCCGGTTCCGAGCGTAATTGCAGCACAGTTCGACTCACCCTTTAAACTGCCTAGCCAATTTTCTGCTAAAACGCTGGCCTTGCCATCATTTATTACCGCTACCGGAATCCTATACTTTTTACCATAAATTTCTGCAAAATCAATTCCATCCAAAAAAGGTAATGAACCACCAAATCTGATTTTATTGTTTTCAATTTTTCCAGGAGAGCAAAAAGCCAAGCCTTTTATATCTAAAATATAATGTATTACAATTTGATCTATTTTTTTCAAAAACTCAGTTTTATTTTTAACAGTAGCAATTTTGTCTTTTTCGATTATATTTCCAGCATAATCCAATTTTGCAAATTTAATTTCAGTTCCGCCGATATCAATACTTAAATAATTTTTCATTACACTCTTTCACATAATTCATATTAACTATTGCAAACAACCTTATTACATTATCTCAAATATTCTCTTCAAACAACTATTTGACATTCAAAATAAAATCAGCCAATAGTTTTATTTCTAGGTCAATGGCACATTCAAATAAACAAAAGCCTGGAAAAGATTTTGCCACTGTAAATCATCTTCAGGCTCTTGACATATGTATTTTACTAATAGCAATAACGTCAACAATAATGAAAAAAGTTTAAATAGCAGGAATGTTAGAGTTATTGTTTAAAAAAGCTAAATAAAAACTAAGAGATCAGCGTTAAATAGATATTAATACTTGCTATTAGTGAAGTGCACCTAAAAAGTTAAACATAAATCTGGCCATTATAGAACTCTTAATTAGTCTTTTTAAATGTGATTTTCTAATGAGTTAACATTGCAATATTATCGACAGCTGTTCTACCTGAATAAATACAATACCCTGCTTCAGAACCAGGAACATTTACACCATAGGTATCACCCACAAGAACAGCTGAGGCATCAGATCCAACGGCATATAATCCAGATATTTGTCTACCATTTTCATCTAAGACTTCATTTTTGCGGTTTACTCTCAAACCACCCATTGTACAATAAGCTCCTACACCCAATTCAAAAGCATAAAAAGGACCTTTTTGGATGGTCTTAAGGTAGTTTGCTGGTTTTTCAAAATCTTCATCTTTTTTTATAAGTGCTAACTGATTATATCGCTTAACTGTTTCTGCTAATTGAGGCAGGTGCAGTTTTTCAGCCAACTCAGCAATAGAATCAGCTTTAGTCAAAAACGACATGCGCTTTTCCTCAGCTTTAGAAATCATGCTTTTCAACTTATCCAGTCTAGTACGATCAGAAAGCGGTTTTAAACTCCTAGGTAATTTTTTATCAGCAAACTCATCCAGGATAGCCTGATCAAATATCGCGTATACCTTTTCTTGTCTGATAATAGCATTTCCAGCATGCGCCCATATTCTAAAAACACTTTCGTCAACGAATCTCTGCCCAACTTCATTAACCCAAAGCGGAGCCATTTCACAACTTGCAATACCAATATCTGTTTTCCAAAATTGATATGAGGGAATAGTATCTTCTTTTATCTGTCCTCCAAACATCATTGCCATACCCATTCCAAACTTTTTAGCGCCAGCATTCCATGCTAGTCGAAGACCTGAACCATCACTTTTCCCAGAATTCATGGGAATAATTCTATTCGCATTAGAATTGAAATACTTCAAAAGCATTTTTCTGTTATTTAAGTAACCGCCAGTAGCCAATATTACCGCTTTAGTCTTAATTTCCTTTTGTTTTTTGGTTGCAAAATCTTCAATAATTACTCCAGTAATATTTCCAGTGCTATTTTGTAGAAGATTAACTGCTGCAGCTGAAGTGATAAATTCCACACCGTTTTTTTCAGAATACGGCTGCAGTGCATCGTGAATTGCATGATTACCTAAACCCTTAAACATATGCCAAGTGTTGAGTCCTGCACCAAGTGTTGCTACACCATCGAATTTAACTCCAATATTATTTAACCATTCAACATTTTTAGCAGACTGCGCAATATAGTCTTTCCATATCATTGTATCTGCCTCAAAATGGGAAAATTCTTGTTCGTCATGCAAAATTTCTTTTTCAGACAGATTAATTCCCTGCTTTTTCTGCATTTTACTATTTACAGCAAAAATACCTTCTACATAATTTCCAGATCCACCTGTTGTTCGAGCTTTCTCAACCACTAAAGTGTTTAAGCCTTTTTCAACAGAAGCTGCCGCAGCTGCTTGACCAGATAATCCTGAGCCAATTACAACCAAGTCATAGTCATTTCTTTTTGATAACATTTTGTCTCCTTTATTAAAGTAAAAATAAATACTATACGTATGTATGAAAACTCTCTCCATCTATAATATAACTAAAATAATAAATTCAAAAATTTATTTTAGTTCTTATTGTAAAAAACTTCATCGTCTGATTGATATCCTTTTTTGAGTTTATAATAGAAAATATTAGTATCTCAAAATTTTAAAAAATATAAGCTAAAAGAAAGTGAATTTTCAAACTAAAAATGAAAAAGTATTCATACAAATCATCCAATATTGCTGATGTAGGAGATTATTTGAAAGTATTCGCATGCACTGCTGTAATGGCGCAACCAATCATGGCTTTAATTATGGAAGTGGGCCAACCTTTTCATACGCAAGATATTTTTGGTATTATGTATAATTTTGTTAAATATACAGCTCCTGCTTTTATTTTTGGCATTTTATACTCAACAATTCGAATAAATGATTTAGATGGCACTTTTTCTTACAAGCAGTATATGCGATCAAGTTGGTCAAATCTGTTTGTTCCTACATTTTGGTGGACACTTATTTACTTGCTGGGAATGCCCTGGCTTCAACAGATAAACAGATTTAATAATTTTAGTTCCTTTTGCTGGCAATTTGTTAATGGTAACGCTGCTCCTCACCTGTGGTATAACACAATGATGTTGCAATTTATAATTTTAATGCCTATTTTCCGGGCTATTAGCCGCTATGTTGGTAACAATGTTAAACGTGGTTTACTAGTTGCCGCTATTACTTTTGTTTTATATTTTGCATGGCTCTGGTTTTATGACTTTTACGTTTTTCATGGTCCACAAGAAAAGAACTGGTATCTGCTAGATCGTATTTTTATTTCTTTCTTTATTTATGGTGTCTATGGTGTATTGGCCTGGCAATTTAGAGATTATGTCAATACGTTTTTATATAAGTTTTGGTGGCTGATCTTAGTTGGTTTTGTTGCATGCTTTTTATGGACAAATTTTGAATTACATGGTTTTGGACATCCAGTTAACTTCGCTAATGCCCCATATTATAAGCCGTCTATGACATTTTACTGTTTAGCCGTTATAGCTTTAGTAGCTGCATTATGTTTATTTAATATTAGACACAACTCTAAAACTTGCTTGAAAGTCTTTCACTTTTTAGCAACTTATGCCTATCGAGCATATTTATCAAATGTATTTTGGAATCAACTGATTTGGCGCGGACTAAACATTAGCTATCATGCTATGTATCATCCATTCTTTACCTTTTTTGGCACATGGATCCTGACGTGGATACTTTCTTTCACTTCAGCATACGATCTTCATATTTGGTGGTCAAAAGCGAAAAAGTTCTTAAGTATGCTTAGTCTAAAATAACAAATATTTTCAAATAAAAAGCACTTTGACAATAATTAAAACAAAGTGCTTTATTTTTTACTTTTTTACTATAGAAGCAATGCCTGCCATAATATTTAAATATTGCTTTTCATTTTCTACAAAAGAATCATTGTTAACAATAATATCTGCTATATCCTTTACTTTAAGTGCTCCATGCTTGATTTTGAACTGATCCTTCTTTTTGGTTCGCTCAATTATTTGTTCAAAAGTAAAGTTTTTACCGTTATCAATTGTTTGCTTTTTGTATTCTCTTTGAGCGCGAACTTCAAGAGGCGCTTCAATGTAAATGTTCATCATTTTAGAACCTAGTTCTTTTTTAAGGTAGACACCTAATTCTGAACGGTATAAGCTTTCAATTGATGCATAATGAATATTTTCATCTTGCATTTTACCTATTAAACGGTATAAGAACTCTTTAAACACCTTTTCAGTGTCTTTAGCATAAAGATTGGTGAAATCTTGTTCTGATGGATGCCCAGAGAACTGATAATTGCGTTCTATCATCATTTCTTTTTCTACTGCAATAATCTTCATTCGCTTGATACCAATGCTGTCAAAATAAATTCCAGCAGCTGATTTGCCGCTTTCACTTAATCCGCCTAAAGAAAACAAACCTTTGACAAAATTTTTACGATTTTCATAATCTTGCTCAGTAAATTCCATTTTCACGCCTCCATTAAAAACTAAAAAACTGCCCTGTAAGTTAACAGTGCAGTTTTAAAGTATACATGGTGTGCTATTTTTTTGCAAGCGATTTCATTAAAATTAGGTAATTTTCATCACAAATTCGGCTCCAGTTGGAGTAGCTATGAAAATAGCACCCACTATCAGTAGGAATCCTACTACAAAGGAAATTCTTTTTGCTAGCTTTGAAAACTTACTATCAAGACTAAGATAGATTAGAATTGCTCCAAATACCAAAGACAAAATCATAACCCAGAAACCCATAAATACCTCCGATTAAACTAATTTCTAATTCTTAATTGATATTAATTAAAAACCAAATTAATCATTAATGGAGTTAGAAAATTAAAGGTTAAGCAAAATTTAACTAATTTTTTGCCTAATTTTGTTAATATACAATTTACTTTTTTAAATATAACAAAAAGCCCTCATCTATAGAGATAAGAGCTTTTAATTGAATAAATAAGAATATTTATCTATTTCATTTGTTCTTTTACTTCAGCAGCAAAGTCTTCTTGCTTCTTTTCGATACCTTCGCCAACTTCGTAACGTTTGTAGCCAACAACTTCGCAGCCTTCTGATTTAGCATATTCAGCTACTGTCATATCACCATCTTTAACGTATGGTTGGTCCACCAAACAAATTTCACTGAGATACTTGTTTACTCTGCCCTCAACAATCTTAGGAATGATTTTAGCAGGCTTGCCTTCATTTTCAGTTTCCTTAGTGAAAACTTCTTTCTGACGATCAAAATCAGCCTTTGGTACTGAATCCTTGTTCAAGTATTCTGGGTTAATTGCGGCAACGTGCATTGCAATGTTCTTAGCTGCTTCCTCACTGTTGCCTTTTAAGGTAACAACTGCAACAATTGCACCACCATTGTGCTTGTATGCACCAAAGACTTCATCATCATTCTTAGTAATTAGATCAAATCTTCTTAAAGTGATTTTTTCACCAATGACAGCAGTAAGGTTGGTAATTTCCTCGCCAATTGTGGAATCACCCATTGGTGATTTTAATGCTTCTTCAACGTTAGCAGGTTTAGCCGCTAAAATTGCCTTGGTCACATCATCAACTAACTTAATAAATTTATCATTAGATGAAACAAAGTCTGTTTCAGAGTTAATTTCTACTACAACAGCATCATTTCCATCAAAAGCATATTCAGCTAAGCCTTCAGCAGCAATACGGCCACTCTTTTTAGCAGCTTTAGCAACACCATTTTCTCTTAAAATGTCAATTGCCTTTTCAATATCACCATCAGCTTTAACCAAAGCCTTCTTAGAATCCATCATACCGGCGCCAGTGCGGTCACGCAATTCTTTTACTTGTTTAGCAGTAATGTTTGCCATTATTTTTCCTTTCAAATAAAAACTTATTAATAATCAAAACTAGTCTTCATCTGAGTCAGAAGTTTCTTCAGCTTCTACTGTTTTTTCTGCATCAGCTTCAGTATCTGCTTGTTTTTCTTCTGCACCCTTAGCCATCTCTGCTTCAGCATTGTCATCATCTTGACCTTGCTTACCTTCAATAACAGCATCAGCCATAGCGCCTGAAATCAAACGAATAGCACGGATAGCATCGTCGTTTGCAGGAATAACTACGTCAACAGGGTCTGGATCAGTGTTAGTGTCGACCATAGCTACTACAGGAATTCCTAAAATATTAGCTTCATGAACAGCAATCTTTTCCTTTTTAGGATCGACTACGAATAAAACATCTGGAATTCTAGGCATATCCTCAATACCACCTAAGAATCTTTCCAATTTATCCTTTTCTTTTGTCAAAAGAGAAGCTTCCTTCTTTGGCAATACATCAAATGTGCCATCTTCTGACATTTTCTTTAAATCTTTTAATCTTTGTACTCGGCTCTGGATAGTCTTCCAGTTAGTCAATGTACCACCTAACCAACGTTGGTTAACGTAGTATTGACCAGCACGAGTAGCTTCTTCAGCAATTGAATCTTGAGCTTGTTTCTTAGTACCAACAAAAAGAATAACGCCACCGTTTTGAGCAACAGCTCTTACGAATGCATAAGCATCATCTAACATTTTGATGGTTTTTTGCAAATCAATGATATAAATACCATTTCTTTGTGTAAAGATATAAGGAGCCATCTTTGGATCCCATCTTCTAGTTTGGTGACCAAAGTGGACACCGGCTTCAAGCAATTGTTTCATTGAAACTACTGACATATTAACTTCCTCCTATGGTTTTAATCCTCTCAAGCGGTCATTTCAGTATTTCACCATTTGTATGGCACCTAAATACTGATTGCTCTTGATGTTTTTTATACATATGCATAAAGGCATACGTTAAAATAATACTAGATTATTGTTTAAGATGCAAGGTTAAAAGTTAACTTTATGTTCTCTTAAAAATCTTTCCTTCCATAATCTGTTATGGTGCTTAAACCAATATTCCCTTTTAAGCGCCAACTTCTTATCTTTAAACTCTTCGTGGTAAAGCAGTTTAACCGGTCTGCGGGACTTTGTATACTTGGCACCTTTGCCGCTATTATGTGCTTTTAGTCGTTTGGATAAATCATCAGTAAAGCCACCATAGAAGCTATTATCTTTGCATAAGAGTACATAAAAATAATATCTCCTACTCTTTTGCCTTTTTGCTCTATCCGATTCCGTTTCTCTGATTATACGCTGAATCGGAGGAAGATAATTACCGTTTTTATCATGTACCTCAATGGCATCCCTTAATACCAGACCATCGCTACCGGTATGCTTAACTGCTTCAATAATTATTAAATTGCAGTTTTCTCCTCGATGAGAAACATATGGCTGTACAAACTTAATACTCAAATCATGTTTAAGACAAAAATAGGCAATTTCATTTAAACGCTCTGGTCGATGAACCATAAATAATTTGCCTTTCATTTTAAGCAATGCACTGGCTACAAAAATTATTTCTTCCAAATTAATTAAGATTTCATGTCGGGCAATAGCCTTTGCTGGATCAGGATTTACCTTATGATTTTGTGCAACTTTAAAGTAAGGTGGATTCACGACAATCACATCATAGGAATCTTTTCGTAAAAAAACTGGAGCATCTTTGACATTTTTTTGAAAAACCTGGATACGATTTTCCATATTATTTAACGCAATAGAACGTTCAGCTTGTGAAGCCACTTCTTCCTGTATTTCAACCGCATCATATTTGGCACGGTTAAAATAAGCCATATACATTGTTGCTGCACAATTGCCAGCACATAAATCCGCCACTTTGGAATTATCTTTAATTGAATCTTTTGCAGTTGCTGCTAAAAGCAGAGTATCTAATGAAAAGCTGAAAGATGATTTGTTTTGGATTATTTTTAAATCATCATTGTACATATAATCAATGCGTTCATTTTTCAATAATTTTTCCATAAAAATTTGTCCTCTCTCGCAGCTTTGTTATAATATTTTACATCAATTGGAGGAAATTATGTTTTATCATTTTATTCGTCCGGTAGCTCGCTTTATAGTTTGGCTATTAAACGGACATTTACACGTTAATCATAAGGAAAGAATTCCCGCAGGGAACTATATCTTGGCAGCACCACATAGAACTTGGTGGGAACCGATTTTATTCGCCTTAGCGGCAAGTCCAAAAGAGTTCATGTTCATGGCTAAAATAGAATTGTTTAAAAATCCATTACTACGGTTCATCTTAAAACACGCTCATGCATTTCCTGTAGACCGTAAACATCCTGGACCTTCAGCCTTAAAAACTCCCATTAATGGATTGAGAAAAGGTAATTATTCCTTAATTATTTTTCCCTCAGGTACCAGGCATTCATCGGAAATGAAAGGCGGCACAATTGCCATTGCCAAATTATCAAACAAGCCTATAGTACCAGTGGTCTATCAGGGGCCACTAACTTTCACTGGTTTATTAAAACGCAAACCTTTAGAAGTTTGTTTCGGGGAGCCATTTATGGTTGACCGTAAAATAAAACTCACTCACGAAAACGAAGCTATGTTAGACAATAAACTTAAAAAAGCCTGGGATAAAGTTGACTACGAACAAAACCCCAATTTTCATTATCAACCTAAATAAAAAATTACTCTTTAAACATTAGCTCAATGAACAAGTGTTAAAATAAAAATGTAAAAAAGTTAGATGGAGGATTTCAAAATTGTTAGAAAAAAGTTTTTATAGAGCTATGTTAAGCAAGTCCTTTCCTTTCCCTGTCAAAGTAACATACTGGGATGGCAAAAGTGAAGTATACGGAAACGGTACTCCAAATATAGAGATAATTTTTAACGAGAAAATTCCGACTAGTGCTATCTCAAAAAATGCTTCTCTTGCTTTAGGCGAAGCATATATGGATAAAAGAATCGAAATCAAGGGCAGTTTGCAAAAACTAATTTGCGGAGCTTATGAAAGTGCCGGAAGTTTCATGCGGTCCAGTAAATTTCGTAAATTTTTACCAAAAGAAAAACACACTGAAGCACAAAGCGAAAAAGATGTTCAAAGTCACTATGATATCGGTAACGACTTTTATAAATTATGGCTTGACCCTACTTTAACATATTCGTGTGCATATTTTGAAAATGAAAATGATGACCTTGAAACAGCACAATTGAATAAAATCCATCATATTTTAAATAAATTACATCCTGAAAAAGGAAAGACATTACTTGATATTGGATGTGGCTGGGGTACTCTAATGTTGGTTGCTGCCAAAGAATATGGCTTAAAAGTAACTGGTGTAACTCTGAGTGAAGAGCAGTATAAACTTGTGCAAAAGAAAATATACGACCAAAACTTGCAAGATATTGCAGAAGTTAAGTTAGAAGACTACCGCGAGTTGGGAAATGAACAATGGGATTACATTACCTCTGTAGGAATGTTTGAACACGTCGGTAAAGAAAATTTAGGTCAATACTTTGCCGATGTTTCAAAATATTTAAAGAAAGATGGCGTAGCTCTCATTCATGGCATCACACGTCAACAAGGCGGTGCCAAGAACGCTTGGATTAACAAGTACATTTTCCCAGGTGGTTATGTACCAGGATTAAGTGAAAATATCAGTCATATTGTCGAAAACAACATGCAAATTACGGATTTGGAAATGCTTAGAAGACATTACCAAAAAACACTAGAAATTTGGGATAAAAATTTTAATGCTAAACGGGATCAAATTCAAAAGAATATGGGTGAGCGTTTTACTCGAATGTGGGATTTATACCTGCAAGCTTGCGCTGCTTCTTTTGAATCTGGCAACATCGATGTTGTACAATATCTGATTACTAAAGGACCTTCAGGTAAAAACTTACCAATGACTAGAAGGTACATGTTAAATAAGTAGTATTAATAATTTAATCTACACAAAAAAGCTGACAAATATACTTTGTCAGCTTTTTTTGTTATTAAACGCACATATACACTATGAATTAGGATACGAATTAAGGTTCAAAAATCTTCCCTGGGTTAACAATATAATTAGGATCGAATAACTTTTTAACCTTGCGTAGTAAGTCAGTATATTCTTTACCATAAAAGTCTTCATAGTAATTTGCTCTAGCGTAACCAATACCATGTTCACCAGACATATTTCCATCAAGTGATTTAGCAGTCTTGTATAATTCAGAAATTACTTTATCACTTGTTTTTGCATATTCTTCATCAGTCATATCGTCTGAGCAAAGGTAAATATGCAGGTTGCCGTCTCCAGCATGACCAAAGTTTGGAATTCTAATGTTCAATTCCTTCTCTAGCTCTTCAATTCGGTCTAAAACTACAGGAATGTGGTTGATTGGAACACAGACATCAATTTCATCCATCTTTGGTGTTGAGTTTTGAATAGCAAGCAATAACTCTTCACGACATTTCCAAATCTTCTTAGCTTCATCAGAATCAGCACTCAATACAATTGCCTTTTCCGCTTTAAACGGTTTAACAACTTCTAAAGTTTCGTCAAGTTCTGCTTTCCATTCATCTTCCGTAAAGGCGTCAATTCCAATGATAATGAAACCATCACCATGCTTAATCGGAAATTCGTCTTTAGCGTATGTTTCCCAGAGTTTAACAACTTTACGTCCCATAAATTCAACAGTAGTTGGTACAACTCCAGATTTCAGAATAGCTGGTACTGATCTAATAGCGTCATTCAAAGTTGGAAATGGAATAATGGCATTGATAGATTTGTGAGGTCTTGGATATAAACGAATTGTAACTTCAGTTACAACACCCAAAGTTCCTTCTGATCCAATAATTAAATCTTTTAGTGAATAGCCTGAAGACGATTTAACTGCTTTGGAGCCAAATTTATATAATTTTCCGTTAGTCAAAACTACTTTGATCTCACGAATGTGCTCTCTGGTAACGCCATATTTGATAGCTTTGAGTCCACCTGCATTTGTGGAAACATTACCACCAATAGTTGCCCAGTGCATGGCTGGAGCAGGCATATACATGAAAGGCTTATCAGCTAAATATTCGTCCAAGTCTTTCAATCTTAATCCTGCTTGAACAGTCATAGTCAAACTTTCTGGATCATATTCCAAAACCTTGTTCATTTTGATCATGTCAAGTGAAATTCCGCCATCAACAGCAAGGTTAGCTCCCATTAAACCAGTTGAATTTCCCCTTGGAACCAAAGGTATTAAATGATCACTAGCGTATTTAACAACATTCATTACCTCTTCATTGCTTGTTGGTTGAATTACCAAATCTGGCATAGCTTTGACTGTACCAAATTGGTCATGATCCCAGTGCTTAGTTGGTTTAGTAATAAACCTTTCTGGATCTGAAATGAACTTGCTTAGGTTATCCAAATCAGTTTGATTAATTTTATGATATTCCATTATAATTCCCTTCTTACTAAAATCATAATTTAGCTACTGCTAACATGATAAATTTACTCTTTAATGTAAACGCTGTCAATACTAAATATAAAAAAGCACAAAGTTTTTAGCTTTGTGCTTTTTTTCACTTTTGGCTATTCTGTAAGGTATATAAATTATAATAATAACCTTTTTGTGAAAGAAGTTTCTCGTGATTGCCTCTTTCCACAATTCTGCCATCATTCAATACAATAATTTGATCTGCATCAACAATAGTTGAAAGCCTGTGCGCGATAGCCAAAGTTGTGCGACCCTTGCGCAATCTCTTCAATCCTTGTTGAATCAGCGTTTCAGTTTCAGTATCAACATTTGCAGTGGCCTCATCCAGAACTAATATCCTAGGATCCGTCACCAAAGTACGAGCAAAAGATATTAGTTGCCTTTGGCCTTGACTAAACTCACTTCCGCCTTCACCTACTTTAGCATGGTACTTTCCAGGGAGATTCTCAATAAAGCCATCTGCCTGAACAGTTTCGGCAGCCTTTTTTATTTGCTCATCAGTTATGTCCTTGTTATAAAGGCGAATATTGGAATTAATATCTCCGTAAAACATAAAGGGCTCTTGCAATACCAATCCAAGTTTTTTGCGCAGTTCTGCTTTAGGATATTTTTTGATGTCAACACCATCAATTAACACTTCACCTTTATAAAATTCGTAAAAACGCATCATTACGTTAATAATCGAACTTTTACCCGAACCTGTATGTCCGACTATGCCTAAAGTTTCTCCGGGATTAACTGTGAATGAAATATCATGTAAAATTTCGTTTTTACCATCATATGAAAAACTTACGTGCTTAAACTCAATCTTTCCTTGATTAATTGTTAATCCTGCCTCAGCTTTTTGTTGTGGTTCGTAATCAGTATTATCTAAAATCCGAAAAATTCTTTTGCCTGCTACAATACCATCTTGGAAAAAAGTCATTTGATCCATCATATTGGCAATTGGATTAAAAAACTGTGAAATATATTGTGAAAATGCATAAACCACACCAGCTGGCACAAAGGTTTCCCTTAATGGAAAGCCAAAATACATTAAAGTTAATGCTAATGCAAGTGAATATAGCAAACTAGTTAAAGGTGACAACAAAAAGGAATTAAGATTAATCATATCGAAACGTGTTTTCATTAAGGCAGAGTTTTCACTTTCAAAATGATTAGTCATACGCTCTTCCTGCTTAAATTGCTGGATTAAAGAAACCCCTTCTATTGATTCATTTAAGTTAGTATTAATGCGACTTAGTCGCTCGCGATAACTACGGTAAAGTTTAGAACTTCTTTTAGAATATTGCCAAATAATCACTAAAAGTAAAGGCAAAAAAGCAAGAACTATAAATCCAGCCACTACATTGGTAGAAAACATCGCTACCATAGCCGAAATAATTGAGAAAAATGAAATTACTACACTTGATAATACAGTCAGAAAATTGCTCAAAGTCATAGTATCATTTGTTACTCTTGAGACTATTGAACCAGCTGGAGTTTGATCAAAGTAGCGCATTCCTAATGTATGCAACTTTTTATAAAGTTCAGAACGCAAGCCTTCAAGCGATTTTTCTGATCCTAAAGCAAAAAAGTACTCGTAGGTAAATTGCAAAATTCCTTTGACAATGGAACCAAATGCGTACAGAAAACCAGCGAATAAAATTATTTGTGTTGTAACATCAGCTTTACTCAAAAAATTATCTAAAAAATACTGTAAACCATATGGCAGTAAAACGTTAATTACACTTACTAAAAAAGCACCAATACCTGCAATGATCATTTCATTTTTAAAATGCATCACAAACCGCAATAAACGTTTAAAAATGCTAAGTTGCTCTTTTACAGGAATTTCTTGCGACCAGACTGATTGGAATGAGTTTTCATCGTCCATTGGAGTCACCTACCTTGTCTTCTAATTCTTGTCTTTGCCACATATCAGCATACCAACCATTTAATTTCAGCAGCTGGTCATGAGTTCCTCGTTCAACAATTCGACCATTTTTTAGGACTAAAATTAAATCAGCATTCATTACTGATGTAAGTCTATGCGTAGCAATTAATGTTGTTTTTCCCTTACGTTCCTTTCTTAGAGAGCGTAAAATAGCCATTTCAGTCCTTGCATCTACTGCTGACAAAGCATCATCTAAAACTAAGATTTGGCTTTGTTTTAGTAGCGCTCTGGCAATAGACATACGTTGCTTTTGTCCTCCGGAAAGTGAAACGCCATTTTCACCCACCAAAGTATTGTAACCACCTGGCATCTGTAAAATATCATTGTGCAGATCACTTTTCTTGGCTGCAGAAACAATAGCACTTTCATTACTGTCTGCTTTTGAAAAAGCGATATTTTTTTGGATACTGGTTGAAAATAGGTAATTGTCTTGAGGTACATAAGATATTTGGCGTAATAAAACATTAAGTGGAATCTCCCTGATATCATGTCCATTTAACGTAATGTGACCATCATACTTATCAAATTCCCTAAGTAAAAGCTGTATGATAGTAGTTTTACCAGCTCCTACTTTACCCACAAGACCCAGAGTTTGACCTGTTTTTAACGTAAAGTCGATATTATTTAGCACTTGAACTTTCGGTTCATCTGGATATGCAAAATATTTAACATGATAAATAAGATCGCCCGCTATATCTTTGGCAGATAATTTTTGATCAGCATATTTATCCGTGATTTCAGACTTTTCTTCCAGCAGCTTTTCAATCCGGTCGTAACTTGCGCTTCCACGCTCTAAAATATTAAAAAGATATCCGATCGCAAACATAGGCCAGACCATATTACCAATATATGCGATAAATGAAACTAATTGGCCAATAGTGAGTGCTTTGTTAAAAACGAGCATCCCACCATAAATAATAGTTATGGTATATGTCAAACCAATTAGAAATGTACCTAATGGATCAAACATAGAATCCCATTTAAAAACTTTTTTATTGATTTTAATAGTGTCATCTATCATTTGGTCAAAAGCAGCAGTATCTTCCCTGCCTTGACCAAATGTCTTCAAAACCTTAATACCTGAAACTGATTCCTGAGTTTTATTATTTAACCTGGAAAAAGCTGCTTGAGACTTATCAAATGCATCATGTAGCCTGTCTCCTAATTTCCATGCTCCCCAAGCCAAAAATGGTAACGGCAGAAGAGCCACAAGTGTTAAACGCCAATCAACAAAAGCAATCATGGCTACCATAGTAGACACACTCATTATTAGTGAGTCTACGAGTGTTAACACGCCTTCACCGGCAACTTCCTGAACGGCTGAAACATCATTTGTAGCATGAGCCATCAAATCACCTGTTCTGTGACGTTGGTAAAAAGTGCGATCCATAGCCATGAATTGACGGAATAGTTTCGATCTTAACTGTAGTTCCAGTTCTGCTGCACCACCCCAAATCTGACTACGCCAAAAATAGCGAAAGCCATACAGCAACAGGGCTGCTAAAACAATTGCCAAAATTAGAAGACCATATTCTTGCCAACTAATATGTCCTTCATCTAATTGATCAGCCATTAGACCTAAGATTCTCGGTGGCACCAAGTTCACAACTGAAGTCAGTGCCAAAAATGTAATACCAATTAGGTAACGCTTTTTTTCTTTTTTAAAAAACCAGCCTAATTTAAAAAATATACCCATTATTCACCTAAAAATTCAGTAAAAAAGCGGAGAGTCTATTCTCCGCCACACTATTTCAATCTAGTAAGTTTTTATTTTTGGTGCTTCATCATGTTCATCACTTGGTTTACCTTCTTAGCTGAAGGCTTTTGGCCCATTTGAGACATCATGGCAACAATCATATCTTCACTGATTGGCGGATTATCCTTAAAATATTTTTTCATATATGCTCTGGCACCATAAAAGCCTCCTACAAGTCCTAATATTAATGCTATAACAATCAGAAAAATCGCTAATCCTAAGTTCATAAATTAATCACCTCAATTTGTCCAATAGGTATATCTTACCTAAAAATACAGTAAAATTAAAGATCAAAGTTAATCTTTTCTTAAACCTTTTTTTCTTTGAGCTTTTTTCGCTATTTCAGAAGTAATTTCTTTGCCATTTTTATCAATTATCACTAAATTCTCTACATCTTGTTTAAAGCCTGCTCTGAAGTTCTTAATAAATTCCTGATGTAATTTCTTTCGTTCTATTTCCTCGTCTTCTGTTAGTCCAACAGATTCCTTTTTATGATAAAGTTCATTTATCCGATTTATTAGTTTTTTCTCAAGATCTTCATTCATTTTTAGCACCTCTCTTAAAAAAGTCTACATTATTATTTGTAATAAAAAAAGTTTAAAATTTTCAGAACGCTTGTTTGTACTATACCAAATTATCTGCTAGAATTAAAAGTATTAAAGACGTTTATAATACTGGAGATAACTATGACTACAAAACAAAACAACAAGCAGTTGCAAATTTTACGCTATATATATGAAACGGTTGAAGACAGGGGCTTTCCTCCAACTGTGCGTGAAATATGTCATGCTGTAGATTTATCTTCCACTTCTACTGTACACGGTCATTTATCAAGGCTTGAAAACAAGGGCTTAATAATAAAGGATGCTACAAAACCAAGAGCATTAGAAATAACCGATGAAGGAAAAAAAGCAATTGGTGTCCAACCAAAAGAAATTCCAGTTGTTGGTGACGTGACTGCTGGTCAACCAATTTTAGCTGTTGAAGATATAGAAGACTATTTCCCTTTGCCTCCTGATTTAGCAAATGATGCTGGCGATCTCTTTATGTTAAGAGTACATGGAGAAAGTATGATTAATGCTGGAATTTTAAACGGAGATAATGTAATTGTCCGCAAACAATCTTCAGCTATTAACGGTGAAATTGTAGTAGCAATGACAGATGAAAATGAAGCAACTGTAAAACGATTTTACAAGGAAAAAGGTCACTATCGTTTACAGCCTGAAAATGATACGATGGCACCGATTATATTGTCAAGCGTCCACATTTTAGGTAAAGTAGTAGGGCTATACCGCAACACTATTATTTAATATTTAACAAAAGAGCTTTATAGCATTATTGGGATAAACAAAAATTATTTTTTACGAGTTTCAATAATGCTTTTTTTCTGCAAAGTTTCTTTTACTTCTGCCAATACTTTTTTCTGCATTTTTAATTTGTTTATTTTTGCAGATATAACGGCGATTTTATCCGTAATTAACTTTAAGTTTTGTGTACGTTGCTTTTCAGTACTACACGACTCATCATGTAGTTTTTTTATGTCCTTTATTTCTTGAAGCGAAAATCCTAAGTCTTGGAACTCTTTAATTGCTTCAAAAATATCAGTTTCGTTTTCAGTAAACCAATAGTTTCTTCCCTTACGACCAGGATTTAATAAGTTTAAATAGATATAATGTCTAACTGTATCAGGTGTAGTATTTTCCTTTTGAATAAATTCTTTCAAATACATAATTATCTCCTTGACATAGCGTCGACCCCAAATGCTTAAATTTTAGCAGGAGGTATAAAAATGTCATATCTAACAATCTGTTTAACTATTATATATGGTGTTCTCATGATTAGCGCCAGCTTTTCATCTTTTACTAGTTTGCCAATTTGGCTAATCATGATCAACGTCTTGTCCGCATTAGGGATTATTGCCGGAAGTTTTCTAAAAAAACCACTTTTAACTACTATATTTCTAGTAGCAGTTTTACTTACCGCTCTAGCAAATGGTATTTTTCTTTACGGACAAATCACTTGGTCTCACTGGCTTATTAGACTAATTTTGACTATTATTTTGATTTGCTTGAACTTTAAGTATTTTTAGATATTTATCTAGCAAAATTCCTGTTAGCAGTCAAGCGTAACGTCTCAAAATACTGTCATAATGGCAAGAAATTGACTTTCCACAACTAATGCTTTAAATCAATTCACAATCTTTATATTGAAATTATACTTAAAAATGCTGTTTCTAAAGCCTTTATGTTATTTGTTTGTGAATAATAACGCTGTTTCACTTAGGTTCCACAGCAGTAATTTTTCACAAACTTGGTTAAATTTTACTAATGATATTGGCAGCTAAATTAATTGCTGCTTCATGAGCATCCCTACCCCAGCCTCTGTCATCATGATTTTCTAAATCTTTAAGTGAATCGGCTGTAAATAATATTTGTGCAAAATCTGCCTCTCTGAATTGTGCACACGCAGCCATTGCTGCACATTCCATCTCTACACAAGAGGCTCCCAACTCTTTAGCCTGCTTTACTTTCTTGACAGTTTCCCTAAAGAAGCCATCAGTTGTCCAGGTAGTTACTTCTTCAACCTTAAGACCTTCTTCTTTCAGCAATTTTTTGGTCTTAGTTAAAAACTCTGACTTTAAGTCAATATACGTTCCTGGTTTCATATAATGAAAGGATGTGCCCTCGTCTCTAATAGCTTTTGTAGGCACTAGAAAATAGTTCTCTGGTAAATCAACTAAGCAGCCTGCTGATCCGATTGCTAAAATTTGTTTAACACCATAGCTTATTAACCAATCTAATAGCTCTACAGCAGCTGCAGCACCTATCTTTGCCTGACAAAAAGTAATTTTTTGTCCGTCTAAGTCAACCTGATAAATTGGGGTTTCTCCTTCAAAACAGTCAAAGAACCCGAGCTTTTTATGAGGATAACGAGCCAAAAAATCACTGATTACAGCAGGAGTTAAAAATGCAAACAGCAGCTTGGGCTGAAAATGAAAGTTATTAATTTCTTGTTCGTGATCCGGTTCTAAAACAGCCCTCGATTCAGAATCAAAATTTAACAAAAACGGTTCATTCATAATTTTTCTCCTCAATAAAAAATATTTTGCTGAAGATTTTAACATAAACAAAAAAGAGAATCATCCCTTTACGGAATGATTCTCTTTTACTTAAGCGTTAATTAACGACGCTTTTCTGCAATTCTAGCAGACTTGCCGTGACGATCACGTAAGTAGTAAAGTTTAGCACGACGTACACGACCGTGACGCAATACTTCAACCTTGGCAACACGTGGATCGTTTACTGGAAAAGTACGCTCAACACCAACACCAGATGCGATCTTACGTACAGTGTAACTGGCACCAATGCCAGTTCCCTTACGCTTGATAACTACGCCTTCAAACATCTGAATACGTTCATGTGAACCTTCGACAACACGCACGTGTACACGAACTGTGTCACCTGCACGGAAGTCAGGAATATCGTCACGTAATTGTTCTTTGGTTAATTCTTGAATTAATGGATCCATTTTTATTTTCTCCTTCTCCGGCATTCATTAGCGTTTTCTACGTCAGCGGAACACCCCTAACTATTAGTGCAAAATAAATTTACACCTCAGTTATACTAGCAAAATTAACAGCTAAAATCAAGTTTGATCTTTTTCCTGCTTTATTTCCGTTAACATTCTCTTTTCTTCTTTACTTAAATTATAATTTTCAAGTAAATCCGGTCTGTACAAGTAGGTTGCGCGCAAAGCTTCCTTATGCCGCCACTCATCAATCTTTTGGTGATTTCCAGATGTTAATACTTGTGGTACTTTCTTTCCTTCAAAATCTTCCGGTCTGGTATATTGTGGATATTCCAGCAAACCGTGAGCAAAGCTTTCTTCCACCGGTGAGGCATCATTTCCCAAAATTCCTGGCAGCAGTCTAACAGTAGCATCTATCATACTCATTGTGGGTAATTCCCCACCAGTTAAAACGTAATCACCAATTGAAACAGTTTCATCAGCTAAATCATAGATGCGTTGATCAAAGCCTTCATAATGACCACAAATAAAGGTGAGATTTTCTTCATGAGACCAATTTTGGGCCATTTTTTGATTAAAAGTTTTACCCTGTGGCGCAGTAATGATTACTTTGCCCTTATTTTTAAGTGAATCAAGGGCTTTCTTGATCGGCATAACTTGCAAAACCATGCCAGCGCCACCACCATAAGGACTATCATCAACGTGATGGTGTACATCAGTGGTAAAGTCGCGAAAATTTACTAAATTTAGCTGCCATTTATCATCTACAAGACCTCTTCCAAGCATTGAGGTCGTCAATGGTGTAAACATATCAGGAAAAAGCGTTAATACATTAATCTTCATTACGTAACCCTTCCAAAAGTTCTACGAAAACTTTCTTGTGAGCAATGTCTATTTTTTTTACCACTTCGTCAATATAGGGAATTAAGTATGTGTTACCATTCTCTTCGGTAATTTCCCAAACATCATTTGCTCCTGGAGTTTCGATACCAGTTATTTTACCTAGTTCAGTTCCGGAATGATTATCTATCACTTTACAGCCTAGAATATCGCGATAATAATATGCGCCATCTGGAAGTTCATGCTGATTTTGCTCGCTAACAACTAAAGTTTCGCCGACTAATTTCTTAGCACTATCAATATCAGTAATTTCATTAAATTGAACCAGCCAGAACTGTTTAAAAGGCCTGCTGCTTTTAACCGTCAACTTTTTTTGTTGATTAGCTTTTAAAGCTAATTCTTTTTTTGCAGCAAAGCGTTCTTTCGGAAAATCCGTAATTAAAGCAACTTTTACTTCTCCTTTAAGACCATGGGTAGATAATATTCGCGCAACATCATAAAATTGCATAGTTTCTCCTACTCAAAGAAAAAAGCTTGAAGCAGTTAACTTCAAACTTTTAACTAACGATTCACTATTTATTAAATTTTGAATCATGCAGTTTCTTCATTAAGCCTGCACCAGAAAGTAGTGAACGCACAGTATCTGAAGGTTGAGCACCCTTTTGCAACCATTCAAAAATTTTATCTTCGTCTAATTTCAATTCCTTAGGAACTGAAACTGGATTATAGTAACCGACTTCTTCAATAAAACGACCATCGCGTGGCATTCTGGAATCAGCTACAACAATTCTGTAAAATGGTTTTCTCTTGGCACCCATACGGCGCATACGAATTTTTACTGACATAAAATTATTTCCTCCTAAAAGTTACGTTAAATAATATAGCACTTTTTTAAAAGGGTGTAAAGTGTTTTTACTTAACAGGTGCTTTTTTATGAATGATATCTCTTGACCTTCATACGCTTTTTCTTGTTTTTCTTGAATTTCTTACCCATGTGACGCATAGCCATCCGCCCCATTGGAGAATTCATTCCAGGCAGGTTATCCATCCCTTTAAAGTTGCCCTTAGTAATTTTGCTCATCATGTCGCGAGCTTGTTTAAACTGTTTAATCATCCTGTTGACTTCAACTACAGGTCGGCCAGATCCCGCAGCAATTCTTCTTCTGCGACTAGGATTAAGCAATTCTGGATTTTCTCGCTCTTCTTCTGTCATCGATGAAATAATTGCTTTCACATAAACAATTTGTTTTTTATCAAAGTTGACATTCTTAAGCTGGGGATTATTTGCCATTCCCGGAATCATCTTCATCAGCTGGTCAAGTGGACCCATTTTCTCAACTTGCTCAATCTGATCAACAAAGTCGTTGAAATCGAAAGTATTTTCTTTCATTTTTTCAGCAACTTCTTCAGCTTTTTTGGCATCATAATCCTGCTGAGCTTTTTCAATCAAAGTCAGCATGTCACCCATGCCCAGAATTCTAGAAGCCATACGATCAGGATAGAATTGTTCCAGGTCGGTCAATTTTTCACCTTGACCGGTATAAATAATTGGCTTGCCGGTTACTGCCCTAATGGATAATGCAGCACCACCACGAGTATCACCATCTAGTTTGGTTAAAATAACTCCAGTGATGTCTAAACGTTCATCAAAACCTTTAGCTACATCTGTTGCAGCTTGACCAGTCATGGCATCTACTACCAGCAAAATATTATCTGGTTGGGCAACTTCTTTGACACGTTCAAGTTCCTCCATTAATGGTTCATCAATTTCCAAACGTCCAGCGGTATCAATAATGACATAATCATTTTTATTTTTATCAGCTTGGTGTAAGCCGTCTTGCACTATTTGAGCTACGTCTTTTTGATCTTTTTCACTATAAACAGGAACTTTTAGCTGGTCACCAATTTGCTGCAATTGATCAACAGCAGCTGGACGATAAATATCACCAGCAATTAGCAATGGTCTTGCTTTTTCTTTTTGTATTAATCTGTTTGCCAGCTTACCAACTGTGGTAGTTTTACCTGTACCTTGTAAACCTACCATCATTATTATTGTAGGAATATGTTTAGATTTATTGAGGGAAACCGCGCTTTCACCCATCATCTTGGTTAATTCATCATTAACTATCTTGATGACTTGTTGGCCTGGATTAAGACTTTCCTGAACTTCTTTTCCGAGAGCTTCTTGCTTTATTTTCTTGATAAAATCTTTAACAACTTTAAAGTTAACATCAGCTTCCAGTAATGCCAGTCTAATTTCGCGACTGGCACTATTGATGTCATCTTCTGAAATTTTCCCTTTACCTGTTAAATTCTTTAAGGCCTTTTGAATTCTTTCGCTTAAATTTTCAAATGCCATCGAATTACTCTCCCCTCAGTTGATTTATTAGATCAGTAGTTATTTGTAAAGCCTGGCTTGACTTGCTTTTTTTGAGTGCGACTAAAACTTTTGCTAGTTTGTCTTCGATCATATTGTAATCTCTCTGCATATGTAAATTGTTTTCGTAATTTTTTAACAATTTGCGACAGCGACGTAAATTGTCGTAAACTGCCTGACGTGAAACATGATGATTGATAGCTATTTCTCCTAAGGACAGGTCGTTATAATAATAATCTTCAAAATAACTCTGCTGACTCTTAGTTAAAAGACCACCATAATAGGCATATAAATCACCCAATATTTCATTTTTTTCGAGTTCATCCATTACACTCACCTTGAACAAGTATAGCAAAAATGTCAGGAATTGACGATCTTGAAAACCAAAATTTAATTAAAGGTATACTATGTTTTATTGCTTTTCTCAATAGGAATCTGTATCATAAATTTAATCAACTTTTAGGGATTTTACTATCATAGATATAGAATAACCATTCTTGAAAGTTATCTGATTAGACGGTACACGAATAAATATTAATTTTGTATCGTCTTTTTATTTTGAGTAATCAAACTGTTTTGAAAAAATATTTAAAAGCGTTACACTACACATATTGTTTAAAACAAATTTTACTATATAAAATGTAAGTTCGCACTCAAGTTGTTACCCGTGTGAACTTTTTAATTGGTAGATTTCTTTCAAACAAAATGCTAAACAAAGCTAAGGAGCAATTCAGTGTGAAATTATGGAAATTAATGAATCGAAAAGAAGATCCAGATATTTATCAGGAAAAAGATGGTCACTTAGTCAGAACACTAAAAGTTCGTGACTTTTTGGCTCTGGGTGTAGGGACCATCGTTTCAACCTCGATCTTTACATTACCTGGAGAAGTTGCAGCACTGCACACAGGACCCGCTGTAGCCCTGTCATGTGTTATTGCATCTATAGTGGCTGGTCTTGTTGCCTTTGCCTATGCAGAAATGGCAGCCGCAATGCCCTTTGCAGGATCAGTTTATTCTTGGATCAATGTTATATTTGGAGAATTTTGGGGCTGGTTTTCTGGTTGGGCTCTTTTAGCAGAATACCTAATCGGAATGGCATTTATTAGCTCTGGTTTGTCTGCTAATCTTCGTGCATTGATAGCACCATTAGGCTGGAAATTACCTGCTGCCTTAGCCAATCCTTTAGGCATAAATGGAGGAATGTTCGATTTAGTTGCATTACTAGCTATTTTGCTGGCAGCATTTTTGGTCAGTTTTGGAGTGTCTAAAGCTTCCCGAGTCGAAAATGTTTTAGTGGTAGTCAAAGTTTTAGCAATTTTGCTTTTTGTTGGCATTGGCTTGACAGTTATTAAAAAAGCTAATTTTATTCCATTTATACCATCATACTGTGCAACAGCTCATGGACCTTTTGGAGGTTGGCAAGGCATTTACGCCGGAGTTTCCATGATCTATATTTCATTCTTGGGCTTTGATACCATTGCATCAAATTCTGCAGAAGCTATTAACCCGCAAAAGACTATGCCACGGGGAATTATCGGTTCGTTGCTAATAGCAGTTATTTTATTCGTAGCCGTCAGTTTAGTTTTAGTTGGAATGGTACCTTATCACCAATATTTAAATTCAGCTGAGCCAGTTGGATACGCTTTAAGAAAAACAGGTTTCGGACATATTGCCACTATCGTTCAGTCTGTTGCTATTTTAGGAATGTTTACCGCTTTGATTGGTCTTTGTATGGCCAGTTCTCGTTTGGTATATTCATTTGGTCGCGATGGTATGATTCCTAAAGTACTTGGTAAATTGAATAAAGAACATCGACCAGCAAACTCATTATGGACAGTTGCAGTTATTGCAATTATTATTTCTGCATTTATTCCTTTCTCATTCCTGTCACAATTGGTTTCAGCTGGAACTCTGATTGCCTTTATGTTTGTTTCTCTGGGAATCTATCGCTTAAGGCCACGCGAAGGAAAAGATATTGTAGATCCAGCTTTTAAAATGCCTTGGTATCCTGTGCTGCCATTTTTAGCGTTTCTCAGTTCTTTTGTTGTTTTCTGGGGATTAGATATACAAGCAAAAAAGTACATGCTAATATGGTCACTAATTGGTGTCTTTATTTATTTAATTTATGGCATTCGTCATTCTGCTAAGAATAAGAAAATGAATGAATAAAGATGCTCGGAAAACCAAAAAAGTCTGGAAAATTTTTCCAGACTTTTTAAATGCTATTATTATTTAAAGATTTTCATCCATATTAAATGTTAGTTTTGACATATTGATTGAATCAATCATCATCTGAGCCCAAAGCTTTTCAGAACGCTTTCTAGTATAGGCAACAGTCTCTTGATTGGCTTTGGTTAGATATGAAGTTAATTCAGTCCCTGATTTATCACCAGCTATTTCGATAATCTTATGCACACGATGACGATAGTATTGATTAAGTTCATTTAGATAATCAGTATCGAGTTGAACAAACTGTGGGTAATGCGTTTCTACAAGTGCTGCCAAGGATTTGTAGTACCACCAAGCATCATTAAGATTATATTCCATTGATGTGTTATTGTAAGAAGGATCAGTATCATTCATATTAGCAAAGAATGGTACAAAAGGCGTGAAAGTTGGCCCACCAATACAAAGCCACATTATTGCTGCTTTGTCAGAGTCAACATCATTTCTAATCTGTAAAATGTGGGAATTTTGCGTTCTATTTAAACCAATTGGACGGAAACGATGCCTCTCTTCTTCCGTGCCTTTGCCAAAAGGATCATACGGAGTGTTTTGGTAATGACTGCCAAGCACAAATTCAATATCTTCTCTGGTTATTTTCTTAGCTGCACGCTGAATAAAAGGTAAATTACCATCGGTTGGATCTTGTTCAATTTCGGGATTAAAATATTTTTGACCGTACCAAACACGATTAGTATTATAAAACCTATCTTGTTCACTATAAGTACCAAAAATATGACGGAAATTCCATCCCTGATGATCAACATTTAAGTTGTGATCGGCAACAAACTCCTGAATTCCCTCGCTCCACATAAAGTTTTTTGTGTCAGCAAAATCTACTTGTTCAATAGAAACCCTATTTGCGGCAATTGCGTAAGCATCATCTGGAATACGTTGCGCTACCCAGTGGTGGCCAGTGACAATTTCCATATACCAGATCTCATTTTTGTCACCAAACAGAACTGAGTTACCTGCTGGTGAACCATATTTAGCTATCAGTTTGCCTAAATATTCAACTCCATTTCTAGCAGAATGAATATAAGGCAAAACAACTGACTGCATGCAATCTTCATCAAGACCATCTTTTACCAGTGGATCATATGCGAGTGCTCTCTCATTACCATAAGTTGATTCAGTACAAGACATTGCTACATTTTCTTGATTAATACCGCTCTCATCGTAATAACCACGGTTTTTGTAATCAACATTGGGTACAGCAGGAACGGCCTGAGCATTTTCAGGCAAGTCTAATTCAAACTTATTCAACCATGACTTAATTTTACGACCTGATTCATTTTTGGCAGCGGGTCTGATAATAAACTTTTGCGGTGTAATTGGGCGAAAAGTGTCGTCATTACGAGCAATCATGGTCGAACCATCAACTGAAGCCTTTTTGCCTACTAAAATTGTTGTACATGCACTGTATTCTTTCATTAAATATAAATATCTCCCTTTAAAAAATCACTTCTTAAATTAAATCATGAAATAGTCCGACAGCATAGTTTGCGGCATCAAAATCAGCCAAATCGCTAGCTTTTTCACCCAAACCAACTAATTTTACCGGCAGTTTCATCTCATTTCTAATTGCCAAAACGACTCCGCCCTTTGAAGAGCCATCCAATTTTGTCAATACCAGTCCCGTTAATTTGGTAGTCTTATCAAAATCCTTAGCTTGAAGAAGTGCATTTTGACCAGTTGAGCCGTCTAAAACTAATAGGGTTTCTGTTGGCTCTTCCGGTGCTTGCTTTTTAATTGTCCGTTCAATTTTCTCAAGTTCACTCATTAAATTCTTTTTATTTTGTAAACGACCAGCAGTATCCACTAATAAATAATCATAATTTTCTTTAAGTGCTTTATCAGTCGCATCATAAACAACTGAAGCAGGGTCTGCTTGTTCCTTTCCAGTTACCACTGGAACACCGACTCTTTCGCCCCATTCTAATAATTGTTCAACTGCACCAGCTCTGAAGGTATCTGCTGCCGCTAAAAGAACTGACTTCCCTTCATCTTTAAATCTTTTAGCCAATTTTCCGATTGTTGTAGTTTTGCCCGCACCATTTACTCCTACAAACAGATAGATATTCGGTTTGCCATCGTCATGCGACTTTAATTTTTCATTTTCGGAATTACCGCTCTGGTCATAAAGATTAACTAATTTTTCAACAATAACTTTTTTCAGATCATCTCGCGACTTGGCTTTCTGCAACTTTGCTTCATCTCGCAGTTCGTCAGTCAATTCTTCGGCAGTCTCATAACCGACATCAGATTCAATAAGCAGCTCTTCCAAGTCATCAAAGAAATCTTCGTCAACAGTCCTGAACTGGGCGAAAAAGCGATTCAGCCGGGCTCCAAAGCCCTGATTAGTTTTCTCTAGACCTTTTTCATATAATTCAGTATCATTTTGCTTTTCATTATTAGGTTCGTTTTCAGGTTCCTTCTCTAAAGATTTTTCCTGCAAAGCTGTCAAATTTTTGTTTTCCGATTCATCCTTTTCTGAAGTTTGTTTTTCTTCAGTGGTTATCTTTTCCTTATTTTCTAGCTCCTCAGAGGATTCTTGTTGCTCTTTTTCTGGTTGATTCTGCGAATCATCAGTAACTTTACCATTCTCTTCACCAAATAAAGATTTTTTTATCTTATCAAATAAACCCACTGTTATTTCACCTCATTTTTTAATTCTTTTAGTGATACGGACAACACTTGTGACACCCCTGATTCCTGCATAACAACACCATAAAGTTGGTCTGCTTTTTCCATTGTTCCTCTTCTATGTGTTATTACAATAAATTGTGTATGCATATCATATTCTTCTAAGAAATGTGCAAAGCGTGTGACGTTTGCATCATCAAGTGCTGCTTCTACTTCATCCAGTACACAAAATGGTACCGGTTTAACTTTGAGCATAGCAAAAAGCAATGTAATTGCTGTCAATGCCCTTTCTCCACCTGATAATAAGCTTAGTTTTTGCAACTTTTTACCCGGCGGTTGAGCAATAATTTCAACACCTGTGTTCAATAAATCTTCAGGATTAGTCAAAACTAATTTGGCACTGCCACCTCCAAAAACCACCGGAAATAATTCAGTAAAACTATGAGCTACCTCTGTAAAAGTTTTACTAAAGCGACTACATACTTCTTGATCAAGTTCTGACATCGATTTTTCTAAATTGTCTCGACCCTTTAACAAATCATTTTGTTGTGCATTAAGGAAGTCGTAACGTTTTTTGACATTTTCATATTCTTCAATTGACTTCAGATTAACTGGACCAATGTCCGCAATAGACATGCGATGCAATTTCACATTCTTTTGAAGTTGTGTCCTATTGGTCTCGTTATTTTCTATTTCGGCTTGATTCAATGCGGCCTCATATGTTAGTGAATATTCCGTATTCAAAGTATCTAGACGTTGATCTATTTGGCTATTCAACTGTGCTATTTTCACAGAAAAATCTTTTTGTTCAGCAGCAGCATCTTTACGAAGTTCATAATTACGACTCGCTACCTGATCAAGCTGGTTAATTTTAGCATCATACTGTCCTAATTTAGAACTTAAAGTATTAAGTTGTTCCTGCAAATTTTTCTTTTTTGCAATCCCCTCTTTATTTTCGCGTTCAAAGTTCATCTTCTTTTCGTCACCAAGCACATCATTTTCATCAAGTTCTTTCAACTTTTGGGACAAAGTATTAATTTGATTTTGATGCTGCTTTGATTCATTCTTTTTATCGGATTTTTGCTTTGAAACGTTCTCCAACTTATTAGCATAAACCGCTATTTGCGGATCAAGTTCGCTTAACTTTTCCTGAACCTCTTGATTCAACTCTGAAAAGTTCTTAATACCTAATTGCAATTCACTAATATCCTGTTTTTGCTGAAGTATTTTCTCCTGCAGTTCTTCCTTCTTTTTTGCAGCCGACTTAATCTTGTTCTTAGTTTCAGCAATTTCCTGGTTGCGTTCTTGCTTTTGTTGTTCAAACAAACTATTCGCAGCCTTTAACCTGTTCACTTCTTTTTCTTGGTTTTGATACGAAAGAGCCGCTTCACCTAATTCTTGTTTAAGATTTTGAAATTTCGATGTCATTTCATTCAACTGCTGAGTTAAAATTTCATTCTTGCTTACAGCATCAGCTAACTGAGATTGTTCATTCTTAATTTTTGCTTTTAAATCATTAATATTTTGTCTTAATTGACTCAGTTCAGCAGTTGTTTGAAGTGGAGAATTGCTTTTTTGATTGCGCACTCCTCCTGTCATTGAACCACCAGGTGAAATAACATCTCCGTCAAGAGTTACAATACGATAGCGAGAAATTCTCTGTCTTATCTTCATAGCATTGCTTATTGTGTCAACTATTATAGTATTTCCAAGGAGATAATTAATTGCAGGCGCAATATCTTGATTAGGTAAACTTTTAACTATTTCGCTAGCAATACCTTGAAATCCGGAAAAAGAAGAAATTGTATTGATAGTTGAAGTAGGTATTGTATATTCCCTTAATCCATCAAGAGGAAGAAAAGTAGCACGCCCCGCATGATTTTCCTTTAATTTGTTAATAGCATCCCGAGCATCCAGTTTTGATTTAGTGACTAAATCCTGAACCCCATTCCCTAATGCTGTAGCCATTGCAGCTTCATATTTAACAGGAAAGGTAACTAATTCTCCTACTGCTCCAATTACTCCAGGATAAGCAGATAAATTATTTAAAACGTTCTTGACTCCGTAAAAATAACCTTCATGACGTTTGCGTATATTTTCCAGAGCATCATAACGCGCATTTAATTGACTAAAACGTTGTTTTTTGGTCGACAACGATTCTTGAAGAGATGACAAATTTTTTTGACTTATTTTTTGCTCATTTGTTAAATCTGCTATTTTTTGTCCTTCAATCTGACAGTTTTCTTTAAGTGACTTACCTTCAGATTTAAGTCGTTTAAGCTCAGTAGTTTCAGTTCTTAGTTCTTCAACAACATTTTCTGTTTGAAACTGGCTATTATCAGAAAGTTTTTTCAGTTCAGAATGCAAATAAACTATTTCATTATTGTTAGAAGTTTGATCTTGCAACAATTGAATATAAGCTGACCGAAGCTGCTCTAATTTTCGGTTTAGCTGTTCAGGATCTTCCTTTAGCTGAGCGCAGAGTTCAGTTCTTTTATCATTTAACTTCTCTTGCTCACTCTTTAAATTCTTTTCCTTTTCAAGCAGATCAATTCTATCATTTTCAATTGCCGATAATTGCTTTTTTAGGTCATTCAATTCAGATTGGTATTCTTTTTTAGTAGCTACGCTATATTGCTTACTTTGTTCCGCAACTTGCAAATTGGTATTGATTTCAGAAAGCTTTTTAGTTAAAGAAAGTAAATCATTTTGCACCTTATCTCTTTGACTATTTAAAGTTTGATATTCTTTTCTTTTGTTTGCCACAGCTGCTTGAGAATCTTTTACTTCTCGATCCAGCTTCGATAAAAGAGCCTGATTTTCATCAGCCTTTTCCTGTTCTTTTTCTTTTTGATTATCTAGATCCTGAATTTCAAATGCCAATAACGTTTTTAGTTCTCGATCCAGACCTTTTTTCTGAAATTGATATTCTTTAGCTAAAGAGCTTTGTTCATGAAGAGGTTCAATTCTCTGCTCTAACTCTTTTACAAGGTCGTTGATCCGCACTAAATTGTCAGTAGTCTGTTCCAACTGATCTTTGGCTTCTTCTTTTTGTCTTTTAAAATGAAGTACACCAGCTGCTTCTTCAAATAGTAAACGTCGTTCTTCCGGACGGGAATTTAGTATTTGATCCACACGTCCTTGAGAAATAATTGCTAAACTGTCTTGCGAAATGCCCGAGTCTAAGAATAGAGAGCGTACATCCTTTTGTCTGACACTTTTTTTATTGATTAAGTACTCATTATCTCCAGATCTTAAAATCCGTCGAGTTACAACAACTTGTTCTTCCTTAAAATTTAGTTCGTGTTTTTTATTGTTAAAAATCAGAGAAACTTCTGCATGATTTGCCGGCTGGCGGAATTCACTTCCGGCAAAAATGACATCTTTCATGTTTGAACCACGCAATGATTTAGCACTTGTTTCGCCCATGACCCATCTGATCGCTTCAGTAATATTACTTTTACCACTACCATTGGGACCAACTATGCCAGTAATACCGGTGTCAAATTTAATTTTTGTTTTTTCGGCAAAGGATTTAAAGCCGTCAATTATCAGTTCTGTTAGTGGCACACACTCATCTCCCTAATTGAGCTTACCTAGAGCTGTTTTTGCAGCTTCTTGTTCAGCGGCTTTTTTATTGTGACCTTGTCCCTTAGACAATACTTTCCCATTCACAACTAGCTGGACAGTAAAACTGGAAGGCATTTGTTCTTCTTTTAAAACTTCATACTCAATCTTAACAGGCCCATCTTGTTGCAACAATTCTTGTAAGTCTGTTTTGTAATCTCTTGAAGCATCGAATTTGCCAGCATCAATTAACGGATATACTGTTAAACTTAAAAAATGCTCGACTGCTTCCATGCCTTGATCAAGAAAAAGCGCACCGTTAAAAGCCTCAAAAACATCTTCTAAAAGAGTTTTTCGAGAACGTGCACCTGCTTTTTCCTCACCATGACCTAGATTAATCTCAGCCGGGAAACCAAATTTTTGAGCAAATTCTGCAAATCCTTCAGTATCAACGATATTTGATCGCATTCTAGTTAATTCGCCTTCATTTAGATTTCTAAAATTACGGTAGAGATAATCAGAAATTGCTAATTCCAAAACTGCATCCCCCAAGAATTCCAGTTTTTCATAATCCCGAACACCATCTTCAGGGTGTTCATTAGCATAAGAAGAATGAGTAAAAGCCTCTTCTAATAGTTTAGGATTGTTAAATCTAATTTTGTATTTTGTATCTAATCGTTTAATGAATTTGGTACTGACCATTTTTTCAACTCCTTAACAATCTAAATTATACCAGTTTTTAGCGTTAAAAAAGAAAACTATTGTCCTCAAATGACAATAGTTTTCTAATTTACATTATCAAATAACTTTATTTAATATAACCGACTTTGTACCATATTGGGTGACCGTTATTTGTTTCAGAAGGTTTTAGTGATAAACCAGTTAATTTATTATTAACCGCTTTAATTTTATATGCATTAAAAACAGGTATGACATAAGCCTGGTCAAACATATACTGTTGCCATTCATGAAATTTTTCAACACGATATTTATGGTTAAATGCTTTAGCAGAGTCAATTTCTTTAATCAATTTATTATTTTCCGGAGTAACAAACCTAGTATAGTTAGCGGGGCCACCTTCACTATACAATCCATTGGGTGATGGTTCCGTGGAAAGACCCCATGCTCCTAGGAACATGTCTACTTGAGGATTATCGTTTTGAACTTTATCATAAAATGAGTTACGTTCTGTCAATCGACCATTTAAAAGACCTACATTTAGCCCAATTTTATGCCACTGCTGCAAGTAATTTTGTATAATTGGTCCTTGTGTAGCATCACCCGACATGGCTAAAAAGTTAATTTTTAGAGGTTTACCATTGGGCTGAACGCGCCATTTGCCTTTTTTCTTATAACCAGCCTTATCTAATAGTTCATTAGCCTTTTTTAAGTTATAAGAAAATCCTTTAACATTTTTATTATATACATCACCATATTGCTTTGGTATTAATGTTGGAATCCTGAAACTCAGATTATTATTATACCGCTTATTGACATCCTCTACATTCATCGCATACCCAATAGCTTGCCTTAAGGCTTTATTATTCATTTTACTATGAGGATTCATAACATTTTTACCTTTTTTAGCGTCAAACTTGCCGACCTTAAATCCTAGGTATGAGTAATATAAAGGAATTTCTGCAATAAATCTCACATCTTTAGTATCTTTTACTTGTTTCCACTGAGCATTAATAACTTGAGCAATATCAAACTTATGTGATTTAATTGCCTGAGAAGTTGAATTAGGAGAAACAACTTGGTAAATAATTTTATCCAGTTTTGGTTTGCCTTGCCAATAGTATTTGTTTGGTACCCATGTAGCTGACTGTCCACGAACTAGTTTATCTAACTTATAAGGTCCAAAATACATTGGTCTTTTTCTAACTTTATCTGAGGATTCGAGCTTGCTAAAAGGTACATCCTTTAAATAGTGATATGGTGAAGCTGATTCCCAATAATAGTCATTACCACTAAAGGCCATTCCTGGTGTCATATAGGAAAAATGCAATATCATTTTGCGACCATTATCACCGTCCGGCAATTCAATTCCTGAAATTTTTTTAGCTTTGCCCTCATGATATTCTTTCATTCCTTTCAGAACTTCCATTTTAGTAGAATATCTTTGAGCTTTAGTATTTTTATTAGCCAATATTTCATATGGATATGCCATATCCTTAGCAACTACTTGTTTGCCGTCTGACCACTTAACACCTTTTTTGATTGTAATAGTAATAGTTTTGTTTTTTTGATCCAGCCTCATTGTTGCCGGGCCTTTATCATTTATTTTGTAGTTATCATCTGTATAAAACAAAGATTCTTCACCTGGCGAAGCAACATCTGCATCAGTCGCAGTTACGCTTAATTCATCAGTAAATATTCCTGTAAAAGGCGTATCTGTTTCAACGGCAACTCTAACAGTTCCTCCTTGCTTTGTTTCCTTTTTTGGCAAAGCATTTGGAAATTTACTTGCTTCCTTCGAACTGTCCTCATTATTGCTTTTATTTCCTTTATTACAACCAACCAGAGCCATGGCGCATGTGGCTATAATACCGATGGAGCATAAAAAATTTTTTTCTTTCATCTTTCTTCTCTCCTTACAAAAGTACAAACACGATTTAAAACCTAAATAAAATAATAACAAAAAAGATTAGAAAAACAAAGGCTTTATTAATTATTAATTAAAATTTTATACAAAATACCATTATTTTTTAGCAAAAATAAAAATCAAGTTTAAGAAACTTGATTAGCTCTATAATTTATCCTGACTTATCCATGTGTAAGCTGTTAATTAGTTTTCTGTTGTATTAAAAAGAAGAGCATAGCATGCGTGCGTAGATCACCAATGTCTACAACATGCTTCAGATGTTTTATGAAGCTTTAGCTACCAAAGATCTGCAGTCAAAAAAGTCATTCATGCTAAAGAAGATATTTGCTGGCAAATGTTCCAAACACTGCTCACTTTTAAGCATAATCTAAGAGCAGTAACTAACAGGATAACATCGAATTATTCCAGCAGTTGCTTAGAAGGCTTTAATCGCAAAGTCAAACAAATTGAGTGTACAGCTTTTGGCTACGCCAATTTTCCAATCTGCTATCCAGGATTAGATTGGCAGAAAACAAGGTAAAAGAAAAAGAACCAAGCAGTTTATTTGCTGCTTGATTCTCCTCATTTAATCTTTGTTAACAGAATTTGACAAAAAGCCAGTTTTCTAATCTACTTTGGTAAATATCTTTTATTTAGTGTAAGCAACTTTATACCAAAGTGGGTGTCCGTTGTTTTGCTGTGATGCATTTTGTGAATAGCCAGTAAGCTTACTGTTGACTGCATCAATTTGGTATGCGTTAAATACAGGAACAACAAAAGCTTGATCAAACATATATTTTTGCCATTCGTGGAATTTGTTGACACGGTATTCATGGTTAAATGCCTTTTGAGAGTCCATTTCCTTGATTAACTTCGTGTTTTCAGGTGTTACAAAACGGGAATAATTGGACATTGTACCTTCACCGTACATTTGTTCCTGGGAAGGCTCTGTTGAAAGACCCCAAGCTGCCATGAACATATCAACATCCGGTGAATCGTGTTGCACTTTATCATAAAATGAATTAAATTCAGTCAGTCTTCCACCAACTAATTTAACATTCAGGCCAATCTTATTCCATTGTTCAATATAATTTTGCATTATTGGTTGTTGAATAGAAGTACCAGACATTGCCATGAAGTGAATAGTTAACGGTTTACCATTAGGTTGTACACGCCATTTTCCTTTCTTCTTATAACCAGCTTTATCTAGAATTTGATTTGCTTTCTTAAGGTTGTAAGTATACCCTTTAATGTTTTTATTAAAATAGTCACCAAATTGTGCTGGAATCAAAGTCGGAATCTGGAAACTTAAACCGTCAGTATAATGCTTGTACACAGCATCAGTATTCATTGCATAAGCCATAGCTTGACGTAATGATTTATTATTCATTTTGGCATGAGGATTCATTACATTCTTTGATTTTTTATTGTCCCACTTACCAACTTTAAATGCCAAATAACTATAATATAAAGGAATCTTAGCGACAAATGTCACATCTTTAGTATCCTTAACTTCTTTCCATTGACTATTAGTAACTCTGGTGATATCAAATTTATGATTCTTAATTGCTTGCGAAGCGGAATTTGGTGAAACCACCTGGTAAACTATTTTGTCTAATTTAGGTTGACCGCGCCAATAATACTTATTCGGTACCCAAGTAACTGATTGACCACGAACAATTTTTTCGAGTTTATAAGGACCAAAGAACAACGGCTTTTTTCTCAATTTATCAGATGATTCTAATTTTGCAAAAGGAATATCTTTTAAATAGTGGTAGGGAGCAGCTGATTCCCAAATGTAGCCATTACCACTATAATACATACCAGGCTTAAGTTCTTTGCAATGTAAAACTACGACTCGTCCATCTGGACCATCAGGCATTTCAATTCCCGAAATGGTTTTTGCTTTACCTTCATGATACTCTTTCATACCATTAATAATATTGAACTGGCTTGCATATCTTTGGGAATTTGTTGCTTTATTAGCAATAATTTCATATGCAAACTCAACATCTTTTGCAGTAACTTGTTTACCGTCTGACCATTTAACACCTTTTTTAACAGTAATAGTAGCAGTATTTGCTTTGCGATCAAGTTTGAGAGTAGCAGGACCTTTATCGTTTATTTTATAATGGTTATCGGTGTCAAACAATGATTCCTGACCTGGACTTGAAACATCTGCGCTTGGTTGATCCATTTGCAATTCTTCATTGAAGACTCCAGTAAATGGTGTATTAGTTACTTCTGCAACTTTAATTGTTCCACCCTTTTTAGCAGTCTTAACTGGGGTTTGAACTGGAAACTTGCTGGCAGTTTTAGCCCCTTCATTACTAGTAGTGTTGTTCTTTCCACAAGCTGCTAAAGCTAATGCAGCTGTTGATACAATACCAACTGAAGCCCAAATTTTTCTTGTTCTCATAATACATGTCTCCTTCATAATACAAAGTTAATAGTATTTTGGAATCAAGTTAACAGATAAATATTAGCATTTATCATTAAAATTGCAAGGCTAAAATTGTCTCTAATACTATATAAACATATAATATTTGAAAAGATAAATAATTTTATCAAAAGAGTATTTTAGTACTATTACAATCAAATTTAACTAAAAATCAAAAAAAAAAACTAATTGCGTTATTTTCGCAATTAGTTTTTTTCTAATTAAATATTAACTATTTTTTGTAGCCAACTTCATACCAAAGAGAATTACCATGAGTAGGTTTAAGACTGTATCCAGTTAACTTGTTATTAACTGCTGTGATAGCATAACTATTCTTAGTAGGAATAATGAATGCTTGATCAAACATATATTTTTGCCATTCATGGAATTTCTCTACACGATACTTATGATTGAAAGCTTTTTGAGAGTCAAGTGAACTCAATAATTTGGTTTGTTCTGGAGTCACAAAACGTTGATAGTTGAATGGTGAACCTTCAGCAAACATGTCAGCAGGAGATGGTTCTGATGACATACTCCAACCTGCCATAAACATGTCGACAGAAGGATCGTCGCTTTTAATCTTATCAAAGAAAGAGTTAGCTTCTGCCAAACGACCACCAACTAAGGAAACATTCAAACCAATTTTATGCCATTGTTGAATGTAGTTTTGAATGATTGGACCTCTAGTGGCATCGCCTCCAGCAGCCAAAAGTTGAATTTTAAGGGGCTTACCATTAGGTTGTACACGCCATTTGCCTTTCTTCTTATAACCAGCTTTATCCAGCAATTGATTTGCTTTCTTTAAATTGTATGTATAGCCTTTGATATCGCTATTATGGTAATCACCAAACTGTGGTGGAATTAATGTCGTTACATGGAAGGTCAAGCCACCAGTATATTTCTTATATACAGAAGAAATATTCATGGCATATCCAATAGCTTGTCTAAGAGACTTGTTATTCATCTTAGCGTTTTTATTCATGACATTCTTGCTGTGCTTTGCATCCCATTTACCAACTTTAAAGCCAAGATAACTATATTGTAGCGGAATTTTAGCTACAAAATTTACACCTTTGGTGTCTTTAACTTGTTTCCATTGTGTGTTAATAACATCAGCTATATCAAATTTATGGCTCTTGATTGCTTGAGAAGTTGAGTTCGAAGAAACAACTTGTGAAACTACTTTATCTAATTTTGGTTTGCCACGCCAGTAGTACTTATTAGGAACCCAAGTTACTGACTGACCTCTTACAACCTTAGAAACTTGATAAGGACCAAAATAAAGAGGTTTCTTTCTAATCTTATCAGATGAATTTAATTTGCTGAAAGGAACATCCTTTAAATAGTGGTAAGGAGCTACTGCTTCCCAAACATAGCCGTTACCGCTGTTATACATTCCTGGCTTTAATTCCTTAAAGTGTAAAACAGCTGTTCTGCCATTCTCACCGTCAGGCATTTCAAACCCAGAAATTGTTTTAGATTTTCCTTCATGGTACTCTTCAAGTCCCTTTAAAAATGCAAGTTGACTTGTATATCTTTGAGATTGAGTAGCCTTGTTAGCAATAATTTCATATGCATACTCATAATCTTTAGCAGTTACCTGCTTACCATCTGACCATTTAACACCCTTTTTAATGGTAACAGTCACTGTCTTGTCCTTTTTATTAATTTTCATTGTGGCAGGACCCTTATCATTAATCTGATAAGTATCATTTACATCAAATAATGATTCGGCACCTGGAGCAACAACATCAGAGTCAGTTTTAGTAGTGGACAATTCTTCAGAGAAAATACCGGTGAAGGGTGAATCACTTTCTATAGCTAATTTAACTGTTCCACCTTGTTTAGTTTCCTTTTTAGGTACTTCAATTGGAAACTTACTTGCTTTTTTAGCTTCATTTGTGTTGCCGTTATCTGCACTTTTACCACATGCAACTAACGATAACGCAGCAGCAGTTATGACTCCCACAGAGCCTAATAATTTCTTACTTTTCATAGCCTTTAACTCCTTTATCATAGTAACTTAATGGCTTTTCTCAGAACAAGTTAATAATTTAATATTAACATATTAAATTAGAAAATCAATAGTAAAGTTAATTTAATGTTAATTTTATTCATATATATAAATAGCATTATTTAATAAAAAATTTAGCTCACATAAAATATCAAAATCTTTCGAATTGCTTATATTTCCTAAATACATACTAGTTGCAAGTAAAATAAGTATAAAAAATCCCGAAACGAATAAATTCATTTTCAGGATTTTTATAATTAGTTTTATTTTAAAAGTTTATCAATTTTCTCTTTGTCTAGCATCACCAGCACGTGATAATGCCCTTCCGACATAATTAATACTTAGAGAAATCACTAATAACAAGATTGTGGCAGGAAGCCAAAGCCAAGGTCGACTAACAACATTAACCGGATCATTTGCAAATCCAATTAACGTACCAAGAGAAGGAATAGTCGGCGGCAAGCCGTAGCCAATATATGATAACGTAGTTTCAATACCAATATTACCAGCAATAGTTAATACAACGTCAATAATAATCATCGAGGTAATATTTGGTAATACTTCACGAAACATAATTTTAAGGTCTGAAGAACCAGAGGTTTTGGAAGCCAAAACGTAGTCTCTTTCTCTTTGTGACAGTATAAAAGCCCTAAAGTACCTTGCCGTTTTAGGCCAGCCAAAAAATGAAATTATTAGCACTAAATTCACTGGGGTATAATGAGGTATGACACTAACCAAGACTATTTCAATAGGCATGGCAGGTAAAACTTGAATGAAGTCTACTATTCTCATTATGACGGCATCAATATAACCACCGTAATATCCAGAAATTAATCCGACCAGAAGTCCGACTGATTCACAAATTACAGTAACTCCCAAACCAATGAGAATAGAATTGCGACTACCCATAATAAGAAGATTGGCTATATCACGACCACCATCATCAGTTCCAAGAAAATGACCGGCTGTTCCCCAACTGTAATAAGCATCAATTATATTTGTTTCAGAAACTTTATCAGCATTTAAAAACAGAGATCCTCCGAAAGTCAATAATAGGATCAGAACAATTAATATAAAAGCTGTTAACGCAATTTTATCCTTCACAACTTCTCTTACAATCACTCTGAACCCTGAAGTTGGAGAAGAAACTTTCTCTTTTTTAGCCTTTTTAGTTAAAGTACCTTTTTTATTCTCAGTCATATGTTTCTCCTCTTTACTTTATTCTAATCCTTGGATCAACGATACTCATGATAATATCAGACAATAAATTACCAAGCAACGTTAAAAAGCCAAATATCAATATTAAAGCTGTTAAAGTGGTGTAATCACGTTGACCAATTGAATCCAGGAATAGTTTACCCATGCCAGGATAACTGAAAACCGATTCTACAATCATGGATCCACTGAGAAGTCCAGTTATCACAGTACCAAAAGAAGATGCAATTGGTAAAAGGGAGTTACGTAAAATGTGTTTATTGAAAACAACTTTTTCTGGCACACCCTTACTATGTGCTGTACGAACATAATCTTCAACTTTGTTATCTACAATTCCCGTCCTTAAATATTGAACTACAGATGTTGTAGTTATCAATGCAACTAGTGTACCTGGTAAAATAATATGATAAATTTCACTACCCAAAGTACCCCAAAATCCGGATGCATTTGGTGAAATTGAACCTGAGATTGGGAACCAGCCCAAAGTAAAACCAAATAACCATATTCCTAGTATATAGAAAACAAAAGGAGGAACAGCCAAGGTAATATAATTAAAAATTTGAACAGCTTGATCTTGCCACTCATCTTGGTGACGACCAGCACTAATACCCATAGGGATGGCAATAGAATAACTGATTATAGTAGAAAATAAAGATAACCAAAAAGTATTCACAGCCCGATCTGCAATTAATGAAGTAACAGGTACATGCTGAATATAGCTTGTACCCAAGTCTCCTTTGAAAAGATTGCCAACCCAACGCGCATACTGCACAGGTACAGGGTCATATAATCCAGCTGCTCTTTTTAACGCCTCAATTTGTTTAGGATCAGTATTTGGGTTAATTTGACCTGAAAATGGATCACCTGGCATCATTTTAGCTAAGAAAAAGACCAAAATACTTAAAATAATCAATTGCGGGATCATAATTAAAATTCGTCTTAAGACCGTTTTCCACATGGTTATGCCCCCTCCTTTTCATTTTTCTTTTCTTCATTTAATTCATTTTTCGGTAAAGCCACTAAATGTTTGCCAGAAACTTGTTGCAAAGGGAACACACGACCATCTTTGTCATACCACTTGCCTTGATCATTTTGAAACTCTTGTTCAACTTCTTGACGGTGTTTCTTATGCTCATCGCGATGTTCAACATCAACTTGTGGTATTGCGGAAAGCAGCCTTTTAGTATAAATATGCATTGGATGCTTGTAAATGTCTTCCCTTGAACCAATCTCAACCAAGCGACCACGATGCATAATCGCAAGATTCTCCGACATATGTTTTACCACACCAAGGTCGTGAGAAATGAAAAGATAGGCAATATTATATTGTTGCTGAATATGCTTCATAAAGTTTAAAACTTGTGCCTGCACAGACAAATCCAAAGCACTAGTAGGCTCATCAGCAACAATTAAACGAGGATTAGTTGCAACCGCACGAGCTACGCCAATTCTTTGTCTCTGTCCCCCAGAAAATTCATGAGGGTATTTGTAAATTGAATCGCTAGGCATACCAACAATATCCAGCAGCTCTTGAACTCGATCACGTTCTTGATCTGTAGTTAAATTTTCAAAATTTCGAATTGGTTCAGCAATAATATCTTCAATTCTTTTTCTGGGATTTAAACTCGACATTGAATCTTGAAAAATCATTTGAACGTCTTTATTGTAGTTGAGTTTATGCCTATTTTTGGCCTTAGTAATATCTACACCCTTATAAATAATGCTGCCACTAGTCACAGGCTCAACACCAACAATGGCCTTACCAGTAGTTGACTTGCCTGATCCAGATTCACCAATTAAACCATAGGTTTCACCTTCATTAATAGTAATACTAATATCGTCAACTGCTCTGACATAGTCAGTAATCCGGTTCCAAAAACCTGTTCGTATGGGATAATGAACTTTTAAGTTTTTTACTTGTATGATTTCTTTAGCCATAAACTACTCCCCACCTACTTCATCTTGAAAGTGGAACGTCTTCCAGCAAGTACATCTTACCCAGTGACCAGGCTCAACTTCATGCATTACTGGGTTCTCTTCATGAGCACTGGCAGGAATCCATGGAATTCTAGCAGCAAATCTGTCGCCTTTTCTAGGCATATTTTGCAATGATGGAACCGTTCCTTGAATAACGTGCAAATCTTCTTCCTCATCTTCAGATTGAGGCATTGAATTTAACAAGGAGCGAGTGTATGGGTGCAGTGGATGCTCAAAGACAGTTTTTACATCGGCTTTTTCTACTATCTGCCCACCATACATAACTGCAACTTGATCAGCAGTTTCAGCAACTACCCCTAAATCGTGAGTAATCAAAATAATACCAGATTGAGATTGCTTTTGAATATCTTCAAGCAGATCCAAAATTTGAGCTTGAATAGTAACATCCAAAGCGGTAGTAGGCTCATCTGCAATGATAATTTCGGGCTTACATGCAATTGCCATAGCAATCACGACCCTTTGTCTTAATCCCCCTGATAGCTCAAAAGGATACATTCGAAAAGTTTCTTCTGGTTTTGGCATACCTACTTGATTGAATAATTCAATCACACGATTATAACGCTCTTTTTCATTCATATCTGTATGATAATAAAGCGTTTCAGCTACCTGATCGCCAACACGCATCAGCGGATTTAAACTAGCCAATGGATCCTGAAAGATCATGCCAATTTTGTCTCCACGTATTTTGTTAAACAAGTTTTCATTTAATCCAACTAAATTTAACTCATTATATAGAATATCCCCAGTTACTTTCGTATTTTTATGGTCGTACAAGCCGATAATACTCGATGCAATTGTACTCTTACCACAACCAGATTCACCTACAATAGATAAAATTTCATTACGCTTCAACGTTAAATTAATATCATCTGCAGCATCATAAAACTTTCCATTTAAACGATATGCAGTATGCAAATGCTGGATATCTAGCAAGAGATCACTTTGTTTTTCCAAAGGTCATTTCCCCTCTCAAATCTTCAATGAATTTATTAAAGATATTTAATAAATTTATTTAATTTCTAATTATAACCGTGAAACATTTTGTATGCAAATTAATAATGAATATTTTTTAGTTATTTTTGGTGATCTGCAACATAATTAACTGCATCTCCTACAGTTTTTAATTTCTCCGCATCTTCATCAGAAATCTCGGCGCCGAATTCATCTTCCAATTGTAAAATGAATTCCACTAAGTCAATGGAATCAGCGTCCAAATCACTAGTGAAATTAGTTTCATCAGTTATCTTTTCTTTATCCACTTCAAAATTATCTGCTAATATATCTCGAATTTTAGTAAAAATTTCTTCTTTACCCATGTTTTTACTCCTTATTTTCAGCTGCAAATTCTGCTTTAAAATTATCAATTATTTTTTCCTGTAATATTCTATCAATTTGTTTAATTGTAAAATAAACAGCACGTTGACCAGAGCGACCATGTGTTTTAACTACTGGAGCATTAACCCCGAGTAAAACTGCACCACCGTATTTGTCGACATCAAATTTTGAAACTAATCCTTTTAATGCTTTTTTGATCATTAATGCACCTAATTTAACAAAAGGTCCGTTATCAAGCAAGCTTTCCTTCAAAAGATGTATCAAAACCCCTGAAGTTCCTTCAATATTTTTTAGAACCGCATTGCCAGTAAACCCATCTGTTGCAATCACATCAGCTTTGCCATCTAATAACTCGTTACCTTCGATATTCCCTATAAAATTAAGTTTGCTTTCCAATAACAGCTGGTAGGCTTTTTGATGAACATCATCACCTTTATCACTTTCAGATCCATTATTAAGCAGACCAACACGCGGATTTTTGACTCCCCGCACTTTTTCTGCATAATACGAAGCCATTTTAGCCCAGGCTAGCAGGTATTCTGGTTTACTTTTAGCATTGGCACCCACATCAATCATATTGAATCCATCATCGGAATTTTTTACAGGCAATGTTGGCATGAATCCCGGTCGAGCCACACCTTTAATTCGTCCTATTATAAATATGCCACAAGCTAAAATAGCTCCGGTATTACCTAATGAAAAAAGTGCATCAGCTTTGCCCTGCTTCACAAATTGTGCTGCCACGACAAGTGACGAATCTTTTTTTGATCTAATTGCCTTAACTGGCTCATCTTCATCTAAAATAATTTCAGAAGTATTGACTACTTGTGTGCGACTGCTATCATTTCCCAATAATTCTTTTATTTTTTTTTGATCGCCAAAAAAAATGAATTTTGTTTCAGGTAAGTCCTTTTTGGCCCGTAATACTGCTTTTATAATTGCTTCAGGGGCATTTTCACCGCCCATAGCGTCAATAGCAATAGTTCTCATTATATCCTCAACCTTTACTATGTTCTCTTTTGCTGTAATTGTTTATATTCTATCACTTGTTTTAAAGTTTTATTTTCTGATTTTTGCAAGAGAGGATCAAGTTTAATTAATTTTCTAGCCTCTTTTTGTGCTACTACCATAGTATCGTAGTTATTAACTACATCACCAACTTGAAATTCAGGAAGACCAGATTGAGCTTTACCAAAAATATCTCCTTCTCCCCGCATCTTTAAATCTTCTTCAGCCAATTTAAATCCGTCTGTTGTTGATGCCACTATTTTCATACGAGCTTTACCTGCCTGTGTGTTAGGATCAGCCAAAAAAATGCAATAACTTTGGGTTTTACCTCTCCCTATTCGCCCTCTTAATTGGTGAAGCTGACTAATTCCAAAACGATCAGCATTATAGATAACCATCATATTAGCGTTTGCCACGTCAACACCAACTTCAATCACACTGGTAGCAACTAAAATATTAATTTCTCCAGCTGCAAATTCGGACATAATTTCATCTTTTTTATTACCAGGCATTTGACCGTGAAGTAATACTACTTTTTCATCAGGGAAATCTTTACTGAGTTTATCATAAAGCTGTTCTGCATTTTTTAAATCTAATGCTTCTGATTCTGTGATCAAGGGTGTTACAGCATATACCTGAAATCCCTGCTTTAATTGCTCGCGCATTAGCTGATAAACCTGATCCATTTGGGTACTCGTTTTCCATGAAGAAATTACTTTTTTTCTTCCTGCGGGGAGATGTCGTATTTCAGATATAGACATGTTGCCATAAACCGTTAATGCCAGAGTTCTGGGAATCGGGGTAGCAGTCATAGAAAGAACATCAGGCAAATTTCCTTTATTAATTAAAGATTGCCGCTGATTAACACCGAACCGGTGCTGTTCATCGATAATTACTAATCCTAATTTTTTAAAAATTACGTTTGATTGAATTAAAGCATGCGTACCTATCACAACATTAATTGTGCCATCGGTCAATTCTGTATAAATTTCTTTTCGTTCCAAAGCTTTCGTAGAACCTGTTAACAGCGCACATCTTACACCTAGAGGCCTTAGCAATTCATCAATCTTTTTAAAATGCTGAGTCGCTAATATCTCTGTAGGAACCATCAGTGCAGCTTGAAAGCCAGCAGTTACAGCCGCAAAAATTGCATATACTGCAACAATAGTCTTTCCTGAACCCACATCGCCTTGTAAAAGACGCTGCATTTGTCTGGATGAAAACAGGTCTGCAAAAATTTCGTTGATAACCTGCTTTTGATCCGTGGATAATTCAAACGGCAAAGATTTAGTCAATTTAGCAACTTCATTCAGGTCATATTTCTTGGGAATCCCTTTGTTTTGTGGATTAACTTCAGTTAACTGAGCTAGTTCAGTTTGAAAAATAAAGAATTCTCTAAAAATAGCACTTCTTTTTGCAATCTGGGACTCATTAAAATTTTGCGGGTGATGCATTTTTTGTACAATATTTTTTTCAGGAAGCAAACGATATTTTCGTCGAATATCCACTGGAACAACGTCATCAACAGCCGGCAAATATTCATCTAAAGCAATATTAATGAAATCAATTAATTTTTTTTGCCTTAAATGCCGGTTAACGGAGTAAATTGGAGCCATGCCACTATCATTTTCTTTTGCTGCAATGAATTTAAAACCCGCTAAACTTTGTCTTGAGATATTGTATTTACCATAAACTGCAACTTCTTTACCTACCTCAATTTTTTCTTTCAACCAAGGTTGATTAAAAAAATTGACCATGACTACATCATGGTCAATTCTCAATTTAAAACTAAGTCTGCTCTTTTTGTAGCCAAATCTGCTTACAAAGGCTTCAGTGGCCACAACTCCCTTTAGCATTACCTTTTGACCATCCATGATCTGGTCAAGTGGAATCGTTTGAAGTTCATCATAGCGAAATGGAAAATAATATAACAAATCATAAATGCTATATATTTCTAAGCTTCCAAGTGCTGCAGCAGTTTTGGTTCCAACTCCTTTTAAATCAGTAACAGGTGCAAATAATTCCTTTGCGTACATAATTATTCAACAGAAATCAGAAAATTATATACAGGTTGTCCACCATCATGAAGTTCAAATTCAAGATCATCATGCTTCTCTTTAACAGCATCTATCAGTTTCTGAGCTTCTTTCTTGTTAGAATCTCTTCCAAACATTACAGTAACGATTTCAGAATCTTCATCCAACATTTTTTCAATCATTGAAGAAGCTGCAGTGATTATATCAGTTTTAGCCACTTTAATTTCGCCATCAATAATCCCTAAATAATCGTCTTGATGGATCTCAATCTCATTAATTTTGGTATCACGATTTGCTTTGGTAACTTCCCCAGAAACAACAGTATCAAGAGCGTCAGTCATGTTTGCAACATTGTCATCAAGAGAATCGTCCGGATCAAATGAAAGCATGGCTGTCAAGCCTTGTGAAATGGTTTTAGTAGGGACAATGCCGACTGGGATACCGCTCACCTCAGCTGCCTGTTTTGCTGCCATAATAATATTACCGTTGTTAGGCATCACTATTGCCTTCTTGGCACCTGATTTTTTGATTGAGTCAATAATGTCCTGCGTTGAAGGGTTCATTGTTTGACCGCCAGAAATAATGCGGTTAACACCTTCACTTTCAAAAAGTTTGCGAATGCCGTTACCAGAAGCAACTGCTATTACGGCAAAATCAACATTTTTCTGATTTTCTTCACTGTTATTTACTATTGTTTCGTGTTGAATCCGCATATTGTCAATTTTAATTTTTCCCAATTGACCAAACTGACTGCCGTACGCAAAAATAGCTCCAGGATGTTCAGTATGAACATGAACTTTTGCCACTTCTTCATCTGAAACAGCCAAAAGTGAATCACCTAACTGAGATAAATGCTCCCTAAATTCATCTAAATTAAAAGTTTTCTTATCAGGAACATCAGCAGTTAAATCAACCATAATTTCCGTACAGTAGCCATTAGCAATATCCTGAGTAGAAAGTTGTGATTGTACAGATTGGTGATGCATGGCATTAATCATTTCATCCATTTCACCTTCATCAGGTTGATAACGGTCAGCAAATTCTTCACCTAAAAGGCCTTCTAAAAATCCTTCATATATGAAGAGTAAGCCTTGGCCTCCTGAATCAACTACACCAACTTGCTTTAAAACAGGTAATAAGTCAGGAGTTGTCTTTAACGCTTTTTTAGCACCTTCAACAATCGCCTTCATAACTTCTTCAACATCATCGGTTTCATTGGCCTTATTGGCACCTTCTTGCGCACCAATCCGAGCAACAGTCAAAATAGTTCCTTCAACTGGCTTCATTACGGCTTTATAAGCTGTTGCAACCCCATTTGAAAAAGCATTGGCCAACTCTTGTGCATTAAGGGTTTTCATGCCTTGAGTTGCCTTATAAACTCCTCTAAAGAGCTGAGAAGAGATTACGCCACTATTACCGCGAGCACCCATCAACATCCCTTTAGCAAGGCTTTCTGTTAAATCGCCAACACTATTACTAGTATTTTGGGCAACAGCTTTAGCGCCACTTTCAATAGTTAAATTCATATTTGTTCCAGTGTCTCCATCAGGAACAGGGAAAACGTTCAAAGAGTTAATAAACTCTGCGTTGCGACCAAGTCTGTGCGTAGCGACGCGAACCATATCTCTAAATTTTTTACTGTCTATTTCCTTTAAAACCAATATTTCTACCCTCCGCTTGAGTTATTCATCAAGCACTTTAACACTTTGAACGATGACATTAACAGCTTTAGTTTCAATTCCAAGTTGATTTTTCAAATTGAATTTAACACTACCTTGTACGTTGCGACTTACTTCAGATATTTTTAAACCATAGCCGACTATTATATAAACATCAACCGTAATCTTATTATCCTCAGACTTAACAACAACACCGCGCTTATAATTTGCTCGATTCAATATTCCATCGAAACCATCACGGATAGCATTTTTTGAAGCCATGCCAACAACACCGTAGTTAGATGTAGCTGCGCTACCAACAACAGTTGCAATCACTCCATTTGAAACATCAATCAAACCGTTTTTTGTTTTGATTTTTACAGCCATGTTTACCTCCGAATCATTGTTCTCATATTATGAATCTATTTTATCATAGTAATCAAGTTTAAATGCAAAAATCCCTTCTTAAAAAATACTTTTGCAGTTGCAATGTTCTTAAACTTATGCTATCTTAATTTAGTATGAAAACACAATAAAGGAGGTTTAGCAAATGGCAAAAGATTATATCACTGGCAAAAAGACCACTTTTGGTAATACACGTTCACACGCACTGAATTCATCACGTCGTGCGTGGAAGCCAAACCTTCAAAAAGTTCGTATTCTTGTCGATGGCAAGCCAAAGCGTGTATGGGTTTCAACTAAGACATTAAAATCTGGTAAAGTTACCCGTGCCTAGCGTAAAATAAAAAAGTTTTTAAAGCAGAAGTTTTCTTCTGCTTTTTTATTTCCCAAAATCTGTTTAAAAGTTTATGTTTAAATAGAGATATTCTTATTGCTCTTTCAATTAATTTTCAAGTCAAAAAAAGACAAGTTATAGTCTGTAGTTTTACTTGAAGAAGGTATTGTTTTTAGCTAACCTCATTGGCAAATCTTTCATTTCAATTTTTTATATATTCTGCTATTAATAAAAGATGATGTTGCCGATACACTTCTCATTGCAACAATTTACTTATATAAAATTTGTTAATTTTAAGTTTTATCAAGCATAACAAAGGCAGTATCTCCACCAATGTAAATCTTTTTTTACTCATCAAAAAGGATACAAATCATACCAATCTTTCAATTTTTTTAATTATATAATTTGTTTTGGAGCTTGCCACTATTAGTGGAAATCATAGCAGCAAGATAATTGAGGAGATATACCAAAAATATTTATTAACTTATAACAACTTGTTCCAAGAGATATAAAAAAACAGCAGTGAATCTGCTGTTTTTATTATTTGATATTTTGAAAGCGATCAATGTCCCTAGATTGAATAACTGCAACAGTTCCTTTTTTAAATGATAATTCAAATTGATCTTTATTAGGTAAAAATTCATTCGAACTAAACGAGACAGGATTATTCCCGCTAAAATCTGTTAAATTATATTTAGCTCCCGTAATTTTTAAATTTTGAACAGCTGTTAATGGTATTACTCCAAAATATTTATAAGTTGGTAATTTTTCTATCAAATGTTGTCCGTTATTGTAGAATCTGATTGAATTTTGTTGGTCAATAAGTTCGATGCTTTCAGCAAACTGGTTAAATCCAGGTTTAAGAACCATAAATAAATTAGATAGAAAATGATCTAATCGCCCTCCAGTTGCTCCAAAAAGGCTTAAATGAGAAGTATGATAATCTATAAAAGCACATCTAATAACCATTTCAGCATCCGTCAAGTCTTTTTCTGGAAGAGAATACCTGATATCATTAACATTTTTTTCAATTGCAGCTAATTCATTTTTTTGCAATGAATCAAAATCTCCTTCAGCTAAATCGGCCTTTATACCCATTTCTTCTAAAAGATAAGTCCCACGATCAACTCCGATTATTAAATCGCCGTTTTTTTTGGCTGCTAAAAGCTGCTTTTTAAGATCATTAGGCCATAACTGTTTAGGAGCGCCTAGCAACGCCCATGCTTTCATTCTAATATACCTTTCAGTTCAGCAATTTGTTGTTCAACACTATTTTGACAAAAAAGGTATGATCCAGCTACAAAAATTTCTGCTCCTGCATCTTTAGCTTTTTTAGCAGTTTGTCCGTTGATTCCTCCATCAACTTCAATAGGAACTTTTCCATTTACTAAATTTGATGCTTCTTTAATTCTAGAAAGAGAATCTGGAATAAATTTTTGTCCACCAAAGCCAGGAAAAACCGTCATTAGTAAAATTTGATCTATTTTTGAAATAAATTTGGAAAGTACAGATACGGGAGTATCAGGGTTAAGAACCACACCGGCTTTAACTTGATTTTCATTTAAATAATCTAACCAGTAATTTAGTTTCTCTTCAGTCATTGCTTCATAATGAAGCAACATTATTTGAGCACCGGCCTTAGTAAAAGCTGGTACCAAATCATCAGGATTGTTACTCATCAAGTGAATCTCGGCCTCAATAGATGGAAAAGCTTTTTTGAAATCTGAAACAAGTTGTGGACCAAAAGATAAATTAGGTACGAAATGCCCATCCATGATATCAATGTGAAATCGGTTAATGCCTGCATTCACAGTTGTTTGAATGTCTTTTTCTAAATTTAAGTTATTAATATTTAATATTGATGGTGCTATCACTGTATTCTCCTTACTTTAAATATTCTGGTAATTTGCCATTTTCTATTTCTTTGCGCAATAACAAGTAATCATCATAGCGGCTTTTTTTTATTTCGCCTGTTTCAACTAGTTCTTTTACTCTGCACTTGGGTTCATTAAGATGTTGGCAACCACGGAATTTACAGAATTTACTTGCTCTTCTAAACTCAATAAAATAATTGCATAATTCATTTATTTTAATTGGAGTTAAATCAATTGCTGAAAACCCTGGTGTATCCGCAAGGTAACCCTTACCTAAAGAGAAAAGATTTACCGTTCTTGTTGTGTGCTTGCCACGATTTAAGGAATTTGAAATAATCCCAGTTTCTTGATGCAGGCCACTTTTTAGTGAGTTAATTAAAGTTGATTTGCCTGCACCAGATTGACCTGCTAAAGTCCATATCTGCTGGGAACCAATATCATTAGGCAAATTACTGGCAACTTCTTTTTTACTAAAATAGACCTTATAGCCTACTTCTTGATAATAATTCAAATTTTCTTGAATTTTATCTAGATCCGATATACCAACTAAATCACTTTTCGATAAAAAAATACTTACAGCAATGTTTTTCCAAGAAAAATAAGTCAGAAAGCGATCTAACAGTTGTAATGAAAAATCTGGTTGTACAGCAGACATTACGAGTAAAATTTGAGTCACATTGGCTACAGCAGGACGACCAATCAGGTTTTGGCGAGGCAACACCGCAACCAAATAACTTGTGCCCTGATCATCAATTTGAATCTTAACGTGATCACCAACAGCAGGCTTTAGATTATTTTTACGAAAAACCCCTCTGGCACGGGTTCTTATTGTATCAGTGCTCGTCTGAACATCATAAAAGCCAGCAATCAGACCCGTAACAATTCCCTGATCTTCTTTAATCATTTTTGACCTTCTCATTCAAAATTGTCTGCCCGTCGCGCACTACTTTCAACTGACCAGGGCCATCCTTAAGCTCAAATGGTATTGAAAAATTCATATCTTTTTTAATGTATAGATCCCGATAAATATTTTCAATTGAATGTTTATCATCTGAAACATAAATTTGAACATGATTCCCCCGCTTGTCATCTGAATCATCTTCATCATTATCTTCATAACTAACTGTGAAATTTTTTATAGCTGTTAGATCACGCTCTTTTTTTGCACCTTCAGAAACATTAACTGAAATTGTACTTCCCCTTGGTACTCTGGTACCAACTGCCGGACTCATTGAAATAATCATACCCTTTTTAACTTTATTTGAATACGCAGAACTGACTTGCAGAGTTAAACCATGCTTATGTGCAAATTCTTGTGCTTCCTTCAATGAATAATTAGTTAGATCCGGTAATTTAGTCATATGATCTTTTGGACGATGATTCTTTCCTTCTGACACAGTTAAAGTAATGGTTGTTTGGTCTGGCTTTACCTCCACATCAGCTGCAACACTCTGAGAAATAACATGATCAGGTGGAACGTTAGAAGAAAATTGGTTTTCGCGAATTATTTCAAAGCCCAATTTTTCTAGCTTGTGTACTGCTATTTCATATTCGTCTCCAGTTACATCAGGTACTCTTACCATACCTGCTCCATCTGATATATAAAGATCAATGTATCTGCCTCGTTTTATTTCTACTCCTGCAGTAGGTGAAGTTTCAATTACTTTACCACGATCTATACTGTCAGAACTTCTGTGTCTTATTTTACCTACTTTCAATCCTACGTTCTCCAGTTTGTTTCTTGCTTTTTTTTCACTCATATTGGTGACGTCTGGAATACGTACATCTTTATGATTGTTGCTGTTTAAAACAAAAAACATTAATCCAACGATTAAAACCGCAGCAATTCCAACAAAAAGCCACCACCATTTATGTTTACGCAAAGCCTGTGTAAAACTGGAATGATTTACTTTGGACTTATCGCCTGTCTCATCATTTTGTATTCTGCTTTCTTCAGTTAATCTATTGCTATTTGGATCAGATTTAAAATTAGGTAAAATAATGGTTTCGTCATCATTATTGCCATGAGTTGGCTTAAAAACCGGTTCATTAGCTCTACCTGGCTCTAAACTACTGTCGAGATCATCTTTCATTTCTTTGGCTGAATCATATCTGTCACGTGGATCTTTAGCGGTAGCTCTTAAAACAACATTTTCCAAAGATTGGGGAATGTTTGGGTCTTGTTTTCGTATTGAGGGAATTGGCTCTTGTGCGTGCTTTAAAGCAATTGAAACAGCTGAGTCTCCGTTAAATGGAACATGACCAGTAATTAATTCATATAGAATTATGCCTAAAGAGTAAATATCAGACTGCTTGGTGACGAGTCCTCCCCTCGTTTGCTCAGGAGACATGTAATGGACAGAACCAATCGCTGAGTTAGTTTGGGTAACTGAATTCTGATTAAGAGCCACAGCAATGCCAAAATCGGCAATTTTTATATTTCCATGCTTATCCATTAAAATATTTTGCGGTTTTAGGTCTCTGTGAATAACATTATGTTTATGAGCCAAGGACATTGCACTCAGTATTTGATCCATAATGCGGATAATATCTCCTAAATGCAAAGGAGAATTTGCTCTAATATAATCTTTTAAATCCGGTCCATCGACATATTCCATTACCATGTATGGCAGTCCATGATCAGTGCCAACATCAAGAACCATTACTATATTAGGATGGCTCAATTCGCTTGTTGCCAGAGCTTCTCTTTGAAAACGAGCCAAAGTTTGCGGTTCTTTTTGCAAATCAAGACGCAAAATTTTAACCGCAACTTTTCGTTGTAAAATTATGTCTTCAGCAAGATAAACATTTGCCATGCCACCTTCACCCAAAGTATCGATTATACGGTAACGATCGCCTAACAAATAGCCCTTATTTATCATTTACCGTCACCGCCTTCGTTTAGAATTAAGCAAGCAGTAATGTTGTCCTCACCACCTAAACGGTTAGCTTCATCAATCAATTTTTGGCACCGACTCTTTAATGATAAATCTTTTGTCGCAAGAATTTGCTGAATCTGTGGGTCACTTAATGAGTTTGTTAACCCATCAGTACAAAGCAAAATAATATCGTTATCATTTAAAGTGACCTGTTTAAACTCTGGATCAATTGTACTTGAAACCCCCAGTGATTGAGTAATAATATTTTTTTGAGGATGATTTCTAGCCTGTTGCTTCGTAATTTGTCCTAATTTTACTAACTCATTAACAAGGGAATGATCTTCAACTAACTGGATGAATTTGCCATCAGAATAACCATATGCTCTTGAATCCCCCAGATGTGCAATTAAAGCTTCGTTGTTAAAAATAGCAGCCAGTACAATAGTAGTACCCATACCGTTTAGATCTGGAAAGCGATCTGCAGTTCTTAGTATAGTTTCATTTTCATTACTTAACTGGACGTTTAGCCACTTACGTGCACTGTCAGAATCATAAAAATCAGTAACCCCAAAATTATGACCCAAATGACTTACAGCCATAGTTGAAGCTACATCGCCGCCTTGGTGTCCACCCATGCCATCGCAAACAATGGCCAACAAAGCGTTCTTTTTGTTTTTGAAAACCTGGACAGAATCCTGATTACTTTTGCGTATTCGTCCAATACTAGATGCAAATGCTGTTCTAATCAAAACTTTAACCTCGCATTTTAAACTTAGCAATAAAAAAACCGTCACTGCCATAACTATCAGGTAAAATTTTCAACATCCCTTTTGTTGCTTTAAGCTTACCCGCAGTGAAAGGTTGTAATTCAAACTGAGTATGACTTTTTAAAAAAGCCTTAACAACGTCTTCATCTTCTTCTCGCGTAATAGTACAAGTAGAATATACTAATTCGCCATCCCGACTTAACAAGGTACTCACATGGTCTAAAATATCTAATTGTATTTCTCGTAATTTACTTAAATCGTGTAAAGTTTTAGTATAGCGAATTTCCGGTTTTCTTCTAATAAGACCTAATCCAGAACATGGAGCGTCCACCAAGATCTTGTCAAACTGTCCTTTTTTAAATTTTTGATCAGCTTTTCTGGCATCCATCGTTTTAACATTTATTCTTGATGCCACATTCATTCTTTTACCATTTTGCTTAACCAAACCCAATTTATTTTTGTGAATATCAAGAGCAGTAACATGACCTTGTTTTAGCTTTTCAGCAATTTGAACAGTTTTTCCACCTGGTGCACTACAGGCATCAAGAACTTCTTCATTGCCAGTAAAAGTGAAAGCACTTACTGCCAAACTAGCAGCTTCGTCCTGGATTGTCAATTTCCCTTCTTTGAATAAAGAAGTTTTAAAAACTCCACCATGTGTTAAAACCAATTCATCTTCAGCAATTTGAGATTTAGCAGGAGAAAATCCTAATTTAGTTAATTCTTCTTTAACTAAATTGAAATCAGCCAAGCCTGAAATTCTAACAGTATTTTTAGCTGGTTTATTAATACTGGACAAAATCGAGGCCGCTTTGTTTTCACCCCAATTATTAATAAGGTACTGAACAAGCCACTGGGGGGTACTTTCTTTAACACTTAAAAAAAGTACTTTGTCTTCAGCATCGGGTAAAATCTTGCCTCTTCTCAAGAAAGACCGCAAAATACCATTAACAATCTTAAATCCAGCCGAATGCTTTCTACCAAATTCCTTAGCCAAATTATTAGCTTCGTTTAGAACGGCTCGATCTGGTATGCTGTTCATAAATAAAATTTGATAGGCGGACATTAGTAGCAATGGCAAAAGATAATCTTCTTTAAGTTCAGTTTTTAATAAACCCTGAAACTGATATTCCAAATATATTTTTTCCTGAATAGTGCCATACACGATTCGTGTCGCCAAATTTTGATCAGCCTGAGACAGCTTCGTTTCCTGCAAACTATTGTTAAAACTGATATTTGAATAAGAGCCATCACGAAATACTCGAATCAAGGTTGCAAGTGCTACCGAACGTGCACTTTTATGAACTGACAATCTTATCACCTTTACTGAAGTTTTTACCCTGACCGTTCAAAAAACTTTTAATTACCATTTTTTTCTTTCCAGAAGGCTGAACTTCAAGTAAATTCAAAACGGTATGATTAGCAAAACTAATTGCAAATCGTTTTTTATTATCAACGACAACTCCAGCAGGAAATGCAGTCGTATCGCCAGCAACTTCAGCTTGCCATATTTTAAATCTTTTACCAGCAATGAGCAAATAAGCTCCTGGATCAGGATTAAGACCTCGAATTAAATTATTAGCCTCAGTCGCGGTCATATTTAATTTTATTTGTTCCTGTTTTTTGCTGATATTTGGTGAAAAAACCACTTTATTTTGATCTTGCGCTGTCTTTTTTTGCGGATCAGCAATAATTTGCGGCAAAGTTTGGATTAGCAAGTCACGACCTAAAAGAGATAGTTTTTCAAATAAGGTTCCCGCATTATCCTCTTTTTGAATATCTATTGTTTTTTGAGAGTAAATGTCACCTGCATCCATTTGCTTAACCATTTCCATAATGGTTACTCCGGTTTGTTGATCACCGTTAATAAGAGCATATTGAATAGGAGCACCGCCACGATATTTTGGTAATAGAGAACCATGAACGTTAACAGCAGCAATTTTTGCCGATTGCAGAAATTTACTAGGCAAAAACTGACCATAAGCAGCAGTGATGATTAAATCAGCGTGCATTTTTATCAAAGCAGCTAATTCAGCAGATTTTCCCAAATGTTCAGGCTGAAAAACGGGTAAATTCAGTTTCTTAGCTAAAATCTTAACCGGAGTTTCAGTAACTTTTTGTTTTCGTCCAACTTTTTTATCAGGTTGAGTAACCACGGCTTTTATTTCATAATCATTCTCTGAAAGAGCCTCTATAATTGGTACAGCAAATTTAGGAGTTCCTAAAAAAATTATTGATGTCATTAATCATTTCCCCTTTACATTATGCGCTCTGGTTCATTATCAATATAAACAGACAAACCATATTTTTTAACCTTTTGCGCTGAGTCTTGAATTTGGTGTAGTAACTTGTTTAAATTATCTTCTTTTTTATATTTTACCAGTATTTGATAATAATATTGATTTTTTAAACGAGAAATTGCACTAGGAGTTGGACCTAAAACTATTGTTGACTGGTGTAATTTTGGCTGTAACCATTTTTTTATTTTAAAAGCCTCTCTCGCAGCATTTTGTTCTTTTTTTGCCGCAACAGAAATTAATACTGTATAAAAATAAGGCGGATAATTACCGGCATGACGAACATGCATCTCATATTGATAAAACTGTTCATAATCCTGAGTTTCAGCTAACTTAATGGCATAATGATCAGGATTAAAAGTTTGAATAATTACCTTACCTTTCTTTTGAGCCCGTCCAGCCCGCCCTGCAACTTGTGTTAACAACTCAAACGTTCTTTCAGAGGCGTTGTAATCTGGTAACCATAACCCCGTGTCAGCATTAACAACGCCTACTAAGGTCACATTGGGAAAATCCAGTCCTTTGGCAATCATTTGCGTACCTAGCAGGATATCTGCTTCACGATTGCCAAAAGCATCTAAGATCCTTTTAAATGATCCTTTTCTTCTTGTAGTATCAACATCCATTCGCAAAATACGGCAGCCTGGTATTATTTTTTCAAGCTCTGTCATAATTTTTTGTGTGCCAGTACCCAAGAAGCGGATTTTTGTGCTTTGACAATTAGGACATTTTTCAGGAATCGCAGTAGAATAGCCACAATAATGACACTGCATTTTATTTGTATCTTTATGCATTGTCAAAGATAGGTCGCAATTTGGACATTTCATAACGTAACCGCAATTACGACATAACATAAAGTTGGCAAAGCCTCTCCTATTTAGCATTAAAATAACTTGTTCTTTTTTGGCAATTCTTTTCTTTATCGCCTCAACGAGTTGAACGGAAAGGTCAAATTGTCCGCCACTAAAATGAGCTTTTTTTAAATCAATTAAATTAACTTCTGGCAAACTTTGCTGGTTAGCACGATGTGGTAGTTGTAACAGCTGATATACACCTTTTTGTGCTCTGGCTCTGCTCCCTAGTGAAGGTGTTGCACTGCCCAACAAAAGCGGGCAAGAATTATAGTTGCTGCGCCAAATTGCGACATCTCTGGCATGATAACGTGGATTATCTTCTTGTTTATAAGAACTTTCATGCTCTTCATCGATTACTATTAAACCAATATTTTTTAAAGGTGCGAAAACTGCGCTTCGTGCGCCAACAACAACACGAACTTCGCTTCGGCGTATGCGACGCCATTCGTCATACATTTCTCCTTCAGAAAGCCCACTATGTAAAACAGCTACTTGCTGGCCAAAACGATTTTTTACTTGACCTACCATTTGCGGAGTTAAGGATATTTCTGGAACCATCATTAAAGCATTTTTCCCAGCCTTTAAGGTAGTACTTATAGCATTTAAGTAAACTTCTGTCTTACCACTGCCAGTAACACCTTCTAATAAAAAAGTACGTGGCTTTTTTGCAATGATTGCTGGCTCTATTTCAGCTAGAGCTTTCTTTTGTTCAGTGTTAAGCTTAATTTTTTTATCTGATTTTTCTTCCTGCTCATAATTTGTCAGTGGATCACGATAAATTTCAGCCGGTTTTTTTCTAAGCCAGCCTCTTTTGACAGCATTCGTTAATGAAACAGTATTAACATGCGCATTGTTTTCAATTTCTTTTTGCATTTGGGGAAATTTATCGTAGTTTTCAATTATATACATTATGAGCTGCTTTTGTTTAACAGCATTTTTTCTCAAAGATTCATAAATATTTATATAGCCTTTTTTAGTATCCGATAATGAATATTCGTTTTCAGTTTTGATCCGAGCCCTATTTTCAACAACATACTCAATTTTGGCAACATTTGTCCGTAATAATTTGCGAATTTCCGCAATTTGTTTATTATCCGTAATTTTATTTAAATCTAACGGTTCACCTTGGAAAATGCTCATTTTTTTAGCTATGAAAGATTCTGGTACCAAAATTTTACGATAATTAGCACGCATGACTCTAGGAAGCATAGTTTTCAGAATAGTGATTCGATAAGAATAAACATGATCAGCCAAATTTTTTGATAATTTAATTAATTCTGAAGTCAGAGGCGGCATTTCATCAACTACCAAAAGCAAGTCTTTTAATTTACCCTGATATTGACTTTGGTTACTTAAGCCAACAACGAAACCTTGTAACTTGCGTGGTCCAAAAGGCACAAAAACTCTAGAACCAATTTCTACTTCACCCAATTGATCTGGAATATGATATTCAAAAATGCGATCCGTTTGCTTGGCTGCAACATCAACAATAACCTGTGCAATCATTTAATCACCTTTAAAAAAAGACCTCCATCTGTCTAAGGATGGAGGCCATAAAACTTTATTAATTACTGATTAACCTCACGATGCTTGGGATCAACGGTAACTTTGCCAGCTTCAATTTCTTCTAAAGCTTTGCCCACTGGTTTTTGTGATTTATAACTTTTTAAAGCTTCAGGTTCACCGTCTTCAAGTTCATGTGCTCTTTTCGCTGCAAGAACCGATAAAGAATATCTAGAATCAACCTGAGCCAACAATTTATCAATAGATGGATATGTAACTCTCAATTTAATCCTCCTTAACCATTTTGCGATAAGTATTAATGACACGTTTAACACTCACGTGTTCAGCTTCAACAATCGCTTTTATATGATCAACTGCATTTGCCACAGTATCATTAACCACCGCATAATCATAATCCTGCATGACCAGAATTTCTTGACGAGCCTGTTTTATTCGACCCATAATTACGTCCTCGGATTCAGTACCCCGATTTTCCAACCTGGTATGCAAAGTATGTAAATCAGGTGGCGTTAAAAATATAAAGACGCCATCAGGCATTTGTTTTCTAACTTTCTTAGCACCATTGACATCAATTTCCAGCAAGACGTCTTTACCTGCGTCCAGCATCTTTTCAACAGGGGTCATAGGAGTGCCATAAAAATTATTTACATATTGATTATACTCCAAAAGCTCATTTTGTTTGATCGCCTGCTTAAATCGCTCTTGAGTAACAAAATAATAATCCTTACCGTTTACTTCGCCTGGCCTGGGCTTTCTTGTAGTCATTGACACTGAATATTCAAACGGAAATACTTTATTTTTCACTATTGCACTTTTAACGGTTCCCTTACCAACTCCTGAGGGACCAGAAAGGACAAGTAACAAACCTTTTTCTGTCATGCCATACTCCCTTAATAAAAGCTATTGTATTTAGTTTGCACTAAAATGAAAATATTTTCAAGTTATGACATTTTAATAAATCAAAATTCTCCTAAAAAATTTTAATTAAATACTTGTTTTTTGGAACAAATGTTCTTATAATATTATTTGTCAAACAAATGTTCGGTTAACTCTAAAGGGGTGGTTTGATGAAAAACTCTCTTAAGAAAATTTATCACTATTTCTTCGATTATGATGAAGATAAATTAAGTATTTACAGCCAATATTACTATGAAATATTAACTGATCTTAATAGTGCCCTACTTCACCGCTCCTATATATTGGTAAGTTATCAGGATGGAACGAGTGAAATCGGACAAATCATAAAACGTATTTCTGCAGGTCGTTTTATTTTGCGTTTAGAAAATAAAAAACTAATTAAAATAGTTGATATTGATACCATTTTTAGAGTCGATTTTGCCTAATTAGTCTCATAAAAACGCATTGCCAAGAATCATTATGATTCTTGGCTTTTTAAATACAATGTTTCGCTTAATATTTTGAAGCCAGCTTTTTCATAAATGTGAATTGCCGCTTTATTGTCAACATCAGCATTCAGAGCAAAAACTTTGCTACCTTCTTTTTGCAAAATTACCATCATCTTTTTGATGAAAAAAGTACCAAAGCCTTTTCCGCGAAATGGCTTGTCAATAAACAATCCGAAGAAATAATCCTCATTTTCACCATGATCCACAGCACAATAGCCGAGAACTTCATTACCTTTTAATAAGATAAAGCTTTTGGTATCTTTATCCAACAGGGAATTTTTAATGTATTTAGTAGATGTGGCAATGGCATCTCCAAAAGCATTACTGTGTGCTGCAGCAACCTGATCAACATAGTTCATTGTTAAAGGCTTAACTACTAAAACTTGGTTTAATTTGTCATTCTTTTCAATTAGTGCTGGTTCTACAGTTCGCATATAATAATCTGAATCTTCTGGAACAACTTTTAAACTCATATTTTTCAAAAAACTTGGATTTTTTTCTAAAAAGACTTTCTCTGTCACAAATTCCCATTTGTGATAACCATACTGCACCATAATTCTTTTCGCATGCTCAAACATTCTTGTAGCAATCCCTTGTCTGCGAAATTCAGGATCAACTTCTAAGTTGACTTCCACCTCTTCTTCAGGTCCTTCATCTGCATATAGCATAGTTAATCCAACTAACTTATTTTCATCATAAGCCAAAATAAAAGTTGGCATATCTTGAAAATAATTAAATTGATTGCTCAAATAAAAATCTGAATATGTTCTATCAGCTTTTTGGACTCTTTCTGTTAATTCATTCGCCTGCCTTTGTTCTTTGTCACTTAAATTTACTTTTTCAACGATTATCATTTCTTCTTCCTTTTAAAACTTTTCATTAGGTCCTTGGCATTTTGTTTAGCTGCTTGTGTTACATTACTACCTGCCATCATTTCGGCAATTGCAGTTACAGTTTCTTCTTGAGTTAAGGGACCTATTTGTGTGTATGTAGCACCATCTTCAACTTTTTTGGCAACTAGGTATTTTTGATCACTGGCTGCAGCAACCTGTGGTGAGTGTGTTATAGCAATTACTTGCTTGTTTTCTCCAATTGAGTGCAATTTTTGACCTATTGCCGCGGAAACGCGACCAGAAACGCCAGTATCAATTTCATCAAAAATCATTGTGCCCACCGGTTCAACTTTGCTAAAGATTGCTTTCAATGCCAGTATCAGCCGTGACTGTTCACCGCCAGATACGATCTTGACCAGAGGCATTAGTTCTTCGCCGGGATTTGGTGCTATTAAGAAGACAATATTATCAGTGCCTTTATTACTAAAAGTTTTTGTTGTCGAAAAATCAATCCTAAAACGAGCTTTTGCCATATATAAATCCGCTAATTCCTGTTTGATTTTACTTTCAAGTGTTGCGGCTACTTTTTTCCTCGTCTCATGAAGATTTTGCGCTTCAGTTTTGAGTTTTTCTTCCAGAATATTAAGCTGCTTTTGCAACTTTTCTTCATCAAGTCCCCCTGTTTCATATTGACTCAATTCTTTTTGAATTTTGGCATAAAAGGCAAAAACATCTTCTAATGAAGGACCATATTTTTTCTTCAATGAATTAAGCAAATCTAACCTGTTTAAAACGTACTGAAATCTTTCCTCATCAAAGTCCATTTCATCGAGTACATTTGATAATTCGCTTCGTGCGTCACTTAATGCAAAAACTCCATCATCTATAGTTTTAGCAATATCTTTGAATTTAGCACCATATTCTGTTAATTCATTTGCTGCACTTTGGGCATTACCCAGTAAAGTTTCAATGCCATGGTCTTCATCGTCATATAATTGCATTAAATAGTTAGCTGTATCGACAATTTTTTGATAATTATTTAGTTCGTTATATTCTTCTTCTAGCTGATCGTCTTCATGAGGATCTTGCAGATCAGCTTTGGACAATTCATCATTCTGAAAAGATAATATATCTTGTTTTTGAGCCAGTTCCTGGGCATCTTTATGCAAATGATTAATTTGAGAAGTTAATTTTTGCCATTTTTTAAAATTATTCTGATAAAGATGAAGTTCCTCTTTAAATACTGCAGGAGCATAATTATCGACCAGATCAATTTGTCGATCTTGATCCATCAATATTTGTTGATCATTTTGACCATGAATATCAACCAGAAAATTACCTAATTCTTTTAATACATTAATTGTAGTTAATTGTCCATTTATGCGAACAATATTTCTTCCCTTAGCAGCTATTTCCCGGCTGATGATTAATTGCTTATCTGCATCAGGTATACCGTACTTATCACAAATTGCAGCAATTTTTTTAGATTCATGATCAATATCAAACAAGCCGGTAATAACAGCTTTTTTTTCACCGCTACGGATCATTTCTTTTTGACTGCGACTTCCCATTAATAATGAAACTGCATCGATAATAATTGATTTACCCGCACCAGTTTCACCTATTAGCACAGTCATATTTTCTTGAAAGCGAACCTTCAATGCTTTAATAATTGCAAAATTTTTAATATCCAGTTCAACTAACATTTTTTTCTCCTAAAGATTGGCAACAGCCTGAGTAACTATATCTTCTGGGTTCCCAGACCATATTAATTTACCACCATCTTTTTCGTCTTTTTGTAGATGTATCAAAAACTCAATATTGCCTTTACCACCTTTTATTGGTGAATAATCAAGGCTGAGCACGTTAAAGCCATTAGCCCTTGCCTGATCAATGGTATGTCTGATAACGGCACAATGGACATCATGATCATGTACTATGCCATGTTTACCGACATGTTCTGGACCAGCTTCAAATTGAGGCTTTATCAGACAAACAGCTTCACATTTATCTTTTAGAATCTGAAACATTGGCGGCATAATTAAATCTAAAGAAATAAAGGAAACATCAGTCATTGCAAAATCAGGTTGACCATGAGTAAAATCTTCAGGCTTACTGTAACGAAAATTTTGCTTCTCCATTACTATAACGCGCGGATCATCACGCAATTGCCAAGCAAGTTGATTGTATCCTACATCGAGGGCATAAACCATCTTAGCCTTATTTTGTAAAGCGACATCAGTAAATCCCCCAGTAGAAGCACCGATGTCTAGGCAAATTTTATTGGTCAAGTCAATTTGAAAAGATCTTAAGGCCTTAGCCAGTTTAAAACCACCCCTTGAGACATACTTTTTATCCGATTTTTTTACAAAAAACTTTTCATCAACCGGTAAGTTAGTACCACTTTTATCAATTCTCTGATGATTATGATCTGATACTAACCCTGCCATGATCGCCCGTTGAGCCTGAGTTCGAGAATGAAACATGCCTCGTCTGACTAATAATACATCCGCTCTTTCTTTGACCATTTACAATACCTTTTTATATAAATCAAGAAATCCAGCTAAAACATTCGCATCAACAGATTTTAAGCATTTTTGAGCATCAATCATTAAGTCAGTCAGCTCTTTACGACTTCTTGAAATACCAAGCAAAGTCAAGGTATTATTTTTGCCGCTTTCTAAATCTTTATGAGTTTTTTTACCCGCCTCTGCAGAAGTTTCAACCACATCTACTAAATCATCATAAATTTGATATGATCTTCCAAAATCTTCAGCAAACTGAATTAGCGTCTTTTTTTGAGAAGAATTAGCATCACCATATTCAACTGCCATTGCAACACACGCTTTAATTAAGCAACCTGTTTTTAACCATTCCATTTTATTAATAAATGCAGAATTGTTTGCGACACTATCATTATTAGTAGAATCAATATCTAAATATTGTCCACCAACCATGCCGTTAGGACCAACAGCTTGGGTAATTATTTTAACTAATTTGACTGAATTACTGCCATCAGAAATCCATTCAATACCCATTGGTAATAAAGCATCTCCAGCAAGAATGGCTTCAGCCTCACCCCATTTTTTGTGACTTGTTAATTTTCCTCTCCGATAATCGTCATTATCCATAGCCGGCAGGTCATCATGAATTAACGAATAAGTGTGAATCAGCTCAATTCCACTTGCAATCCTGACTTCTTCCTCATTTATTTTTACTTTTAGTGCGTCAAGCGTTGCCAAAAAAAGTAAGGGACGTAACCTTTTGCCTCCAGCCATTACTGAATAGGACATAATCTGACTTATTTTCTTGTCAGAAACTTCGCTTGTTAAATGCCCTTTTAAGTAATCATCTACTATCGGAGTCCATTTTTCTTTAAATTCTTTAAAATTCATTTCAAATCTTCTCTACTTTTCTGGGGCAGCAGCATCATTAGGATCAAGCTTATGTTCTGTTCCATCACTATCAATTAACTTAGCTACTGTTTCTTCGGCTTCAGTTAATTTTTTATTTAAATTACGACTTAATTTTACTCCAGTTTGAAATTGTTCAAGAGCGTCTTCTAGAGGAATATCCCCATTTTCCAAGTTATTAACAATTGTTTGTAATTCAGTCAATTCCTCTTCAAAATTATTTTTCTTGGTTGCCATTTTTTTCTCTCCTTATTGAACTGATAACTGCTGTTGCTAAACCATCTTGAAATTTGATGCTGATTTCATCTTTAACCGCAATTTGACTTACAGAATTGACCATTTTATTCTTCTGGTCTTTAACATACGCATATCCTCTTCGTAAAATTCTGTCGGGATCATAATCGTTAAGTTGTTGTTCTGTTTGGCCAAAAACATTACGTTTTGCCTGTAAAAAATGTTCTGTATTAGCAACTAACCTCTGGTCATAAAAATCTGTTTGCTGCAAAAAAGACTTGATTTTTTTATTAGGGCTGACTGTAACAAGACTTTGTTTTGCCAACTGGTAATTATGCCGTTTGCGTTCCAGCTGCCGCACCATATCATTATGAAGTCTGTCTCGCAAAAGATCTAAAGTTTGTGCTTGCTCATCATAAAGTCTTGCGGGCTCTCTCATGATAACTGAATTATCGATACGGTTTAAAACATCACGGCGGGCTCTAATAATGTTTTGCATACTGGAAACCAGACTATTTTGCATTTGGCGAATATTTATCAATTCATCTGGTAAGTTCGGAGTAGCATATTCGGCTGCAGCGGTTGGAGTCGCTGCTCTTACGTCAGCAACTAAATCACATAGTGTAGTGTCAGTTTCGTGGCCGACAGAGGAAATAACCGGCATTTTCATATCAAATACTTGTCGTACTACGCTTTCCTCATTAAAAGGCCATAAATCTTCAAGCGATCCACCACCTCTACCAATGATCATAACGTCATATTTGTCTTTAAACTGAGCTATTTGCTTCATTGACGCTATTAATGAATCAGCAGCAGAGCCTCCCTGAACTTGAGCAGGAAACAAATCTACTTCTGCATGAGGAAATCTCCTATTAACAGTTACTAAAATATCATGGATTACTGCACCAGAAGCACTTGTTACAACAGCAATGTAATCTGGATAATGGGGAAGTGGTTTTTTAAATCTCTGATCAAAAAGCCCCTCACTAGCCAGCTTTTTTTGCAGTTGCTGTAATTGTTCATATAATGCCCCTAATCCTGCAGGCTCCATAGATTCGGCATAAAATTGGTAAGAGCCTTGTGGCCCATATACGCTAACGTAGCCAGTTACATATACTTTCATGCCTTCTTCAGGCTTAAATTTCACTTTATCAAAATATGACCGAAACATGACAACATTTATCTTCGATTTTTCATCTTTTAGCGAAAAATACTGATGTGAATTACGCCGATAACGAAAATTAGACAATTCACCTTGAAGAAAAACTTTATGTAAATAAGGATCGTTTTTAAATTTTTGGGTTATATAGTAATTTAAATCCGAAACTGTTAGGTACTTACTACTTTCCATTATTTCTCCTCGTCAACTGAATAACTTGCTCCATAAGAGACTCAACCGTAAGAGGACCAATTCCACCTGGAACTGGAGTTATGAAACTCGCAATTGGAGCAACATGCTCAAAATCAACGTCTCCAACTATTTTGCCATTAAATCGACTTATCCCTACATCTATAATAACTGCATTTTTCTTAATCATATCAGCAGTTACTAAATTATGTTCTCCTGTTGCTGAAACCAAGATATCTGCTTTTTTGGTATACTCGGTCAAATTCTTTGTTTTTAAATGCAATATTGAAACAGTCGCATCTTTTTCAAGCAATAATGCAGCTAAAGGTTTCCCCACAATGCTGCTTCTACCTATAATAACTGCATTTTTTCCTTTTAAATTAATATGATAGTAATCTAATAAAGCCAAAATACCGTGTGCAGTTGCGGGTTCAACAAAATGATCTCCTTGCCACAAGCGACCTACATTTGCTGGAGTAAGACAATCAACATCCTTATCTGGGTCAATAGCAGCTAGAGCTTCATTTAAAATGATTTGTTTCGGTACTGGCAACTGAATCATAATACCATTGACATCCTTTTCATTATTTAGGCGATCAATTAACTCTAATAAATTTTTTTGTGTCACATTAGACGGTAATTGAAATAATTTTTGCTTAATACCAATTTGATCTGCTCTTCTTTTTTTGGTTTTTAAGTAGATTTTGCTACTTGGATCATTACCAATATTAATTACGCAAAATTGAGGTTGTATGCCTGCCTTCTTCAAATTTAAAACTTGTTTTTGAAGAACGTTAGCGCGAATATTAGCTAAATGCTTACCGTCTAAAAGTTGACCCATTTTTATTCCCTTTTTAAAAAAATAGTCGGCATAAAGCCGACTATAAGTTATTTTTAGATAAAATTTGCCAGCATACCATTAACAAATGGCTTATCTTTAGGATCAGCAAACTCATCACATAAGTTCAAAGCTTCATTTACCGCAGCTTTTGGCTCAATTTCTTTACTGTATTTAATTTCATACAAAGCAACTTCCAAAATGGCCAACGAAATTTGATTAATACGATTAATTCGCCAGTTCTTTTTCAAATAGCTGGCAAGTTCACCCTTTAATTCATCCCGTTTTTCTATAACACCCTCAATTAATTCTTTTGAATAGGCAGAAAGTACTTTTAAATCAAGCATTGCGACAGTTTTAGCTTCAACTTCATTAGCCGTATATTTTAAGTCCTGATTAGACAAATAAACGGCTTGCATTGCGACTCTACGACTCTCGTGTTGATTCATTTTTACCCTTTTCATCTATATCGGAAAATAGCTGAGAGGTTCCGCTACCATCTTCATTATCATCGTCTGGAAATTCAAGTCCGGTAACATGCACGTTAATTTCACTAAGAGTTAAATCGGTCATCTGTAAAACCTGTTGCTTTAAAGTCTTTTGCAAATCCATTGCTATTTCAGGCACATTTTTACCAGCTTCAATACTGACATAAACATCGGCAATCAAGTTATGTTCATCATCAATATTAACAGACACGCCTCTGCCACGATCTTCTCTTCCTAAAACGCGGTTAATTCCGGATTTGACGTCACCGTGCATTTCGGCAACTCCATCTACTTTTTCGGCAGCGATGCCCATAATAACTTCAAGAACACTAGGATCAATTTCAATTTCTTCGCCGTTATTTTGATCATCTAAGACAATTTTTGAACTATCTGCCATTTTTTTTACCTCGAAAATTTATTTATTTGCGCGAGATACGTATGTACCATCGACAGTATTAATTACTAAAACGTCTCCTTCATTAATAAAGAAAGGTACGTTTACTACTAGACCCGTTTCCATAGTTGCAGGCTTTCCACCACCTGATGAAGTATCACCTTTAATATTAGGCTCAGTTTTGGCAACCGTCAATTCAACAGTATTCGGCAACTGAATTCCTAAGGTTTTGCCATCATGCATAATTACACTTACATTCATATTTTCCTTTAAAAACTTGGCTTCATCTTTTACTTGTTCATTAGGAATTGCCAACTGATCATAAGTGTTAGTGTCCATAAAAACGTAACTGGCGCCATCATTATATAGGTACTGCATAGATTTTGTTTCTATTTCTGCAGTTTCAACTTTTGCAGTAGAGCGGAAAGTATACTCCTGTACAGCACCTGTGTTCAAACTCTTTAGCTTTGAGCGAACAAATGCACTACCCTTACCTGGTTTAACATGTTGAAATTCAACTATACGCCATAAGTCATTATTATACTTGATAGTCAAACCATTTTTAAATTCATTTACTGAAATCATTGTCATATTGAGTACCTCATCTCCATAATATTATCTTACCAATTAGTAAGCGATTTTACTATAATTATTATTTATCTTTTATAAAGAAATTAAGTTGTCTTTAGGTAAAGTAGAAAGTGTCTCAGGGGTTTGATTATGAATTAAAATGTCATCTTCAATTCTAACACCGCCTTTATTTGGCAAATAAATTCCTGGCTCAACTGTATGAACCATGTTATTAACAAGTTCTTGTTTGCCAAAAGGTAAGGCAGGTTGACATAATTCATGTATTTCTAATCCGATGCCATGACCAATCCCATGACCAAAATACTCTCCATATCCTTGTTCTGTAATGTAACTTCTGGCTGCTCGATCAACATCACTGCCATGATTGCCTGCAATAGCAGCTTCAATACCACGCCTTTGTGCTTCATGCACAATTTCATAAATTTTGTGCATTTCCTGGTCAACTTTGCCAACAGCAACAGTTCTGGTAATATCAGCAGCATAACCATGGTAAAACGCGCCAAAATCAATTACAACCATATCGCCATCTTCAATCATTTTATCGCTGGCAACACCATGAGCCCATGCAGAACGCACCCCTGAGGCAATAATAGTATCAAAGCTAGGACCATCACCGCCATTAATTTTAAAGTAGTAATCTAATTTTGCTCCGATTTTTCGCTCAACAGCACCTGGCTTAATCAAAGGCAATATTTCATTAAAGCTATCCATTGAGATATTAATCGCTTTACGCAACGTTTCTAATTCAAGTGCGTCTTTAACATTACGGACTTGTTCGACTAGTTCCTCGCATATTTCGAAATCGATACCAGGGTTCAATCTTTGCAAGTTTGCAAACTCAACTGCAGAAACGAATTCACCTTCAATTAAAACTTTTTTTAAATTTGCCTCTTTTAATTGTTTAGAAATTTCAAGGTCTTGACCTTCTTTTTTCATTACCACCCTAATTTCACCGGGGGCCTCGGCTTTAATCTGATCGTCAAATCGTGAGTCAGAAAGTAAAATTCGATCTCCTTTTGAAGTTAAAATCAATTGAGCTTCTTCACCAGTAAAATTAGTCAGGTAACGATAATTTGCTTGGTTAAAAATTAACAGTCCATCGGCATTACGTTTTTTAATTAGTTCGGTAACCTTATTTATTCGCCTGTTAAGCAGCGTTAATAGTTCTTCCTTCTCAGTCATACCCATAATCTCCTGTATATCAATCTTTAACTTAATTTTAACCCTAAAAAGAGATACAATACTAACTTATTTTTACTAAATTAAAACAGAAAAAAGACGAGAAGCATATGCTTTTCGTCTTCTTGTTTAAGAACTAAATTACTTAGCTTCTTCTTCAACCGGAATAACAGAAACTTGTTTTCTGTATTTATCTTTCCGCTCAAATTTAACTACTCCATTTACTAAGGCAAATAAAGTATCGTCTCCACCCTGACCAACATTCTTACCAGGGTGAATCTTTGTACCACGTTGACGATAAATAATTGAACCAGCATGAATGGTTTGACCATCTGCAGCTTTAGCGCCTAAACGACGTCCAGCTGAATTACGACCATTGGCAGTAGAACCTCCACCCTTGTGGTGGGCTAATAATTTAAGATTTAAAATATTCATCATTACTTCACCTCTAGTTTAATTCAATTTTTTCAACTGTAACCTTAGTATAAGGTTGACGGTGACCATATTTTGAATGTGAGTGCTTCTTAGGCTTGTACTTGAAAGTAACTACTTTCTTTTCCTTGCCTTGCTTTTCAACTTTAGCAACAACTTTAGCACCTTTAACTAACGGTGTACCAACTTTAACATCTTTGCCATCGGAAGTAAGAACTACTTCATCAAAAGTAACTTCTTTGCCTTCTTCAGCATCAAGCTTTTCAACAAAAACACTATCGCCTTCAGCAACTTTATATTGCTTGCCACCGGTTTTAATAATTGCGTACATTTACTACCCTCCAAAATTTACTTAGACTCGCCAATCGAGGTGCTCCGTAAAAGACTTATTACCCCGAAATGTGCGGTTGCAGATGTGGAGGAACCCACAAATACAACTACTACATAATACTACTCTTAAGTCTAGTTGGCAATAAAAAATACCCTTTTTATTGGGTAAATTGGCATTAAATCTGCCACTTACCACCGTGTACTTTAGCAATATTTTCGGTAACAATAAATGCTTCACTGTCAATTTCGCGGGCTTTGGCAACTAATTGACCATACTCATTAGTATCAACAATTATAACTAATTGCTGCTTATCTTGGTCACTGTAACCACCCACAACGTTATAAACAGTCAGGCCATCGTAATCCTGCTGGAGCATTTGCCTAATTTTATCTAATTTAGTGTTACTCATTATGCGCACTTGATATTTTTTATCAAAACCAGTTTCAGTATATCGCATAGTAATAGTAGTAATGACCTGAGAAAAAGCTGCCAGTAAAAATGCTTCAGTTCCATCAACAAAAATGTTCAGTACAATGACCGACATATCAATGACCATAAGCGATATAGCAGGGTCAACATAAAAATATTTTTTTATAATTAGTGGCGGAATTGTGGTCCCGCCAGATGAAGCGTTAATCCGGTAGAGCATTGTAACACCAATGCCCATTAAAACCCCACCATAAATTACCGCCAGCATATTATTTGAAGTTAGTTTAAAGCTAGGGGTAATTGCCATTAAGACAGGTACTAAAAGACTGCCCAATGCAACTTTTTTTAACGTTTGTTTGCCTAAAAAGACGGCAGCTAAAATTAACATTAAGCCATTAACCACAAATACCGAAATTGAACGGTTAATTCCCCAAACAGCATCAATCAATATTGAGATTCCAGTCGAGCCACCAGCAGCAACATTTATTGGAGCATAAAAGAAGTTAATTGATATTGTGATTATTTCCAGACCAGCCAAGAAAAAGAGCCAGTATTGCCAGGTATGGGTTTGCTTTTGTGAGTCCATCTCATCTTCCTTCCATAAAATTGTTATTTTACATTTTACAGGAAAGCAGCTAGATTATGCAAGGAATATGGGTTTTGGTTATGCTTGATCATTCTTAAAATCGCTTAAACTATAACTCAGAGGAATTTTTCTTAAATTATTAAGAAATTATAAATATTACTGTTCAGCAAGTTCGTATCTAATAGTCTGATTGCCTTCGTATGCTGGTAGACCTTTTTCAGCCCGATATAATGCTCGCTCAAACGCTTGATAACCTTTACTTGAACTAACGGCAAACTTGATATGGTATTTACTGGCAAATTCTCTGATATTCCAAGTACTGTCATGGGCAGCATAAGCTGTCACCAAAATCACGATATCCAGATCTTTGATTTGGTTTTCAATTACTTTTTTCTTGCCCTGAAAAGCATCAATGGGAATTGGAATTCCGTCATAACGATTAACTATTCCTTCAAGCATAGCCTCATTTTGATTATTACCAATGGCAATTCCGACCCTTTGATAATGCAGATCCATTGCTAATTTAGGCAAATCAGCTTTCTTTGATTCAGTGCCACTCTTTTTCTTTTTATTTGCACTAGTTTGCCTTGACTGTTCAATTTGATAAATCCAGCGAATTTGAATTGCCTCAGCCGGATTCTTTTTCAGACGCACATCCCCATCATACCATGCTAAGTCTACTATTGAACCATCAACTAACTTAATATTTTCGTCCCAATATTTACTTGAATCAACTGGTAAAAGAACTGCTTTACCATGAACTCGTAGTTTCTTGCCTTGAGCATTACGTGAAATAGCCAGATGTCCGGTTCTCCCCTGCACTACTGCATACTTAAAAGTTGAAATAGAATCAACTTCCATACTGGGCAGATCACGATAGCCAACAATTCTTAAAATAGTCGCTTCATAATGAGAACTTTTTTCTTCTGGCACAGCTTCAACAATATCCCCGCTTTTCAAATTCAAGGAATGGATCTGTGATTCTTTTAACGTATAAACGGTTCTATTACTGTCATTAATCAAATCACAGCCTGACAATAATCGAACCACTGTATACCGCTTTCCTTTACGGTAATCTCTCTTAGGAGCTTTTGGCGTTTCAAGTGCCTGTTCAAAAACTTTTTTATCGATTAAATCTTTTGGAGCCTGAATAGATTTAATTGCTTCTTTTAAATCAACTAAATTTTGACGGTACTCTGTATTGATACCTTGAGCTAGCGTTAATTTCTGCGTAGCCGAAAGCACTGTATTTTTAGCTAAAATGTTTGTCGGATTATTAATTAGTCGCGTTAGACTTTTTAATAATAAATTAAGCTGCTGTAAATCAACATCTACAGTATCTTTATCTTTTACGGTTGAATTGGTTTTTTCATCCATATCGGTCATACCTAAGATCAGTTTTATTGCAGCCAAGCCATTCTTAAGGCTCTTCTCATCTCCGGCAGTCTGATTAAGAATCCTTATTAAATTATTGCGATAATCAAACATATTTTTACCTGTCTTTATATTATTTACTTAAGTATAGCAAAAGCAAAAAAGTCCAGCGTTATGCTAGACTTAAAATCAAAACTTATACTAGAAAGCTCCACCACCGGAACCTCCACCAAAGCCACCGGATGAACCACTGGAAAAGCTGCTTGAACCAGTAGATATACTGTCGTTAAAGCAAGAATCAAAGTTGGCAGAAAAGCTATCTTTGCCGGTATTAGAGGCAAAACCATAGTAAAAGTAATCACTCTTTGCCAATTCTTCTTGAGTGAATTCGATTTTGAGCTGTTTCATTACTTTATTAGCTAAACCAAAAGCAACAGCATAAGGCATGATGTCTTCCCATAAAATGATGTCACCCACATCCTTCATCTTAAACTTACCGATATCTTTCAACATTTTCTTGAAACCACGTATCTTTTCGGTTTCAATTTTTCCTTTTTCAGAATATATGCCGGTACGTTTGATATTGAAAATCAGCGCCAGTAAACTCAAAATTAGGATCGAAGCTTCGCCAAAAACTATCACTAAAATAAACTTAAGTGAGCTCATTAATGCTACTACAGAAGCAGCAAAACTGATGACCATCATTAAAATTATGATAGCAATATTTTTATTTTTTCGATTTATTAATGAATCAGGCAAATAAACTTGCTTTTCCTTGCTGTCAAAATAATCTCCTGCCCAAAAATCAAAGTCGCTTCCTAGTTTCTTACCATGATATTTTTTCAAGGCTTGAGTGGTAAAACTAGTTCCATCCCCAATTTTGTTAAAAAGAGTTTTCATTAAACGGCTCTCGTCAATTATGCTTTCGTCTATCGCGGTTATCCGATAATAAGTTTTAAGATGGGTTTTATAATCTTCAATCTTAATTTTTTTCTGTGCTGCAAGTTCCATCAAATAGGCAGTAAACGCGCGATTATCCGGTTGCTTTGCGGTATCCAAAATTTGAGCTAATATTGGATCCACGTCAGGTATTTCATAGTTATGAGCCAATTCACGACTCTTGCGGGGCATAAAACCAATTTTTTGGGCTCTAAAGCCCTTAATGATACCTAAAAGTCCTGCAATTAAGCTCAAAGCAATTAGCAAAAGACTCCTTTTTGCCCTTTTTTGTTGATTTAATAAAGTATCCTGTGCTAATTTTTTCTCTTGCTTTATCACTGCTTGGCGGTGATTCTTATTTTTGACATTTTGATTATCGGCAGTGATTTTAGGAGGGAAAATAGTATGAACTTCAATACCCATGTCACCAGCAAGATTTTCAGCTGTCATGACAATTTTTCCTTTTTGAGGATTAACTTGTAGACGTCCATCAAGTGGTCCGTGGGCCCATGCTTTTAGACCCTTTACAGGACCTGGAAAAATCACGCTTGCTTTGACATAGTTTAAGTCGGTGTCCCAACCGTCGCCAATAATTTTAAAATTAAGTTCGGCTACATCACGGTAATTGGTAATGGCATTAGTGATACGATAAAAATAAGTAACAGTAAAGCGACTATTACTCTTTATATTGTGAAATACTTTAAAACGGTATCCCTTTTTATTTCTTTTGAGATCATAATCATTTGTTTTGCGACCCTTGTCGTTGTTATCTGCCACTTTTACTGAAGCATCAGCGATTTTCTGATTCGATTGTAGATTTTGTCGATAAAAAACTCCATGTGCAGAACTGTTGAATTTATACGTAATTGCCCTTTTCATCGTCAACGAGCCGTCTGAGTTAACTTTAGCTGTAGTGATGTTTTTAGCAATATCATAATCAACATCGGCTTTTACTTCTTGTCCAGAAACAAAACAAAATAATAGAACTCCCAGTAGAGATATCAATTTTATAATTTTATGTTTCATGTATTTTCCTGTCTTTCGTTCTTCGCTTTTCTTTATTATACAGATTATGAAATACAATTAACAAATCAATTTGTACTCCTTTCTTTATTATCTATTTGACTTTAAAAATAAGTTGGATAAAAAAGAAATTTCCGGTTGCAATTACAACAACTTTTCTCTATAATAGTTAATGTTCTTGCGCAGGAATACGCAAAACTGACGGTCTGGTAGCTCAGCTGGATAGAGCAACGGTCTTCTAAACCGTGGGTCGTGGGTTCGAATCTCACCCGGATCATTTTTCAAAAAAGAGCTATAACAAAGCGTGTTATAGTTCTTTTTTTGATCGCTAATTTTTCTTGATTTTTGATATCAGCACCCTTTGCCGTTTAGGATTTAACCGGTAATAACCTGAGAAAATTCCTAAAAAAGTTAAAACAACTGTTCCAAGAATCAGCAATAAAATGCTGTCTTCATGAAGTTCTCCGATAAATTCATATAGAGAAGATACCATCTTTAGCCAGCCACCAAGAGAAACAAAATACCAGGCAGTAGCCTTATCAATAAAACTCATAGCTGTACGCAAATCAGATTCATTTTTGATAATACTACCTAAAATCTTGACTGCACGCCGTTTTTCAAGATAAATTTTGACAATAGGTATAATCCAGTACAAAGGAGAGATCTTTGGTTGTGCTTTACTTGATTGGTTAAATTCCTTCAAAAACCATTCATAATCATAAAGCTCCATTAATCCCTGATAAAGAGGAAAGGCAAACAACAACCAATCTCCTAAGAAACTGATGCAATTAATAAACAGTGAGATAATAAACACTTCTTTCTATATCTTTTTATTATAAAACATCTTTTTATTATAAAACTGAATTATTATTTTTACTTGCCATTATTTTAGTCGTTACCGACCTGTTATTCAAAAAAATTATTCAAATCTTGGCAAGCTATTTTGCTAATTGAAAAAGAAAAAATATTTTTTTAATAATTAACTAACTTTTTCTTTCCCAATAAAAAGACTATTAGATACTTAAAGCTTGATATACCAATGAAATTTTTTCTTTAAAAATTCTCTTGCTTTTTTTATGCTATTAAGTTATGATATTGCTTAAATATTTATGAGAGGTAAAGATTATGACGGCAATTAAAAAAATTAATCAACCGCAAGTTAAATATTATTTCTGGTACTTCAGCTATTTGATCTGAGTGCCTAGTTTGTCATTGTCTTAGACACACAGTTCAATCTTCATGACAATTGTGTGTTTAAAAGATTTAAGTACTTTCTTCTCTGAAGACTCACACAGTTGTCGTCATCTGTGTGAGTTTTTTATTGGGAGAGTAAAATGAATACTTTAAAAAAGATTACGTTAGATACACTAAATGGCTTATCAACAGGTATAGTTGTAGCTTTAATTCCTGGAGCCTTAATTAATCAGTTGGTAAAAGCACTCTTGCCAAGCATGCCACAATTAAGCTTTATTTTAGCTTTGACCACCTTTGCTTCGGCATTATTGCCAGCAATCAGTGCCGTCTGTGTTGGTATGACTGGTAAATTAACACCCATCCAAACTTCATCTATTGCCTTAGCGGCAACAGCTGGAGCTGGTAACTTTGTGATGAACAAAGGCAAGGTTGCGGTTATGGGCAGTGGTGACGTTATTAATACGGCCATTACTATTATGATAGCTTACGGCTTAGTTTTGTTTTTTGGTAAGAAATTGAAAGCATACACAATTCTATTAGTTCCATTACTTGTTCTGCTAATAGCTGGAGGAATTGGCTGTCTTACCCGCATCCCTGTTGGCCAATTAACTAGTTTGATCGGTGTCGGAGTTGAAAAATTGACGGCATTGCAGCCAATTATTATGGGTATGCTGATGGGAATAGTATTTGGGTTACTTATCGTTTCCCCTATTTCTTCAGTCGGTATTGCCACCGCGATAAGCATTTCTGGCATAGCTTCCGGTTCTGCCAATTTAGGTATCACAGCCGTTGCTTTCTCTTTAGCTGTTTTCGGTTGGAAATCAAATAGTTTTGGTACATCAATTGCCCACTTCTTAGGTTCTCCTAAAATGCAAATGGCTAATCTAATGACTAATCCCAAATTACTTATCCCGCTTTTAATTAATGCCGGTATAATGGGTGCCTTAGGCGCAGTATTTCAAATTCAGGGTACACCAATGAGTGCAGGATTTGGCTTTTCAGGTTTAATTGGCCCTATTGCCGCCATGGCAAATCGCCCAGCGAATTTGGTTAATATTATATTAATTGCTGTTCTTTTCTTCGTGTTACCTATTGCATTAGGCATCGCAATGAATTACCTTTTTAATAACAAAGTTCATCTTTTCACTAGTAAAGACTTTGAACTGGATTTCAGTTAGTTTAAAGTACTCTACTCTTCTGGTTTATCAGTCTTATTGCTATAATTGAAGTAAAGGAGAGTATGAATATGATAAAATTCTATGGTTACAAGCGTTGCTCTACTTCAAGGGCTGCTCAAAAATGGCTGACGGAGCACAATGTTGAGTTCGATTTTCAAGATTTGGTCGAAGAACCGCCAAAAAAAGAAGATCTAGTAGAATGGCTGAGCCAGCATCAAGATCGCGGCTTAAAATATTTTTTTAACACTCACGGTCAAGACTATCGCAAATTACACCTTAAAGATCAAATTGCAGATATGTCAATTGCAGATGCCGCTGACATGATGTCCAAAAATGGAAAACTAATAAAAAGGCCTCTGGTTGTTGAAGGTAAAAAACTGACCTGCGGTTTTAATGAAAAAATTTACGAAAAAGTTTGGTTATAAATTTAATATTTAAAAAGGAGGTATTGAAAACAGTACCTTCTTTTTTATTAATCAGCTTTCTAATATCATTGTTAACAGGTAAAATAATACAAAAAGGAGAATTTTATGAAGTATAACCAATACGCTTATGTGGAAACTGATTACAAAACAGAAGTTAAAGAATTATTGCAAATTAAATTTTTGCCAATAGATTATGAAAAACGCTCTTTTTCCAATCTTTTAGGAGAGCTGATCGCAAATGCAGTGGCAGTGATTAGCCCCCGCGACGAAAGTGCTCGCAAAGCAAAATTAGCTGAGTTTGCAGTTTCAAGTGTCCAGCCTCTTAATGCTTTTTTAGATACCAATCCCGAGGAAATTGCTTCTAATCAATTTTATAATGTTGCATTGCAGCTTCTTGGCTATCATGTTGGCTACGATTATCAGCTAAATGACCCTTTGGCTTTTATGAAAAAGCAGGCATTACCTTATATTGAGAAAATTAATGACAAGCAGTCTCTTATTCAAGCTTTCTATCGTTTGCTTAATACGCGCGCTAAAAATGGACAACTGTTAATAGACGTCATGGCTGGTCAAGGCTATTTTTACAATAGAAAAACGGAATTTGCGCAGAATAAGTTTCTCTTTTTTAATGGTAAAAGTATGCCTGTTTTTGATACCAGCAAGATAATCCGTGAAGTTGTTTATGTTGAAAGTGATTTGGACACAGACGGTGATGGCAAAAGTGACCTTTTGCAAACGACAATATTTCGTCCAATTGAAAGCGAAACCTTACCGGTTCCCGCTCTTTACACTGCCAGCCCCTATTTTGGCGGCATCATTGATAACGAAAAGCGCAACCACAACGTAGATGAAAATTTGACTGATGCGACTGAGTGGACTAACCCACAATATCAGGCTTCTGCAATTGTTAAAGCCAAAAAGCCTCTGGATAGTGAAAGCTCATACAAACCGGTAGAACAGGCTGTCGGCAAATCTTCTTACGGTTTGAACGAATATATGCTAGCTCGTGGCTTTGCCAGTGTGTTTGCTGGTGCTATCGGAACACGGGGCAGTGATGGTCTTAGAATTACTGGTGCTCCAGAAGAAACCGAAAGTGCCAAGGAAATAATTGAATGGCTACACGGAGATCGCGTTGCTTATACTGATAGAACAAGGCAGCACGAAACCAAAGCAACTTGGTGTAATAAAAAAATTGGGATGACTGGTCGTTCCTATTTAGGCACTTTGCAAATAGCCATTGCTACTACGGGTGTACCTGGCCTAAAAACAGTTATTTCTGAGGCTGCCATTTCTTCCTGGTATGATTATTACCGTGAACATGGCTTGGTAATTGCACCAGAAGATTGCCAAGGTGAAGATCTGGATATGCTTGCAGAAACTTGTCAATCGAACTTGTGGGATGCTGGAGATTATTTAAAAATTAAACCTAAGTTTGACGAAATGCAGAAGATTTTATTAGAAAAGGCCGATCGCAAGACTGGTCAGTATTCAGATTTCTGGGAAAAACGCAACTATCGCCATCATACTGATAATATTAAATGTTCCTGGATTAGCGTCCATGGCTTAAATGATTGGAACGTTAAGCCTAAGAATGTCTATAAAATTTGGCAAAAAGTCAAAAACCTTCCTGTTGCCCACCATCTTTTTTTGCATCAAGGGCCGCACTATAATATGAATAATTTGGTTTCAATTGATTTTACTGACCTAATGAACTTATGGCTGGTTCATGAACTCTTGGGCATTGAAAATAACGCCTATAATCAGTGGCCAACTGTGCTTATTCAAGATAACCTAAAAGCAGATCAGTGGCACAAAGAAAAGGATTGGAGTAATGACATTGGTAGCGAAACTGTTTATTTCCCTACTTCCAATAATGAGTTAATAAAAGATACTTGCAGCAAGCAAAAACTTACTTTTACTGATGTAGGCGGAACTGAATTTAAAAAGGCAAAAATTTCTGACAATGACTGGCAATACCAATTTATTTGTGGTGAAGAAAAATGGGCAAAAGCCAGTTTACGTTTTACCACCGATGAATTTATTCATCCAGTAACAATTGTGGGACGACCGGAAATACGGCTGAGTGTTTCATCCAGCCTTAACAAAGGACAGATTTCCGTTGCTTTAGTAGAAATTGCTGATCGCAAGCGTTTGACTCCTACCCCCAAAATTTTAATGCCTGGTGGACAAGAACTGGGCTTCCATTTTCAACTTGACTCTTTACAAGAATTTATGCCTGACAAACTAACTCACGCCAAATTGATTACCAAGGCGCACATGAATCTGCAGAATTATGCAGATATGAAAAAGCCAAGTAGTATTAAAGCCGGTGAGTTTTATGACTTGCAGTTTAAATTACAACCAACTTATTACACAATGCCGGCAGGAAGCAAGCTTTGCTTAATTATTTATTCAACTGACCAGGGAATGACGAAAAGACCTCTTGAAAATACAGATTACACAATCGATCTATCTAAAACCGCCATTAAATTTAGCACTAAATAACTTGGATTTTATATATATCGGTACCTCTCAAGGTGGAACATAAAAATGACCCCCAAATTTATCCTAATTTGGGGGTCATATCATTTTTAACACAGTTGCTTTTTAAAATTAAATTAAAAAATTCTATTTTATGTTTATTGTAGCAAACGACCTGTTTTCTAATGCAGTTAGCAATGCACGTGCAGTATCCAAACTGGTAATTAGCGGAATGTTTTGCTGAATAGCTGTTTGACGAATGACAAAGCCGTCAGAAGTTTTAGCCAAATCATGTCCCATAGTGTTGATTACCAAGTCGATTTTGCCGTCTTTTAATTCATTTAGAATGTTTGTGTCAGTATCTTCATGAATTTTATCCACTAAAGCAATATGCAAATGATTTTGTTTTAAAAAGCTCGCTGTACCACTGGTAGCAAAAATCCTATAGCCAATTTGGGCGAATCTTTTGGCAATGGGCAAAATTTCTTGTTTATCACGATCTTCGATTGTCAATAAAATATTGCCGCTGTCAGGGATCTGCATGTTTGCACCTGAAAAGGCCTTGTAAAGTGCCTTAGGAAAACTCAAATCACTACCCATAACTTCACCAGTTGACTTCATTTCTGGCCCTAAGTAGCTGTCAACATCAGAAAGCTTGCTAAATGAAAATACTGGGGCTTTAACACTAATCATTTTAGTTTCTGGTGCCAGGCCATCATCATAACCCTGCTTTTGTAAACTTTCACCCATAATTACTCTTGTTGCTACTTGCGCCATTTCAATAGACGTAATTTTACTTAAGAATGGTACAGTACGACTAGCACGAGGATTGACCTCAATAATATAAATTTCACCATCGCGCTCAATTAACTGCAAATTCATTATTCCGCGACAATTAAGCTTTAATGCTAACTTCTTTGTGATGTCAGCTATTTTTTGTTTAATTGCAGGAGAAAAAGTTTGAGCGGGATAAACTGCCATTGAATCTCCTGAGTGAACTCCGGCATGCTCAATATGTTCCATTATTCCGGGAATTAGCACTCTTTTACCATCACAGATGGCATCAACATCACACTCACGCCCATCAAGATAATCATCAACTAAAATAGGATGACTGCTGGCGATATCCACGTGATTTTGCAAGTAGTCTTCAAGTTCTGGCTGATTATAAACAATTTCCATGGCTTTTCCACCCAAAACATAACTCGGTCTGACTAAAACCGGATACCCCAACTTGTCTGCTGCTTTGATAACACCATCATGTGTAGTAGTCGTAATTCCTTGCGGTTGCTTTAAGCCCAATTCTTTTACTACTTGATCAAATAATTCGCGATCTTCAGCCCGATTGAGGTCTTCTACACTGGTACCTAAAATCTTGACACCATGTTTTTCTAGGCCAGCAGCTAAATTAATTGAAGTTTGGCCTCCAAACTGAATAATGACGCCTTCAGGTTGTTCCAGATCACAAATATTCAACACATCTTCTAAGGTTAGTGGCTCAAAGTATAATTTATCTGACACCGAAAAGTCGGTTGAAACGGTTTCAGGATTCGAATTAATGACAATAGCTTCATAACCCATCTTTTGTAGTGCTTTGACGCAATGTACAGTGGCGTAGTCAAATTCCACACCTTGACCAATCCTGATAGGTCCTGAACCAACAACTAAAACTGATTTTTTACTATTCTTCCGACTCTCATTTTCGGTATCGTAAGTAGAATAGAAATAAGGAGTTTGTGAGATAAATTCTCCAGCACAAGTATCTACCATTTTATAAACCGGCACTAAATGGTTCTGCTTGCGCAGATCTCGCACTTGGTCTTCATCCTCATGCCATAAATTGGCGATAGTATGGTCACTAAAGCCGTATTTCTTAGCATTTTTGAGCACAGCCAGATCAATTGGATTAGCCGCAATAGTTTTTTCTAAATCAACAATATGCTTAACAATATCTAGAAAATAGAAATTAATTTTGGTTAATTCATGTAAGTCTGACATTGCATAGTCTCTGCGAAAAGCCTCCGCTAAATAAAAGAGACGATCATCTTGAGCTTTAACCAGTTTATTTTCCAGTTCTTCATCACTTGCATCATGAGCTTCAGCTGAATAAAAGTCTTTTTGGTCAATTTCCAAAGAGCGAACAGCTTTTTGAAAGGCTTCTTCAGCTGTTCTGCCTATAGCCATGACTTCTCCAGTCGCTTTCATTTGTGTGCCAAGTTCACGATTTGCTTTGGCAAATTTATCAAAGGGCCAGCGTGGTATTTTGCAAACAACATAATCCAGAGCTGGTTCAAATTCGGCAAATGTAGTGCCTGTTACCGGATTTTTAATTTCATCTAAAGTCAGACCCACAGCGATTTTAGCAGCCATCTTAGCAATGGGGTAACCCGTGGCCTTTGAAGCCAAGGCAGAAGAACGGGAAACACGCGGATTAACCTCAATGACATCGTAATTAAAACTATTCGGATCTAGGGCTAACTGAACGTTGCAGCCACCTTCAATTTTTAACGCCCGAATAAGTTTTAAAGAACAGTCGCGCAACATCTGATATTCTTTATCAGATAATGTCTGAGACGGTGAAAAAACAATTGAATCTCCCGTATGGATACCGACAGGATCAAAGTTCTCCATACAGCAGACAATCATGGCATTATCGTCATGATCTCTCATGACTTCAAATTCAATTTCTTTATATCCTGCAATTGAACGCTCAATTAAGCATTCGGTAACTGGTGACAATTCCAAACCGTTTTTAGCAATTTTAGCTAGTTCATCCCTGTCATTACAAATACCGCCGCCGGTTCCACCCATAGTGAAAGCTGGACGCACGATTATGGGATAACCAATCTTATCTCCAAAATCTAATGCTTCTTGCACTGTCTTAACACTAGTTGATGGTGGCACAGGCTCCCCTAATTTTTGACAGAGCTCTTTAAACTTTTCTCTGTCTTCTGCCTGTTCAATTGAATCAAGCTTTGTTCCCAATAATTCGATGTTCAGTTCATCTAAAATACCACTTTTAGCTAATGATAAGGCCATATTCAAACCCACTTGACCACCTAAAGTTGGCAAAATTGCATCAGGAAATTCCTTACGGATAATACGCGATACAGATTCCACAGTTAACGGTTCAATATAAACCTTATCAGCTATTGAAGTATCGGTCATAATTGTTGCAGGATTAGAATTGACCAGCACCACTTCATAGCCTTCTTCACGCAGTGCAAGGCATGCTTGCGTGCCCGAATAATCAAATTCTGCCGCTTGGCCAATAATAATTGGGCCTGAACCAATTACCATTATTTTTTTAATATCAGTTCTTTTAGGCATGATTTTCAACGTCCTTTCTTTGGTCAATCATTTGCATAAAGTAATCAAAGATGCCTTCTTCATCGTGCGGGCCCGGTGTACTATCAGGATGAAATTGCACGGAAAAAGCAGGATATTTCTTATGCCGCAAACCTTCTACAGTCCCATCATTAACTTCAACATGTGTAATCATTAAATTATCAGAATCAATTGAATCCCGACTAACAGCATAGCCATGATTTTGAGAAGTAAACCCAATGTTACTTGTGGCAATTTCACGTACAGGGTGATTAAATCCGCGATGACCAAATTTCATTTTGTAAGTTTTTGCACCATTAGCCAGAGCAAAAACCTGGTGACCCATGCAAATTCCCATTAGTGGGATCTGCTTTTCCACTTCTTGAACCATTTTAACGGCGCCTTTCATTTCTAGAGGATCTCCAGGTCCATTAGAGAGCAAAACGCCGTCCGGATGAAGAGATAAAATTTTTTCAGCTGATGTAGTATAAGGCAAAACGATACAGTTGCAATCTCGTTGGCTTAATTCACGCAAGATGCTGTTTTTTAAGCCAAAATCGACTACAACAATATTGCGCTTTGAGCCTGGTACAGGATAAGATTTTGTAGTCGCAACTCTCTTAACTACGCCCTTTGAAAGCTGACTTGCTTTTAACTGCTCTGCAATTTCGGCAGCTTTCTCCCTAGAATCACAAATTTGACCCTTCATTGTGCCGTGGGCGCGTAATTTTTTAACCAATTTTCTGGTATCTATTCCTTGAATACCAGGCACATCTAATCCCTTTAAAAAATCTGGTAAAGTAGTTTGCATGCGCCAATTATCAGGATGACGTGCCACTTCATGGCAAATCACTCCTTTTATGCCTGGTTCGAGTGACTCATAATCTGCCAGTGTGATCCCATAATTGCCAATTAATGGGTTAGTAAAAACTAAAATTTGATCTGCATATGATTGATCTGTAATAGCCTCTTGATAACCTGTCATTCCGGTGGTGAAGACTACTTCGCCTTTAGTGGTTTGGCTTCCACCAAAGCCTTCGCCAGCATATACACTGCCATCTTCTAAAATTAAATATCTCATTTACTTTCCTCACTTTGAAAAACAATCTGGCCGTCAACCATTGTTAAAACTGTTTGACCGTAAACTGCATCATTATTAAAAGGAGTATTTTTCCCTTTAGACTTAAAATTAGCTGCATTAATAGCTTCTTTTTTATGAAGATCGAAAATTGCAATATCTGCCGGTTGACCTAAAGCTATTTTTCCAGCTTTTGTTAATCCAAAAGCTGTGGCGGGAGCCAAAGTGAGCCAATTTATTAACTGCTCCAGAGTAAAAATACCAGTTTTAACAAATTTAGTGTAAAGTTCGCAAAAAGCCGTTTCACTGCCAACAATACCAAATGCAGCCTCAGCAAAACCATTTTGTTTATCACTTGCAGTATGAGGTGCATGATCAGTAGCTATCATGTCAATTGTGCCATCAAGCAATCCAGCTATAAGTGCTTCTTGATCTGCTTTGGTTCTCAAAGGCGGATTCATTTTAAAGTTAGCATTATCACTAATAATATTTTCTTCTCCTAATAGAAGATGATGAGGAGCAACTTCGCAGGTAACATTAATACCTTTGCTTTTAGCAATTCTGATCAATTCAACACTTTTTTTAGTAGAAACATGGCAAACATGGTAATGAACGCCAGTCTTTTGCGCCAATAATAAATCTCGGGCAATTTGAGTAGTTTCAGCTAATTCAGTAATCGGAGCTAAATTAAATTCACTTGCTTTTCTACCTTCATTTATCACGCCTTGATTGAACAACGAATCATCTTGAGCATGTTCGGCAATAATTAAATTATTAGCTTGTGCCTTTTGCATTGCCAGATACATCGTGTGCGCATTCTGCACACCTTTGCCATCATTGCTCAGTGCAACGCAGCCAGCTTTTTTTAGAGCGGCATAATCAGGAATTTCATTAGTATCTTCATTAACTGTAATTGGTGCATATTGCAAAACATGAATTAAACCATTTTCACAGTTGTTTTTCACCATTTTACCCATCAGCTTTGGCGTATTGGGTACCGGTACTACATTCGGCATTGCGCAAACAGTAGTGAAACCACCATGTGCTGCTGCCAGCGAACCGGTTCTGACATTTTCTTTATCAGTTTGTCCAGGATCTCTGTAATGAACATGTACATCAACAAGTCCTGGGCTTACTAATTGATTTTTAGCATCAATTATATTTTCTGCTTTTAAACCAATACCAATTGCAGAAATTAGGCCATTTTTAATTAAAAGGTCACCATGTACTATTTCTCCATCAGTATAAATATAGCCATTTTTAATCACAGTTGTCATCAAGACAATCCCCCTAATTTGCGACCACGCATAACTGCTTCAATCATTGCCATTCTCATAAAAACGCCATTTTCCATTTGCCTTACAAACCGACACTTTGGAGCTTCAACTAAGTCACCGCTAAGTTCAACATCATGATTAATGGGACCTGGGTGCATGATAATAGCATCATCTTTCATTTGCTCATACCTTTTTTGATTAATACCAAATTTTTCATGGTAGCTTTTGGCGTCAAAATTTGCTTCGTTAGGATCACCTGCGTGTCGTTCATGCTGCACTCTTAACAACATCATCACGTCCATTTGATTTATCAAGTCATCAATGGGCTTATATTCACCATACTTATCGTATTGTTTGTCATACCAATAATCAGGACCAGAGAAATAAACCTTGGCTCCCAGTCTGGTCAAAAGTTCCATATTACTTTTAGCAACTCGCGAATTAGTAATATCTCCTACGATAGCTACTTTAAGACCCTTAAAATGGCCAAAATGCTCATGAATTGTCATCATGTCAAGCATACATTGTGATGGGTGCTGACCGCTACCATCTCCTGCATTGATGACACCAATATCAAGATGTTGGTTTTGTTTGGGATGTATCAGTTGGTTATAGTATTCATTTTCAGTATGCCTGATAACTTCAAGATCAATCCCAAGAGCTGCCATAATAAGCGAAGTATCATAAAGCGTTTCCCCTTTTTTAGTTGAACTGTGAGCAGGGTCAAATGGTATTACGCTTAATCCTAATTTTCTTTCTGCCATTTCAAAACTCGTGTGAGTTCTGCTAGAATTTTCAAAAAACATGTTTGTGACAAAAACTGGGTTTGTTAGGTGTGGACGGGCACCACCTTTTTTAAAGAACTCTGCTCTTTCAATAAGCGCCATTACTTCTTCAACTGTTAAGTTTTCGACACTTACAAATGATTTTAGGGTAACCAGATTAATATTTTTCATTTTTACTCTCTTCCAAAAAAATAAACCTAAAGCTTTTCAGCTCCAGGTTTAGCAAAAGGGTTTTTAGTATAGTTAGAGACTCAATAAAATGAACTCAAACCCTTCTGACCCTCTCTGGAGCCAATTAAACGGTTGAATTAATTTTTTATTGTGGCAATGGTTTTAATTCCACATTGTCTTTATTATCAATTTCTTCTACATGAACAGCTATCTCTTCATGTGATGAAGTTGGAATGTTTTTACCAACAAAATCTGCTCGAATTGGAAGTTCGCGATGACCACGGTCAACCAAAGCAGCAACGGCAATTGAACTAGGTCTGCCTTTATCCATTAAAGCATCCATTGCCGCTCTGATTGTTCTACCAGTAAAAATCACATCGTCTACTAATATCACGTGTTTATTGCTAATTTCAACACCAAGTTCACTCGAATTAACAACGGGATCTAATTTTAATGTTGCATCATGACGATCATCACGATATAAGGTAATATCAAGTTGGCCAAGTGGAACATCAACACCTTCAAGCTTCTGAATACGATCATGAATGCGTTGAGCTAAATATACACCACGAGTTTTTATTCCTACCAGAACCAAATTCTCCGTGCCCTTATTTCGTTCAATGATTTCATAAGTAATTCTTGTCAACGCTCTTTTCATTGCTGAGGCGTCCCAAATTTCTTTTGTCATTTTTTTCTCCTATAGTACATTGCCCATGAAAAAAGCACTTAATCTATTTGAGACTAAATGCTTTGTAAAAGTCAATACTTAATTGAGCTTTCCTTGCTAGCCTCACGGGACTAATTTTAAAGGACATCTGTTTAAATATACTGTTTCAAATTCAAATTGTCAATAGTAAAGTTGGATATTGCTGATGTTAGTTTTTTAATTATATTCAACTTGACCCACCAAATCATTAATATCATTGACACCTAAATTATCCAAAACCTGCGGTAAGTCATGGACAATATGAAGGCAAGCTAAAGGGTCTTTAAAATGGGCACTACCTACAGCAACAGCGTTAGCTCCAGCAAGCATAAATTCAATCACATCTTCAGCAGATGCAATTCCACCCATACCGATAATTGGCAAATTAGTAACCCGTCTTACCTGATTAATCTGATATAAGGCAATGGGCTTCACTGCAGAACCAGAGTAACCACCAAAATTATTTCCTAGAAGAGGTTTGCGGGTCTTTATGTTAATTCTCATCCCAGTTACAGTATTTATTAAGGATAAACCATCCGCTCCACCAGCTTCAGCTGCCTGCGCTAATGCCACTATATCAGTTACATTAGGTGTTAATTTTACAAAAACGGGCAAATCAACTGTATTTTTTATTTCTGCAGTTAGCTTTTCCACAACTTTTGGGTGAACGCCAAATGACATTCCACCTTGAGCCACATTGGGGCAAGAAACATTAATTTCAAGAGCAGTAACCATTTTTGAATCTGACAGTTTTTGAGCAACTTCAATGTAGCCTTCTTCACTTTCACCGCCTACACTGGCAATTATCGGTAGTGCTGGATATTGCTTTTTTAAATTAGTTAACTTTTCGCTTATAACTTTATCAATCCCGGGATTGGTCAAACCAACTGAATTTAATACACCGTTATCTAAAACTGCAATTTGTGGTTGCGGATTTCCTAAACGCGAATTCGGAGTAGCAGTTTTAATAACTAGCGCTCCCAGTTCGTTCAAGTCAAATTTTTTTGCTGCTGGTACATCCCCGAAGCCGAAAGTACCACTAGCCGGCATCACCGGGTTTTTTAAAGTAAATCCAGGCAATTTTACACTGATGTTTGTCATATTACCCTCCAAAAATGTAAGCTCACTGTCAGTACAATTATTTTTGGATATATTTTACACAATTTCTTTACTTTTTAAAAACAAAATTTTATTGTATTTTATAAATAAAAATGGTAATCTCATTATTGATAAACTTTAAACGGTACAGAGAGACCGCAAGTTAAAAACATGACTTAAATTAAATATAAAAGGTCTATTTTGATGCACTCTCGTACCAGAATAGACTTTTTTTGTGGAGGTTTTTAATGGAAAAAGCAGTGTTTGTAGCTTTGGACTTTGACAGCCAAAATAAGGTTCATGAATTACTAGCAAAATTGGGACAGCCCCAAGAAACATACTTAAAGATTGGTATGGAACTTTATTATCATTATGGATCAGAATTTGTAAAGAGTTTAGTAAAACAAGGATATCAGATTTTTTTAGATCTTAAATTACATGATATTCCCAATACAGTTTATCAAGCTGCAAGACAGATTGCTCAGTTAGGTATTTTCTGCACAACAGTACATGCTTTGGGCGGAAGTGAAATGATTTTAGCGGCAAAAAAAGGGTTGATAGATGGCACACCTGCTGGAAATGAAACTCCCAAATTACTAGCAGTTACAGAATTGACCTCTATTTCAGAAAAAATTTTGGCAAATGAACAAAACTGTTCATTATCAATGGCAGAGCAAGTAGTTAGTCTGGCACAAACTGCAAAAAAAGCTGGAGCAGATGGTGTAATCTGCTCACCACTTGAAGTGAAAAATCTTAAAGCAAAAGTAGGATCTGATTTTTTATACGTCACGCCCGGAATTAGGTTAGTAGACAATATCACTGATGATCAAAAGCGTATAGCCACGCCACAAAAGGCTAAAGAATTTGGTTCAAGTGCTCTTGTAGTGGGTCGACCAATTACGCAGGCTGAAGATCCTGCTTTAGTTTATCGAGAAATTAAAAAGGAGTTTGAGTAAAATGCATCAAGATCAAATTATTAATAAGTTAGTTGATAAAAAAATTATTACAATATCCCCTGACAAACCATTCACTTATGCAAGTGGTATGTTATCTCCCATTTATACTGATTTAAGATTAACTGTTTCTTATCCAGACTTGCGTGACTGGATTGCTTCAGATTTAGCAGGTCTTATTAAAGAAAAGTATCCAGATGTAAGCGTGATTGGGGGAGTTGCTACGGCGGGTATTCCCCATGCAGCATGGGTGGCTGACAAACTGAATTTGCCAATGATTTATGTACGCCCAAAGCCAAAAGATCATGGTAAGGGTAAACAAATTGAAGGTCTTTTTAATAACAACGATCAAATTGTACTAATCGACGATTTAATTACCACTGGTGGCTCAGTTATTAATGCAGTGAAAGCAACTGAAAAAGAAGGCGGCAATGTAATCGGCGTGAGCTCAATATTTACGTATTATTTAAAAGATACTAAAGCTAACTTTGCTCAAGCTAAAGTTGATTACAGTCCTTTGTTAACATATCCTGAACTACTGCAAAAAGAAAAAGAGATGAAATATATAACTTCAACAGAATATGAAGCTTTAAAGACATGGCACGAAGATCCTTGGGAATGGGGTAAAAAATTCCAATAAAAAACAAAGCCGATCATTTTATTAGTTATTAAAAACTGACTAATCTTTTACTAAAACAAGATTAGTCAGTTTTTCTTTTATTTGAAAAAAGGTTAATGATGTCTAATTGCACCATTCAGACGAACACGATAATGGAAATAGATCAATATCATGAAAGGTATTAAAATTAACTGCACTAAATAAAAGCATTTGACTGGTAATAAGTCATTTATAAATCCCATGATTATTGGACCAAACGCCATACCAATGTCAAGTCCTAAGTAAAACGTGCTACTTGCTAAACCTTGTTCGCTTATGGGAGCCAATAGCATTGCAGTTGACTGTAAAACTGAATACATTAAACCATAGCCAATAGCCATAAAAGCAGCTGCGAGAGCCATTATCCAGTTATTTTTCATTGTTGCCAGCAAAATTAGGTAAATAAGGGTGGCAGCAACACTAACCCAAAACCAAGTGCCAAATTTAACAGTATCAAAGAGATTTTTTAAAACTATTCGAATAAGCAATAGTACAACAGCATAAATTAAAAAATAGGAGCCTACATTTACACTCAAATGACGCTCTTCAACGTAAGTAACGAGATCGGCTTGTGTGGCAAAATAAGGAAATGCAAATAAAGTAGTGAGCATTGCTATAGGCAATACGTTTTTTTGAATAATTTTAAGATGCAAAAATGATTTTTTCTTTTCTAATTGTTTAACTTCTTTTGGTTTAGCCTTATTGCCAACAAATTGAATTATAATGACCATTAAAACGGCCGAAACAGCAGAAGCAATGATAGCAATTCTGTATCCTGTTTTTTGGTAAGTACTAATAGCAAGCGCTGGAGCAACAGCCATCGCAAGTGCATTCATCAGACCATAAAATCCCATTGCCTGACCAACGTGAGCACGTGGTACCAAAAAGGCAAGCCAAGTCGTCATGCAAACGGTGCAAAGAACATAACCTGAGCCGTTAATTAAACGAAAAAGGAGCAGCCAATTGCTTGCTGGTGCTATTACGTAGCCAGTTACACCGACCACTATGAGAATTCCTCCGATAAAAGATAAACGGTATTTCGAAAATTTATCCGTCAAATTACCTGCAATCGGTCGCAAAAACATTGCTGCTATACTCATAATTCCCACAATCAAGCCAGCAAAACCACTACTAGCTCCCAAACTTTTAGCATAGCCGTTAATCAGAGGGTTCACAAACATAGTACTAAACATAAAAAAGAATGAAGCTGCCATAACTAGTATGACATCTTTAGTATAAATTGCCTTTTCTTTTGTCATTTTTACCTCACTTATTCAAAACCTAACTTATTTATCATATCACTTAAAAGTTGACATATTCGAATAATAAAATTAACTAAAAAACATTTTAGTTGTCAACCATGCGATAGCATTTGACTAGGGGCTATACATAATGCTAGACATTCCTTCTAAAGTTATACAGTTTGACCAAAAAAGGTTGTATGAAATTTCCGTACAACCTTTAAGTTAGTGTATATGTGATTTTAAGATATTTATCCATAGAAATTTTAAATTAAATCTACATGTTTACAATTATTTTTTTAAGTTCATTTATGACATAAATTTGAATAACTATAAACTTTTTTCTGTGGTATCATTAAATCTAGTAGTGAGTTTGATTAGCCTTAACTAATTATCTCACCACAATTTTACGTTAAGGGTAAATTTTATTTTTAGCATATTTACAAATTTTTTAAATTTATTCTTAACAGTATCTTAAGCAACCTCAATTGATTATTATATTGAAGTTGCTTTTTATTTCATAACCCTTCCTTTCTTTAAGCTAATGAAGAAAAATATTTTTTCATACAATTTTCCTGAATTATTTAAAATAACATTACCTCCTAAAACATAAAATATATGGTTAATATTATTATATAGTATAATCCTAATAAACGTGGCTATAATTGTCAATAAATTATTTAATTTTAAAAAATATGTTTTTATTATAAAACAGTATAAAAGTATCTGTATAATATTTAAATAACACAGTTCATAATGATTGTGAAGCATCTATAAAATAAAAAATACTTTTTTAATGAGGATTATTAAAAAAGTATTTTTATTACAAATAACAGTAATAATATTATATTTAAATAAAAAAATTTAAATATTATTTATTTTTTTGAAAGCGTAGCCGTCTGGCTTTATATCTTATTAACTTTTATTTTATTTATATTAATTTAGAAATAACATTTTGAAAATAATTACTTAGCAATGGTTTACCAGAATTGATAATTTGTTATTAATTCAGAATTTAGTTAGCACTTTTAAAATTTTAAAAATTAACTCATGAAATTAGCAAATTCAAAAATATTTGTAATCAATCTTTCTTAAATATGGCATAAAACTGCCCACCTTGAAACACTGTTTAAGTTTATTAATAGAGCAAAGCTTCTTTTTACTCATATGCTTGGCATTTGGACTAAAAACAGATAGATTTTAATTTAATTTTTCTTTCAATATCACTAATACCTAGAAATACAACATATTATAGTTGCTATGCAATTAGAAAAGATAGTTTTTGATTAAATTAATGTATTTTTACAAAAATGTAACTATTTTAGTATTGTAAAGAGATATCCTTATCACGACTATATCTCCTTCAGTACCTAGGTCATTGGCAGCGGTAACAGCTTTCTTTACATTAGATTTACCAATAGGTCTGTGCATTAAGTTAAAATTTTTTACCAGCAACTTTCCGGTAATCTGTTTAAAAATCTTATTTAGATTTGTTTCAGGAGAAGATTAATTATTTTTATCTGAGTTAAAAGTAACTAAAGACGAATTGGGCTATGTTAAAAACGTTTCTAAAATTAAAATGTCAAGCCGATTTACAGCTTGACATCAAAACTATTTTAAAAATCTATTAAAAACTTTTAAAGGAAAGTAATCAACGTGTTTTTTATTTTCTTAAAAGTTATTTCTTCAAAACAAAAATATACAGATTTAAAAATACTACTATCATCCAGATTGGTTTAGTAGCCCATATAACGATTTCTTTCCCAATCAGAAACAGTTTGAGTGTATTGCGACCATTCTAACTCTTTAGAATCAATAAAGCTCTGAGTTAAATGTTTTCCTAAAGCATTTTGAATTAATTTATCTTTCTTAAAAGCTTTTAATGCATTGTGCAATGTAGAAGGAAGAGGTTTGATTCCCATTTCATTAAGTTGTTCTTCACTTAAATCAAATAAGTTGCAGGTGACTGGGTCCATAGGCATCTTTTCTTCCTTAATTCCAGCCATCCCTGCACTTAAACATGCGGCTAAAAGTAAATAAGGGTTAGCTGTAGGATCAGCAGAACGCATTTCAAGTCGAGTATTTAATTCCCCTGCAGAAGGTACCCTAACCATAGGTGAACGATTCTTTGAAGCCCAAGAAATATATACTGGTGCCTCAAAACCGGGGATTAAGCGCTTATATGAGTTAACAGTTGGATTTCCCACTGCCGTAATTGCTCGTGCATGCTCCAAAATGCCATTTAAAAAGTACAAAGCAGTCTTAGATAAATGATATTTATTATTTTTATCATAAAATGCATTTTTATTACCTTTGAATAAAGACATGTTGGTATGCATCCCGTTGCCAGCTTGACCTTGCAAGGGCTTAGCCATAAATGTAGCAAATAAGCCATGTCTTTTAGCTATCTCACGCACAATCATTTTAAAAGTTTGCACACGATCAGCAGTTGTCAACGCATCATCGAATCTGAAATCAATTTCCTGCTGGCCATCTCCTACTTCATGGTGAGCAGCTTCCACTTCAAATCCAATGCTTTCCAAAGTTTCAACAATATCTCGGCGACAACTTGCACTTTCATCGTTTGAAGTCAAATCAAAATATGATGCATGGTCTGGAACTTGAGTAGTCCAATTACCATTTTCATCAAGTTTAAGTAAATGAAACTCGGCTTCAAAACCAATGTCAAAAGCGGTAAAGCCCAATTCTTTCATTTGACCTATAACTCTTTTAAGATTATTCCGTGGATCACCTGCGAAAGGCTCACCATCAGTAGTATGAACGGAACAAGTTAAGCAACCAATTTTACCACCTGTGCTGTCACTCCAAGGCAAAACGGACCAGGTGGAAAAATCTGGATATAATATCATATCACTTTCTTCCAAACGAACAAATCCATCAATTGAAGAACCATCAAAGCGTACGTCATTTTCTAAAACCTTGTCTAACTGACTATTTGGAACTTCAACTGCTTTTAGCGTTCCATTGATATCTGTGAAAGCCAATCTAATAAATCTGACATCTTCTTCTTTGACACTTTTTCTTATGTCATCTGCTGAAATTTTCTTTGTCATGCTTCTCCACCTAAAAAATCACACAATAATTGGTACAGTCTAAACTAGAAATTTGTTTCTCGTTTAAAACTAGATTTTAGATTAGCAAATGTTTAAAAACTTGTAAAGTGGTCTAACAAAAAATATTAAAACTTTACCAAACTTTTACTTTACTTTTATAAATATCCTTGATTAATTTTGAAAAAATAATTCATTAACTGCATTTGTGATCGCTATTTTCACATGAGCATAGGTTAATCCACCTTGCATATATAGAGCATAAGGCGGTCTAATTGGACCATCTCCAGAAAACTCAATACTTGCACCTTCAATAAATGAACCATCAGCCATAATCACTTGATCTTCATATCCAGTATCATTACTCGGAATAGGATCAACAAATGAATTAATTGGTGAGTTTTCCTGTAAAGTTTTAGCAAATCTGATCATTTTGTCTTTATCATGAAAAATCACTGTTTGAATTAAGTCAGTTCTTTCATCATTCCATTTAGGTGAAACCTCTAATCCCATCTTTTCTAATAAAGCTGATGAGTAAATTGCACCTTTAATAGCATTGCCGGTAACACTCGGTGACACAAAAAGGCCCTCAAAATAATCAAGATTATTATTTAAGCTGGCTCCTTCTTCGCGACCAATACCACCGGCCGTAAGTCTTGCCGCAGTGTTTTCAATCAATTCGTGCTTACCAACAACATAACCACCTATTTTTGCCAGTCCACCACCAGCATTCTTAATTAATGAGCCAGCCATTATATCAGCACCATATTCAGTAGGTTCATGTTGCTCAGAAAATTCTCCGTAACAGTTATCAACAAAAACTATACTTTTCGGCGAAACTTCCCTGATCATTTTAATCATTGGCTTGATTTTTGCCACTGTAAAACTTGGTCTGGTATTGTAGCCTCGTGAACGCTGAATGACAACCATTTTAGGTTGATGTTCTTTTAACAGCTTTCGTGCAGAAGCAAAATCAACACTGCCATCAGATAACAAATTAACGTGAGAAAACTTAACACCATATTGTTTCAAGCTACCACGACCATTACCGGCAATTCCAATAACTTGTTGCAATGTATCATAAGGCATACCAGTTAAATAGATTAGTTCATCACCTGGCAGCAAATTTCCTGCCATTGCAGTAGCCAAAGTATGAGTACCAGAAACAAACTGTGAACGGACTAAGGCATCCTCAGTGTTAAATATCTGTGCGTAAATACGATCTAGCTTATCTCGCCCGCTGTCATCTGACCCGTACCCAGTACTGCCAATTAAATCAGATTCAGCAACAGCTTTGTCTTTAAAAGCTTGTAAAACTTTATTTTGATTAAATAGAATATTTTGATCAATTTTTGCTAATTGCGGCGCTATCTGTTTGTCAGTTTCTGCTACTATTTCATTTAATTCATTTGGCCAGTTATTCATTTAACCAAACCTCAACTTTCTGTGTAATTTTATTTAAACAATTCGGATCTTTAAGCGGATCAAACCAAGTGACAGGTAATTGATGACGAAAATACGTCAGCTGCCTCTTAGCATATCTTCTTGAAGCTGTTTTTAAATTTGAAACGCAATTTTCAAGGTTATCTTGTTTTGCAAAATAAGGAAACAACTCTTTATAACCAATAGCCTGCAGGATTGTATATTCTTGAGCACGATTTTGATAAACAAATTTTGCTTCTTCAAGCAAGCCTTGTTCCATCATCTGATCAACACGCAAATCAATTCTACGGTAGATTTTAGCACGATCTGAATTGAGACCAATAATGAGGTAATCATATCTTGCCTTTATTTTTTTCTGCTGTTGTGAAAACTTTTTTCCTGTACGTTCAATTACTGTCAGCGCCCGTAAAACACGGCGAGAGTTATTTGATGGAATTTTTTGAGCGGCTTCTGGATCTCGCTTGTCTAACTCTGCCCACAATTCATTTTTACCATGTTCCTGCAAAAAGTTTTCCCATTTTTTCGTTGTCACTGATTCTTGGCGAGACGGTTCTCCTAATTTCATTTTGTTTAAAAGTGCATTAACATAAAAACCAGTACCACCTACTAAAAGTGGCAGCTTACTTTGGGCACTGATTTTCTCAATAGCTTTTTCCGCCTGTTCAATAAAATCTATCACAGAATAAGGCTCAAAAACTGATTGAGTATCAACAAGATAATGCCGAATAGCGGTTTGCTCTGTTGGAGTTGCTTTCGCTGTTCCAATAGCCACCTCTTTATAAACCTGCATTGAATCACCCGAAATTATTTCAGCATTTACTTTTTGAGCAAGCTGAATTGCCAAAGAGGTTTTTCCAATTGCCGTTGGTCCCACTATTGCCAAAACTTTCTGCATCTTTTTCCCTCATTCAATAAATAATATAGAAAAAACACGTTTGAAAAATTAACAAACATGTTTTCTATTTAATATTTGGACTTCTTAGTACGACCATTCCATTCATCAAAACCATTTTTTAACCACTTAATAGATGAAAAGTTCTTTTTCTGTAGAAATCTGGCAGCTCGCAGGGTAACTGATAAAGAATCAGAGTATAGGTAAACCGGAAGATCGGACCTTAATTCAGTATATTGATATTTAAGCATTGTATAAGGTAAGTTTCTGGCACCATCAATATGTTTTCTTTTGAAAGGTTCTTTTTCACGTAAATCTACAACCTGTGCTTTACGCATTCCCTTATTAAATTCATCATTGGACAAGTCTCCACCGCCCAAGCGCTTAGTCTGTATTTTATTCCATAACCAAACTGCAACAAAGGCTAAAATTATTATAATTAAAACCGCATCTAGAATAACTAAAAAAGTTGACATAAATTGTATTTCTCCTACTTAAAAGTTTCTAAAAACAATATACTCTTAATGTAGCTTAAGAGCCATGCTTATTTTTATTTCTGCGTTCTTCATATTCATATTCACGGCGCAGTATTATTTTTGCAACTAAATAATCATGCTTATCGATTAAATGTGAACGGTTGATATTATCTAGTTCAAGAGCCATTAGCTCAATGTCCCAAATTCTTTTTCCTACATGGACAAAAATGCCGTATTTTTCCAAAAGCTGTTGTACATCATACAGAGTTTTCATTATAAGTTGATTACCATACCCATTCTGACAGCTGCCACACAATAAATTATTAGAGCACATACTGCAACAACACGCATTTTCATTGAATACTTTCTTAAGTTTCTTTCACCCAAAATCACAGCAATTAAAAATCCGGTTATAAAACCGCCAATATGTCCTGGGATATCGATATTAGGAGCAAAAAGATCAAGCACAATATTAATCAGTGCCAGCCAAAAAGATTGCCTACCTAAATAAACAAGAATCGGATTAGCACGATTTTGCAATGCAACAGCAGTCATTGCACCAAAAAGTCCAAACAAAGCAGTTGAAGCACCAGCACTAATAGCGTTATCGTTTCCCCAAGCCAAGCTTAAGAGATTTCCGCCAATGCCTGAAAGCAAATAAATAGCTAAAAAACGCCAATGACCTATTATTGTTTCCATATAAACTCCCAGATAATAGATCATCACTGCATTTGATATTAAGTGCATAATTCCAATATGAAGGAATTGCGCGGTAAACAAACGCCACCACTGGTTACCTATAACAATAGCATCATTTTTCATAGCTCCCAATTTCATTAGAACGTAGATATTTTCGGAGCCGCCTATTGCAGTTTCAATTAAAAAGACTAAAAAAAGAATAACTAGAATACTGATAGTTATATAACAATTTTTCAGGTTTTGTCGCTGGTTCATAATAGCCTCAGTTATTTCGATAAAATTGATTCAGGAGTGATAATTGTTTGAATTGGAACATCAGTTGCTTCTATTTTCCACGCTGCAGTTTTAAAAATCATCTTTGAATTGACCAAAGCTACCGTCTTTGAACTAGGATGTTTTGCCAAAAAGCGATCATAATAACCACCGCCAAATCCTAAACGTTGATGCGAATCCAAAGCAAAAGCTAATCCGGGGACAATAATTAAGTCAAGTTCATTATTAATCTGAGCATCCGGCTCACTTACTTCTTCTACACCAAATTTAGACTTAGTTAACTTAGTCATGTAACTATAATAAATGAAATCTTGGGAACGTTCACTGTTATCGTTAGCGCGAGCTAAATAAACATCCTTTCCTAGATCCCATAACTGTGCAATTAGTCCTGAAGTATCTACCTCATAAGTTAGAGAAGATGTTATCCCTACGCTTTGGCAGTTGCTAAGCAAATCAGAATTCATAATATTTTTAAGCAGAGTCTGATCTTCAGTGCTTTTTAGAGGTGTTTCCGCAAAATTGCTTAGTTTTTCTACTTGTTGTTTTCTAATTTCTTTTTTTGATTTTGTCATGATTCTTCCATATAAAAAATAGCAGGAGCATAGGCTCCTGCCATATTGGTTAATTACTTAGTTTCACGATGAAGAGTAGTATGTCTTTCGACTGGGCAATACTTCTTCAAACTTAAACGTTCCGGATGCTTACGCTTGTTTTTCTTAGATAAGTAACTTCTATCGCCACATTCGGTGCATTCCAAAATGATGTTATCTGCCATTTCTTTCACCACCTACGCTTTTATTCTGACTGTATTATCTTAGCATTTTTCCTTTATTATTACCAGTAATATTCACAAAATTCTATTTTTTATGTAATTTAAAGTAATCCTGCACCATTGCTTTAGTCATTTGTAGTGTATATGAACCTTCATGTTCAGGATCAAGTCCTGGAAATATTACCGCTGTTGCTATTTCAGGATTATTTGATGGCGCATAGCCAACAAAAGTAGCATTAACCAGCTCAGGTGGATTTTTTTGGTTAGGATTATCAGGATCGTAATAAAATGTTTGAGCAGTTCCCGATTTGCCGGAAATAGAAGGCTTTACATTTTTTAGTTTATGCGCTGTACCCCAAGAATTTGTACCATGAACAACGCGCCAAAAACCTTGTTTGACAATATTCAGCTCATCTGATGTCCAGGGTATACGTAATTGAACTTCTGGTTTTTTATTATAATCTACATAAACTTTTTTGCCGTTATTTGAAGTTCGTCCAATTGACTGCACCACATAAGGCTGCATTCTATAGCCACCATTTGCAATCGTAGAAACGTACTGAACCATTTGAATTAAAGTATAAGCATCATAGTTACCATAAGACAGGTCTAACACAGAACCTGAAAGAACCAATCCTTGATCATTAAATGATTTGCCCTGAATTCCGGAAATTTCTCCCGGTAAGTCAATGCCAGTTTTTTGACCTAATCCAAACATATTAAAATTATGTCGTAAAGGTTCAAACGCCGTTTGTGGCATATAAATTTTTGTTTTAGGAACATATGAAGCTTTAACCCATTTCATTGCTAAATGCATCATGTAAATATTACTTGAAACTTCAAGTGCCGTTTCTGCATCAAGGGCTCCAAAAGTACCTATTGGATAAACAGACTTTTTAACAGGAGTACTGGGCAAGTAAACCGGTGTATCAGGCATTACATTATTTGTGGGAGTGATTACCTTATTAATCAATCCTCCACCTACCATTGCGCCTTTAACAGCTGACCCCATTACAAAAGACTGATTAATTACCCCTAATGCGTTATTAGTAGTTTTATTCTTCTTTGGGTCACGACTAATACCAGCAATAGCCAAAATCGCACCAGTTTTGGGATTCATGGCAACAGCATAAGCTCCATTTGAATAGCGAGCCGCTCCTGAACCAACAGCTGACGCATAGATATTTTCTAATGAACTTTGAACCTCTTTTTGATATTTAGCATCAAGCGTTAAAACCAAACTTGCACCAGCTTGACCAGAATAAACCGATTTCGATTGTTCAATATCGCCTGAATTTTTAGTCCAAACTTTACTTGTGGCTTTCGTTCCTTTTAGCAGTGGTTCATATTTTTCTTCCAAATATGAAGTACCTACTCTGTCATTTCTAGAATAGCCGTTAGTTAAATAATATTGTAAATTATCACTAGGCAAGCCAGCTTTTTCAGTTGATACAGAACCAATAATGCTGCGAATCGATGAACCATTAGGATAAGAACGTTGCCAATCAGTACCAATGCCTACACCGGGCAAATCAGAAAGATGTTCGCCTACTTCCGCAATTTCTTTATCTGTTAAGTGATTATTTTTAATATAAATGGTAGAAAGAGTGTACGCCCCTGAAATCTTATTGTAAATTAAAGCCGCTGTTTTTTCACGTGCACTTAATTTAACATGTTCAGCACTAACTTGCTCTTGGATTCTTTTATTAATTAAATTATCATCCTGTGTTGCTCTCACTGATTTAGGAACTTTAGCGGCTTCCTTAGCACTATTATTTTTATTAGCCAAATAATAATCAATTACTTGCTGCTGTGTCGGTTTTTCGTCTTTAATTGAAATATATTGGCTAAGAGAATTTGAAATTGAATAAATATCTTCACTTGTAGTAGAAACACTTTTGGTATAGGTAATAGCATTCTTAGCTCTATTTCCTACCAATACGCGCCCTTTGCTGTCATACATAACTCCGCGAGGAACTTGACTTGAAACTACAGCAGAATTAGATTTTTGCACTTCAGCCTTAAAACGAGAACCATAGCCTATTTGCAAATATGCCAGTTGTCCAATTAACGTAGCAAAAAGGACAAAAATAATCCCCAAAATTATTTTCATCCTAATTGGAGTTGAAGCTTGTTTTTTGGAATTATTATTTTTAGTCTTTAGCTTTTTCTTAAAAAAATTCAATTAGACTCAACCTCACTAAACTAGTGTAATTTTAGCAAAAACTAGATGACAAATCTATTGAGATGTTAACGTTTTGAAAAAACTTTAATAGATAAGTTGCAAATGACAAGTAATAAACTAGTTATAGACACTTCATAAAAAATCTTCTGTAAATTATTTATTTGTAATAAAATATTGATGGGATAAAAAATTTAGAAAGAAGATCAAACTATGACACTTAAATTTCAAATTGGAGTTGACGCAGGCGGAACCCATACTATGGCGATTGCTTATGACTTAAAAGGTCATGAACTTGCACGTGCACAAGCTGGGCCAGGTCAGGTAAACACTAACTACGCCAGTGCAATAACCAATATTACAAATGCTATAAACAAGTTAATTGATGAAATCGATGGTGACTGCCAACGTATCTTATGCGGAATAGCTGGCTTATCTGTTGTTGGCCATGCACCTGAAGTAGCAGCTGAGATTTCAGCTAAAGCTAATAACTTACCAACCAGAGCAATTACTGATTCACTTTTAGCTCTTTATAATGGTCTTGAAGGTGAAGATGGTGGCTTAGTGATCGCCGGTACTGGTTCAGTTTATAATGGTTTACAGAATGGCAGAATTATCACAACCGGAGGATATGGCGCCATTTTAGGTGATGAAGGTTCTGGGTATGCGATTGCTTTGTCAGCTTTGAAGTCAGCTCTGCTTAGTTGGGACAAACGAGAAGAAAATGAACTAATTTCAATGTTCAATAAATTGTTCAAAGTTGACAAGCTAAATGATGCAACAGCTAAATTTTATAAGACAGCAAACGCTGACTTTGCGTCAATGGCCGTTAATGTAGCACAACTAGCTGATAAAGGTAATCCTTTTGCATTAGCAGTAATCAAGGAGCAAGCAGAACTTCTTGCACGTGATATTATTATTGGCATGAATCGTTACGAAGATCCTAAACCAATGAAAATTGCATTAACTGGTTCTGTGCTTGCTAATAATCACATGCTGCGAGATTTTCTTGAAGACAAGGTTCGGGAACAGTATCCAGACGCACAATTTTCAATTTCTAACGGTGAGAATGCTCGAGGTGTGGTCTTTGATAAAAGCAAAGATTACCGCTACTTTACCAGTCACTAGAAAAAGCATAAAAAAGCCAGAACATATTCATTTAAGAAAATGTATATGCTCTGGTCTTTTTTTATCGAAAATAGTAAAACATTTTTGTAAAGACTGCTAACTATTCCTCTACTTTATTGATCACTACATCAAATTTACCACCAGGTGTTGATATAGTTACTGTTTCGCCTTTTTTCTTGCCTAAAATTGCTTGGGCTATTGGCGAATCATTAGAAATCTTACCATTCATCGGATCAGATTCATCACTACCAACGATGGTATATGTTTCTGGTTCATCTTCACCAACTTCAGTATAAGTTACTGTTTTACCCACTGCAACTTCATCTGGATCGCTAGAATTAGCATCAACCACATGAGCATATTTGAGCATTTCTTCAACAACACTAATACGATCTTCTAAATGGCTCTGTTCGTCTTTGGCAGCGTCATATTCAGAGTTTTCGGACAAGTCACCATAAGAACGAGCAACTTTAATTCTTTCGATCACTTCAGGGCGCTTCACGACCTTTAGATTTTTTAATTCTGCTTCCAGTTTTTCCTTTCCTTCAGCAGTCATCGGATAAGATTTTTCAGGCATTAAATTTTCACTCCTTAAAGTTAAATTTCTTTTTGCAAAGATCTATGATATTACTTTAACGATTAAAGTCAACCATTAGCGTATTTCTGCTTTAAGCTGCTTTTCGAGACTTGAATCAATAGAATTTATTGCTTCGTTAACAATTTCATCGGTTAAAGTATCATTTTCATTTAAGAAAGTTAAACGATAAGCAAAACTCTTTTTATCTTCGGCAATGTGAGACCCACGATATACATCGATAATGCGTAAATCATGGAGGTACTTGCCACCATTTTCTTTGATGACATCTTCAACAGCTTGGTTAGTAACTTCCTGAGCTACTAGAATTGAAAGGTCACGTTCAACTGCAGGGAATTTCGGCGCAGTTTGTGCTGTAGTATGTGGGTTAAGAATTAGTGGAATAATATCATCGAGATTTAACTCGTAACCATAAATTTCGCTATCCTTCATAGCTTTATTAGATTGTGTGACAGTGCGGTCTAACATACCAATCATGCCAACATATTTGTTCTTAATGTATATACCGGCAGTTCTGGTGGGATGCATATACATAATTACTTCAGCCTTGTATTCAACATCATCTGTGTCAATCCCCAAAGCTAAAAACAAGTTGGTAAGTTGTCCTTTAACATAAAAGAAATCAATTTTTTCATTATTGTTTTGCCAATTTTCAAAATAAACATTACCACTATATAGTGCAGCTAAATGTTCATGTTCATTATAAGTATTATTTTCGAAGTCATAGACACGTCCTTGCTCAAAAATTGCCAGTTGATTTTGCTTGCGAGCCATATTATAGGCTGCAGCATCTACAAGACCTGTCATAAGGTTTTGTCTCAGAGTTGAACGGTTTGAATTCAATGGCATCTGGACCTCAACTGGCCTCTTAGGTTCTTGGGAAAAGCCAATTGCTTTTTCAAGTGAAGTTAGTGAATAAGAAATAGCTTCTATTAAACCTTGACCTTGAACAATATTCTTAATACGTCTAATGGCTTCTTCTTTTTTAGAATAGCCACCATGTGTTTCTGCTAAAACTGGCTGTGTAGATTTGATATTATCATATCCATATAAACGTCCAACTTCTTCAACAAGATCAGCAGGAATAGCTACATCCCAGCGCCGCGCTGGCACATCAACAATTAGTTCATCATTATTAATTTCTGCCTTGAAATTCAAGCGGGAAAAAATTGTAGCAATTTCTGATGAAGAAATATCAGTACCCAAAACTTTATTTATGTAAGAAATCGTTGTTTTAATTCGAACTGCTTGCTTTTCTTCACTACTTCCCGTAATTACACCTTCATTTATTTTTCCAGAAGCATCATTACGAAGTAACAGAGCAGCCATATCTAATGCCCGGGTTGTTGCATCCCAATTAACACCTTTTTCATAACGACTAGAAGCTTCTGTCCGATTAGCGTGACGCAGAGCAGCTTTTCTAATTAAGGTTGGATCAAAAATAGCAGACTCTAACAAAACATCAGTAGTATCAGCTTCAATTTCAGAATTAAGACCGCCCATAACTCCGGCCATCATCACAACTTCTTCACCATTTGTGATAACAATGTCATTAGGATCAAGATCAACTTCTTTATTGTTTAAAAGTGTCAATTTCTCGTTCTTATTAGCTTTTCTAACCACTAACTTATTTGTTTTAAAAGCACGAGCATCGTAGCTGTGCATTGGCTGGCCGGTTAAAAGCATAATATAATTTGTCACGTCAACAACATTATTAATGGGTCTAATGCCAGCATTCCAAAGTCGCCTTTGGAGCCAAAGAGGGCTGTCCCCTATTTTCACATTACTGATTTTGCGTAAATAAAACTTAGGTGCAAGCTCTGGATCAACATCTACAGTGAAGTCCTTAGTCCAATCTGGACCGTCTTCCTTGAGAGTTATATCTTCAACTTTGACAGGTGTGTCAGTAATAGCACCGACTTCATAAGCTGAGCCTTCCATTGATAAAGTATCAGCACGATTCGGGGTAATGTCAAAGTCAAAAATATAATCATCCATTCCTAAAGGAGCAAATGCGGATTGACCTGGTTTGACATCAGCATCTTCTGGAAAAACATAAATACCCTTAGCATATTTTTCAGGTACCAGGTTATCCGGGAATCCTATTTCTTGTAAGCCACAAATCATACCATTTGATTCGTTTCCACGTAATTTGCTTTTTTTGATTTTTACATTACCAGCAATCCGAGCACCAGGTAAAGCCACCACCACATCTTCACCAGCAGCAACATTTGGTGCACCACAGACTATTTGATGAGGTTCATCTTCTCCCACATTAACATGAGTAAGATTCAGGTGTGTGCCAGCAATTGGTTCACAGTCAATAATATGACCAACAACTAGCTGTTTCATGCCCTCTTCAGGATGCTTGACACCGGCTACTTCAATACCTGTACGTGTTATTTTTTCAGCTAAATCCTTAGGATCTTGGTCTAAATCAATAAAATCCTTCAACCAACTATATGAAACCAGCATTATCTTTCCTCCTTACTGAATTGCTCTAAAAAGCGAACATCGTTAGTATAGAAATCACGAATATCATCAATACCATATTTAAGAATGGCAAAACGGTCTAATCCCACGCCAAAGGCAAAACCACCATAAACATTTGAATCAACTCCAGCATTTTCGAGAACATTAGGATGAACCATTCCAGCACCTAAAACTTCGATCCAGCCAGTATATTTACAAATTGAGCAACCCTTGCCATTGCAGTTAAAGCAGGAAACATCCATTTCAACAGAAGGTTCAGTAAAAGGAAAGTAACTAGGACGCAGACGGGTTTCGCGGTCTTGACCAAAAATATGCTTTGCCATTAATTCCAAGGTTCCCTTTAAATCACCCATCGTAATGTTTTTATCAACTACCAGACCCTCCATTTGCATAAACTGATGTGAGTGAGTAGCATCATCATCATCACGACGATATACTTTACCTGGTCCTACCATCTTTAAAGGACCCTTGGCAAAATCATGTTTTTCTAATACTCGTGCCTGGTCACCAGAAGTCTGAGAACGTAATAAGTCTTCAGAATCTATATAAAAGGTTTCTTGCATGTCTCTTGCCGGGTGGTCTTTTGGCAAATTCATCATTTCAAAACAATAATGATCAGTTTCAATCTCTGGTCCTTGCACAACTTTATAACCCATGCCAATAAAATATTTTTCGAGATCATCCAAAATGATATTGATGGGATGCTTGGTACCAAGATGCATTTCTCGCCCAGGTAAAGTAACATCGATTTTTTCTTTAGCCAGTTGTTCCTCAACTAAAGCTGCTACTATTTCATTTTTAGCATCATCCAGCTTAGCATTGAACAGATCCCGCAATTTATTTACTCGTTGCCCAACTTCACGTCTATCACTTGGATCAATATCTTTCATTGAATGAAGAATAGTTGTCAATTCGCTTTTACGACCAGTTAATTTAACACGAACATCATTTAACTTTTCTTCATTTTTAGCATTATCGATCTCATCAAGACCTTTTTCACGCAGTTCTTTTAACCTGTCAAATAAGTCCATAAAATTTTTCCTTTCAAATCAAACAAAAAAGCTTCATCCCAAAAGGGACGAAGCTTCGCGGTACCACCCTAGTTTGGACACCAAATGCCCACACTCATGTTTCGATAACGGTGAATACCGGAATGGATTAGATTCTACTAGTAAGATGAAATTCACAGTTCTGTTTAGACTTTTCTTTCAGCTCAATAAAAAAGTCTCTCTGATTAAATGAATGCTGCTACTAGTCTTACTCTTTGTAATTAGTTAATAGAATATATCTTTTTTAAAAAACTTGCAAGTGGATGTATAAATTTAAACCCACTTATCTGCCCAGCCATGAATTTGGTCAAAAACAGGTTTTAATTCCTCACCTTTTTGTGTCAGGCTATAAGAAATGATTTTTGTTCTGCTGTCGACTGAACGATTGACAATATTTTCTTTTTCTAATTCTTTCAATCTTTCGACCAAAACACGGTCAGAGCAAGGCAGTACACACTGTGCCAGATCTTTAAAGCGCATATAATCACCGGCACACAGTGAACTAATGATTAAACCATTCCACTTCTTACCAATGATTTTAAATGCGTTAATAAAATGTTTGCAGTATTCATAATTTGAAGCGCCACAACCCGCACAGTTTTTGTCCTTAATACCTTGAGCCATGATACAGTCCTCCCACAAGAAAGTGTCTACTTTGTGTTTATTATATTAAATATACTTACTAAAAACAAGTATTAATAGTCAGGAGAAATAGTAGATGATGATTCCAGCTGCTACTGCAGCATTCAATGATTCAGCTTCGCCTTTTATAGGTATATATAGTTTCTGATCACATATTTTTGCTATTTCTGAAGTAACACCATGTGCTTCATTGCCAATAACAATCCCTACTTGTGGCGCTTTTACAAACTCTTGTAATTTCCTAGCATTTTGATCCAGCATGCTTGAATATACTGGTATTGCATTATCCTGCATTTCTTTTATTACATCAATCAAATCTTGAACAACTAACTTGATATGAAATTGACTTCCTTGCATTGCGCGCTGAGTCTTAGGATTATAGATATCAACACTTTCAGGTGATAAAACAACACCATCAAATCCCGCCGCATCTGCAGTTCTGATAATTGTTCCCACATTTCCAGGATCTGCCAGATGATCTAGCAATACCCACTTACCAAAATTAAAATGATAGTTTTGAGGTTGAGTAATTTTTAAAACCATAAATATATCTTGTGAATTTTTAGTGCTGGCAAGATGATGGGCAACAGTAGAGTTAATTACGAAAGTATTCATACTTGTCAATAAGTGAGGAAAAATATCTTGAATCTTAGCTAAAGCTTCTTCAGTGCCTAAAAGATACTTGTACTTTTCGTTTGCATTGAGAGCTTCAGTGACTAGGTGAAAGCCTTCGATTACGTATAATCCATTTTCTTGGCGATATCTTTTTTGCTTCAGTTTACTTAATTCTTTTACCAATTTATTTTTTAATGAACTTATTTTTTTAGACATTAAGGTATCTTCTTTCGTATTTATCAATATTATTTTTAATTTCAAGCTGATAAAATGTTAAAATCAAGAAAGTAGGACTAGGAAGGATTATTATGGGATTTTTTAACAAACACAAGAGCGAAAGAAAAAGCGATCCAACTGATAATTCAAGAGAAACTTGGCAATTAACCATTTCAGGCATTGTCCAGGGTGTAGGTTTTCGCTGGAGCGTATTAAACCTTGCTCAAAAAATGGGGATGATTGGCAGTGTTCGTAATAACAGTGACGGGACAGTCACAATTACTTTACAGGCAGAATTAAGCCGAGTCAATCAATTTTGTGCTGAATTACCCAAAAATATTTCTCAATTTGCTCGCATTTCAAATATTAAAAAAGAAAAACTAACAAAAGTAAGCAAAATGACTGGTTTTCATGTATTATATTAGTTATTGGCAAAAAATAATAATTGGGTGAATTGAATGAAAAAATTTCGCAAATATATCGGATTAATTACTGTTTGTTTAACAGTCATGTTATTTGTTACTGCTTGTGCACAAAATGGTGGGGTTAATAAACCGCCAACAGGCTTTATATACGGGTCAATCTATAAATTTATCGGTAAACCCATGCAAAATATAATGCTCTATTTTTCTAACCTCATAGGTGGAGCTAATGGAGCTGGCTGGGCCATTATCATAATGACTTTTGTAGTTAGAATGATTCTTTTGCCGTTAATGCTTAATCAACAAAAGAAATCAACTAACCAGCAAGAAAAAATGGCACGTCTGCAACCGCAGATGAAGCTAATTCAGGATACTATGAAACGCAAAGATCTAAATCAAGATCAGCAAATGACTTTAGCCGGCTGGCAGCGTGAACTATATTCTAAAAATCATTTATCATTAACTGGGGGAATGGGCTGCTTACCGTTAATCATCCAGTTCCCGATTATGATCGGAATCTATGATGCTGTAATGTATTCAAAGAGTTTGGCAAGTTCGTCATTTTTTGGTATTTCACTAAGCAGCAGGTCTATATCAGTAACGGTGTTTGCCACTATTTTTGCTTTTGCTCAAGGCTATCTTTCATTAGTAGGAATTCCCAAAGAGCAAAAGAAGCAAATGCAATCTATGATGCTCATGAATCCCATTATGACGCTCTTCATCTGCCTCTCTGTATCTGGTTCAGTTGCTTTATACTGGGCTGCCGGAAACTTTTTCTCCGTTATTCAACAGTTGATAGTAACATATATCATTATGCCTAAAGTTAAGAAAGAAGTAGACGAAGAATTAAAACGTGAACCTATTACAGAAGTTGTAACAAAGGAAAAAGTAGATGAGCTTCTTAACGTTAAGAAGGCTTCTCCTGCTCAGTCCCAACAAACAAAACAGTTGCACGAAAACTTACGTAATCGCAACAAAGGTAAGCAACAAAGACGACCTTAGTTGTTTTATTAAGTCCCAAAAGTGGTCCAACTTTCAGGCTCACATACAAGTTGATAATTAAAAAGACCCTTTAAGTCTAAATTTGATTACATTAAACAGATAATCAATAGGCTTCTTAGGGTCTTTTTTAATTTGTTTCTTTTTTATTTTTCTTTGCTTTTTCAGCTTCCTCACGTTTATGCAATTTTTGGGATTGAGCTTTTGTAAGTGCTGAGAATTCTATTATAAACTGACTTCCTTGTCCTTCTACAGATTCGACACCGATTTTCCCATGATAACTGGTAACTAACTTTTGAGCAATTGATAAACCTAAACCGTTGCCACCCTTTTCTCTAGTTCTAGCTTTATCAACTCTGTAAAACCTATTGAAAATTTTGCTTTGTTCTTTTTCAGAAATACCTTCACCAAAATCCTGGACTATAATATGCACATCATCTTGCGACAATCCTGCTGAAACATTCATTTCCTTGCGGTCCGTGGAATATTTAATACCGTTATCAATTAGAATAACAAGTAATTGTTCCAAATGGCCTTGATAAATTTGAATTTCAGTATCGCTAGGTAAATCGTCCATATCCAGTCTGATAACAAAATCCTTATGAACGAGTGACATATCACCAACGACCCGTTTAAGAACTTCAGAAACTTTGGTCACAGCATTAGGGTACTGTACATTAATTTGTTCCGCACGCGTTAAATCAAGCATTTCTTGAATTAAATGCTGCATTCTTTTAGCTTCTTGTAAAGAAGCATCAATTGATTCTTCCAAAATCTCTGGGTCATCCTTGCCCCAGCGTTTGAGCATGTTTAAATGACCTTCAATTACCGCAACAGGAGTGCGAAGTTCATGAGAAACATCACCCACGAATTCCTTTTGCTGATCAATATAGCGTTGCATTCGATCTAACATTTGATTAAAAGAAACTGCTAATTCTTGCAATTCATCATGACGATGGAAATCCCTGATTCTTGCAGTACTATTTGGATCATCATTAACTTCTAAAGCAACTCGTGACATTTCTTTCACAGGCTTTACAATGTCACGAACAATTATATAAGCTACCAGTGTAAAAAGTACTATAGCTATTAAAGAAATTCTTACCATCCACTTTAACAGGTCTTTCATTAACCCATTGTAATATGTCATTTTATTAGCAACAACTATATAACCTGTAACTTTTCCTGAATGAGCAGCTCTAACTTTTTGATAAGTAATCAGTTCTTGTCTATGATTTTTAGAAGTACGAGTCATCTCGTAGTCACTTTTTATTTTTTTGAATGGAATGATTTTACCGCCATTATCAAAAACATCCTCGTGTCTAAGATTATAAACAACAACACTCAAATCAGGATTTGTTAGCGATGACAGCAAATCGTCATTAAATGCACTATTATTGTGTTCATCAAAATTAATAGGAGGATTGCCCTTTAATACTTCTCTTGCTGACGGTGTTAAAGCAGGAACAACATTAGCAATCTCTAATTGCTTAGGTATTTTGTTCAAACTACTATTGAGTTTGCTTACCATCTCATTTGATGTTTCCTTTTGCTGGACCATCGATTGCTGTCCAACAAATGAATAGATTATTACGGAAAAAACAATAAAAGAGACCATAATCGTCAAAGCGACGATACTTACCCACCGTAAGATAAGCGATGAGTGCTTGGTCTCCTTTTGTGATCTCTTTTTACTTCTTTTCATCATCCTCATCTCTTACCATGTAGCCAGTTCCACGAACCGTCTTGATATATGATTGTCTGCCAGGAACGTCTATTTTATTGCGTAAATAACGTACATAAACTTCGACAACGTTAGTTTCGATATTTGAACCGGGTCCCCAAATTTTTGCGAGCAACTGATCACGGCTAACAACGTTGTTCTTATTCTTAATCAAGGTCATGAGCAAGTTATATTCACGCTTAGTTAAATCAACGGCTTTACCATCGCCACGGCGAACAATTCTATTTGCAGTTTCAATAGTAAGATCCTTAAATTTAACTACTTTCTTCTCAACGGAATCGTCTGAAGCGTCTTTTTCAATTTTTACTCTGCGTAAAACTGCGCGTAAGCGCGCCAAAAGTTCTTCAATGGCAAATGGCTTAACAATATAATCGTCAGCTCCATGATCAAGACCAGAGACACGGTCAATGACAGAATCGCGTGCAGTCATCATAATTATTGGTGTGCTCTTAACTTGACGGACTCGACGGGCAATTTCTAAACCGTTAAGATCAGGAAGCATAAGATCTAGCAGAATAGCATCGAAATCTTCTTTCAAAGCCAAATCTAAGGCTTTGCGACCATTACTTTCAACTACGGTATCATATTTTTCATGTTTTAATTCCAATTCCACAAAACGCGCCAAATTTTTTTCATCTTCAACAATTAATATTCTTGCCATTTTTCGTCATCCTTTTAAAACTTAATTTTGATTAATTTAATTTAATTCTTGTCAACAAGTAAAGCATACTTTAAAAATGCTTTTAAAACAAGATTAAAAACCAGCATTTCAACAATACTGATTTCTAATTATATTTAATTATTCTTATTTAACTAATTGTGGTTCTCATTATTTTCTTTAAATAAATCTTTTAATTTAGCAAAGGCAGGGTTTATTTGTTCCTTTTCTTTCTTATCAAATTCATCTTCTGAGATCACAGCCCAACCTTTTCCTTCGGGATAAATATTTTGTTCTCTTTCTTCTGCAGTCAAAATTGTAGTTGGGATATGTAGCAAAATATTGTCTTCAATTGCTTTTTGCAAGTTAATAACTTCATTTTTCACTTTTACGATCGGAATGTCACTTTCATCAATTTCTTCTTTAGCCACATCTATATCAGTATAATTTTCACTAAAGTGAAAATTTTCTGTATATTCAACGGGATTCAAACTGCGACTAGAAGGAACAATCAAACTGGCTTGCACTCGAAAGTCTCCGGTAACATATGGTTGATTGTAAAACGCATCACCTGAAACGGTCACGTTATTTACTTGATAAACTAAACCGTGACTTCGCTTAATAAATTCCTCTGTTAATTCAAGCTCGCATTCAATATGAGTCAGAGGTTCATTACTATTTTTTATTTGAGTAAAATTTAAAGTTAACATTTAGACCTCCAGCGGACGTTGTCCAAAGTTTTGATCAACTCCCATAAGTTGTTCAAAAAAGCGATCAACACGTAATTGTAATTTCATCGAACCATTTTTAGTATTTTTTTGATCAACCTTCGATATGATGTCTGCGAATGGTTTTTTTCTAATCCCTTTAAGATATTTTCTTCCTAATTTACTGTAGCCTAAAAGTAGAAGCGATTCATGGTTAAAACTGTCAATCATGTCTTCCTGAGTTACATTTAAAAGCGTATACAGGCTTAGACGGCGCAAGCGAGAATACGTATAACGCTTTGACTTAACTCTTCGCAAAAATTCCGTAAAAGTTTGTGCTGCATGAATTTCATGCTTCATTTTATACTCAAGGCCTTCACTCATTTGGTATATTTTTCTCAATTCTGAAACTGAAGAAGATTCCAACTTATACTTCAAGAATGGAAACAACAGATTCCAATTTGGATAATTTTTCTGCTGAAATAAAAGCTGTACCTCTTTTTTAGGCAGCCATTGTTCTAAAGTATAATTAGTTTCATTATGGAGAATCATATTTCGAATTGCACTGGCGCTTTGAACAACTTTATTGCTCTGCAAGACATCATCATGACCGGCACCAATCCGATTAACTGGATGCAAAACTATGGGCGTACCCAAATTATGATTAGCAACAGCATAAGCCAAAGCAAGAATCGCATTGGGCTCACTAACTTCATGACCAACTTCTCTTGCTACCATTTGATTATATTGGGTTGAATAAGTTTGACTGTAATCATTAAAGTCCATGTGACTTTGTGGAATTTCAGCAATCTTACTACCTAAATAAGCATAATTTTGTGTAGCGTCTTCAACACCAAAAATTAAGTCAGTGACGCCGACTTTGACTAATTGGTCAATACTGCCAAGTGCAAACAAATCAGCTGGTTCAACCGAAGTGGAAAATGGCAGTTCAAGTACTACATCAGCACCACTTTCAAGCGCTGCCTGCGCACGAGACCATTTATCCATAATTGCCATTTCTCCACGCTGAACATAATTGCCTGACATGACAACAATGATTGGGTCTTTACTGCCTGCAATATAGCGAGCCTGATTCATTAAAAATTCATGCCCACTATGGAAGGGATTGTATTCCGCAATGATCCCTACTACACTCATTGTTTGCTAATCTTCCTTTAATTCTAATTTTTTACCGTTAACCCACAGTTTTTCAACATTGTAAAAATCACGTGCATCTTCAGTAAAAACATTTACCACAACATCGCCTAAATCGAGCAGAAGCCAATTTGATTCGCTCGTGCCTTCAACGCGATAATCATAATAGTTAACCTTGTGAGCTTCATCAATGATAGCATTAGCTATAGCATGTAATTGTCTGTTGGAACCAGCACTGGTCACAACATAATAATCAGCTAAAATACTATGTCCTTGCATGTCGTAAGCTGCTGTATCTTCTCCATGACGATCACTAATTGCCTTTAGAGTAAAAGCCAATATTTCTTTACTAGTCAATTTTTCTCCTTATTCTTCAATACCCCAAACATTATAAGCGTCTAGAGTACGTGGATAGATTTTATCTCTTTTTTCAATTAAAAATTCAAGAGTATGTGCTAATTGGTAGCCGACCCCCTTGTCAAGATTAGCATAAGTTATTTTACGCGCTTCTTCAACTCCTGGAAACGACCTGCCAGGCTCAATGTAATCAGCCATAAATACAATTTTATCTAAGGTCGTCATTTCAACATCGGCTGTTGTATGCCTGCGTACTGCCGTTAAAATTTCTGAATCAGTAATTTTCAGATCCCTCTGGATAAAATATGTACCCACAATACCATGCCAAATGCTTCGATTCCAATTTAACAGATCTTGATCAAAGCCCTTAGTTTTAATTACTTCACGATAATCCTCAACTGAAACTTGTTTTGCATAATCATGTATGAATCCGGCTAATGCGGCTTTATCTTCATCATAGTGGTTTAACTCTGCTAATCTTTGAGCAGTTTTGCTAACCCCAATACAATGCTCAAAACGGTCTTCAGTCATATTACTTTTTTCTTTAGCCACAATTTCAGCACTAGATAAAGTTGAATAAGTTTTTTTGAAAAATAAATCATTCATGATATAAGCCTTTTTTCTGAATATAATTCCTCACTGTATCTGGTACCAGGTATCTAATTGAGCCCCCAATCGCAATAGTTTGCCTCACAAGGCTAGAACTAATTGCAATGGCAGGAACATCAACCCAAATCATTGGTAATTTAGCTTTTTGGGGATAGCCAGCTCTTTGAACTCCGACAAGAGTTGCCAGTTGAGCCAATTTAGTAGGCTCTTTCCACTCACCTAAATTATTAACTTGATCGCTGCCCATAATCAAGTAATAATGATTTTCAGGTTGAGATTCACGTAAATATCTTAAAGTATCAACCGTATATGAAACTCCTCCACGATATAATTCAAATAATTTTACTTGAAACCGAGGATTATCCTGAGTACCTAGCTCAAGCATATTTGCACGATCTTGGGCAGAAACTACTGGCCGATCCTTTAATGGAGGAACATTGGTGGGAATAAACCAAACTTCATCAAGATGAAGTTTAGTCAATACTTGCTCCGCTACTATTAAATGTCCTAAATGAATTGGATTAAAAGTTCCACCAAAAATACCGATTTGACGCCCCTTTTTAGGCTCTATTTTTTCTTCAGCTACTTCAACAGTTGGCGTTTTTTGATAATTCTTAGCAATAGCAATCATTATATCCTCTAAATTAATGCACGTCTAATACCTAAACCAATTTGATCTGGTGTATATATTCTAACCAAACAATTTGCAGGGATAGTAACAAAACCTATCCCACCAAAAAGCAAATCACTTTTTTCTTTAGTATGATATTCCTTTCCTTTTAAAGGTGGCAACTCAGCACTTTGTGCTGGCGGATTAAGCAATTCGCCCAGGTGTTTGGCATAGAAACTATCAGCATTTTCCGTTTTAGTCCTGTGAATATATAATCCTCGTGCTGCATAAACCGTAAAACTTGCTCTCTCACCTTTTAAATAGTCTACTCTGCCCAATCCAGCTAAAAATAAAGTGTTACCTGGATTAAGCTGAAAAGTGACTGGCTTAAGCTGCTTTTGCGGTGAAATCAGACTCAATTCCTGAGCGTTCAAACGCGTAGCCAGTTGATTTTTCGTTATTATACCCGGCGTATCAACTAAAAAATGACCATTTGCCAAAGGAATTTCAATTTTATCTAGTGTTGTTCCCGGAAAGCGGGAAGTGGTAATCAAGTTCTGAATTTCACCCATCTGGTCAATAACTGCATTAAGAAGAGTTGATTTACCTACATTAGTTGTTCCTACAAAATAAACATCTTGATCATGTGAGTTTTGATCTAAATACGCTATTAGTTCTGGCAAATTAGTCTTGCTTTTTGCACTTACCAGAAATATTTTTTTAGGATGTAAACCAATTCGATTGGCTTCTTGTCGCATCCAATCCTTTATTTTGCTTTGACGCGAATTTTGCGGGAAAAGATCAAATTTATTGCCAACAAGAATAAAATCATTTTTTCCAATAAAGCGTTTAATTGCAGAAAGCAAGGAGTTGGTGAAATCAAATAAGTCTACGACATTTACAATTAAAGCTTTCTTCTCTGACAAGGAATTTAATAATTTTAAAAAATCATCATTGTCAGCCTTGACTGGCATAATTTCATTATAATGGCGCAGTCGAAAACAACGCTGACAATAGATATCGTTGCCCTCATCTGCACTTTCTTGCGCCTGTTTTAAACGAGAGGCAGGCAAATAACCTGCTTCTTCTGCATTATCAGCTTGAAGAACTGCTCCGCAACCAATACAAATAATTTGGTCATCCATTTTTTAATGTCTCCTTAAAAGTAACTGGGTGTGAAAGGTTTAAAAAGAAAAAAATAATTTTCTCAAAAAAACGATTAATACGTGTATTCCACTTATCAGTTTGAATAAGCGGTTTTACTAATACGGATTCTACACCAGCCAAATTTCCTGCCTGTATATCTGTGATTAACTGATCACCAACCATCATAACTTGGTCTTTTTTTAACCCCATACTCTTTCTTTTTTTAGTTATGGCAAAGGGCAACGGCTTTTTCGACTTGGCTACAAAGTCAATGTGATAAGGATTTAAAACTTTGCCCACTCTTTCAGCATTGTTATTAGAAATTACAACTAACTTAATACTAGCTTGAGCTAATTTTTTATTGAGATTATTCATTTTTGCAGCGGTTTCGAACTCATTCCAAGCTAAAAGAGTATTGTCTAAATCTGAAAAAACAGCTTTGATACCTATTTGCTTTAGCACTTTAATATCTAAATGATAAATCGTGTCAATTGTATAGTGTGGTCTGAATAACATTCAATTTCCTTCTTATCTATCATTGCACTAGTTTAATATACCAAATTTTCTACTGCAAGTGCTAAATTTTGACATAAAAAAACGGCGCCATAAGCGCCATTTTTGGTTAATTTAAAGCCTTTTTAGCAGTTTCTGCTAATTTTGCAAAGGTCTTTGAATCGTTATAAGCAATATCAGCTAACATCTTACGGTTAATATCAACACCAGCTAATTTCAAGCCGTGCATTAACTTAGAATATGAAATATCATTTTGTCTTGCTGCAGCATTGATTCTGGCAATCCATAACTTTCTGAAGTCGCTCTTGCGTCTTCTTCTGTCACGAAATGCATATCTGTAAGATACAAACAACTGTGTACTTGCAGCCTTAAATTGCATATGCTTTGCGCCACGGTAACCCTTGGCAAGCTTCATAATCTTTTTACGACGTTTACGTGTAACTGTTCCACCCTTAACTCTTGGCATCTAAAATTCCTCCTAAATATCGTTTTATATATTTGATTAACGCATTTGAGAGAGCATCTGTTTGATGCGCTTCAAGTCACTGCGTGAAACCATTGCAGCCTTTCTCAAATGACGACGTTGTTTCTTAGTCTTGCCGTGGAAACGGTGGCCGGTAAAAGCGTGATGACGCTTTAATTGACCAGAAGCAGTTCTCTTAAAACGCTTAGCAGAAGCGCGGTGGGTTTTCATTTTTGGCATTTTTCTAATTCCTCCAAATTAACTAATTATTTTTGTCACTCTTCGGAGCGAGCATTAAGAACATTGAACGGCCTTCCATCTTGGGTTTGCTAATTACAGTAGCAATATCAGATGTGGCTTCAGCCATTTTTTCCAATACTTCACGACCTAGTTCCTTATGAGTGATTGCTCGACCTCTGAACCTGATCGAAACGCGGACTTTAGCACCTTCCTTGGTGATAAACTTACGCGCATGTTTTAACTTGGTGTTAAAATCGTTACCCTCAATCGTTGGACTTAAACGGATTTCTTTTACGCTAACCGTTTTAGACTTTTTCCGGGATTCTTTAACCTTCTTTTGTTGCTGGAAACGGTATTTACCATAGTCCATGATACGAGCAACAGGTGGCTTGGCATTAGGCGAAATTAGAACTAAATCTAAATTTGCAACATTTGCTTGGCGTAAAGCCTCAGTTTTAGTAACAACACCAACTTGTTCACCATCTTCATTAATTAAACGAACTTCGCGAGCGCGAATTTGATCGTTCAATATCAAATTCCTTGGAATAATTCTTCACCTCCGTGTTAATCTGAGGACAAGAAAAAGACGGGTAAACTTTACCCGCCCTTAATCAACAGAAAATATCGATCAGCCTAGAGGTCAACTTAACTTAGGCGAGAAGCGGGAAGCTTCTTCTTGTTCTCAACTGTCGTAATTATACTCGTCTTTTGCGAATGTGTCAATAAGATAAGTTTTCATACTTTGCTTTATGCTAAACGTTTATTGAGTCTATTACCGATAACGGATAGGGAAAAGCAAACAATAAAGTACAAAAGTGTTAAAGCAGCAAACATTGGTACGATGTAATTGGCATTTTGACCATAAATAACCTGTGCGTGTTGCATTAGTTCAGGTACAACAATGATAGTAGCTAAAGACGTGTCCTTTATTAAGGACACAAACTGACCAATAATGGTAGGAATCATGTGCCGATATGCCTGCGGTAAAACTACATGCCATAGTGCCTGCACAAAGGTCATTCCTGTAGATCTCGCTCCCTCAATTTGACCTACAGCAACCGACTGAATACCAGAGCGCACAATCTCAGCAATCATGCTGGATTCAAAGATTGTCATTGCAATAATAGCTGACAAAATTGCTCCTGGTCTCAAACCAATATTGGGCAGGCCAAAATAAGTAAAGAAGATAATCAATAATAAAGGTAAGTTTCTAACAATGTCAATAATGAAGCCGACAATTGCTGAAATAAATCTAATTTTTGCATAGCGAATTATTCCCAATATCGATCCTAAAATGAAACTTAGTACAATTGCAAAAACTGAAATAAATAATGTGACTGCTAACCCCTTTAATAGAAAACCGAAGTTTAACCATGATAGGGCATTAATCCATGTTTGCATTTTAGTCGCCTCCCTATGCCATTTTCTTTTCTAGATGTTGCATATAATAACTTAAAGGCATAGTAATTATTAAATACAGCACGCCGATTACAAAATAGCTGTTAAATGTATCAAAAGTCACAGAGGCGATTGCATTAGCCTGATACATTAAATCAAACCCAGCTACAAAAGCCAAAATTGACGAATCTTTGATTAAATTGACAAATTGATTGCCTAATGGTGGAATAACAATTTTAAAAGCCTGAGGCAAAATCACATAACGCATAGCTTGCTTATAAGTCATCCCCGTAGATCTGGCACCTTCCATTTGGCCTTGGGAGACAGACTGAATGCCTGAACGGATTATTTCAGCAATAAAAGCTGAAGTATACAAAAACAAACCAATTGTACCTGCAGTAAAGCCGTCTATTTTGACAAAATATTTCGGTATTATTAAGTAAAAGAACATTACGATAATTAATAATGGTATATTACGAAAAATCTCTACGTAAGTCCTACCGATTTTGTTTGCCACTTTATTTGGGATAACCTCTAAAAGAGCTAATAAAACTCCAAAAATCAGGCTAAATACTAACGTTAACAGGCTTGATAAAATAGTCCAGCCAAATCCTGAAAATAGTTGACCACTAAAATTATTGAAGATACGAATCATTTTATATACATCTCCTTATAGTTAAAACCAGGAACTTGGCCGAACCACTTTTTAATTAAGCGATTGTATTCTCCACTCTTTTGAATTTTATCAATCGCTCGATTTATAGCTCTATGAAAAGGTTCTTGATTTTTATTTACTGCGATACCATAAGGTTCTTTAGTATAAGTTCCTCCAGTTACTTCAAGGCTCCCGGGACTCTGTGCGGCTAAACCATATAAAATACCATTATCACTAGTCAAAGCATCACCTTGATGCGATTTCAAAGCTGATACAGCCTGACCATAGTCCTGCATTGCGACAACTTTAGCTCTGGGCGCAACTTTCTTTACTGCCTCAACAGAGTTGTCTCCAACAATACCAATTACAGTTTTGCCATTAAGATCACTTGGCTTTTTAATTTTTGATCCTTTAGGGACAAGAAATGATTTACCAGCCTGAAAATACGATTTGGAAAAACTAATTACTTGTGCTCTTTCAGGAGTAATTGTCAGAGTGGCAATTACCGCATCAACGTTACCATTTTTCAATAAAGGTATCCTCGACTGTGAAGTGGCAAGCGTAAAGCGAGCCTGCCCTTTAGGACCTAAAATTTCTCTGGTAATGGCTTTGGCCATATCAATATCAAAGCCCTTTTCTTTATCATCTCTAATATCGATTAGACTAAAAAGTTTTTTGTCACCTTCAACTGCCCAAGTAATGGTATTGGACGAGCGCACATTTTTCAAAGCTGACTGGTCAGTGACACTATTGCCACAACCAGATAAAAGGAACATTCCCAAAAATAGCGAGATTGAGCAAATTAATTTTTTCATGATATTGCCCCCTCTTAATGCGCTATTATTTTGCTTAAAAATTGCTGCGCCCGTTCTGTTTTCGGCTGTTTAAAGAAGGAAGAACTGTCATCATCTTCAACAATTTGACCCTGATCCATAAAGATAACACGGTTAGCTACTTCCTTAGCAAAGCCCATTTCGTGGGTCACGATCAAAGAGGTCATATCGCTAGACGAAGTAATCTTTTTAATTACTTGTAAAACTTCATCAATCATCTCCGGATCAAGCGCTGAAGTTGGTTCATCAAAAAGCAGTAATTTGGGATGCATCGCTAAAGATCGAGCAATCGCCACGCGCTGTTTTTGACCACCAGATATTTGGGCTGGCATATTTTGGGCTTTATCAGCCACTCCAACCATATCAAGTAAATGCATTGCCTGCTTTTTATTTTCAGCTTCAGGCATATGACTGACAATTCGTGGTGCCAGCATCACATTTTCCAAAACATTTTTGTTCTTATAAAGATTAAAGTGTTGGAAAACCATACCGACATCCTGACGCAACCTATTTGAATCAGTCTTAGGATTGGACAAATCCTGATTATTAACTATCAGCTTTCCACCCTGGATTGACTCTAAGCGGTTTATTGTTCTAATAAGCGTACTTTTACCGGAACCGGAAGGTCCGATTAAAACAACAGTTTCGCCTTTATCGATTTGTAAATTAATACTATGCAACGCGTGAAATTTGCCATAAAATTTCTGCACGTCATGAAATTCTACCATTGACATAATTATTGCTCCTTTTTAGCAGTCTTAATTTAACTATCTAAACCAAGCTTTTTTAGCAATTGATTAATTAATCAAAAGTGCATCCCGTCAACACTACATTTTGTTACTCGACGTGCAAATTTTAGCGGTTTTTTATATTTATAAGGTCTAAGTTGTCAAATTATTCCTGCAATCTATTAAATTAAACTTATCTTTACTATCATTTACTCTATTATTCTTCACGTGAATATGATTTAACATCCTGTTCAATTTCACGAATAAATTCATCAAAGCTCATGGCTACTTCTTCTTCAGTGCCGTAGCGACGAACATTAACTCCCTTGTCCTTTAATTCCTTGTCACCTAAAACAAGAGTATATGGTACTTTTTGAGTTTGTGACTCACGAATCTTGTAACCTAATTTTTCATTACGTAAATCTGCTTCTGCTCTAAAGCCACGTTTATTAAGTTCGTCGCGAACTTTCTTAGCATAATCAGAATGAGCATCAAGATTAACCGGGATCACTTCTACTTGAACTGGAGCTAGCCATGTTGGAAAGGCGCCCTTGTATATCTCAATCAGGTAAGCAATGAAACGCTCCATAGTACCTACAATTCCGCGGTGAATCATAACTGGACGATGCTCTTCGCCATCTTGACCAACGTAGGTTAAATTAAATCTTTCAGGCAGCATGAAGTCTAGTTGAATTGTGGACATTGTTTCATCTGCACCTAAAGCAGTCTTAGTTTGAATATCAAGTTTAGGACCGTAAAAGGCAGCTTCACCTTCAGCTTCAACATAGTCAAGTCCCATATCGTCCATAGCCTTTTTCAGCATTGACTGACTTCTTTCCCACATTTCATCATTTGCAAAATACTTTTTAGTATTCTTTGGATCACGATAGGAAAGTCTGAAGTAGTAATCAGTGATGTCAAAGTCTTTGTAAACATCTAAAATTAGAGTCAAGATTTTTGAGAACTCACTTTGAACTTGATCTAAAGTCACAAATGTATGACCGTCATTTAAAGTCATTTCTCGTACACGTTGCAGTCCTGACAGAGCACCAGATTTTTCATATCTGTGCATCATGCCCAATTCGGCAATTCGAATTGGCAATTCACGGTATGAACGAATGTGATGCTTGTAAATTTGAATATGTGAAGGACAATTCATTGGTCGCAGTTCAAGCATTTCACCGTCACCCATATCCATTGGTGGGAACATGTCGTCACGATAGTGTGCCCAATGCCCAGAAGTCTTATAAGCATCAACGTTCATTAAAACTGGAGTATAAACGTGTTGGTATCCGTCAGCGACTTCTTTATCAATGATATAGCGTTCAACTACACGGCGAATTGTGGCACCTTTTGGCATCCAGTAGGGCAATCCAGCACCAACTTTTGGATCAACAAAGAATAAATCAAGATCACGGCCAATTGTTCTATGATCACGTTCCTTAATTTCTTCACGCCGTTTAATGTCCGCATCCAAATCTGCCTTTTTAAAGAATGCTGTACCAGAAATTCTTTGAAGCATAGGATTAGAGGATTGCCCTTTCCAGTAGGCACCGGCAACAGATAACAATTTAAATTGCTTAATTTTACCGGTGTTTGGTAACAATGCGCTAAAACCAAAATCGACAAAATTGCCTAACTTATGAACTTGTACTTGGTCATTTTTTTCAGCTTTAAGCATTTCACTCTTATAAGGATCATCCTTAAAAAGATCAGAAAGCTCGTCTTTAGACATTAAGTTGGATTCAATCTTTTCTCCTGCTTTAATTGCTTTTTTGATTGCTTTTTCCAAGTCTGGTAATTCATTGACTTTTATTTGATTTTCTTTATCAGTATCAACGTAAAAGCCCTCATCGTCAGATCCATGTTCACCAAAATGAATTTCAGGATAAGCTTTCTTGGCCACGGCTTCAAGAACAAATACAACGGTATCACGCAAAATTGTTAGACCCTCTTTATCTCTGTCGGTTATAATTGCAACTTCCGCATTTTTGTTCAACTTATAGTCTAAAGCAACAATTTGACCATCTACTTTTGCACCAAGAGCAGCTTTACCTAAAGATGTACCAATGCCATGTGCTAAATCAGAAATTGAAACAGCTTCAGTAAAATCTTTTTTTGAGCCGTCAGGCAAAGTAATCGAAAAACTCATTATTTCCTCCAAAATTTTTATAATAAAAAATCCCAGTGCAATTAAGCACTGGGACGTTAATTAACGTGGTTCCACCCAAAATTTAGTTCAAGAAAATGAACTATCTCGTTATAGATTGTTAACGGAATCTAACCCATTATCAAAATTTAGGTATGAATGATTGGATTGCAAACGCTGATGAAAGCTTCCAGAATACCGCTTTTCTCTCTGAGTTGCATTGCAACATGTTCATTCATTGGTGTTAATTATAACCCAATAATTTTTTAATGCAAGTATATTTTCATTAAAAAATAAAATTATTCTGCATCTTTTATAACTTAGTGACGCCGATTAGGTCCAGATATTACTATTTCCGCTGCTAAAGAATGTATTCTTTCCATTATTCTAGCAGCCTTTACTGGTTCAATTGCATTTTTAGTTTCCTTAAAATGATCCTCCAAATCATCCATGGCAAAATTGGACGAGAAAAAGGTTGGCAAAATATTGTCCATTCGAGCCTGTAAAATTACTGCCAAGACCTCGTCTCGCGACCATTGACTTAAATTTTCCGCACCGATATCATCCAATATTAACAAGTCAGAATTAGCAATTTTTTGTACTTCACTTTGTAAACTATTGTCATTAAAATGACTGGACAAACTGGCAATGAATGTTGGAACGTGCAGAAAAACAACATATTTTTCCATTGCAGCTACCTGATTTGCCAATCCTGCTAAAATATGCGTTTTACCAATACCAAAATTACCGGATAAATAAAGACCCTTTTGGTGAATATCTTGTGAATACCGATATAAAAAGCGCTGAATAGCAGTCATTACTTCTGCTCTTTCTGGTGTCATTTCAATTTTACTTAAACGTACATCATGTAATCCCTCTGGTAAATTAATTAAACGCAAGTGCTTTTTGATATTAATTTCCTGATCATGAATCAGTTTACTGTCTTCAGGAACAAATTTAAGACTAATGGCATTTTTATTCATTATCAAATCTGGATAATATCCTTTGGTCACAGGATCTTTTTTATGTTGGCTGAGATAAAATTCAAAAAGACTGGGAAGGCTTTTATCAATTATACTGTCATTAAGTTGTGCTCGGTGCTGATTGATAAATTGTTGCACTTTGGGCTCAGCCAAAACTTTTTGCTTAATTTTAGCGGTACTCTCGTCTTCTACTTTAGCTGTTTGTCCTTTAACCATAAATTTTTTAATGGGTTGCATTTTACTTCACCTACTTCATGCCGTTTTTATCTTCAAAATTCTTGAAAAATTCTTTTAGCTCCGCACTTGAGACATCAGATTTTACTTTTGGCTTTTGCTTGTTCCAATCAGTGCCCTTTTCAACCGTTTTTCTGGGAACAAATCTGTTATAGCGCTTGCTCTGCCTTTGTTCTTGGGTCTTTTTTCTCTTTTCCATGTAATCTAAGGCCTGAGCACCAGTTTTAATTCCATGTTGCAGCCAATCATGCAAAATTTTGTTTGCTAATCGAAAAGAAATGTTGGGACCGCTTTTTAAACAAGCATATGTCAGAATATTAAGTAATTCCGCTGATATTCCCTTGTCATTATATAGACTGTCTAACACTTGATATTCACTAGCGTCAACAAAATCATTTTTTTCAGTTTTTAAATGATATAAAAACTGCGCTGGAGTATCAGTCTGAGCTTTTTGCAATAATTTTTGTTCTTTTTGATTTAATTGGCTATCACTTTTATTAAATTTTTCAGGTATTTTTGCCTTGTCTTGCAAATGCCTGCGAGTATCGCTTCCATGAATGCTGTTAGCAATAGTTTGCTTTATTTCTCGCATATTTAAATGATAGTCACCATGCAAGCATGGTATTGCCTCATCGACAAATTCCTGTTCTGAAAGCCCATATATACGCATGACAGCTCGAATAGCTTCTCTATTCTGATCAATTTCGCTGCCAGCAATTTGATAAATTTCAAATTGCTGTTTCATAAAATCCCAGTCAATATTATCTTGATCATTGACAGTAGCATAATCGCTCGCAGAATAATTATTCTCTCGAGCAGCTTCTTTGACCTCAATTGAAGGATCTATTGCTTCTTGATCGGATAAATGGAAAACATCCATAAAGGAAGCAGAAATATTGGGTGCTCCCTTGATGCCACTTAATTCGCTCCGGTTTTGTTTAGCCTCTCTTGCAAACTCGTGACTTAATTTATTAAAAGCAGTTATACCAACTTTTTCTTTTAATAAACTAGCTAAAAGAGCAGTTGAAAAAAATTCACTGCTTGCTGGAACATTTTTAATTTCGAAACACAAAACATGACCCATGATCTGGTTGTCAAGCAATCTCGTTTGAATCAGACCAACAGCTTCAAGCTTATGCAACGCACCAAATAATTTTTTTATATCACAATCTGTCTGTTCTTGAAGAGTATAAATTCCCTTAGCATCAGAAAGCATTGCCTGTGCATTATAATCTTCATTCAAACTTAAATAGAGTGCTAAAGGAAGAGAGCCAATAAGAGGTTGATATAGTTTAATTAATATGCGCAAATCTTTTGGAAAAATATCCACCCTGTTGGTAATGAAAAAAGGCTGTTTGGGATTATTTGTCTCAAACATAATTAATTACCCTTTTCCCTTTTTGCAATCATATCTTCCATTGTTTTCATGAAGCTAGACATATCTTTAAATTCACGATAAATAGAAGCAAAACGAATATAAGCAACATCATCAATTGTTGCCAGCTCATCCATTACCAGTTGACCAATTTTTTTCGAAGAAATCTCGCTAACCCCCTGTTGTCTGACCTTGTTTTCTACATGATCGACTAGTTCTTCAAATTGTGTACTTGATATCGGCCGTTTTTGACCAGCCGCCATCACACCATGTAAAATTTTTTTACGATTAAAAGGTTCGCGAGTACCATCATTCTTAATCACTAGTAAAGGAGTAGTTTCAACTCGTTCAAATGTGGTAAAACGAAAGCCGCAGTTTTCGCATTCACGCCGACGTCTGATTGCGCGATTTTCATCACTGGGTCGTGAATCAATGACTTTTGAGGCATTTTTATGACAATTAGGACATTCCATATAAGTCCTCCCCTTTTATGTTAAGAAGCAATTTTTCTAATTTCGATTTCAAATCTTGTTTTGTACCAGTATTATTAATTACAAAATCAGCCAATTTTTCTTTCTGGGACAAAGGCATTTGACTGCGAATACGCTTCAAGGCAGCACGCTCACTCAAATGATCCCTTAACATTAGCCTTTTCATTTGCAGTGATTCCGGTATTGCAATTAATAAGGTAAAATCGCAATATTTTTGACCATTTGATTCAAACAAAACTGGTGCATCCACAACAACCAAAGAATTTTTGTTCATGTTGTTTAGCGCAATTTTAGCTTGTATTTCTTGAAAAATCAATGGATGGGTAATTCCATTTAAAGCTTCAAGTTGTTTTTTATCGTTAAAAACAATCTGTCCTAACTCTGAACGATTAATTGATCTATCTGACTTAAGAATGCTTGTACCAAAATGTTTTAAAACCAGTTCATAGCCCTTTTCGTCCCTATTTAAAATATCGTGAGCAATTTGATCGCAGTCTATAACCGGTATTTGTTTATCTCTAAAAAAAACATCTGCAGTACTTTTACCACTTGCTATCCCACCGGTTAAGCCTAAAATCTTTGTCATTTATAAATCACCTGACACTTAGGGCAAAAAGTAGTTCCTCGTCCATTTACCTTAATTTTCTCAAGAGGTGTGCCACAACGCACACAAGGCTCGCCTTTATGTCCATATACTTGCAACATTTTTTGAAAACCTCCTGTCTTCCCGTTCGCATCCAGATAGGTATGAACTGTAGTACCTCTTTCAGCAATTGCCAATTCTATTAACGAATTAATATTGTCGTGCAATTGCGCTATCTTTTCTGCTGGAATGGTATTGGCTTGACTTAACGGGTGAATTTTTGTTTCCCACAAAACCTCGTCAACGTAGATATTGCCCAAACCTGCAACAATAGATTGGTCAAGGAGTGTGTTTTTAATATTTTTCTTTTTACGCGCTAAACCATTTTGTAGATACGAAACGGTAAAAGCTGCTGAATTAGGTTCAACACCTAATTTGCCAATACCAGTTTTTTCCCTTTCAGTCCCCGTCTTAATCAGCTGCATTCGGCCAAACTTACGCACATCATTATAGCGCAATGCTGAATTATCTTTAAAAACAATTTGCACGTGGTCGTGTTTGTCCTTTTTAGTATTTATTTTGACTAAACGATATTTACCTTCCATGCGTAAATGAGACACTATTGTTAAATTGTCACTGAGACGAATAAGCAAATATTTAGCGTAACGATCTATATTTTCTATCTTTTTTCCAGTTAGCTGTTTTGCAAATTCTTTAGCATCTCCGGTGATAATCTTGGGGTACCATACAGTTACTTCTTTTATTGTTTTTCCTTTGATAAGAGGAAGAAGTGTTCGCCTAACAGTTTCAACTTCCGGCATTTCAGGCATTAAAATTACTCCTTACTTCGCATCAAACCAGTTGTGGCCATATCCAGAGTCAGCTACAAGAGGTATATCAAGTCTTACAGCGGATTGCATAACTTCCGGCACAATTTTTTTAATTGTTTCTAATTCATCCTTTGGTACATCAAAAATTAATTCATCATGCACCTGAACCACCATTTTAGTCTTTAAATGCAATTCATCCAACTTTTTCTGCATGTTAATCATCGCAATTTTGATTATATCTGCAGCTGAACCTTGAATAGGAGAATTGATGGCTGTTCTTTCTGCAAAAGAACGAACATTGTAATTTTTGGCATGAATATCTGGTAAATAACGTCTTCTATGCATAATTGTTTCCGCATAGCCTTTTTCACGTGCCACTTGCACAGCTTTATTCATATATTCTTTAACTTGCGGATATTGTTCAAAGTAATTGTCAATAAACTCCTTAGCCTTTTTACGGCTAATATTAAGATTCTTAGACAAGCCATAATCAGAGATACCATAAACTATACCGAAATTAACTGCCTTAGCTCTGCGACGCATTAGCGGAGTCACGTCATCGGTTGACTTAAGATGAAAAATGCGCATGGCCGTATGAGCGTGGATATCATAACCCGTTCTAAAAGCTTCCTGCATCTGTTCATCACCGGAAACTTGTGCCAAGACTCGCAATTCAATTTGAGAATAATCACATGAGAAAATATAACCGTCTGGTTCACTAGGCACAAAAGCTTTTCTAATTTGCTTTCCTTCTTCCGTTCTGGTAGGAATATTTTGTAAATTAGGGTCAACTGAGGACAAGCGACCAGTAGCGGTCAAGGTTTGTAAATATCTGGTGTGAACCCGACCGTCTTTTTGGATAACATCTAGCAAGCCATTAACATAGGTAGATTGAATTTTAGCTATTTGTCTGTAAGTCAAAATTTGTTCAATGATAGGATTCTCATCCTTTAACTGGTTTAAAACATCAACAGAAGTTGAATAGCCAGTTTTGGTCTTTTTAATTGGCTTCAAGCCCATCTTTTCAAACAAAATATGACCCAATTGTTTTGGAGAATTAATATTAAATTCTTCGCCAGCTTCATCATAGATTTGTTGTTCCATTTTCTTAAGGTCAACAGCAAACTCATCTTGCAGCTCAGTTAAGGTACTAGCTTGTACCTTAATACCATTTATTTCCATGACAGATAAAACTCTTGCAACTGGTATTTCAATGTTGGCATAAAGATCATCCTGCTCGTGCTCTTTTAGTTTTGCCAGTAATGTATCTTTTAGATTTTCTATTGCCTCAATTTTACCAGCTAGATGGCTAAATAAAACTTGATCATCTTTTGGGATATGAACGCTTTTGCCTTTGCCGTATACCTCATAATCGCTTTTAACAGAATTATCACCATACATCCGGCATATTTCACCCATATCGTCTGAATTATTTTCATTATTAATCAAATATGAAGCAAGAAGCATGTCATAGTCAATGCCACGGGCGTGAATACCCAAACGATTTAACCCAACTGTTGTTCGCTTTAGATCAAACACATTTTTAGTAATTTGCTTATCTTCAAGCATACTTTTAAGTTTAGCTTCTTTTAACAGATCGACATTGCGGCTAATATATATTTGATTATCTACCTTAATGGCAAAACCGACAAAATCAGCTAAATGATAATTAGCACCAAGCATTCCCAGATAAAAAGTAATAGTTTGTCCATCAGTAACAGCAAAATTATTGATGTCATTTTCTTTAAGTTCAGTAAAATCAACTACTTTATCATTATCATTTGTTTTTTCAGATTGATCTTGTGGTTGATTTTCTCCGTCGGGATTTAATTCACTCAAGAATTTACGAAAGTTCATCTTTTCATAGAATCTGCGCAATTTCTGATAGTCAATAGGACGCCTTTTAACATCATCGATCCCAATGGTTAAAGGAGCATGACGATCAATAGTAGCTAATTTTTTGCCTAAAAGAGCCTTATCCTTATCATTGATAAGGTTTTCTTTCATTTTAGATGGCTTCATATCATCTACATGATCATAAAGATTTTCAACCGTACCATATTCCTGAATAAGTTGTGAAGCTTTTTTTGGCCCAATTTTAGTTACTCCAGGATAATTATCAGAATTATCTCCCATAAGGGCTTTCATATCAATAAATTCAGTTGGAGTAACACCATTAACTTTTTTCATATGTTCAGGTGTATAAGCTTCTAAGTTTAGTACCCCTGATTTAGTGACCATAACTGTTGTTTGCGGCGATGCCAGCTGAGTCAAATCTTTATCACCTGTAACTACCGTAACTTTAAAGCCTTCTTTTTCACCAATAGTTACGAAAGTTCCTATGATGTCATCGGCTTCATAGTTATCGAGCTCATATGTAGACAAACCCAAGTCATGCAAGAGCTCCTGAATGTATGGCAGTTGTTCAGATAATTCTGAGGGAGTCTTTTGTCTGCCACCTTTGTAGTCTGCGTACATCTTATTTCTAAAGGTAGTTTTACCTGCATCAAAAGCAACCAAAACATGATCGGGTTCGACATCATTTAGCACGACATCAAGCATATTTTTAAATGTGTAAATGGCATTAGTATGCAATCCTTCAGGATTTCTGAAATTTTCAAGTTGGCGATATAGTGCATAAAAAGCACGAAAAGCAACTGAATTACCATCAATTAAAAGTAATTTTTTATCAGCCATTAGATCTCCTTACAATTAAACCAAGTTTCTTTATTTACCTACCATTTTAACAGTTTTTGCACGGATCTTGCATAATACTGTTTTTATAACAAACAGGTTAAACATCATTTATCTACTTTAGATTAATAATTTAGTTTTTGCTTATTACTCTTTTTGTATAGGATTTTTAGAACTTTCTTTAAACAAAAACATCAAACTCCTATTGGGTTTGATGTTTCTACTAAATATAATCTTAATTAACTTTTATGTTTTAGTTACGGACAAATAATCTTTGTTTCTTTAGCAATTTGAGAGTCATTATCATTAGAAATTAGGATTGCGTCTTTTAATTCTAAAGCCTGAACATTTGAAGATACGCCAAACTTGCTTGAATCAGCTAATATAAAAGATTGTGATGTTCTTTTTGCGATCAGCTGCTTCTTTATTGCTTCATCAAATTGTGGTGTTGTATATCCATTATTAATATCAACACCATTCATGCCAAAAAAAGCTTTATCAAAACGGAGCCTAGATAGTAAATCATTAGTTAATGCGCCTGTAAGTGAAGAAGTGACACCGTTATAATTGCCACCTATTAAAACTATTTCAGCTTTAAAATTACCAACAATATGGCATACTTGTGTATTCGTAGTATAAATTGTGATCCGTTTATTTTTTATTTTATCAAGAAGCAGAGTACATGTTGTACCTGAATCCACATATATTGCATTGCTATCGTGAATCTCTTGGGCAGCTAAAGCAGCAATTTGCTTTTTCTCTTTTTGGTATTTATGTTCCTTTTTTGTGAATTCGACTTCTCCAGAACCGTCACTTAGCCTAACAGCCCCGCCGAATAAATACTCAATTTTTCCTTCATCTTCTAACGTTTTGATATCTCTTCTCAAAGTTGAAATAGATACATTGGGTATTTGGTTATGAAGTTCATCCAGTTTGCTCAAATTTTTGTTTTCTAAAATTTTTAAGATTTGATTTTGTCTTTCGATCGGAAGCAATTTATTCTCTTCTCCTTATATACATAAGTGTTTTGCTTCCTTAATTATACCCCATCTAACTTTATTTTAAGCAAGACGCTCATCTTTTTTGGTGACAATAAAACCAAGAATGATTCCGACAATTACAGAAATCCCCAATCCTATCATCGCATTTAAGAAGTTATTGCTATTTTTAGCTACAAAAGCTGGAAAAGTTGTTACTGAACCAAAAACGAATGCATTTGTAAATACCTTTGTTAGTCCTAGATAAGCTCCGCCAACTGCACCAGCAATCATTTGTGCTGCCCATATTTTTCTGTTCTTTACCAGTAAACCAAATAATGTTGGTTCTATTATTGCGGAAAGGCAAATCGTTATTACTCCGGTTAAAGAAAAGCTCTTTAGCTCTTTATTTCGCGTTTTAAGCCAAACTCCTATAGCAGCTCCGATAACACCAAAATTGCAGGCAAAGGTTAATGGACAAATAAAATCAAAGCCTTGTGTAGCAATATTATTAATCATTATTGGATTTACAGCCCAGTGAATTCCAAAAGATACCAGGAAACTCCATCCACCACCAACGACTACTCCAGCAAGCAGTGGTACATTTTTAATTAACCAATTAACTACATCTGCAACAAATTGACCACCATATACACCGAGTGGACCAATAACAATTACAGTCAAAGGCACCATAACTAAAAGACAAACAAGTGGCACAACCACAAGCTCCAAATCTTTGCTGACGTGTTTATCTAACCACTTATACAAATATGAATAAGCCCAGATAGAAATTAAAATTGGAACTACTGTTGAATTGTAATTCATTAAAACAACTGGAATACCCAAGAATGAAGTCATTGCACCATTTCCATGGGTACCCATTAATTGAATGAAATCTGGATATAAAAGTGCGCCAGCGATTAGTGCAGCAATGTAAGGGCTGACTTTAAATCTTCGCGCAGCCGAAAAAGCTAACAGAATGGGCAAAAAATAAAATACGGCTTTTGAAGCTGCAGTTAAAATGACAAAAGTACCACTTTTCTGACTGATCCATCCTATTTGACTGCAAAACAAAAGTAAGCCATATAAAATTCCCGATCCTGCAAGGGCTGGAAGCAGTGGTGAAAAAATACCAGCAATTGCCGCAAATAAGGCATTGACATATCCTTTAAACCCATGAGGTTTGATTTGCGTACTAACTTCATTATCAGTACTTCCATTGACAAGCTTTTCAAATTCATCAAAAACTTTCGGTACTTCAAGACCAATTAATACCTGATATTGTCCACCACCCTTTGAAACATTAATTACACCATCTACTGCCTTCACTTTGGCATCATCAATATTTTCATTTTTTAAATTCAATCGTAACCTGGTTGCACAATGTGTCATATTAGAAATATTACTTGGTCCGCCAACGGCATCCAAAATACCTCGTGCAGTTTCTCTGTAATCCATTTTTTGCCTCCAAAAATACAATTTTTAAATTAAAATAGTTATTTTTTTATAAAATCTAACAATAGATCTCTTGCTTTAATTGCATCATTTTCATTAATCACTTTGTCTATTTTTTCCATGCCCACTCGGTCAAGCAGATTTAAAAAGTATTTCAACATTTCGATATTTTTACTAGTTTCTTGACTAGGGTCTTCGATTACTGGAGCTGTGTCAAAATAGTACATGCCATCGAAGTGATATTTTTTCATATAATAGAGAAATTCTAAGGTTTTAAATGGAGTAACGGTACCGACCATTAAACCGTCATCATGGACGCCATAGCCGTCATTAATATGAACCCCAAATAATTCACCACGACTGGCAAAAATTTCAGATCCCATAGCCGGGTTTTCATGTTTCATTAGCATGTGACAATAATCTAAAAGAACGCCAAAGTTTTTACGGTTGATATCTTTTAGAATCATTCCCAAAGTTCCCATGCTGTCCACAAAAGCATAGGCACGGGGCTCATAAGGTTTATATTCAATACTAAATTTAATATCAGGCGCATAATCTGCGATTTCTTGACAAGCTTGGACAATTCTATGCCAAACTTTTAAATAATCAATTTGAAAGCTGTAGTCAAAACCATCATGAGCACTCCAGATATTAATCATTGAACCGCCAATCTCTCGGCAATAATCCACTGCCTGCTTACACATTTCAATAGCATCCTGATAGATCTTATCGTTTAAATTCCCGAGATCACCGTTAAGGTAATGACCTTCAAATCTCATTTCCATTCCGTTAGGACGCAAACCGTTTTCGTCTAACATTTTCTTCATGTCTCGTGCCGGAATCCCAATAGTCTGTTGAGGGAAATTAATATCTACATAATTAATTCCAACTTTTTTCAGTTCACCAAAAACCTTATCAATCTTATTGTCATAATGTGGCAAGTAAGCATTTAACCTTGTTGCAGTCTTTATTTCTTTCATCAATTCGTCCTCTTTTCATTTGTTATCGTTTACATTTTTATTATATTTCATTTAATTTCATTTATCAATCATTATTTTTCATTTTATTTAATTATATTTCATTATTTTTCACAAAATATCATAAATTTTGCGCACAAAAATAGCCTTACTAGGGTTCTAGTAAAGCTATAAAGTTAAATTACAGTAACTTTTCTAAAGCATCTTCATATTTCTGAATGTCGCCAGCTCCCATAAAGACGATCACACTATTTCTGTTTTGAGCAAGATCTGCAATGTTATCAAGATCTATCACTTCAGAACCAGGGATTTTAGCAACTAAATCACTACTTGAAATATCTCCATTGGCCTCTCTTGCTGAAGCATAAATCGGAGTCACATAAGCCTTGTCTACATCACGCAATATTTCTGCAAAATCTTGCGCATATTTCTTCGTTCTGGAAAAAGTATGTGGTTGGAATACGACAACTAATTTCTTTTGTGGGAACTTTTGTCGTGCAGCCTGAATTGTTGCTCTCATTTCAGTTGGATGGTGAGCATAATCATCAATAATATTGATATCACCGAAATCTTTTTCAGAAAAACGACGTTTTGCACCTTGATAAGTAAGTAGACCTTTTTGAATATCAGCTACAGGAATCTTTTCGGTGTAGGCAATAGCAATCACAGCTGTGGTATTTAAAATATTGTGATCACCAAAAAGATGTATTTCAAACTCACCAACTTTTTTGCCATGAGTCATAACCGTAAAGGTCGATCCTTCAGTTGTTCTTCTAATATTGACAGCTTGAAAATCGTCATTATCATAAAAACCATAAGTATATTTGGGAACATCAGAATGCAAGTCTCTCAATCTTTCATTACCACCCCAGACAAATAGTCCTTTTCGAGTCTGATCTGCTGCAGTTTGAAAAGCTGAAGTATAATCAGCCTGATCGTTGAAATAATCCGGATGATCAAAATCAATGTTGGTCATAATTTGATAATCTGGATGATAGGCTAAGAAATGACGTCGATATTCATCTGCTTCATAGACGAAGAAACGAGAATCCTTAACACCCTTGCCCTCACCGTCACCTATTAAATAGGAAGTGGGTGCAGCTTCACCCAATACATGAGCTAAAAGGCCTGTAGTAGAAGTTTTACCATGAGTTCCCGAAACACCAATGCTGGTATGCATTTTGATAATTTCTTCGACTGTATCAGGATAACTTTGCCAGGTAATGTTCTTATTTTCACAAGTTTTTACTTCTACGTTGTCAACTTTAAACGCATTTCCTTTAACGATGACTTGTCCTGAATTTTTAATATTATTCGCACTAAATTCTTTAACTTCAATACCAGCTTTTTTTAGCGGTTCTTGGGTAAAAGTATACTTTTTAATATCGCTGCCAGCTACGTTAAAACCTAAATCATTTAACACTAAAGCTAAAGAAGCCATTCCAGTTCCTTTAATTCCGATAAACCAAATTTGCTTATTTTTATCTAACATTTACTGAACTCCAAAATTTTATCATTGCAGTTTATTTTACCATTACTGAGTCCAAAAAGCAGGATCATCAAAAAATTGCAATCAAATTTTAGCAATATGACGATAAAACAACAAATGCAATTGACATTCTTTTTGCAACAAAAAAGACCTTACCAAAACCTGATAAAGTCCTCAGTGTTATAAAGTAATCTGACCGTTTGCTAATAGTTCGTCACACTTTTCGGGGTCAAAGACTTCTCCAACAGTAAATTCATTAGGAACCACCATAATTCCGCGCTTTTGAGGAGCGTGCTCAAGCCCCAATTCACGAGCAGAACAAATCATGCCATAGGAATCCACGTGACGCAGTTGACCTGGCCAAATTACTTGACCATTAGGCATCAAAGTACCTGGTAAAGCAACAACCACTTTTTGTCCCTGTGCAATGTTAGGTGCACCACAGACAATTTGATGTTCTTCTCCATTGCCCACATCAACTTGTGTAACATGCAAATGATCAGAATCAGGATGTTTTTCACAGCTTTTGACATAGCCATAAACAAGCGTTGGTTTGCTATATGCAAGCTTATCTGTAAAACCAACTTCTTCTAATTTTTCATTTAAAGCAGTTAAATCATCTTTTGACAGCTTAACTTGTCCATCTGGTAATTTATCGTAGTCAATTAGCTGATCAACGTTAAAAAAGTTATAACCGGTAACATTACCCTCTTCATCAGTAATGCGTGTGATATCAGCTTTTTCATCGTATTCACTATTGCCCTTATCCTGACCTAAAATTACAATCAAGGTATTGGGATAACTTCTTTTATTAATACTAGTAATCATGAATCAATAATCCTCTTTCACTTAGTCAAGTGACCGTAAAAAGCTTTCAACCTCATCTTTAGTTTTACGATCCTTATTAACTAGTCTACCAATTTCTTTGCCATCTTGGTAGACCACAAAGGAAGGAATACCCATAATATTCATTTCCTTAGCTAAGTCAATAGAACCATCACGGTCAATCTGATAAAACTTGCTATCGGAAAAATCTTTTTCGATTTCTGGCATGAAGGGGTCTAAAAAGCGACAGTCTGGGCACCAGCCTGCTGAAAATTCTAAAACTACTCGTCCATTTTTGGTAATCGAGTCTAATTTATCTTTATTCAATTCTTTTATTTGTTCCATTTTGAAAAAACCTCTCAATCCTTACTCTTATTTTATTATTTTACCCCAAAATCAGCATGCAAAGCATAAATTGGATTGCCCTGAGCTGCAAATTTGTGTTCATATTCAGTTTCAATATTGGCAGCTACAATTTCATCTTTTTCATTATGAAGATCAACTGACACAAAATCAAAATGCATCCCAAAATTATTCATGCTCTGCACAGAATAGGCAAAAAGACCTGCATTATCAGTTTTAAACTCTATTTGACCATTTTCCTGCAAGACGGTTTGATATTTTTGTAAAAAAGACTTATAAGTTAACCGCCTTTTCTCATGCCTAGTTTTTGGCCAGGGATCACTAAAATTCAAATATATTTTACTTGCTCTGTGAGCATCAAAAAAAGTGTCAATATTAGCAGCATCTGCGCAAAGAATTTGGATGTTAGACAATTTTTTAGCAAGTTTGGTTCGCAAAATCATGCCAGCTGCTGTCATTTGCAATTCCAAAGCAACAAAATTCTTTTCGGGGTGCTCTTCTGCCATCGTAGTAATAAACTTTCCTTTGCCGGGCCCTACTTCTATCTCTAATGGTTTTGAAATATCAGCAAACCGCTTTGTCCAATCAATTTTTTGACTTGGATCTGGTCGATCAATCACACTTTCTGGATGCTCTTGAACCAGCTTTACAGCCCACGGCTTGTTACGTAATCTCATCTTTTCTGCTACTTCCTTTTCTTTACTTTTGCAGGTAAGTATAACCTTAACATGCCCCAACTGAAAACAACTAAGCATCCCATTGCTGCAAACAAGTGTAGATTAATTGGTAAAGTGATCAGCCATGAAACACTAATTACAACCCATTGGGCAAATAATACTCCTGCTAATGCAGATACTAAATCAAGGCCGCGATTGGAACGCTCAATTGGATAAACACGATACATGATATTATTATCAAATTCGTCAACCATCGGTACCAACTGGTAAATAGTCAAAAAGACTACTAAACATGATAAACATAATGCCCAAATCCAATTTTGTACTAACCATGAGATTAAAACTGCAAAAGCAGTCATTCGGAAAACTAAATTAATATTTTCTGGGTTTCTAAGCACTGAACGACTATACAAAAATTTATGCGGATTTTCTGACGATAAATTTTTAGGCAATAAAGAGTCCAAATATTTTCGTCTTTTAATATTAGTCTGTCTTTCTTTAACGTCTGTGAACATGCTAAAAGCGCTATAAACAACATTTTTGCGCTTTTCTTCTTGCTCCACAGCATATTGCCAGTCAAAAAGAGCAGCATGTTGCGGCTTCACAACAAAAATAAAGACAGCAGCCGCTAGCAAGATTGCGATTAAGATCATGCTTTGCGGTTTAAACATTCCCAAACCAAACAAAAGCAGGAAAATGATATTTAAAATTAAGATGGAAAATTTACGGTTAAAATATAAATTACATTCCATAACTTTAAGCTGCAATATTTTGGTCAAAAAAACAGCAAAAACAGCAAAAATATAATTTAAAGGTTCAATCTTTGCCTTAATCGTTGCAAAAGGAAATATAATTCCTGCCATTAAAGCCAAGCAAATTGTCGGTACAATTAAGCTGTAATTTAACATTGGTTTCAAATATGATGCTAAATTTTCATCTTCAGGCAGTAAAAATTGTAAATCAGCTGGTTTTAGCAATGTTACCAGTTTTCCTACTAAAAGTGGCAGCCACAACAAAATACCAACTAGCGGACGATAATACCACAGACTTTCAGGCAGGGTCTTCATTGCCTGTGCGTACCAGAACATAAGCGCTCCAAAAAGGAAAATCAGAGCTAAGATAAAGAAATCATTAAAAACCAATACTAGATATTTTAAAGACTGGCGTATATTTTCCTGCAGCCTTTTTTTAGCCAAGTCACGCATTTTGTTGCTCCTGACTTAAAATTTGATAGATTTGGTCAAATGAATCTGTTTCCTTTAAGTCATAGTGCGTTCGAATTTCAGCCAAAGTACCAGCAACTGCAATTTTGCCGTTGTTTAAGACCGCATAACGTGAAACTGCCTGGACACTGTTAACTAAAATATGTGTTGACATCAGTACCATTTTGCCCTGACCAGCAGCACTTTTGATTAATTGTACTAGATTGGCCACTGCCAAAGGATCTAGTCCGGTGAAAGGCTCGTCAATTACAAGCAGTTCTGTATTTGCTAAAAAGGCTGTCACGATCATCACTTTTTGCTTCATACCCTTAGAAAAGTGAATTGGCAACCAATCGAGCTTGTCATCAAGCCTAAACATCTGCAGCAACTCATGGGCTTTTGCCCAAGCCTGCTTTTCATTCAGCTGATAGCTGAGAATCGTTAATTGCAGATGTTCCTTCAAAGTCAATTCTGAATATAAAACTGGCGTCTCTGGAATATATGCGACTTGTCTTTTAAATTTAGTAGGTTGTGCCGCTAAATCAATGCCATTTAGAGTAATTTTTCCTTTTTGTGGTCGTAACAATCCCAAGATATGTTTAATTGTTGTCGATTTGCCTGCACCATTTAGTCCAATTAGCCCTAAAACTTCGCCTGGAGTGATCTCCAGGTTTATATCTTTAATGACCGGTACACCTGTGTAGCCACCGGTCAAATTCTCAATTTTTAAAGTCATAATTCCTATCTTTCTTTTAATGAATTTACTCATTTAATATGATAGCATGATATTAAAAGAAAACTAAATTTTGAAATGAAGAGGTTTTAAAATGGAAGAATTAGATAAAGATTGCTTATTTTGTAAAATTATCACAGGTGAAGCAAACAGCTACACCGTTTTCGAAAATGACGACGTCAAAGCCTTTTTAGACTTGTCTCAAGTCAACCCAGGTCACACTTTAATGGTACCTAAAAAACACATCACTAACTTTTTTGATTATACGCCTGCAGATGCTCAAAGATATTTGCAGTATATTCCAACAATTGCCAATGCAATTAAAAAGTTTGACCCTAGAATTACTGGTATGAACATTAGTAGCAATAATGGCGCTAGTGCTAGCCAAGTAGTAATGCATTCACACATTCACTTTATACCACGCTTTGAAGGAGACGGTTTAAAGATTGCAACGCGCAATAACGCTGAAAAATATACTGAGGAAGATTACCAAAAAGTTGCAGCTGCAATTAGAGCCGAGTTCTAAGGTGACATGATGAAACATTTTAGTTTAGGTTTAGCAGTGGGAGCGGGTTTTGGCGTTGTTCTTTCACTATTTAAAGACCAAAATGGTAATCGTTTATTCCCATCGGTGCAAAAACCAATTAATTCAGTCAAAGAAGACATTAATGATCTTGCTGTATCTAGCAAAAAATTAAAGACTGCCAAGCAAGAATTAAAACGGTCTTTGCCAGAAGCAAAAAGAGCAATTTCTGAATTACAAAATGAAGTGGAATATTATCAAATAAGCATTAATCGGATTATCGCCAAGCTAAAAGGCAAAGCTTCAGCGATTAATCGTAATATTGAAAATGAAACTGATAATTCTAAAAATTAGTAAAGAAACTGGCAATTTTTGGCAGAAAACGAAAAAATAAAAACTAGTTTTGCCAGTTTATGTTATATTAGTTGTCGGTGACTTAATTTATTAAGGATGTGGAGAATTTATTTTATGAAAAAATATATCAGAAAAGCAGCAGCTGTCATTGCCGTAGCAAGTATGGCTTTATCGACAGCAGCTTGTTCCAATGGTGGTAAAACCGTTGCTTCTTACAAAGGCGGTAAGATTACTCAACAAGAATACTATGATGAAATGAAAAAGTCTCAGTCAGGTAAATCCGCATTGGCAAATATGATTATCAATCGTGTTTTAGAGCAACAGTATGGCAACAAGGTTTCAAAGAAGCAAGTTGATAAACAGTATAACAACTACAAAAAACAGTACGGCAGTCAATTTGATGCCGTTTTGCAACAAAATGGCATGACTGCTTCAAGCTTCAAGCAAAACTTGAAAACAAACTTGCTTACTGAAGTTGCCTTAAAAGACATCAAGAAGATTTCAAAGAGTCAAGAAGAAAAAGCTTGGAAAGCATATCAACCTAAGGTTAAAGTGCAACATATTTTAGTTTCTAAAAAATCTAAAGCTGAAGAAATTACTAATGAATTAAAGAATGGTAAAAGCTTTAAGAGTTTAGTAAAGAAATATTCTTTAGATACCGGAACAAAGAATAATGAAGGAAAACTGCCGACTTTTGATTCTACCGATTCAAGTTTGGATCCTGCGTTTAAGAAAGCCGCTTTTAAATTAAAGACAGGTGAAACTACAAAGAGTCCAATTAAATCTCAATCAGGTTATCACGTAATCAGAATGATTAAGCACCCTGCTAAAGGAACTTTTGCTTCACACAAAAAAGAGATTGATGACCAGATCTATCAGACGATGTCACAAGACCAACAAACTATGCATGATGTTCTAGCCAAAGTTATTAAAAAGGCTGGAGTTGACATAAAAGATAAAGATCTAAAAGATGTCTTAGCTTCTTATGTTTCTACATCTACTGATAAAAAATAATTATATTAAAGTATATTAAAAGAGTTCAAGCATGCTTGAACTCTTTTTTTACTCTAATTTATGAGCCTTTCCTAATGATTCATCTGTTTTGGGTCTATAAAATTTACGGCCGCCTTGACTCATTATATTATCGGTAAAGTTACCAGGACGAGTGTGCTGTAAGGCATTGGTGATAGCATAAACAGATGCGTCCAAATCATCTATGCGGTGCAATAACTCGGCTTCAAGTAAAGCAGGTAACTTAGGTGAGCCATATTCAAATTTACCATGATGAGATAAAACCATATGCCGTAGGAGCAACAAGTCCTCAGATTCTAAATCAATTTTAAGCTGTTGAGCCGCGAGCATGATTTGTTCATCAATTAAAACCAAATGTCCAATCAAGTTACCCTCAGTTGTATATTGAGTCGCAGCCGGACCGGTTAATTCGAGTACTTTGCCCATATCATGGAGAATACAGCCGGCATATAACAATGAACGGTTAATTTGCGAATAATTATCAGCTAAACCTTTTGCATCACGCAGCATCGATACAGTATGGTAGGCTAATCCACCACGCACTGCATGGTGGTTACTCTTACCAGCAGGAAATTCAAAAAAACGTTTATCCCATTTTTTTAATAAGAATCGTACGATCCTGTTCCAAGTAGGATTCAGTATCTCAAAGACATATTGGTTTATTTCTTCTTTCATATCAGCTATTTTTTCAGGAGCTGATTTAATAAATTGCCTGAGGTCATAACCTTCCTCTGGACCAACAACACGCAAGCTGTAAATCTTTATTTGTGGCTGTCCCTGATATTCTTCGCGCTTACCATCAAGCTCAACAATAGTCCCTGCATTAAATGTTGCAGCATCTTGATCATTTGCATCCCAAAAATTGCCGCGAATCTCACCAGATGAGTCACTAAATGACATTGCTAAATATAGTTTGCCTTTTTTTGTATGTCTTAATTGAGAATTCTTAATTAGCACAACCAACTCTAGTTCTTCGCCATCATTATAGTCCAGCAAACGTTTATACATTTTTAGTTCCTCTCTTAAAAGTTAGCGGTTGTATTCGCAATTTATCAACAAGACTTGTTTGCGCAGTAAAAATTAATACCTGATTGTTTCTAGCAATTGCTTGAAGCAGCTTTTCAATTTCATCAACTCTGTGATCATCAAAATTAACAAAGGAGTCGTCTATTAATATAGGTAAATTTATTTCATCTCGTATTTGTTGAACAAAAGCCAGTTTTAACGCAAAGTATAATTGTTCAGAAGTTCCTCGTGAAAGGTATTGCACTTCTATTTTTTTACCATCAAAACGAGTAACCGTTATTTTTTTATCAATTTCAATATTATTATACCGGTTATCCGTTAATAGTCGCAAATATTCTTTAGCAGTAACCAGCATTTTGGGAAAGCGTTCATTCGAAGCTAAATCAAGAGCACGACTAATCCATTTGGCGGTAAATAGGTCAGCCAAATATTCAACGCTCAAATTTTTCAATCTTGCCTTTAAGTTAGCCAGCTTTTGCTTTTCCACGAAAACAGCTGTTGAGTTTGCCAAGTTTTCCATTTTGACTTTTATTTCTGCTGCTTTTCCTTGTAAGTGATTAATATTTTCATGAACTGCAGAAATTTTTGACCTTAAATTTGCGAGTTCAGTTTGATTTTCCGTTTTATTTTTAGCATAACTTTTTAATTCACTCAAATCATTTTGCAAATTTGTCTTAAGAGCATCGATCTGGTTTTGTATTTCATCCTGCTTTAGCTTTTGTTTTTGTATTTGCTCATATTCAGCTAAACTAGTAACTTGAGCCTTTGCCAGAACCATTTTTAGCTTAGTTTCATTTTCAGTTAGTTCATCTTTATTTTCAGCCAAACTGTTTTCCAAGCTAGTTTGCTTTTCTCGACGTAAACGTTCTAAATTTATTTTCTTGGTCAGTTGATCCAGTCCATTCAAAATATCTGCAAAAGTATTTACAGTTTGCTTTAATTCATGTCCTAATTGAACTGCTATCGGCTTGACTAATCCTATTAATTCAGTTTTTCGCTGATCATTTCTTTTCAGATTTTGAATTAATACTTGATATTGTCGCCATTCATTAATTAAATTATTTATATCTAAATTGATGGGCTTAATTCCATAGCGTTTTTCAAAGGTTTGTCTTTGTTGCCTTATTTTTTCATTTTGCTCTGTGGCAATTTTTACTGCTTTTTGCGTTTGCTTTTGCTGGTAAGAACCAAATACTACTAGAGCCAATCCCATACCAACAGCTAAAAAACCAAAAGCTCGTGCAATAAACAATAAAATTAAACCGACTACAAAAATAACGCCACCAAATAAAAGATACTGCTTAGAATTACCATTCTTACTCTGCCCAATCTTCAATTCCTTTTGAGGTAGTTTTTGATAGTCTTCTTGCAGTTTAATAATTTCTTCTTGCTCCATTCCCACAATCTTATTCAGATTGGGATCGAGTGCAATAAGTTGATTTTGCTCATCTTTAATTTGTTCATCTTTTTGCAAGCAGTTACTATATTCTGATTGCCATTGCAATACTTCCGGCTTTTTTTGAATAAGCTTTGAAACTGCTGTATTTTCTTCAGGATCATCAGAATATTCATTTAACTTTGCTATGATTTTTTGTTGTTTTTTATGCAAAGATTCAGCCTGCATTGTTAAAGTTTGTGCAGATTGAAACTGCTCTGAATCAAAGTTGATTGTTTTAACTTGATTTTGTAAATCTTGTAATTTTTCGTAGCTGGGAACAAGTTTTTGAATCTTTTCTAACTTGTCATACTCTTTTTGTAATTCAAGTTCTTTTTGCTCTTCTTGATGTTGCAAACCTTTTTGTTTTTTAAAATTGTCATTAAGTTCTTGGTAAACAGAAAATTCATTTTCAGAGTTACTAACTTTACTTTCTTCAGCTTTAACTTCCAGCAGTAATTGGTTAATAAGCGGCTTTCTACCAGTCTTTTTGAACAAGGCGTCAGCACTTTTAGCAAAATCATCACGTAAAGTTATCAGACTGTCGCTATTAGCTGCGCCCAAATAATAGATGCGTTCCAGTAAATCTTTCTGTTTGATTTGATCAACTTTTGCCAGCATATCCTGATTAAAAATAAAACTGTCAGTATAAAAATTACCATCAATATTTTTTATTTGATCGAAAAAAACGCTTTCTGGTACTACTTGATTATCGCATTTAACAGTCAGTGTACCAGTTTTTGACCCTTTACCATGCGCGTAAAGTCTTTCTAATTGATAATGCTGACCATTTTCATTTTCAAAAAATAAAGACCCACCCATTGGACTAACTTGTGCTAAAGGCTTGTAGTCCTCAAAAAAATCTGAACTATGGTTAGCAAGGTGGAAGCCAAATAAAATCTGTTTAATAAAGGCAACGACGGTACTCTTTCCTGCTTCATTAGCCCCGTAAAAAACATCAATGTTTGAATTTGATAAATCAAAAGTAAAGTTTGAAAATTGACCAAAATTAACTATTTGAATTCTAATTAATTTCACCATTAACTCCTTTCAATTTACTATTCAATTTGACTTCAGCAAGTTGTTTTACTTCCTGAGCGAATTCAGGGTCTTGGGCTAAAGTATCAGTATAATCAGATTTTAAAGCCCAACTTTTACTGATTTGAGCAAATTGATCAGAACTAAAAACTTCTTTTTCAGCCTGTTTAAAGTATTTTTGATCATTAAAGGCAATTTCTAAATTATCCCCATTAATAAACCTCACATCTACCAATTGTGAATCGTGAGTCAGTTTTCTGGAAATCATTTGCCAAAAATCACTGTCTTGAACCAATTCTTTTTCTTTTTCATTCAAAAAATCAGCACCCTTAATTTGCAGACAAAAATAAGTAGTTGATATTGCGGACAAACAATTAATAACCATATTTTCCAGTTCTGTTTTTGTCATTGGCTTTGTTAATTCAATTTCTTTTTTACTCCATGTAATAGAACTAGTCTGCACAAAATGAATCTTGGTTTGTTTTGTTTGCTCGTCAATAGTTCCTAAATAGCAACCTTTGGGACCGGTTTCATTAATGTGACGTCCTTGAATGTTTCCCGGGTAGACGATTAATGGAGTTTCAGACAAAACTTGTCTTAAATGAATATGACCCAATGCAAAATAATTGTAATTGAGATTTTGTAACTCACTCAAACTAAAAGGAGCATAAACATTTTGTGCACTTGTACCAGCTCTTTCCTGTGCGTGCATGATGCCAAAGGTATAACGATTGCTTTTAGCAGGAAATTGCGCTGCCATGTCTTCATTAATATGATTGGCTAAATATGAAAAACCTGTCACGTCATACTCAAAACCGTTTTTTGTTTTATAAGAGACAGTTTCTACTTTTTCACCATTACCCAATAATTTGAAATAGGGACTTTCAGCGACCAGCAAGTCTTCTTTTGCCATATGATCATGATTACCAAAAATCATAATTACCTGAATCTGCGCATTGACTAGTCGCTCAATTTCATGGGCAAAAAAAATTTGTGCACTGGGAGTTGGCTTGAAACTATCAAAAGTATCCCCAGCAATTAATACTAAATCTACCTTTTCTTTCAGAGCCAGATCAACAATTTTAGTTAAAGATTGCATTGGAGCATTTTGAATCTGCTTAAAACTCTCAGATGGTAAAAAAGATAGCCCCAAAAATGGACTATCTAAATGTGCGTCAGCAAAATGGATAAATTTCATTATTATTTATTCCTAAGACCGTCATAAAGGTCATTAATTGGCTTAGCAATTGCTTTTTGAACATCATCAATAGTTTTATACATACTTTGTTCAGCCTGCAAGAGCTTTAATATTTGGGCATCTTTTTGCACCTTTTCATTTAATTTTTTATAATCCTCTTCTAAGTCCTTAGGAAAATCTCTTCCTTCAGACTGTGAATTAATAATCTTTGCCTGCATCTCATCCATCTGTTTGAACAAAGCAGCACTTTCCTCATTGCTTTTAACAGCAGCAACAGCCTCACTTAAAGCCTTAAATTCGTCAAGCTTTTGCAGATCAGTTGCTACTTGATTTGCTGAATCATAAATATTAATCATATTTTTCCTCCTAATTAATGACCTAAAAGTCCTTTAATGTCATTATACCATTCATTAATTTTTTCTCCTGCTGAACCTAAGCCTTTTTCGATTTTATCACCAAAGCCCTTTGTCCAATCAGAACCAGCACCGTTATTTTGAATAATTTGCTTTGGCGCTTGTTCTTTAAATTGATTTTGAGCAGTATATGGCAAGATTGCTTCCATTTCAGCTTTATATAGCCTAGTAATACCAGTTTCTGAAACACCATGCATGAAGTGCTGCTGATTAGTACGGTCAAAGCCAACCCAAGTAGCTACCACAACGTCAGGTGTATAACCAACGATCCACTGATCTTTAGTACCAAAGCCATAAGAGTTTGGTACTTCAGTTGACCCAGTTTTTCCTGCAACCCGATAACCGGCTGGTTGAGCCGATGTTCCAGTTCCGCCTGCAAAAACTCCCAATAACATGGTGGTCATTTCTTTAGCGGTATTTTCCGAGATAATGCGGTGTGTGCCTGTATCATGATTTTCAGCAATCACATTTCCACTAGCATCAGTAATCTTAGTGATGAAATAAGAATTATTAGGCAAATTTCCCTTATTGGCAAAAGCTGAATATGCTCGAGCCATTTGGATTGGTGAAACACCTGTTGATAGCCCACCTAATGCTAAAGCAAGATTTTGGTCTTCTTTTGGTACTTTGATACCAAAATTATTAGCTGATTGAACTCCCTTAGATACCCCAATTCGATCTAATAGCCAAACTGCAGGAACATTTTTACTCTGCGCCAAGGCAGAATACATAGGGATTTTATCAGAATAGCCATTGTCAACGTTATGCGGTTGATAACCATTCTTACCAAAACGCTGCAGTTTGTTAGAAAGCTGTGAATCATAGTGATAACCCTGTTGAAGTGCTGGAGCATAAGAAACTAGCGGCTTAATTGAAGAGCCTGGCTGTCTTTTCATTTGAGTCGCACGGTTATAGCCACGAAAAACATGTTTGCCGCGACCACCTACTACTGCTCTAACTGCACCTGTTGTAGGGTCCATTACCACTGATGCGCCTTGAGGTTTAGTACCATCAGCGGCGTTTTGCGGGAACAGATAACCCTGGTCAAATTTTTGCTGCAGCTGACTTTGATAATTTTGATTAAGAGTTGTATAAATCTTCAATCCCTTATTCATTACGTCTTCTTCTTTTAGGCCATAGCGATTAATTGCCTCATCAACTACTGCGTCAAAGAAATAAGGGTAACGATAGCCATCTTTATTATGGTAAGTATCATGTAAAGTTAAACCAATTTTTTGCTCACTTTTCGCCCTGGAACTTGATAATTTTTTATTATCAACCATTAGATTTAAAATCAGGTTTCTCCGAGACAAAGCATAGGACATATGGTCAATTGGGTTATATTTACTTGGATTACGTAAAATACCGGCTAATGTTGCTCCTTCTCCGATTGTCAACTGACTGGCATTCTTGCCAAAATACTTTTGACTGGCATCTTCAACACCCCATACACCATTGCCAAAATAAGCTTTATTAAGGTACATAGTCAATATGTCTTTTTTAGAATAAACGTGATTTATCTCGACAGCAAAAAAAAGCTCTTCAACTTTACGAGAGAATGTTTGCTTTTGGGTCAACAAAGCATTTTTAGCCAATTGTTGTGTGATAGTTGAACCACCACCAGATATTTGACCACGATTAAGAACCAAGCCTAAAGCAGCTCTGCCCATGCCTTTGATGCTAAAGCCCGGGTTCTTCCAGAAAGTACGATCTTCTGTTGATATAACGGCATTTTTTACATTAGGAGAAATTTTATTATAACCAACATACGTGCCTTTTTGTGAGTATAGTGAACCAGATTTTTGGCTTCTATAATCGTAAATACCAGTTGTAGCTGATAATGATGCCTTTAAATTTGATATGTTTGAAGTTTTAACTTTAACGGTATAATAAGTACAAACCAATAACATCACGGTAAGCAAAATCAAAATGATCCAGCGACCGATAAAAAAACGGTTATCAAAACGGTGCCATAGGCCACCTATCCCGTTTTTCTTTGGTTCATTGTTTTCCATTTTATCTGCTCCTTTAGAAACAACTAAAATTGTATCATATTAAAGGAAATTACCTTTATTTTCAAAAAGATTTAACAAATATTTATGAGCTATTATTTTACCTTTAACTTCCCTGAAAATCTCAATCCGTGTTCTGTCAATGATTTATTACGTCAATTACTCATTCCGAGAAAATGGCGTCATTTTTTACGCGTTGAACAAAAAGTACTGATTAATGGTAGTTATTATCATTTTAATCAAAAAGTAAGCCCGAATGATAAAGTTGAACTATGGCTCGATCACGTTGAAAGCAAGCAACATATTTATCCAGAAAGTGGTAAAATTCCGGAAGTTATTTACGAAAATGACAATCTCTTAATCATAAATAAACCTGCGGGACAAAAGACGCACCCAAATTTAAAGGAAGCTAATACAGCCCTGAATGATTGTGCCACCTATTTAGGATTTTCCCCTTTTATTGTACATCGACTAGACATGTTAACTAGTGGTTTGCTACTGGTAGCCAAAAATCCCGCAGTTGTTCCTATTTTGAATCGGGAATTAACAGCCAAGATTTTTCACCGTGAGTATTTAGCTGTGATTAATGTTAATGAACCGATAGCTAACAGAGGAACAATCGATTTGCCAATCGGTCAAGATCCACTTGATCAGCGCAAACGTAAGGTAACAGGCACTGGTATTAAATCAATCACACATTATCAGATTGTAAAGTATTTTGACAACAATACTGCTTTAGTTAAATTAGAACTAGAAACAGGAAGAACACATCAAATTCGGGTTCATCTGGCTGCGATTGACTGCCCAATTGTGGGAGATCCACTGTATAACCCCAACTTTAAAAATGAACAATTTTTGCACCTAACTGCTTACCAAATATCACTACAAAAGCCTTTTACATTAGACAAACTGAAAGTAAAATTACCAGATAAAAATATTCCTTTACTGCAAAATTAAAAAGACCGTTTGTCAAATGACTTACGGTCTTCTTTATTTAATTAAAATTTCTATAATAATTTCTATAATGCAGTACTTAAAGATTCAAATCAAGTAATTTTGCTAATAAATAATAAAACTGTTAACTATTTATCCAACAATTTTTAATAAATTCTAATTAAACAAAGCCTATTTACTAAGTTTTCTGATAATTTAATCACCCACGAAAGTACCAGCTTCTATTTCACGAATAAAATCTGCTACATGCTTATAATAAACATCAGGATTATCAACCATGTGATGATGTCCTGCATTCGGTGTAGTAACTAAGCGTGAATTAGGAATTTCACGTTGCATAATCTTTGCAGTCTCTAAAGGCATAGTATCTTCTTCACCAAAAGTCAAAAGGGTCGGCATTTTTATTTGCTTTAAGTACTTTCTAAAATGCCAATCTTTTAATTTACCTGTTACTACAAATTCATTATCACCTTGAAAGGCATGGTAAACAGGCAAACCACCGATACGCTTAATATGATATAGCTTGCATGGCTGTCGCCGATCAAGAAAGTTAATATTTAATATTTGAATATCCTCTTGATAGCGTTTATTGTCATAATCATTGTTTGCTTCACATTCACGCATAAAGTCAATTTCTGATTGCGGGAAAATTTCTTGTCTACGACGGTTAATTGACTCAATATAGTCATCAGTATCATCAACCATGGAAGAAATAATCGTTCCTTTTAAGTGTTGACCATATTTCACCGCATATTCTTGTGCCAGCAGGCCACCCCAACTTTGTCCAATCAAGTAGCAATTATCAAGACCAAGTTTGGCACGAACTTCATCAACTTCATCAAGGAAGTATTCATAAGTTAAGTATTTGGCTGCAATTTCAGGATTATCATAATCCGGTTGATCTGAATAAAGAGAGCCTAACTGATCATACATAGTAACTTGAACATGTAGTCCCTGCTTTGCTAATTGGTCAGCAGCGTCTTCCCAATATTCATGATTTCCTCCTGGTCCACCGTGAAGAGCTAATAAATGAATATCGCCTTCACCTTGGGTACTTGTCCACAAATGATAGCCATTATCTAAAGTTATAATTTTTGTTCCAGTTCTCATTGAAATTTACAGCTTCTTTCTATTTAGTAAAACCTACTTCATTCCACAAAGGATGATTATTGTTTTGTTTTGACGGCTTAAGCGAATAGCCGGAAATCTTGTCATTAACTGCAAAGATCTGATAGGAATTATCAACTGGGATAACATAGGCTTCATCATTCATATATCTTTGCCATTCATGAAATTTTTTAACCCGATAATCATGATTAAAAGCCTTTTGAGAATTTATCTCATCCAAAAGTTTATTGTTTTTTGCAGTTACAAATCTGGTCATGTTAAAAGGTGCTGATTCACTATAATATGGATGTGGCGAAGGTTCAGTAGGCGTTGACCAACCAGCCAGATACATGTCGACGCCTTTATTATCATGTTGTAATTTATCATAGAAAGAATTGTGTTCAATTAAACGACCCGTGGACAATTGTACATTCAGTCCAACTTTATGCCACTGCTGCAAGTAGTTTTGAACTATTGGCTCCTGAGTAGTATCCCCACTCATAGCTGCAAAATGAATTACCAAAGGCTTGCCATTTGGCTGAACGCGCCACTTTCCTTTCTTCTTGTAACCCGCTTTATCCAAAATCTGATTTGCCTTTTTTAAGTCGTAATTATATCCTTTCTCAGTTTTATCAAAGTAGTCACCAAACTTTTCTGGAACCAAAGTTTTTACTCTAAATGTTAAACCATATGTATAACGCTTATTAACCGCATCAACATTCATGGCATAACCTATTGCCTGCCTTAAAGCCTTATTATTCATCTTAGCATTAGGATTCATAACATTCTTGCTCTTTTCAGCATCCCATTTTCCTACTTTAAAGCCTAAATAATGATAAGCAATTGGGATTTGGGCAATGAAGTTCACGTTTTTGGTATTTTTAACTTGTGGCCACTGGGTATTAATTACAGGAATAATATCAAATTTATGACTTTTAATTGCTTGAGAAGCAGAATTAGGAGATACCACTGATATAACAACTTTATCTAATTTTGGTTTCCCTCTCCAGTAATATTTGTTCGGTACCCAGGTTGCAGATTGCCCTCTAACTAGTTTTTCAATCTTAAACGGTCCGAAAAATAAGGGATTCTTCCTGATCCTATCTGAAGACTTTAATTTAGAAAAAGGAATATCTTTTAAATAATGATAAGGTTCAACTGCTTCCCAAAGCGAACGACTTCCTGCATTTGACATACTTGGATTTAAAGCTGAGCAGTGTAAAACAACTTTACGGCCATTTTCTCCATCAGGCATTTCAATTCCAGAAATAGTTTTAGCTTTGCCTTCGTGATATTCTTTTAAGCCCTTTAAGACTTCAAACTGACTGCTATACCGCGGACAAGCTGTATCCTTGTTAGCTAAAATCTCATACGCATATTCAAAATCTTTAGCTACTACCTGTTTACCGTCAGACCATTTAACGCCCTTTTTAATATTGATTGTGATCGTCTTTTTCTTAGGATCTAATTTACGTGTAGCTGGACCTTTATCAGTGACGCCATATTGATCATCACTATCAAATAAAGTTTCTTGACCGGGAGCTGCAACCATCGAGTCTAGGTCTTCAGAGGAAAGTTCTTGTGAAAAAATACCTGAAAATGGAGTATCAGTGACAACTGCAACTTTTACAGTTCCACCATTTTTAACATTCTTTTCAGGAGTTTCAACAGGAAATTTTTTTACTGTATTAGTGTCATCACTATTGTTAGCACTTTTAGCACAGGCTGCCAGTGTTATGGTAGCTAGACCCAAAATGCCAGCAGAAGCAAGCTTACTTCTTTTTTTCATAAAAATCACTCATTTCATTATATTTTACTAATATTATTAATAAATTTTTCATTTATGTCAAATCGTATAATCATATATTTTAAAGGAGTATTTAAAAGAATTTTTATTTAGTGTAAAATAACAAATGCTTCTGTATAATTTTAATATGGAAAAAATAAATATAGAAAGAGTTAGAAAGTGAATATGAACAAGCAAAAAATTGCCGATTTAGCTCAAAAAGCTATTAATACTTTTAATTTACCCAGTTTAGGAATTGGTGTTTATCACAAAGGTGAAAGCTATAGTCATGTATATGGTCAAGCTGAGCAAGACAATCTTTATCCTTTAGCTTCAATTTCCAAAACATTTTTTGCTACTGCCGTCTGTCAATTGGCTGATGAAGGTAAGATAAATCTAGATGATCCTTTAAAAAAGTCTTGGCCTGAGCTAAAGCTAGAAGATAAATATGCTGAAGATCATTTAACATGGAGGGACGCCCTTAGTCACCAAAGTGGCTTACCAGCTCACGATCTGATGCGTTTTACTAATATGAACAAGCATGACCTTTCTTTAAAAGAAAAAGCTGAACACGTTGGTCATTTAAAGCCTAACCATGAATTACGTTATAAAATGCAATACAGCAACCTGGTCTTTGCTTTAGCCACCCATGCTTTTGAACAAGTAATTGGTGAAGATTACGGTACCTATGAGCACCAGCATTTACTCGAACCCCTTAAGTTAACTAGAACTTATATTAACCATCATGAAGCACCAAGAGAAGATATAGTTAAACCATATATTAGAGACAATGGAATTACAGAAGAGGTTCCTTTTATTGCACCTGGTAAAGTTGGTGGTGCCAGCAGTATGCTCTCATCTATTTCGGATTTGCTTACCTGGGCTGAGTATCAGTTAAAATTGCAAAAAGAAAACAAAAACAACGCAATAGCTGAACACTTTTTGCCTCAATCTATTATGGCTCCAAGCCGTGCCTACGGTGGTGCTAATTTTGGTGCTTACGGTTTAGGTATGATGATGGAAGATTACCGCGGACACAAATACTTCTACCACAGTGGTTCATACATTGGTTACTGCTCTTTCATGGGCTTTGTTCCTGATCTTGATTTAGCTTTTGTTTCGACCACAAATATGGATTCAACAGATGCAATTTTTGCTTTAGCCTACCAGACTATTGATGAAGCTATGGGCATCTCAGATATTGATTGGACCAGCAAAATCAAACGGATTGTTGATCAAAAATTAGCAACGCGTGAAGAAAACATTGCCATTCTTAAAGGAAAATCACCCAAAAATTTTGCGGCTAAAGATAATCTTTTAGGAGATTATGAAAACCCAGGTTACGGTTTAATCACTCTAAATGAAAAAGATGGTAATTTAACAGTTACAATTGGCAAGTGGGATTATCCTGTTATTGTTAATGAAAAAGGTAAAATGTATGTGGAAGAAAGACTGTATCAGCATGAGCTTTTACCAATTGAAATTCATCAAAATCAAGTTTTCCTTTGGACAGAGCGCGCACTTAAAGAACCAACTACTTTCACAAAGTTATAATTAAAAAAGCTAAACTTTAATAATTAAAGTTTAGCTCAAAATTGTTTTTAACAGACCAGTTATACAAAAGACTGGTTTTTTTATTTTATATGCGAACTAATCCAAGGCACGACCTTACCAATAACTTCATTAAGTTTGGTAAAATCACCAGTTTCAACATTGTAAGTATGGTTCGCATTTTCAACTGTAAACGAATCTACGTTATCCATGTGACAGTTTTTAATAAAATTTAAACTGATATTTGGATCCAAAGTAGGATCGCTGATACATACTTCAACTAAAATTGGATTTTTAAAATTTTTAATGTTGTCATTCAAAGTTGTTTTCAATTCATCAAAGAACCTGCGGTATACCAGTTCAACACCACCGCTACTGGTATGAACAATGCAGTAACCTAAATTATCCATTTGAAATTTATCATATGCCATTTCAAGAGGCTCAGAAGTATTGATAGCGCCATTTAGAGAAACTATAATTTTTGCTGGTAACGTCGAACAAGTAAATACTAAGCGACCACCAAGGCTATGACCTAAAAGTCCAACGTTATTTTCTTCAACATATGGTAAAGACTGCAAATATTTAAAACTCGCTTTAACCTCATCGGTCATCACTTTCATGCCATAATTTTCTCTTGAATAAAGGTTCTCTCCCATGCTGCACAAGTCAATTCTTGCAGCAACGATTCCGGCTTCTACAATTTTTTTGCTAATTCTTGCTAACATATGATTATCATTATTCCTGGAAGACATGAAACCATGAATCATCAATACAGCAGGAAATTTTTCTCCTTCATTTGGAATATCAACTTGTATTGGCACCTCATGGTCGATGCAATTCAAAAACTTTAACTCTTCACGCACTGTAATTATCTCCTTAAATATATCTTTTTAATTTAATAATATAAGATATATTATATTGCTATTTTCCAGGTAAATATCAAAATAATATATGGCTTTGCGACTACACATAAAAAAGGTCTACAAACTTTTGAAACAAAATTCCAATGTTGTAGACCCTCTATAATGATTAATACTTAAATTTTATCTGATCTCCAAGGATCAATGCCTTCATATAATTTAGCTTTTCCAATTGAATTAAATACCTTATTTTTATGATGTACTACTTTTTTACCTGCTTCAATGGCTTCAGGGAATAAATTATTTGGATCCCATCCATCGTTTTTTGCCAATATTTCACGAGCTTTTTGGAAAAATGCATTTTTGTAATCTGAAGCTAAATTCACCTTACTTATTCCATTTTTAACAGCATCTGCAACTTGCTCATCCGGATTTGATGAGCCTCCGTGCATAACCAAAGGGGTATCTGGAACTGCTTGAACTATTTTCTGTAAAATGTCAATTCTGATTTTAGGAGTTACATCAGGTGGATAAATACCATGACTAGTTCCAATACCAACAGCCAAAGTATCTACACCCGTTTCCTCTACAAATTTTTGAGCTTCTTCTGGAGTGGTATAAATACCTTCTTTTTTGTGTCCCTCAATATGGACCCCAGTTTTACCTATTGTTCCTACTTCACCTTCAACAGAAACACCAACTCTGTGAGCCATAATAACTGTTTCTCTAGTTAGAGCAACATTTGTTTCCCAGTCCTCAGCCGACATATCAATCATTACTGAACTAAAGCCATCATGAATTGCTCTAGCTGCACTATCCACAGAATCACCATGGTCAAGATGCAGTGCCACTGGAATTTTACTATCACGAATTCTGGTTAAAACATAACTAATAAAGTCATCTTTACAATACCTAAGCTCAGTTGGGTGAATCATTATAATTGCTGGAGCGTAGTCCTCTTCACATTGCTCAATCACTGTTCTTACCAGTTCAAGGTTTGAAACATTATATGCTCCTACTGCAAAATTATTTTTTCTCGTTTTTGCCAACAACTGATTCATATTTACTAATGTCATATTTTTCTCCTTTTGTCTAAATCTATTTTTTATTTCCAGCAATTTTTTATTAATAAACGAGGCATCACTTCCTTGAAAGTATTTTTATTGTATGTTGATATTAGATAAATCAATATTTTTCTCATCGTCTTCTTGAACTTCATCAACCTGCTTTTCAGTTAATGGTTTTTTAATAATTGCCAGCAAAATACCAGTTATTAACGATCCAACCAGTAAAGCAATTATTGCAATGACTGGTTTTGACATAGCTGGAATAACGAAAATTCCACCTGATGGAACAGGACTCTCATTGCCCAAAGCGTAGCTAATCATTCCTGTTACTCCACAACCAATCCAAGTACAAGGTAAAGTTCTAAACAAATCATTCATAGCTATAGGAATAACACCCTCAGTAATCATGCAGCATCCCATAGGAAAGGCTACTTCAATATTTTCAATTTCTTTTCTGGTATAAATATTTTTATGGAACAACTTAGCTAAAAAGTAAGACATTGTAACTCCAAATGGAGGAACCATAGAAGCTAATACCTTTATACCTTCAGGCCCTTTAATACCATCAAGCAATAAACCATCACAAATCAAATTTGGGATTTTACTAATTGCTCCACCATAATCCAGACATCCAATCCAACCAATTAAGAATCCATATAAAGCTCTTTGGGATCTATCCAAATTAGTAATGAAGTGATTAAGAGCGGTCGTGGCAGCTGTTAATGGTTGACCTAATAGGAAAAACATAATCAGAGCTGTAAAAATTGCAGTAACAGTTGGTACTATTAACATAGGCATCAGTCCGTTAGCCCAACGAGGGACTTTAATTTTTCTAATACCTAGTGCAATATAACCAGCAATAAATCCTCCAATGATACCGCCAAGAAAACCTGCTCCCAAAAAAGAAGCTATCTGTCCTGCAAGAAATCCAGGCGCAATACCCGGTCTATCGGCTATTGAATAACCAATATAGCCAGCAATGAACGATGGTAATAATCCCATTCCCAGAACACCTAAAGTGGTCATACTATTAGGAAAGTTCATTTGTGCAAGGCTTGTTACCTGCTTACCGCCCATCAGATTACCTATGGCTATCAATAATCCCGAAGCCACAACTAATGGCAACATGTATGAAATGGAAGTTAATAGATGCTTTTTGACAGCTGATCCAGCTTTTTTAGCACCTGTGACAAATGTATTCATTTAAATCACTCCTTTTGACTCTTTCTTTCTTTCACTTCTTCTTCAATTTTTTCCAGCAATTGTTTGGGAGCCTTTACAACCAGAGAAGTACCTACTTTTACTGTAGGAATATTTTTAAAACGCTCATTGCCAGTAGTTGCAATATCAACAGCCAGCAATGCTACATCTGCCTCAGCGATTTGCTCAGGAGTTAATGCATTTTCAGTACCGATTGTTCCTTGGGTTTCAACGTGAATTTCATCCCCCAATTCTTTGGCTGCCTTTTCCAACTTTGCCTTTGCTAGATAAGTATGGGCAATACCAGATGTGCAAGCACAAACACAAACTATTTTCATAATTAATCATCTCCCTTTGTTCCCACACAAAAGATCAATAACATTTTTTTTATTTTTGGCGGCATGTAGCTTATCAATGAAATCATCATCAGACAGTAAAATTGCCACTCTTTGTAAAAGCTTTAGGTGCAACGTATCCGCATCTTGATCCCTGACTGCAAATAAAATTACGGCTGTAACTGGTTTATCATCTAAAGTTTCCCAAGGTATAGGATGATCACTTAGACCAATCGCTATCATAGTATTTTTGACGGCTTTTGATTTGCCGTGTGGAATTGCCACCCCTTGACCAATTCCAGTTTCCCCTTCTTCTTCACGTAGAAATACGTCATCAATGAAGTCCTGGGTATTTGTAATATCGTCATCCTCTTTCAAAAGAGTACTGAGCTCTTTAATTACATCTTTTTTAGTTTTTCCATTTAAATGAAGGTCAATCAAGTTTAAATTAATGACTTTCGCAATATTAATTTCTTTATCAGCCAAATTTTTTGACCTCCTATCTTTTTAAAATCTGAACAATTTCAGTTGCACTTTCAGCTTTGTTTATTTCTGCAATGACATTGTCGTTAGCCAACTTGTCTATGATCTGAATTATTTTTTTAAAGCTTTTGTTGGCTTTTTTTATTATTTTTGGAACTACTAAACAGATAAGCGTATTAACCTTGGAATCATCAAGACAATCCCAATCAGCTATTAAAGTTTTTGATTTTAGAATTAATAGCCAAGGCGTAAAATCAGATTCTAAAATTACGTGAGGAATGGCAATTCCCTTTATCAAAGCCGTGTTAGCAGTTTTTTCTCTCGTTGACAAACTTCTTAAAACTGTTACTTTGCTCACATCCATTTTTGAAGCGACTATATCAACTATAATTTGAAAAGCCGCTTTTTGATCTGTTACATCAATATCACAGCTTTTAAGCAAAACTTCGTTCATTAATGATATTCCTTACTACATTTCTGACTTTCTGCTCATCCTTTTTCGTAAAAAAGGCACTCACTAATTCGACAGGAATTTTTCCGTGATAATTAATAGGAACTGTACTAATTAGCAATTCAATTTCAGGCTTATTTTTGATAATATTTTCAATATTGTAATTAGAAGCTAACCCAACAATTTCAATCTCAGGGATTGAGTTTTTTATCTTGGTAGAAATAATTCCGGAAGTTCCAATACCTGTTGTGCAAATTACATAGGCCTTAATCTTCTTATTTGATTTGTTATTTTCTTCATAATATTTGGCAAAGTACAAACAGATAAAGCCAGTTTCATCGTCCGGGATTACCGGTAAATTAAATTTTTGACTTGCTAAGGTGGCAGCTTTTTTAGTGGCAGTAAAAACTTGCGGATATTCTAGTTTAATATCTTTTAAAAGGGCATTTGGTAAGGATATCTTCATTTTCAGCCTGCTAATCATGGCCAAAACATGATTTTTAATTTCATCTTTTATAGAAGGTGAAAAGCTGCAATGTAAATAAGCGGAAACTTTGGAAATAAAAAAGTCGGTAACCTGATCTGCTAAATCGCGATCATCAAGAACAATGCCATCAAATGAATTAAAGCGAGAAGTTAGCAGATACTTAAATAAGTAATAAACTTCGGAATCTAATTCTTCTCCTTTAAAGCCTAGATACTTTTTCATGTTTGATACAATACTTTTGCAAATGCTAAAAATTTCAGGATTCATTTTAATTTCTGTTTGCAAACTGGTATCTAGAGAAATTGACTTATCCATTGCCTTAAATTTTTTTGCCCTAATCAAAAGAACATAAATATGAGCAAAAAAATTTATATTATACGGATAAGGTAAAGAGCCATTTAAAACTCGCAGTGCCATTTCGACCTGGCTTAAAGCAAAATTAAAATCCTTTTGATCTAATTGAGAAGTATTTTTTCGCAAAGTTTCAATGTCCGTAGACTTATTAATGTGAAGTACTACCTCCATCAAAGCACTTCTGATGTCTTTCTCATTGCCAGTAATCTTTACTGATCTTTGTTTGCTTTCCAGTTTTAAATTCCACTTACATATTCTTTTACTGATTTGCTTTTCATCATTTCTCAAGACAGGTTCGCTGATATATAAACTGTTAACTAAGTCATAAATTTTAACATCGTTGGGGGATGCAAAAAGCAACTTTGCCAGCATGTTCTCCTGTCTGAGCTGTGTTGATGAATCATTATGGACATTGCTATTTGCCATATTTAAATAATTTGAATAATTTAACTCATAGCCCCGCCCCCTTTGGGAAACAATTATTGGTTGAGAATATTTTTTATTGATACTATTGATATGGCGAGCAATTGTTTTTTTCGAAACATTTAAACCATTTGATAGTTCCTCAGAAGTAATGAACTTATTGTGAAGCTTAAGATAATCAATAATTTCTTGACTAATTTCTTTATGCACTGGTCATACCTCCTGACATTTTTATTTTGCCATTCATGTAAACGCTTAAATAATTAAAAAGTGTCCGTTGTTTGTTTCTACAACGGACATTTATATTAATTGTAAGTAAAAATAAGCTTATCAAGAAGTTACTTTATTAGTTATAAATCGACTTAATTTAAATTTTTTAAATACAAAAAGCCTTCTAAGCTGATTTTTCAGCTAAGAAGGCAAGTTTGGTATTTGATTGTTTTTATTATCAAGTTAAATCAAGAAATTAACTTTATATTCCGATAACTTATTCGAAAAATTTAAACTGTAGTTTACTTTAGAAGATTTGAAGTATTCTTTTTATCTTTTTCCACCAAATACTGGAAAATGACTCGAAGTGCCATAATCAAAATTATGAATATTCTCCAAAGTTTTCATGTCTACATCACTTATTTCAAAATTCAATTCTGAATTTTGTTTCATATGTTCTGGATTGACAGACTTAGGTAAAACTACGGTATTAAGTTGCCAATCGTAACGAATACAAAGTTGGGCAACTGAAACTTGATATTTTTCTGCCATACTCTTAATAGTATTATTCGTCAGAGCCTCACCGTGAGCAACTGGCGAAAATGACTCCACAACGATGTCATGTTCTTGACAAAAATTAATCAACTTTTTTGGTGTTGCTCCAATATGACACAAAATTTGATTTACCATTGGTTTAACTTCACTGTTGTCAATTAAATTCTGCAAATCCTTCGGCTGAAAACTGGAAACACCAATTGCGCGTAATTTTCCTTCTTTCATAGCATCTGTTAATGCTCGCCAAGTCTCTAGATTTCCTTCAAAATGGCGATCATCTGACTGATTAACTTCCTTCCAAGGTTGAGGATTGTGAATAATCATCATATCTAAATAGTCAAGATCCATGCGAGTAAGGGTTTCATCAATTGACTTTTTAGCTTCTTGATAATTTTTGATTTCAGCCTCTACTTTAGAATTAACAAAGATTTGATCACGGCTAATACCTGAATCTTTGATACCCTGACCAACTCCTTTTTCGTTATGATATGCCTGAGCAGTATCAATATGCCGGTAACCCATTTTTAAGGCATTTTTCACAGGTGCAGCTACTTCATTATCCGGGATTTTCCAGGTTCCTAATGCTAGTTTAGGGATTTTTACCCCATTATTAAGTGTAAATGTTTCTTCAAAAATCATGTTTGTCCCTCCATACTTCTTTTCTTGAGTATAACGCTTAAATTAGACTTTAAGTCAATTTATTTCATTTAGATTTTATGATATTTTTGTTTACAATTAAATGTATATATATCAAAGAAGGTAAAAATATGAAATATGTTTATCTAATGCGTCACGGACAAACTTTGTTTAATGTCCAACATAAGATTCAGGGATTTTGTGATTCACCTTTAACTTCATTAGGAATTAAACAAGCAAAAGCAACTAAAAAAGAATATTTTGAACATGAGAAAGTCAATTTAGAAGAGGCACATTGTTCAACTTCTGAAAGGGCAATAGATACTTTAAAAATAGTGACCGATCTACCTTTTGAAACGCATAAAGATTTACGTGAGTGGAATTTCGGCGCATACGAAGGAGAAGGTGAACACTTAAATCCGCCACTACCTTATAACGACTTTTTTGTTCAATTTGGTGGTGAATCCCAAAAACAGGTAGTCGCAAGAATCAATAAAGCGATCACCAGTATTGCAGAATCATCTCCTTGTCAACATATTCTGATTGTATCTCATGCCGGTGCTATAGCGAATTTTTATAGAAAGTGGGAAAAATATAATACTTTTGAACGCAAATATCACTTTAAAAACTGTTCAGTCTTAAAATACGACTATGAAAATGGTGTTTTCCGTTTGCAGTCGTTTTTAACCCCAGCTGTTAAAGCAAAGAGAGATCAATCATTCAGATTGATCTCTCTTATATTATAATTATTAAATTATTCCAAGTTCAATGAACTCTTGTCAAAACCTGCTGACTTAATCTTGTCATCAATTGATGGAGTACCAAGCCATGTGATCATTTCCTTCATTGAAGCTGTAATTGCTTCTGTACCTGGAAGAAGAAGCTTACGAGGATCGTAACCCTTGTTGTCCTTATCTTCATCCTTATGTGCTTCAAAGTACTTACGAGTAGCAGCTTGAAAAGCTAATTGGAATTCAGTGTTAATGTTAACTTTAGAAATTCCGAGAGAAATAGCCTTCTTAACTTGGTCTTCAGGAATACCTGAACCACCATGTAATACCAATGGAACAGAAACTGCATCAGCAATTTCCTTCAAACGATCAAAGTTTAAACCTTTCCAGCCTTCTGGATAAACACCATGGATATTGCCAATACCACAAGCAAGTTTGTCAACACCTGCAGCTACGAAAGTTTTTGCGTCTTCAACAGAAGCAAGTTCACCACCATCGGCACCTTGATTTTCACCAATTTTACCGATTTCGGCCTCAACTGAAATGCCACGTTCATGCGCTAACTTAACAATTTCTTTAGTTTGAGCTAAGTTCTCTTCAGTTGGTAAAGCATGACCATCAAACATAACTGATGAATAACCAAGAGCAATACATTCTTTAGCAGCGTCAAAGCTACCATGATCTAAGTTCAATACAACTGGAACAGAGATGTTCATTGCATCAATTTCGTCTTCAACTAAGTCTTTAGCAACTTTATAGCCACCCATGTACTTAGCTGCACCCATTGACACCTGAATTAAAACTGGGGTTCTTGTTTCCTCAGCTGCCTGTAAAATTGCACGTGTCCATTCCAAGTTGTTAGTGTTATAAGCACCTACTGCATAATGGTTTTTACGAGCATCTTTAAAGATTTGATTACCATTATCTAAATATGCCATTAAATATACCTCCTATTAAACTTACAGTCATATTGTATCGTATTAATTAATCGTTGAACAATCTTTTATTTGATGTAAACGTTATTATTTAAAACTTTTACATTTCTTTAGGAGCATTCACACCTAATAGACGCAAAGATTCAGTTAAAACAATTGAAGTTGCCTGGACTAATGCCAATCGAGCACTAATTTGATCATCATCTACTAAAACTTTAACATTTGCATAATACTTGTTAAATTTCTTAGCTAAATCAAGAGCAAACTTAGCAATAACTGACGGCTCAAACTTATCACTGCTGCGAGCAATGATACGAGGAAAATCAGCAAGGGACTTAGCAACACCAAAAGCCCAGTCATCAACAATTTGTATATCTGTTAATTGCGGTTCGTGACCTTGAACGGCTGCCTTGCGCAAAACACTTTGTGCACGAGCATTTGTATACTGCACATATGGACCTGTGTCACCTTCAAAACGAACAACTTCATCAAGGTCAAAGTCAAAGTTTTCAGTTCTTTCATTCTTTAAATCATGAAAAATAACTGCGCCAACTCCAACATCATGAGCTACTTGATCTTTATTGGTCAAATCAGGATTTTTCTGCTCAATTTGTTTTTGAGCTAGTTTAACGGCGTCTTGTAACACTTGATCAAGAAAAACCACATTGCCTTTTCTAGTAGATAACTTTTTACCATTTTGAGTAATCAAGCCAAAAGGAACATGGTAAATTTCATCAGCCCAATCATAACCCATTTTTTTCAAAACAGATTTTAATTCTACAAAATGCTGAGCCTGTTCGTTGCCGACCACATAAAGCATTTTAACAAAATGATAAGTTTTCATACGATAAATCGCAGCTGCCAGATCACGTGTCAAGTAGATGCTAGTGCCATCTGATTTAACAATCAAAGCTGGATTTTCATCTTCACCCATGTCAACCACTTGTGCACCACGAGACTCATGCAAAAGTCCTTTTTCTTTCAGCTCATCAATCACGGGTTGCATTTTATCGTTAAAGAAAGCCTCACCTTTATATGAATCAAAAGTGACTCCCAATTCTTTGTAAATACGGTTGAAATCGGCTAAGGAAACATCCCGGAACCATTGCCATAATTTAACTGCTTCTGGATCACCCTCTTCTAGTTTCTTAAACCACGCCCGACCTTCATTTTCAAGCTCAGGGTGCTTTTCAGCTTCTTTATGGAACTTGACGTAATATTTAAATAAATTCATGATCGGGTCTTTTTTAACGTCTTCTTCCACACCCCAGTGCTTGTAGGCCGCTATTAATTTACCAAATTGTGTGCCGTAATCACCTAAATAGTTGATTTTAATTGGTGTGTAACCAACTTTTTGCAGGGTCTTGGCAATTGAATTGCCAATTACTGTTGACCTTAAGTGCCCCATCGACATTGGTTTTGCAATGTTGGGACTGGACATATCAATCGGCACATTTCCCTCTCCCAATTTTTGGTCACCATAATGTTCTTTTTGTTGCAAGATTTCTGTGAGAGTTTGTGAAATCAACTTGCTGTGATTGATAGAAAAATTAACGTAGGGTCCAACAGCTTTAATTGAAGCAAAGTCGCTGCTTTTTAGTTTGTCTGCAATATTTTGTGCAATTTCTACAGGATTTTGATGCAGCACTTTTGCCAATGCAAAGGCTGGAAAAGCATAGTCACCCATTTTTTCATTTTTTGGTCTTTCAATTAATGAATTGATTTGATCTTGGGAAAGGTCAACCTGACTAGCGATTAAGTCAACTACCTTATCTTTAAAATCCATTTTTCCTCCTAAATGCCAAAAAAGTCTCTTCCTCATTATTTGAAGAAGAGACGAGTTAAAACCCGCGGTACCACTCTATTTGATACAAAGTATCCGCTTATTAAATTTGCTAAATTATTAGTTAGACACGCCTTCAGTCATTTTTCCAGCTTGACTTTCACCAACTCAAGCTCGCTTTTCTAAAAAAATGCCTACTACTCCTAACCACTTTCACCAAAAGATTATAACAGGAAATGAAAGCTGAGCCAAATTTTTTAGTTATTTTTGATAATTACTTTGGTACCTACTGGAATATTTTCAGCCAACCAGCGTGAATCAGGAACGCTTAATCTGATACAGCCATGAGAGGCAGGCTTGACACCTAGCTTTTCAGCCTCTTTAATATTGTATTTGCCGTTGCCTTTCGTAGGAACGGAATGGAAAAGATAAACATTTTCTTTGTCCCAACTAGTCCAGTTATTAGCACCTTCATTTAATTCAGGATTATAAAAAGAGTCTCCACGACCATTTTTAATTTTATAATTTCCTGTTGGTGTCAATGACTTGCCTTTTTTAAACAAACCAGCACTTGCCAGCATGGTGTACACTCGTTTATTACCCCGCAAGATGTAAACTCGATTACCCTTGAGGGAGACTCTAATTGTTAAGTCATTTTCGAGATGCTTAATTTTAGGATAAGGCTTTGTCTCACTTGGCTTTTTCCAATTAAAAGGAGAACGTAAATCCTTTGGGTCCCGGTACGGTCGATAAGATGCTGCAGTTTTAATAACAGCTGTTTTCTTCGCTTCCTTACTTGAGTTTTTAGTTTCTGGCTGAGATGGCATTGAAATTCGTGCCAGACTAATAGCACATATTAATAAAACACAAAAAGCAGTAAGAACTTTTAAAAGACTTTTCTTCATGTTATAACCTTTCTCCCAACCAAATTTTTAACGTAAAATATCTAATTAGTATATTGACTCATTAGCTGAGGCAACATTGCACTTATTTCAGTCGGTCGCACCACATAATTATTTTCAGCAATTTTATCGCCTGCTAAAGAATGAATAAAAACTGCGGCCAGAACAGAATCCAAATTATTACCAAATTGAGCTGTAAAGCCACCAATAATACCTGCTAATGTATCTCCCATTCCACCCGTGGCCATGCCAGGGTTGCCTAACGGATTTACAAAAATTTGATTAGCTTTGGTATAAATGTGAGTGTGATTTGATTTTAAAACCAAAACAGCATTTTGTGTAGGAAAAATCTTTTTCAAAGCATTTAAATTCGCACTGTCAGTCTGATATGGGATTCTAATTTGACTCAACCTTTGCCATTCCATCTGATGTGGTGTTATGACCACTAAACCGATTTGAGTTGGAATTATCTTTGCATCCTGACCAATCATGTCCAAAGCACTTGCATCCAAAATCAATATTTGATTTCGAGAAACATTTTGACATATCGTTGACATTAATTGCCGAGTAAACGTGCTGGATCCTAAACCTGGTCCACAAACGATAACATCCATTTTTTTCATTAAATTTACCAAATTCCGGTCATGCCAGTCAATAAACATGACCTCAGGATTACGCGCATGCAATGCATTTAGGTTCACTGCATGGGTAGCCACAGAAATTAGTCCAGCACCACTATTAAGTGCAGCCTCGGCTGCCATGATAATTGCACCACCATAGTTTTCACTGCCACCTATTAATAAGACCCTGCCGTAATTGCCTTTGTGAGAATTACTTGGTCTTTTTTTTATTACTTTAGTCAAAATATCTTCTGTAATTACTGCCATATTAGCCTCCAAATAGCCAGCGCCAAAACCTTACAAAAATGTTTACTCTATTAGTTGATTCTAAAGCATGGGCGGGCAACAATAGGCCATTAGGACTTTGCAGTGAAATAATTTTGTTTTTGCCGGTCTTAAAGTAATAAGCGTTGATTTTTTGCCCTTTTTCTACTGGAGCTTCAACAGTTTTGGATGTTAAACCCACCTGAAATTTAGAGCCATTTCGTGGTATCCAGATCAGTGTTTTATTTTTGATACCAATATTTATCTGCCTGGCTTGTCCATCGTGAACTGCCATATTAGTGTGACCAATAATTACTTCATTACGCTGAAAAATCAAGGGCTCGTATTTTTGATAAACGTAATTGAGCAGTTTAGCTGTTTGAATAAAACGAGCTGGATCAGTGTTAGTAACATGTTTTGCACCCATGATTACAGTAATGATTCGCCCACCACGATGAGGTGCAGTCGCAATGAAACAAGCACCTGCAGCATCAGTAGTTCCTGTTTTCAAACCATCTATTTTTAGATTTTTATGATATTGCGGCATCCCTTTTAGCATCCAGTTAAAATTGCTCATTGGCGTTGCCATATTTTGGTCAATAAAGTCCATTTTAGCAATTTTAGTAGTCTTAAGTACTTCAGGATAATCCTGTATTAATTTCTGACCTACAATAGCCATATCCTTGGCAGACAACATGTTCTCATCATTTTTACCTGCCCCAGGATAAGCATCATTACCAACGCTTTTGTTGGGCAATCCGCAGGTTGTATAAATACGAGCATCTTTAATGCCCCATTTTTGCAGCTGCTGTCTCATTTGCTTAACGAACGCAACCTGAGAACCACTAATTGCTTCTGCTAACATCATTGCGGCTCCGTTAGCGGATTCAATTAAGGTTGCTTGATACAATTGTCTAATCGTATACGTGTGCTTTATACGCAAGGGAACGTTTGAATACTCTCTGTTACTGGCAACGGCAAAAATTTGCCGAGTAGGCGTAACCTTGGTGTTCCAATTGATTTTTTCCTGATCAATTGCCTTTAGGGTTAAATATGCGGTTACCAGTTTTGTCATTGAAGCTATGGGCAATGGCTGATTAATATTTTTGCCATACAATAATTGTCCAGTCATACTGTCAATTGCTATAGCTGCTTTAGCATCGATAGCTACTTTATCTTGATCATAATTATCAGGCAATTTTGAAGCAGCATACACGTCAACTGGAAATGCCAGTAATAAAAAGCTGATAAAAAATAGAATGATGGCTTTTGCTTTCTTTTTCAAGTGTGATTCTCCCTTCCCTGATATTTTTTGGATTATTTTAAGTTTTATGCTTACATTTTACCAAATTTTTGGTATGATTATTACTGTGCTAAAAATAATAAGCCCCGATGGCGGAATTGGCAGACGCGCAGCGTTCAGGTCGCTGTTTAGGTAACTAAGTGAAAGTTCGAATCTTTTTCGGGGCATCACGTTAAGCTAGTAAGAGCTGGTCCAGTGTGGAACTAGCTCTTTTGCTTTTTCCTAAATATTTATTTAATTCCTCTTGTTCAATTATTTTACGATTTTTGTTTTCTATTTTTCCTTATTTCTAGCGTATTATTCAGAACTTGCTAATTGACAGTCACAATAGTTACTTGAAGCAACAACGATTTAACTAAAAATAAGCAAAAGATAAATGCTTATATTAGTATAAAAATTGCTATACCTGTAAATAGTATTTCGCGGAGTTTCTGCTAGGCACTTTAATATTTCGCAAGTGATTTTTCAAAAACTTAGACTTGTCTACTTTTATTTTTAAAAATATGTTTTCAATTGTACTTAAATGATTTTTTTGTATTAAAATTATAGTAAAAGGAGGTATTGTCATGCAAAAACGTTTAACAAAATCTGAGGATAAGATTGTCTCCGGTGTCTTTGGCGGAGTCGCAGAATACTTTGGCTGGGATAAAGCATGGACCAGGATTGGAGGCGGAGCCTTAATATTGTTTTCATTCTTTACAGGATTGCTTTTATATATTATTGCTGCAATTGTTATGCCTGAAAAGGATCACGGTAATGACACTCCTGACGGTGAATTTCATAAGTACTAAATTCTTAAAAAATAAATTTATTTGTCTTACTCAAAAATTCAAGTTTAATTCAAGTTCGATTATATGAAAAATTAGACCTGAATTTATTTTTGTGCAATTTGACCTTTTTCGAATTAAATAATATGATTTATACAATAATTTACTTAAAGAAAGGTTAATATATTATGAGCTTAGACGTTAATATACTCCCATCAGATTACATTGACTTATCTATTGGGGATTTTCGTTCTGGAATAAACAAAAGAATAATTGACAAACTTGTGAAACGAGTTGAAAAAGAAGGCAACGGATACACTCCAGGTATGGGTCTGCCAAAACTCAGAAAAGAAATTGTGACATATTACAAAGAAAAATATGGCATAAAAGATATTGATGTAAATAACATCCAAATCACAGTGTCATGCTTACATGGTGCATTTTTATCCTTAAAGTCAATCATCAAATCTCAAAGTGATGAAATTATAGTTATTGCTCCCTTCTTCCCTTCGTACTTAAATTTAATTGCAGGAGTAGGCGCAAAGCCAGTGATAGTCAAATCAGAGGCTCCCGATTTTGCATTACCAAAAGACCAAATCAAAAACGCAGTAAATCGAAATACCAAGGCTATTATCATTAACTATCCTAATAACCCTACTGGTGCAACTATTTCAAAAACAGACCGTAACTTCTTGAATAAACTTTGTGAGGAAAACAATATTTTTATAGTTGATGATCATGTTTATAGTGACTATCCGAGCACCTACAAATATCAACCAGTCTCAACTGACATTTCTCATCAAATATTAGTCAGCAGTTTTTCCAAGACTTTTGCTATCCCAGGAATACGTCTAGGCTATGTGATTGCTCCTGCCGGTATTATTGAACGGGACGGTTATTATAATGAGGGGATCACCTTTAGTGCCCCAACTATTAGTCAATTCATTGGTGAAATAATTTTAGAAGAACCAGATCAATATACCCATCATATTGAAGAAATTGGACAAAGAGGTAAAAAACTAACTAATTTGCTTTCTACAAGTAAGTATTTTGCTTCCTCAAAGTATCTAGGAGGCCTATATATGTTTATTAAAATTCCTGATGAAATCAAAGATGTTGATTTGTACTATAAACTCTTAGAAGACCACTTCCATGTAATTGTTGCCAAGGGTAGTGATTTGGAATATTCGGACAGATACTTTAGAATTTCTTTATCTACCGAAAAAGATGCTTTATTTGAAGGTATGCATAAGATTATTGACTGTGTAGACTATACTTTAAATTATAAATAATTGCATCCTTAAAAAGATTAAGTCAATAAAATAAACATTATATTCAGTTTAAATTAATAAACTCTTTGCTTACCGAGTTTTAATTCAGTTAGTAAAGAGTTTTCATTTAACTTTAAAAAGCTAAAATAAGTCGATTAACAAACTAGTTCTAAATATATTTAGCTCAAAGCAAAAAACTTGATGCCGTTTTTATTACGGTACCAAGTTTTAAGATTACCTTTTTAATTATGCATGAATATGCAATTTTTCTAATATAGGAATAATTTTATTCCCAAGAATTTTTTGTGCCAAATCAGACTTAATCGCAGCAAATCCGTAAAATAAGCACCCGACAATAATGGATATAACTACTATAATTAACGACTGCAAACTGCTTGCAGGATTCAAGAACAATTCAAGTCCTTTTTCTACTGCCAAAACGATTAAAAACATGATTACAGAAAATGCGGTAATTCCGATAAAACGCCTTCTTGTTCGATCTTGGTTAAAATTATAGCCGACTTTAAGGTGTTTTAAAGCCATAAAGATAATGACAAGCATCCCTAAATTAGTTGCAATCAATGGTCCAAAAACCTTAAACAAATAAATCATTGGATATTGCATCAAAATTTTTATAATCAAGCCTAATATTAAATACTTTATAGCAAGACCATTTTCTGATAATCCCTGCAAAATCGCCATCAATACAGTGAATAAACCTAAACTTATTGCTGTAAATGATGATAGATATAATACATTTGCACCCAGCTTATCATAACCATAGAAAATTGTATAAACCGGTGTAGAAATTGCTGCCATACCAAAAGAAGCCGGAATCATGACGAATAGAAATAAATCTAAAGTGTTGCCTATTTGATTTGAAATCGCGTGAAAGTCATGCTTTGTGTGTGCTGCAGACAACAAAGGAATTGTTGTCACTGCCATTGCACTGGCAAGAGACACGATAATCATTATCAACTTATTGGCATTAAGGGCAAATAACGCATACCAAGTCTCAATTGTATTATTGGATGCATTGATTAAACTGGCAATCATTGGATGAAAAGAATACTGATCTACCAGATAAAAAAGCTGTATTCCTGCATCAATAATAATAAACGGAACTGCCTGAGCAATAATTTCTGCAAAAAGAGCAGAGGTTGAAACTTGGATTTCATTATTAGAGTTTTCAACTAATTCATTAAGCTTGTCACGTCGCGAAAGCAAAAACCAGGCTAGAACGGCAATTCCGAAAATTGCTCCGATTGCTGCAGCTAAATTTGACTGCACAACAGCGTCAACAAAGTTGCCGTGTTGCACCTGCATAATTACATAAGCAGTTAATAACATCCAAATAACCCGCGCCAGCTGTTCCACAAACTGAGACATGGCCGATGGCATCATATCTTCATAGCCCTGAAAATATCCCCGCATGATGCTTAACACAGGAATAATCAAGATAGCGTATGACAGACTACGCATGACTCTTACCTGTCTGGGATCAATCTGCGAGCCGTTAGATGCCAGAAAAGGCGAAGCAAAGTACATTATTGCAGCTGATATGATACCCAAAATTACCATTAAAATCAGACCACGATGAAAAAGCTTACGTCCTACACCATATTCATTAAGTGCATTGTATTTGGCTACCTGCTTAGCAACAGCACCAGGAATTCCTGCCGTAGATATTAAAATAAAAATACTATAGATATTATAACTTCTAGCAGTTAATGCATTGGCAATATTACCGTAAGGTGACATCCAATAAAACCATGGAATAATATAGAGTGCCCCTAAAATACGTGACGTAATAGAGCCAAAGGTCATCCACGCACTGCCCTTAATGAAGGTATTTTGTGTATTTTGTTCAGTTAAATTATTTTCTCTCATTAATATTCCCTAAATCTAGTTTACTAACTATATTATTGTGAATGAAAAAAGGCAATTAACAACAAATATACTTTGCACTTTAGGAAAAATTAACTTTATTTGGCTACAATATTAACAATCTTATTTGGTACAACGATGACCTTCTTAATATCTTTGCCTTTTAAAAATTTTTGTACATGAGGTAAAGCCAAGGCTTGCTTTTGAATTTCAGCTTTATCTAAATCAACAGCTGCTGTGAAATTTCCGCGCAGTTTGCCATTAACTTGTACCATAATTTCAACTGTTGACTCAACTAATTTAGCCGGATCATAGGTTGGCCATTTGGCAAAGGTCACAGATTCATTATGACCAAATATTTGCCAGATTTCTTCCATCATGTGTGGAGCAATCGGCGCTAAAAGCGTGATAAAACCTTCCGCATATTTCCTTGGAATAGTTTTAGCTTTCTGTGCGGCATTAACAAAGACCATTAATTGAGAAATCGCGGTATTAAAGTGTAAATCATCAAAATCTTCCGTTACCTTTTTAACAGTTTCATTATAAACTTTATCTAAAGTACCATCGTTGTCCTCCACGATATTTTCTTGAGGAATAGCTTTAAGATCTAAATCGTTGACAAATAAGCGCCAAACCCTATCCAAGAACTTCTTGGTTGAAGCGGGACCATTATCATCCCAGTCAATAGAAGCATCAAGAGGTCCCATGAACATTTCGTACATTCTCAGACTGTCTGCACCATACTCATCGATCACGTCATCCGGGTTAACTACATTGCCTTTTGACTTAGACATTTTATCATGGTCTTTAAGAATTAATCCCTGATTGAATAATCTTTGGAATGGCTCTTCATTTGGAACAACTCCCAAATCATATAAAACCATATTCCAAAATCTAGCATAAAGCAGGTGTCGTACAGCATGCTCTGCACCACCGATATAAAGATCAACCGGCATCCACTTCTTGAGCAATTCGTAATCGGCTAATTTATTATCATTGTGCGGATCAACAAAACGCAGGAAGTACCATGAAGAACCCGCCCAATTAGGCATAGTATTAGTTTCACGTTTACCCTTACGACCATTTTTATCAACTACATTAACCCAGTCTTTAAGATTAACTAATGGACTCTCAGGTGTTCCTGAGGGCTTGATGTCAGTAGCATGAGGTAAAACGAGCGGTAATTCATCTTCTGGAACCAGCGTTGTTTCTCCATCTTCCCAGTGAATTACTGGAATTGGCTCGCCCCAATAACGCTGACGACTAAATTCCCAGTCACGTAACTTGTAATTAACCTTTTTCTCTCCAGCATGGTGTTCAGTGAGCCAGGCCACAATTTTCTCTTTAGCTTCTGCATTGTTGAGCCCGTTTAGGAACTCAGAATCTATGTGTGGACCATCACCAGTATAGGCTTCTTGTGCAATATCTCCACCTTTGATAACGGCCTTAATAGGCAAATTGAATTTCTGAGCGAACTCATAATCACGTGTATCGTGTGCAGGAACTGCCATAACTGCACCAGTACCATAACTGCCAAGTACGTAGTCAGCAATCCAGATAGGAATTTCTTCATTATTTACAGGATTAATTGCATAAGCACCTGTAAAGACACCTGTCTTGGTTTTATTTAGATCTGTTCTTTCAAGGTCGGACTTAGATTCAATTTGTTTAATATAGGCATTGACTTCATCTTTATGACCATCAGTCATAATTTTTTGAACTAATTCATTTTCTGGAGCTAATACAGCGTAAGTTGCACCAAATAAAGTGTCCGGACGCGTACTAAAGACATCAAAAGTTTCATTGGAATTTTTAACCTTAAAAGTAATTTGTGCGCCTACAGAGCGACCAATCCAGTTCCGTTGCATTTCCTTAATGTTTTCTGGCCAATCAAGATTGTCTAAACCAGCAAGAAGACGGTCAGCATATTTGGTAATTCTTAACATCCATTGCTTCATGTTACGACGATATATTGGGTAACCACCACGTTCAGTCTTACCATCAACAATATCTTCGTTAGCAACAACTGTACCTAAATCTGGTGACCAGTTAACCGGTGCTTCTGCCTCATAAGCCAAGCCATTTTTATACATTTGCTCAAAAGTCCATTGCGTCCACTTGTAATATTTTGGATCACAAGTTGCCAATTCTCTGTTCCAGTCGTATGAGAATCCTAGAGTATTGAGCTGTCTTTTAAAATTAGCAATATTTTCAGTAGTAACAACAGCCGGATCTTGTCCCGTTTGAAGAGCATATTGTTCAGTAGGAAGACCAAAAGCATCCCAACCCATTGGGTGAAGGACGTTATAGCCTTGACTGCGCTTCATTCGTGCGACAATATCAGTTGCTGTGTAACCTTCTGGGTGTCCTACATGCAGTCCTTTACCGGATGGAAAAGGAAACATATCTAAAACATAATAATTTTTCTTTTTCGGGTCATTACCGGTTTTAAATGTTTGATTTCTTTCCCAGTAATCCTGCCATTTTTTTTCGACAACTTTGTGATTGTACATATTTTTTACCTCATAAAAAAAGTCCTATGAAATATTTTTTCATAGGACGAATAATCGCGGTACCACCTAAGTTCCGCACCAAAAGTGCGACACTCATGCCCCTTAACGCGGATAGCAAACGTTAGATTTGTTCCAGGCTCAGTTCACAACCTATTTTTCAAGTCTTGCACCTTCCGACTCTTCTCTATAGAAAAACAAAATTGCTACTAGTTCCTGATCTTTATTTTTTGACCAATAATGATTATAATTTACCACAATGAATAAAAAAAACAAGGGGAGAAAGTTTTTGAACAAAACAATTCAGACAAAAAGAGACACCATAGTACCTGCTACAATCTTTTTGATTGCTTATGCAGCGTGGGCAATTTTAGTTGCTTCCGAAAACCAGTTTATCCAAAAATTTGATCAAACTGTCATAAATATTATTTGCAATAACAATCCTGCAGTAATCAAATTTGCTACAACATTTACCAATTTAGGCAATACCAATGTAATTATGATTGAAACAATCATCTTGGTAATTGTTTTAGCATTTTGCAAAAAATTTGCTTATGCATTTTTTACTGCTGGAACAATGATTGCGGCTAACGGATACAACTGGATTATCAAACACGCAATAGCTCGTCACAGACCGCTTACCCAACACCTTGTGGCAGCTCACGGTTATAGTTTTCCATCAGGACATTCAGTTGGCAGTGCCACATTATTTGGGATTTTGATTGTTTTAACAATTTTATTAATTAAAAATAAAGCTATAAAAACTGTATTGTGCATCATTTGGGCCTGTTTTCCAATACTAATTGGTTATACAAGGATTTTCAACCACGTTCACTACCCTTCTGACGTAGTTGGCGGGTTTTTAGAAGGAATCGCATTTCTTTTAATCGGATATTCCTTCCTTTACCATTATTACTTAGAAAATCAAAGAGCACAAAGTACTATTTATTAACTAAAAAAGAGTTCTTATCAATTAGTGATAATTCGAACTCTTTTTTGCTACCTTAATTTAGAATTTTAGCTCAGTCAATTGCTAAGCGATTAATGACATCTTGATATCCAGGGCACTGTTTTAATAAATCTGACTTTTTAAGCATCTCAAAGTCATGATAATCAAATCCTGGTGAAACAACACAGCTTACTAAACAAAAACTGTTTGGTTTAGTAACTTCAGATGCAAAAATGGTGTGTTTGGGAACTTTAAACTGCATATATTCTCCAGCTGAAACATTTTTGCCTAACTTTACAGCAGTGTATTTACCTTCTGGAGAAATACAATGAATAGTAATCGCTTCTCCATCGTGGTAATACCACATTTCATCATGGTTCAGTCGGTGAAAGTGAGAACAACTGGTATCATCAAGCAAAAAGTAAATTGAAGTGTAATAAAATCGATTTCCATTGCTGTCTTCATCATAAAATTCTTTGTCACTAGTATAAACTTGCCTGAACCAGCCACCTTCCTGATGGGGTTCAAGTTTTAAACTTTTAATATAATCGTTGCGTTGCATTTTTCTCCCTTGTAAAAATTTGAATAATTAAAACTACTTTCTTCAAATCTAGCCTATTTTTGTCAGAATGTCATCTAAAAATTAATTTCATAAAGTAAATAGTTACTATAGTTTAAAAATAAAACTAATATTGTAAATACTTTATATTGGTAGGTACTATTATTTGAAATCAATTATGAAGCAAGTCAAAAACTTAAAAAATGGTATGGTTCCAAAATTTAAGAGACATATCTTTTTTTATTTTCAATTAAATTTTATACCAAATAAATTTGCCTCATTTTGCTCTTAAAATCACTCGGTAAATTCAGTCCTTTAATCAGGTAATTATCAAAATCCCCATAATTTTGCCTAACGGCAGAAAAATACCGTTCTAAATATGACTTTTGAACCGTTAAAGCTATAGCAACATCTTTTAATTGTGAACTTGTTAATTGGTCTCTTAGGTAGTCCAAAATTTCCTGATTTTCCTGCTTGCGCGCCTTAGTAGTTTTTAGATAATCGGCAAAGATTTGATCATCACTTACTCCCAGGCTTTTCAAAATTAAAGCTGCTGCCACTCCTGTGCGATCTTTGCCTGCAAAACAATGAAATGCTGTCGGAACAGGATCATTTATGAGAGTCATTAAAAATTGATGGTAGCCATTTTGAGCAGATTTCTGTAAAGCTAATTCTTCATAGGTGGTAAGCATATCTTCTTCAGCCTGATTATTACCAGAAACAATTTCATCAACACTGGCTTGATTAACCTGAGCATCTTTTAAAACATCAATTACAACATAATCTAATCCGGACCACAAATAATCCGGAAATTGTTTTCTTTCTTCCTCGCCCCTAAAATCAAAAACTCTCTTAATTTGATATTTATCTTGTACTTGTTCTTTTTGATAAGGAGTCAAGTTATACAATTGTCCACATCTAAAAAGTAACCCGTCTTTTACTTTTCTTCCTTCAAATCCAGTGTAACCACCTAAGGAACGCCAATTAGTAATTTCCCTTGCCATTTTTTTATACTCCAATTACTTATTAAGTTTAATATTATTTATTATAATTTTTCAGGCAAATTATTTCTACTAATGAAAAAATTTTAAAATAAAAAACCTGCTGGTAAATAAACCAACAGGTCTGTTATAAATCTAACGACTAATTAGCTTTCTCTTTGCTTTTATAAATACAATTAAAAATAACAGATATTACTATAGCAACAAGCGAAACGAAGTAAACCCCTTTTAAAGCACTAAAAAGTACTTGCCTTAATTGTGGAATTAAGTTCGCAGATAGTTCTTGGGCTTTAGATGATGAAACTATTTTGTTCATCATGCCTTGTGTCAAATTCGGATGTTTTGCAAGTTGATGTGCCACGACAGTATTGAAGGTTATACCAAAAATGGAAACCATCATTGTTTGACCTAAATACCTCATTAATGTGTTAAAGGAAGTAGCAACACCAATATTTTCTTTTGAAACTAAAACCTGTGACCTGACTTGCGAAGCGGTTAGAACTCCACCAAAGGAAAAGCCATTAAGTGTTGCTATGACACAAAAGACCCAAAACGGAGTATGAATAGGAACAAGCAATAACATACAGTCAGCAATTAGCAGGATTGTAAGCAATCCAAAGAAAGTTTTTCCTACACCCCAGCGACTCAACATGCCACCGATCAAAAATGAACCCACAACCCACATAACAGAGCTTGGAGTTACGGCAAAACCTGCTATTGTAGCAGAAGTTCCGTTAATGCCCTGCATCCAAGTTGGAATATAAAACTCAAAGCCAATAACTACCCCTGCTACAAGCAGGGTAATCATATTGACAGCCAAGAACTCTTTGCCCTTGAGCATTGACAGTGGCATTATCGGATCATCCGCGCGCTTTTCTTCATGATAAAAGATAATTGCGCTGACTATGATTAGTACAATTAAAGCAATAAGCATAAAAGGATTAAGAGTACCTAAATCTTGAAGTGTAAACATTAAGGTTAAAAGCAAAACAACCAGCCAAAATGTTCCTTTAACGTCAAGTTTAGTCTTTTGCTTATTCCTTGGTTCATTTAAGAAAAAGACAATTAATAAAAGTGCAATGATACCAATTGGCACATTAATGTAGAAAACCCAGTGCCAAGAAAGATTTTGCACAATAAAGCCACCAAGTAATGGAGCAATGACTGAAGCTACGCCCCAAAAACCAGAGTTGAGACCCAGCATTTTTGTTCTTTTTTCCAGACTATATAAATCTGCAATTATGGTCATCGCAACTGGTTGAACAGCTCCAGAACCCAGTCCCTGAATAACACGGAATAAAATTAGTTCAACCATATTCTGAGCCTGACCACAAAGAGCAGACCCAATCACAAAAAGAGCTATTCCAAATAGAAAAATTGGTTTACGACCAAAGCTGTCTGCTAATTTGCCATATAAAGGAGTTGACACAGCAGTCATAAACAAAAATATGGAAACAACCCAATTCATAATTTCTAATCCATTCAGATCGGAAACAATTGTCGGCATTGCAGTAGAAACGATTGTACCTTCGATGGCGGTCATAAATGTCGTCATAAAAATCGCAATCATTACTACTCGTACATTTGTCTTTTTCAAAATTACAACTCCCTTATTAATGAAAAGCTTTACTTATTTTCGTTAACAAAATTTAAAAGGTCTTGAACTTTATCGGTTTTCTCCCATGGTAAATCAATATCTGTTCTGCCAAAGTGTCCGTAAGCTGCAGTTTGCTCATAAATCGGCCGCCTTAAATTAAGCATTTTAATTATTCCAGCTGGGCGCAAGTCAAAGACCTTACGTACTGCTTTTGTTAAAAGGTCATCACTTACTTTACCGGTTCCGGCTGTATCAACCATAACTGAAACGGGATGAGCAACACCAATTGCGTAAGCTAATTGAACTTCACAGCGATCAGCCAAACCTGAAGCAACAATATTTTTAGCCACATATCTGGCAGCATAACTGGCACTGCGGTCAACCTTTGTAGGATCCTTTCCAGAAAAAGCGCCACCACCGTGGCGAGCATAGCCACCGTAGGTATCAACAATAATTTTACGTCCAGTCAGTCCCGAATCACCCTTAGGTCCACCAATAACAAAGCGACCTGATGGGTTAATCAGAAACTTGGTCTTTTCATCAAGATACTTAGCAGGTATTACCTTTTTAATTGCCAAATCAATCATAGCTTGCCGGATTTCCTCGTTTGAAACCTTATCATCGGTCTGTGTTGAAATAACAACGGTATCTACACGTATTGGTTTTTGTTTTTCATCGTATTCAACAGTCACTTCTGCCTTAGCATCAGGTCTAAGCCAAGTTAAAGTACCGTCTTTACGTAGCTTGGCAACCTGTCTCATTAAGCGATGAGCAAGCGAAATAGGCAAAGGCATTAATTCAGGCGTTTCATTGATTGCAAAACCAAACATTAAGCCTTGATCTCCAGCCCCAATTTGATCAAGCTGATCTTCGTCAGATTGATTTTCACGCGTTTCAAGAGAATGATCAACGCCTTGAGCAATATCAGGTGATTGTTCATCAATATCAATTAAGACAGCGCAATTATTGCCATCAAAGCCAAGTTCTGGTTTATCATAGCCAATTCTCAAAACTGTCTTGCGAACAATTCCTTGAATATCAACATAAGCACTAGTTGATATTTCACCAAAGACATAGACAATACCAGTATTGACGATTGTCTCACAAGCTACATGAGCTTGAGGGTCTTTGGCAATAATAGCATCCAAAATTGCATCAGAAATCTGATCAGCAATCTTGTCTGGATGACCTTCAGAAACAGATTCTGAAGTAAACAAACGTTTTTCCATATTAGTCCCCCTATAGACAATAGCTATTCGGTTACAAGGCATCTCCACTTAAGGATCCTCTCAGGACTTGAACCGATTTTTTAAAATTTTCGTTCTATGTTCTTATATATACATTGATAATAAAAAAAGCTACCGCATGTTCGGTAGCCATAGAACGATGGAGGATACAGGGCTCGAACCTGTGACCTCCTGCTTGTAAGGCAGATGCTCTCCCAGCTGAGCTAATCCTCCAAAATGACCCGTACGGGATTTGAACCCATGTTACCGCCGTGAAAGGGCGATGTCTTAACCACTTGACCAACGGGTCATTGTTCTGAATCAAAGCACATTCAATAGTATACCTATTCTGAAAGAAAATGCAAGGATTCCATTTATTAATTAAATCAATAAATAATGGCGGCGCGAACTTCCCTTCACACCACCATCATTATGGAGGATACAGGGCTCGAACCTGTGACCTCCTGCTTGTAAGGCAGATGCTCTCCCAGCTGAGCTAATCCTCCATTTTGTTGTCATCTCTCGACCACTCTTAATAATTTAGCATAAGTTTCTATTTATGTCTACATTTTTTTGAAATTTTTGTAGGATTCTGTTCATTAATATTAATTTCTATGAATTAACTAAACTTTTTTCAATTCTTTTTTATATTAAAGATTAAGGATACAACTAGATCGGGTGAAGAATGCTTGACTACTATTCAAGAAGTTGTCGGATCAAGTATGACAATCGGAGTTTAATTTCTATGTATTTTTCATCTGAATTTTGGGGAGTATGATTGAAAATTTTATATCAAAAGTTTAAATCTCTCACATTCCATTAAAAATTTTTATTTTCTGATAAAAGAGTTTTCTTATTCACTTGTTAGATTTTATCCTACTTCAACTTTTATTTTAAAAAGTACAATATATTTTGATATTGAAAAATTGTCACTTAAAATAATCTATTCTTGTATCTTCTATAATAATTATTTATACTAGAATTAAAAAAATAAAAGCATCACATGAAATTTTTTAATTTAATTATATAAAGTTTTTGTAACATTAAAAATCTTAAATATTAAGGTTCATATTTTGTCCATAACACCAGCGACATTAAACCTATGGTAGTAAATCTTTGGGAGGAAGTAATGGGTAATCTAAAAAAAACCTTATCATTTTTAATAACAAGCTTATTCATCTTTTCTTTGATAGGATGTTCAGCTGATGATACGAACAAATCAGGTGATAAAGGTGAAAGTAATAATCGACAAAGTAAAAAAGTAGAAATAGAGAAAAATACTGCTAAAGCAGTAACACTGTCGGCTGGTACTCATAAAGTCGGTAAAGAAATTAAACCCGGACGTTATGTAATTAAGGCCGTCTCAGGTAGTGGCAATCTATTTTCACGAAACAGTCCTAATGATCGTAATATAAATGTCATTTTAGGGCCAACTGAGGATGATACATGGATGAAACTTTCTTCGTACACCACTGACTTAAAAGCAGGAGAAAAGATAAAGATTGATGGAATTGAATCAACAAAACTAATCCCAACTCCAGACAAACGTATTTTTAGAAAGATACTGACCCCTGGTAGTTGGACAGTAGGTAAAGATATCAAACCTGGCGATTATACTATTAAAGCTGTACGAGGAACTGGAAACATATTCTCTGACAATGGCGAAGATGACATTAATGAAATTTTAGCAAAGCACCCTGATAAGGACTACGGCCAGGTATCAAAAATTCATGTTGAATTAAATAAAGGTGAAATAATAACTTCTGATGTTCCTAAAATAAAATTAGTAGAAGACTAACTACTAAAATCACAAGCATTATAGAAGCCAAACTTATTTAATTTTATTAATCATTTAATTCGTTTATAAAGTATAGCTTTAGGGGTTTTATTCCATTAATCTGATTGATGAAAAACTATTTTAAAAAGAAAAGGCAATTCAATTGATCTTATTATTAATGAAAAAAGACTAATTTAAATTTATATTATGTTTTAAGTCCTAAAATTTTGATAAAAATTAATATAATTTCTTTAAGGTCTGAGCCCAGTATTCTTTTGGGTCAGGCCTTTTGGTCTGTCTTTATTTCTTTCAGTGTTATTACGCAATTTCTTTAGTTAGTTCTTGCAGATTATGGTACTTATATTCCTGGACGTAAAACATTTTCGTTTTAATCAAGCCAAGAAGTTCTCCACTATCCGCTCGTGCATTGTATTTCATTTGCGCTACACGTTTTGAATAATGCCATGTAAATTCAATACACTCTGATAAATCGAATTTTGATATTACACTGTATGGAAATCACAAGCATTTAAAGCCTGATGTTTAGGAAAAATTTTATCCAACATTGACACTACCAGTTCCATATTAAGATGCCCTGAAATTGAGTAGAAATCTATATCGCCAACATAGCCATCCAAAATGGTTGACAAATAAATCATTTGTCCCCCTAAGATGAAATTCAGTAATATCCGCGTACTATTTCTTATTTGGTCTTAAGTAAAAGCAGCTGAGTTTAATTAAATTAAGTGAAATCTTACCAACTATATGGCAAAAACAAGAACACATACACCAATTTCATTTATTGGCTTTTAAACCCTAAGCCCAGTTCGTTCATATTTCTTCTGACCACTTTAACATTAGCTGGCCAGCCATCTTTAATTAACTGCAAGGCAATCTTACTCTATCTTCAATTTTAAAGATATACTTGTTGGTGTTATATTTGTTTATTTTTCTTAATTTTGCAGCTACTTGAAAAAACTTACCTTGATCACTTAATATGAAGTCATTTAAACGTTTTTACTGACTCTAGGTGAAACAACACTATTAGCACTAACAATACCTTGAGGCTTGGAATTTTGAACACTATTTTTAGTCTTTTGAATGCGTTTGTTATTATATTTTAGCTAATTAGTCTTGGTCTTTAAATCAGTATAAAAATAATCTTTAAATCCATGAAGCTTAGAATAAACGCTATTTTCATCTAATGAAACTAACTGTTTTCTTCTTTACATCGTCATAAAATGAATAGCTGATTTTGTTGCTTGATTTAAAATAAGGTTTTCCCGCCACGACAAAAGATAATTTGGCTTCGTAATCTGATGTAGGACACATAAGTTTGTAACACAATTTATCTAAATTTTTGTTTTATTATAATTTTAAAAGAAACAAGATCTCACGAACCATACCAAGTTTCATTAAACCTCACATTTATTTCTCTTCCACAAATGTTGTAAATAAAATTTTACTCTAACATTTTAAAAATTTTGGAATAAATGAAAAAGAATTTCATTTCGAAAGTTTAAGGTCTAAACATGAGGTTCTCCTATAATTTAAGAGCGACAAATTAGCGCACTATTGCGCCATGGGTTGACTGAATGCTAGATAAATTAATTCAAAATTCTAAGAAATTGCAAAAGTACCGGATGAAATAAAACAGAACGTCGAGCCTTTTTTTATACTTTTATGCCGTGCGAAAGCATAAAAAAAGCTTGTAACAGTTGATATCACAAGCTTCTTATTACTATTAACGGAGTGTGAGAGATTTGAACTCTCGATACAGGATTAACCCATATACATGATTTCCAATCATGCTCCTTAAGCCACTCGGACAACACTCCAATTTAAA
>NZ_KQ033871.1:1323453-1410568 GCF_000967195.1 Lactobacillus kullabergensis
CGGCTCATTGCCCGACGACAGTTATTAATACTAGCAATTATTTTTATCTTTTGCAAGTCTTTTTTACAAAAAATTTAAGTTCACTCAGATTTTTTTATAGATTGCTCAATATGAACCAATAATAAATGGATACTTTGGTATACGTCCCTTATATCAAGTTGACACTCATCTACAACCCAATTGTAAACAATAGCATAAATTCCGTTTGCTACTAATTCTACTTTACGAACCGAAAATGATCCTCTAGGTCGCATATACTTCTCTATGGCTATAGCATATTCTTTTCGTAAAACACGATAAAATTCTTGTGGGTTTTGCGCAATTCTATTGAGGTTAATATAGAAAGTCTTATTTTCTTTTATTTTCGACAGCATCCTGTAAAACATGCGATCCATCGTTTCACCGTCAATACTTCGTAATGCCCGTCTAGTTTGTAAAGCTAAAACTGAAGTAAACAAATCACAAATATTACGGTATTTTCTATAAAAAACTCCACGGTTAATATTCAATTGCTTACAAAATTTAGTGACTGTGTACTTATAGACATTATATTTTGATAGCTCTAACACGAGAACTTGTTCATTCTTTGTTAAACTCATATTAAATGCTCCTACTTATAATGCTATAAGTATATCAATAATAGTAACGACAAGCAATATTATCTTGGAAAAAAATGATTTTATTTTTAAAATGCTAAAAAGAACTTAAAACGACAAGATTCTTTAATTTGTATGCAAAATAAAAAGCCAACATCTAAGTGAAATCGTGTGTTGGCTTTCTAGGAATAATTTAAATATAATTTTTATTTTAAGTTAGTCTTGACTATCACGCCTATTTTTTCTTTGTCGTTTAGCTTTTCGAATTTTACTGCGTTGTTCAATTCTATTTTTTTGCGCTCTATCTTGCTTAATAGCTCTTTTAATCTTTTTCTTATAGCCAGGTTTACGTTTTTTCTGCGCTTTTTTTACCATCCCTCTTACCTTATTATCAAGGCCTTGAGAAGTTGATTGTCTTAATTTGCGGTTATGATAATGCGTTCGCGGTACCAGAGAACTATCTTTAATTTCGACAAAATCAAAATGAATTCCCATTTTTTCCAGCTTAAGAATTTGATTCATTTCTTCTTCACGAATTAACGTGATGGCATGACCGCTCATCCCATTTCGGCCGGTTCTACCAATACGATGAATCACAAATTCTAATTCACGGGGAATTTCATAATTAATAACTAAGCTGACACCTTCAATATCAATGCCGCGTGCAGCTAAATCAGTTGCCACTACATACTGGTATTGTCCGGCTTCTACTTCACGCATTGTTCTTTTACGTTCGCGCTCAGTAATTCCACCATGAATTTTGGCCACTTTTAAGCCTTGATTAATGAGAAAATCTGCTAGTTCATCAACAGTTTGCTTTGTGTTAGCAAAAATTAGTGCTAAATACGGCTGACCCATTGTTAATAATTGATAAAGTATTTTTTTGCGACTTTTTGAGCCAATATCAAGCAAGTCGTTTTTGACCGTTGGCGAGATAACAGTAGGATTATCTATGATAATGGTTTCTGGCTTTGCCATGTATTTACGTAAAAAGTTAGCCAACTTAACCGGAATTGTGGCTGAAAAAGCAGTCAAAACACAGTTTTGGGGCAATCTTTGTGCAATAAAATCGATTTCACTTAAAAATCCCATGTCCAGAGTCATATCAGCCTCATCAATGACAAAGTTTTTGACATAATCTAGTGGCAAAATCTTTTTTTCAACAAAATCATGTAGTCTACCGGGAGTAGCAATGATAATTTGCGGTTTATGTCTGCTAATACTTTCAATTTGCCGCTCACGATCGGTACCACCTGCTAATAACGCAATAGACAGGTTTAGATTGGAAGCATCCCTTAACTGACGGGCTACTTGATACAATTGCTGGGCAAGTTCACGACTAGGCGTAGTCAAGATTGCCTGAGGAAATTGAAGATTCTCGTCAATTTCATTCATAACAGGAATCAAAAAGGCGTGAGTTTTACCTGAACCGGTAACTGCTTGCACTACAGCATTTTTGCGTGCCATTAAAACAGGGATCACTTTTTCCTGCACTTCAGTGGGTCTAACAAAATTAATCTTTTTTAACCCCTGTCTAATTGCTGGATTTATCTGTTCATTTTCAAAAATATTATTCATGTTCCTCTTGATATTCCTTGGTTACCTGAACTAGTTCTGCGAAAATTTGTTTCACTTCCGCCATGTCTTTTGCGTTAGCTCCACTTGCTAAAGCGTGACCGCCTCCATCATGTTTTGCTGCTAATTCGTTAATTACTGGTCCCTTTGAACGATAATGGACTCTGAATGTACCATCTGGTTTTTCAACAAAAACATTCCAGGCAATGATATCCTTAATTCGACCGGGAGTAGAAACAGTACATGAAGCTTGTTCTGAATCTACACCCAATTTATGCAAAGTATCTTGAGTTAAAATTGCATAGGCTGCACCACTAGCATCGACTTTCATATACTCCAAAACTTCGGCCTGTAATTTTGCCTGTTCGAAGGTAACATCACTGATATTACGCGCAATTTCATTAATATTAATTCCGGTCGCTGCCAATTTAGCCGCAATTTTAAAAGTATGATCTGTTGTTTCAGGATACATAAATCTACCGGTATCACCCACTATTCCAGCATAAAGTGGATAGGCAACTTCTGCAGTAAGTGGCATTTTTTCAGTAATAATAAAGTCTGCTACAATTTGTGAAGCAGCAGGAGCCTGATCATCAACAAAACTCATATCAGCATATGGTTCAACATCGGGATGATGATCAATTTTAATTAAGAAATCACCTTTGCTATATAGTTTATTAGAAATACGGGCTGTATTTCCGGTGTCTGTTGTGATTACAAGAGCTCCTTCATAATCCTGTTCAGTCACTTGATCCATATGATTGATCCATGCTAGATCGCCTTCATCATTTTCACCCGCGCATAAGATACGCTTATTGGGAAACTGCAGCTTTAAAGAACGTGCAAGTCCTGCCTGAGAACCTAAAGCGTCTGGGTCTGGACTAGTGTGTCTATGTAAAATAATGGTGTCATATTGTGTGATTTTTTGATATATTTCGGTAAAAGCATTCATATCTAAACTCCTTTGTTACTTATATAAATTCCAGCCTAATAACAACTTTTTATTGAGTAAACAAATCTAAATCCATATTTTCATAGTCTGCTTCTGTAAAATCTGTAGCAGTCACACCCAAAAGTCTTATTCCATCATTTAAAAATGAACTGGAAATAGGATCAAAAAGTTCTTTAGCAACATTGTATAACTCTAATGGATTATTAGTAGCATGATCAAGTTTACGCCTTTTAGTAACAGTCTTAAAATCACTGTTGCGAATTTTTAAGACAACCGTATTAGCATAAAAATTACGTTCAATTAGCTTATCGGCCAGATCATTAACGTAATTACGCAAATTTGTCAGTGCGGTTTGCTCACTGTAAACGCTGGGTTCATAGGATCGTTCAATACCAATAGATTTGCGATTACGCTCGTCGTCGGGAATTACCCGGGATAAATCAATACCATTTGCGTGCTCTGCCATTAAATAACCCATACGGTTGAAATGTTTTATTAAATCACGAACATGCATTTTTTGCAAGCCACGTCCTGTAAATACACCCATTTCTGTTAATTTTGCTTGAGTTTTTGGACCGATACCATGAAACTGAGCAATTTTTTGTTTTGCTAAAAATTGCTGCGCTTCTTCGGGCAAAATAATAGTGCGACCAAAAGGCTTCGAATATTCAGAACCCATTTTGGCCAAAAATTTGTTATAGGTGACACCAAAGGAACAGTTCAGGCCAATTTCTTTTTTTATTTGTTTCTGCAAATTAATTGCAATCTGCAAAGCAGAAGTTACTCCTAATTTGTTTTCAGTTACATCCAAATAAGCTTCGTCAAGTGCAATAGATTGAACGTTATCAGTAATTTCATGCATCAACTGATGAATTTCTGCAGAAACACTATGATATTTCTTAAAATCGGGACTCATAAATACTAGTTTATTTTTGGGTATAAGTCTTAGGGCCTTAATCGATGGCATAGCCGAATGAACGCCATATTGACGGGCAATATAGTTGGCTGTAGCAACCACACCGTGACCGTGATAATTTCTAGGATCTTGACCAATTACCAGTGCTTTATTTTTTAATTCAGGATTATCGCGTGTTTCTACAGATGCATAAAAAGCATCCATATCAAGATGAATAATTTTTCTATGTGTATCATTTTTAGGCAAAAGGCCATCGTCAAAATTACTCATAAATCCAACGCTCTGTCGGTGACTCAAAAATTTTAGCAGCTGATTTAGGACCCATTCTGTATGGCAAATATTGTTCAGGTTCTTGACCCTGTTCGTTTTCTTTTTGCCAAGCTTCTTCAACATGGTCAATAAATTTCCAATAGTTTTTTAGTTCACTCCAGTGAGTAAAATTAGTTGAATCATTTACAAAAACATCATGCAGCAAACGTTCATAACCATCTGGCACCTGTTTTTGCTCATCACTTGAAAGTCCGTAACTCAAATTCTCTCGTCTAATGCCAGATTCATTGATTTTTTTACCGTTAATAGTAATAAAAATCTGCATCTGCGGATCTATAATGATTGAAATATTATTTGAATGAGCCATGCCATACTGATTCGACATATGCTTTAAAACAATGTCAATCCTATTTTTCTTTTCTCTCATTTCTTTACCAGTTCTAAAATAAATTGGTAAATCTGCCAGTGGCCCCTTTTTAAACTTTACTTCACCTGCTACATAGGTTTCCGTATGAGAATCCTCAGCAACATTAGGCTCTTGACGATAGCCAAAGGTAACATCGCTTCCAAGATATTGCCCCCTCACAAAATGCCGCTCAATTTCATCTTCTGTGGGAATTACCATACTATCAAGAAGTTCTTGCTTTGCTTTGTGGATACTTTGCGAAGTTAGATCTTTAGGTTCCGGCATTGCGAGCAACGTAATTATCTGAAAAATATGGTTCTGTACCATATCGCGCAAAGCTCCTGCTGTTTCGTAATAGCCACCTCGAGCCTCAACTCCCAGTTGTTCTGCCAAAGTGACCTGAACGTTTTTAATATTATGATTATTCCAAATATTTTTAATCAATGGATTAGTAAGCCTCATTGGTAAAATGTTCTGAATCATTTCCTTGCCTAAATAATGATCAATCCGAAAGATATCATCTTCAGCAAAAGAAGCAGTTATTTGCTTGTTTAACTCTTCTGCTGTAGCTAGATCACGCCCAAAAGGCTTTTCAACAACAATGCGGTTAAAACCTGAGCTGGTTAAATGTTGATCATTAATGTGTTCAGCAATAGTACCAAAGAATTTAGGAGCCATCGCCATGTAGAAAATACGATTTCCCTGTGCACTATATCGATCGTCAAGATCTTGCGCCAAATTTTTCAAGGTTTCATAGTGTTCCACATTTGTCACATCATGAGACTGATAGTAAAAATGACTGGCAAACGTAGCTAAATCATTTTCATCCACTTCATTATGTGTTTCGTGCACAGCGTCACTCACTTGGTCGCGCAAATATTCATGTGACCAGGGACGACGAGCCGTGCCAATTACAGCAAAATTATCGTGAATTAAACCTTGTTCAAATAAATTAAACAGTGCTGGGTATAGCTTCCTATGTGCTAAATCTCCACTACCACCAAAGATAATCATAATTACCGGAATATTATTCATGAAAAAATCCTTTCTGTTATCTTTTTACACTAGCTTTATTTTATACTATTTTGCCGGTAAACTCGCGCTTTGAGCAATATTTGCTATTTTTTGTTTATTAATTTTGGTAACAAAAAAGTGCCTTAAAGGCACTTTTTAACCACTTTATTTTGACTTGTCCGGTGTTTCAGCAGATGAACTAGCTGGTTTTTCTTCAGCTGGTTTTTCAGCAGGCTGATCCGGCTTTTGATCAGTAGTCGGTTCACTTTGCTCTGCTTCTTCAGTTTTGTCAGCACTTTCAGAAGTAGCAGCTGGTTCAGCATTGGTTGCATTGCCTGGCAGAATTTGCTGTACCGCCATTCTACTAAAGGTTAAATAAATGCCATCTGCATCAAGCACCACAGTTTTGTCTTTAGTATTAACAGAATCAATTTTACCGTGCAGGCCGTCGATCATGATGACGCTGTCACCTTTCTTCAATTGATTCATCATTTCCATTTTCTTTTGCTGTTGCTTTTTTTGGGGTTTGATCATAGTAAAATACATCAAAGCGATCAAAACAACAAAGATAATGATCGTCCACAAACTTCCTCTTCCATTATTAGCATTAGCTAAAAATAAATTATTCAATGTTACACTCCTCAAATTAAAATTACTCATTGTCTAAATATTAATTATACAAAAAATAACGAACAATTGCATTATTTGTTTGGCAAGGGCAGGCCTAAATGAACGTAAGCTTTCTCAGTGACCATTCTTCCTCTTGGAGTCATTAATAAAAAGCCATTTTGCATTAAATATGGTTCGTACAGTGACTGGATAGTTTCAACGTCTTCTCCTGAATTTGCCGCTAAAGTCCTGATTCCTACCGGACCACCACGATAATTTTCAATAATCACACGCAAAATTTTGCGATCAGTCTGATTAAGCCCTTCATCGTCAACTTGCAATTGTTGCAATGAGCTTTTGGTAGTCGCAAAAGAAATAACTTCTTCTCCTTTGACCTGAGCAAAATCACGCACTCTTCGTAATAACCTGTTAGCCACACGGGGCGTGCCCCTAGATCTGCGTGCTAATTCGTGTGCTGCTTGAGGTTCAATATCAATATTAAAAACTTTGCTTGAACGACAAATAATTTTTTCCAGTTCATCAACAGTATAGTACTGCAAGTGTTCCACGATACCAAATCGTCCGCGTAAAGGAGCAGAAAGTTGACCGGCTAAAGTAGTTGCGCCAACTAAAGTGAAAGGTGGCAAGGGGACATGAACCGCGTGAGTAGTCTGCCCTTCACCAATCACGATATCAACATAATAGTCTTCCATTGCGGAATAAAGTACTTCTTCAATTGGCTTGGCCAAACGGTGAATTTCATCAATAAATAAAATATCACCAGGATTAAGATCAGTTAGCAAGGCAACTAAATCACCAGCCTTTTCAATTGCAGGTCCACTGGTACTTTTTAGGTGGACACCAAGCTCATTAGCTATTACAAATGCTAACGTTGTTTTTCCCAGTCCAGGCGGACCATATAATAGAACGTGATCCAGTGCTTCGTCTCTTTTTTTGGCAGCCTTTATATAAACTGCCATCTCTTTTTTTACCCGTTTTTGTCCCAAATATTCATCTAGTGTTTGGGGACGCAGTGAAAATTCGGCTTGTTCTTCTTCTGACCCCTGAACTTCACCAGAAACTATCTCATTTTTATTTTCTGCCAACTGTCTCACTTCCCTTTAAAACATTAATTTTATTATAGCAAGATTTACTTCTTTAAGAGAAGAGACAATCCCTTTTTGATGTACTGATCTACCGTTGTCTTTTCCTCTTCTATTAAAGCCGGTGTAATTCTGTCTACTTCTTTTTTAGTATAACCTAGTGCCAGTAAAGCTAACAAAGCATCATTTAATTCTGGTGTTACTTCCGCTAAAGCTTCTTTATTTGCCTTCTTGACATAGTCTCCTAATTTACCTTTTAAATCAAGGACAATTTGTGAGGCCGTTTTTTTGCCTACACCTGGAAAACGAGTTAAGTATTTCACCTCACCCTGTTCAATTGCTTCTGCTAGAGAATTACTGTCTTCAGCAGCCATAATTGCTAAGGCAGACTTTGGTCCGATACCACTAACACTTAAAAGTTTTAAAAACAGTCCTTTATCATCTTCTGTTTGAAACCCATATAAGGTTACTCCAGTATCTCGCACGATTTGTTCAATAAAAACTCGCACTTTTTGTCCCTCTTGGTATGCGTATGGTGAGGGACTAAAGACCTTGTAGCCAACTCCATTTACGTCAACTACTATAAAATCTGGCTTAATTAGAGTAATAGTACCATTTAAATATTCATACATTGTTATTAATCTTTCTTAAACATTTTGTGCAAATCACTTTTTCTTAGGCGCACAATTACCAAGTTACCCTTCGCATCATGATACGGATCAGAAATTTGTCTCAAACTCGTCAAAATTTCGCCACAATCTGCAGATGTCAGCCTTTTACGTCCAGGGACTTCCCTTTGAGCTTGATCTGCTGCTATTCTTTTAATTAAATTTTGAAAATTGCTGTCATCTACGTTTAAAAACGTGTCTAAAATTGTACGCACAGAATGTTCGACATCTGTACCCAGCCAGGTAGGATAGGATCTTAAGATAAAGGTATCTTGCCCAAAATCTTCTAAAAAAATACCAATTTTTTGAATATCAGCCAACTTATCTTTTATTTGTAAAAAATCTAAATTGCCAAATTCTAAAATTAAAGGACTCAATAAACCTTGCTGGCTGATTTTAGAACTAGACAATTCGAGCATAATCTTTTTAAAAGAAAGCAGTCTTCTGGCAGCAACCTGATCAATTAAATATAAGTCATCATTACTTGCAGCAATAATATATATTTTAGTTTGACCTACAAAACTTAATTCGGGTAAACTACTTGCCAGTAATTCATCCCCGGTAGAAATCACTCCGCTACTAGACTGCTTACTGGTGAAAGGCGTCAACTGACATTGTTTTTTAACGTTCTCCGTCCAAGTTGCGGTAATCAGATAACGATCATCATCTCGCGGGGTATCTAAATCTACATACTGTGTATGTTGAATATGCTGGATTTTTTCAGGTACCGTTTCATTAATTTGGTCAGTTTGAGTTTCAGGTCTTTTAGTTTCAACCACGTTTTTATTTAAATTAAATTTTAACTGATCAACTAAAGTATCTTCTGTAGCGTTATTTAAATTGCTGATAGCATCAGATTTTGTTTCATTCTTCAAGAGCACAGTGCTGATTGCATTTGTTATTAAACGACTTAATTCAGTTTCTTTGGATAAACGTACCTCCCTTTTTGTGGGGTGCACGTTAACATCTACCAAAAGTGGATCAGTTTTTATCTTAACCACAGCTATCGGATAATGTTTAGCAGCAAGGTTATTACCATAACCAGCCATCACTGCACTAGCTAATTTAAAATTTCTAATGTACCGACCATTAAGTAAAATGGAAATAAAATTACGCGTAGATCTGGTAAGTTCAGGGTTAGAAATTAAGCCACTTACCTCAAAATCATTATCACTGCTTTTAAAAGACAACATTTTTTCCGCAATATTTCTGCCATAAACGCTAGAAACCGTTTGCCGTAAATTATTGTTGCCAGCAGTTCTTAATAATATTCGACCTTCGTTCATCAATGTAAATGCAATTTCAGGATAACCTAACGCAATACGATTAACAATATCCACGATTTTCATAATTTCAGTTCTCGGACTACGTAAATATTTTAATCGCGCCGGTGTGTTATAAAATAAGTCTTTAACAGTAATCTGTGTACCTTTTCTGGCAGCAGCATTTTCCTGCGTTTTCTTAACTCCGCCCGCAAACTCGGCGCGCGTACCTATTTCATTAGCAGAATTAGTTAAAATTTCGACGTGACTGACTGCAGCAATTGAGGCTAAGGCTTCGCCTCTAAAACCTAATGTATTGACATTAAATAAGTCATGCTCATTTGCAATCTTACTGGTCGCATACCTGGTAAAAGCAAGATCAATCTGATCGCTATCAATTCCGGAGCCGTTATCTTGAACTACAATTTGCTTTAAACCGGCATCAGTGAATTCAATTCTTATTCTGCTGCTACCTGCGTCAATTGCATTTTCGACCAGTTCTTTTACCACGCTAGCAGGTCGCTCAATTACTTCTCCAGCTGCGATCTGATTAGATAGATTAACCGAAAGCTCATGTATTTTTGCCATGACTAGTTCTCATCCTTTAAATCTTCCTGCCAGTTTTCGACTAGTTGCATCACTTGCAACGGCGTTTGATCTGCCAAATAAAGATTAGAAATTTCATCTAGGATATCTTTTTCTTTATCAGTTAATTCATCCTTGGAATCTAATGGTGTTTCAACAGGCTCAGATTCTTCTGTTTCACTAACTGAACTAAACAAATCCAGCTGCGTGGAAGCTGGGCTCAAATTACTTCCTTGAGCTTCAAGCCTATTAAGCAACTTGGTAGCTTTTCGTAAAACTTTTCTCGGTAATCCGGCAAGTTGAGCAACGTGAATGCCATAACTTTGATCAGCAGGTCCAGGTAAAATTTTATGAAGAAAAATTAATTTACCGTTTTCTTCGGTTGCTCCAACGTGAATATTCTTTAAATGAGACAGTGTCTGTTCCATTGCTGTTAGCTCGTGGAAGTGCGTCGCAAACAACACTTTAGCACCAACTTCATCGTGCAGATACTGCACAATAGCACCAGCTAGAGCCATGCCATCATAGGTTGCTGTTCCGCGACCAATTTCATCAAATAAAACCAGGCTCCTCTTAGTCGCATGCTGTAATGCATCGTTAGCTTCGGTCATTTCGACCATAAAGGTACTTTGTCCGGAAATTAAATCGTCTGCTGCACCAATTCTGGTAAAAATTTGGTCAAAAATAGGCAAATCTGCACTATCTGCTGGCACAAACGAACCAATTTGAGCCATCACGGCAATAAGTGCCATCTGCCTCATATAAGTGCTTTTTCCGGACATATTAGGACCAGTTATCAGAAAAATGTCTGTATTTTCTGTTAATTTTACATCGTTAGGAATAAAAGAGCCTGCCTTCATCACCTGTTCAACTACAGGGTGACGTCCCATGATAACTTTAACATCCTGATTATCAGTATGAAATTGTGGTCTGCAGTAATTATTATCTTCAGCTACTTGAGCAAAAGAGCAGAAAACATCAAGCTCTGCCACTTGTCCAGCCAACTTTTGCAATGCTGGAATGTATTTCTTAACTTCTTCTCTTAACTTCACAAACAAATCATATTCTAAATCCGTCGATTTGGTCTGTGCTTCCAAAATCAGATTTTCATGTTCTTTAAGTTCTGGAGTAATGTAGCGCTCAGCATTAGTCAGGGTTTGTTTACGGGTATAACGATCAAGAGGTACTTTGCCCTTATTCGAGTTTGTAACCTGAATATAATAGCCAAAAACCTTGTTGTAACCAACTTTTAAATTCTCAATACCAGTTTTGGCCCGTTCATCCTGCTCCATTTCAGTCAGCCATTTTTTACCATTATTCATGGCATCCCGGTAGCGATCAAGTTGACTATCAACACCATCTTTGATTAATCCGCCTTCAGTCGTCAGAACTGGAGGCTGATCAACAATGGTATCTGTAATTAATTTAGCAATGCCTTTTAACGGATCAATTTGTCTGGCAAAATTTTGCAGATTTTTATTATCAGCTTTTTGGATTGCTGTCAAAATCGTTGGCACGGCATTGAGAGAGTGAGCCAACTGCAATAACTCGCGGGCATTGACATTGCCAAAAGCAATGCGCCCAGTTAAACGTTCCAGATCATAAACCCCTTTTAGAGCATCGTTAATATTTTCTCGCGTAAAATATTCATCAATTAAGGCCTGCACCATTTCTTGCCGTTTATTTAGCTGCTCAACAGATAAGAGTGGCCGAGCCAGCCATTGTTTTAACAATCGTCCACCCATTGCAGTATGAGTTTTATCCAGAACCCAAAAAAGGGAACCCATTTTTTTGCCGGTTTTCGCAGACGCTGTTAACTCTAAGTTATCCCGTACGGTGTGCGACATTTGTAAATATTGATTGACTTCATAACTTTTTGCTACTTGTAAGTGGGCTAAACTGCGGCGCTGCGTCTGCAATAAATAACCTACAAGTTGTTTTACAGCAGCTTTTTCGGCAGAATTAGTTAAATTTTGTTCAGCAAATGAAATCTCTGCATGTTTGCCAGTTAATTCTACGGGCTCTGACACCGTAATATTAGCTTTATGGAGAAAATCACTATCCTTGTCACTTAAGTGACCATTAAAAACAACTTCGCGTGTTCGCAGCGAAAGCAACTCATTTGTAACAGCAGCAAAGCTTTTTAAATGTGTAGCATAAATTTCACCAGTGGATAAGTCACTGTATGCCAGTCCAAAGCAACTTTTGGTAGTTACAACCGATGTAAGATAATTTGATTCTTTAGCTTCACTGGGCTTGTCATTCATTAAAGTTCCGGGAGTCACAAGTTGAATTATGCCCCGTTTAACCATTCCTTTAGCTTTTTTAGGATCTTCGAGTTGTTCACACAAGGCTACCTTATAGCCTTTTTCAACCAAAGTATCTACATAGGATTGGACTGCTACATGCGGAACTCCTGCCATTGGAACAGGGTTTTCAGCTTTATTAGATCTGTGAGTCAAAGTTAATTCTAAAATTTGAGCACCTTTGACTGCATCATCTTCAAATAATTCATAAAAATCGCCCACCCGATAAAAAAGGAAAGCATCGGGATATTGCTTTTTAATTTCGTGATATTGCTCCATCATCGGAGTCAGGTTTGTTTGCGCCATTATTCCCCTTCTTTTCTGCATTACTGTTATTATTATACGCTAAAGTTCTTATTAAAAGAAAAAAGACCGCAAGTAAAACGATCTCTTTTCACAATATGTTTTTTTGCCGCAGTGATTGCTTTCTTTTTAAAAAATTTAAGCAATGTGGCCTTCAATACTTTGTAAATCTTTTTTGCCATCCATTTTCACAATAGCGGTAATTGCAGCAGTAATGCCTCTAACATCATCTGTTAAATTAAGACATGGAGTTTCAGGTTTATCAACAACTTGCTCAGGTAAATATGGAATATGCATAAATCCAGCTTTTAAATCATGAAATTCCTTATCAATCATATACTGCACTTGATACATAATATGATTGCAGACAAAAGTTCCTGCAGTTGTTGAAACAGAGCTTGGCAATCCAATTTCACGAATTGCTCGTGCCATGGCCTTAACAGGAAGTTGTGTAAAATATGCGTTTTGTCCATCTTCATGAATAGGACTAGCAATTGGTTGATAACCTTTGTTATCAGCAATACGGCCATCATCAAAATTAATAGCTACTCTTTCTGGAGTCAAAGCATAACGACCACCAGCTTGACCGATATTTAAAACATAATCTGGTTTTTCCTTAAGAATAGCTTCATGAACTACTTCTGCACAGTCGCCAAAAACTGTTGGTATTTCGAGTTTAACGATCTTTGCACCAGCAATCTCATCATCCAGCCGTTTAACTGCTTCAATTGCAGGATTAATCTTATCTTCACCAAATGGATCAAAACCTGTTACAAGAATTTTCATTATCTTTTCTCCTTACTATCTTAAAAAGCTAAAAAGTACATTAGAATAATTTGAATGAGCAACATGCTAATTGCAATCGGAAATTGTTGCTTGATTACACCTAATTGATCTTTCATTTCCATTAATGCAACTGGCAAAGTATTAAAGTTGGCTGCCATTGGGGTAAGCAATGTGCCACAATACCCAGATGTCATTCCTAATGCCGCAACTACAATCGGTGAACCACCTTGGGCGACAACGAAAGGAATGCCAATCCCTGCTGTAATAACTGCAAACGCAGCAAATGCATTACCCATAATTGCTGTAAATAATGCCATAGCAATACAGTAAAGTGCAACTCCTAATAAGTGGTTTCCAATAGGAAAAAGACCAGAAATCGCCTTGGCGGTCACTTGTCCCACACCTGAAGCTGTAAATACCACACCCAAAGTAGCGAGTAATTGTGGCAAAATTCCGGCAGAGCCGACAGAACGCACCATTCTTTGTGTGTCTTCGTAGACTATTTTGGTATTTGATTTAGTCAAAATTTGTGCAACAACAAGTGAAACAATAGCTGCTACACCGATACCTACTTGACCACCTAAATTAGTAAATTGGGCTATGACCAAAGCTAAAACTGCCAGCAGGATACTTGGTAAGAAAATCCAGTTGCCAATGCGTTTAACCGTTTTTTGAGCAACTTTTTCATTTAAATCCTTTATGTGTCCTACACGCACTTGTTTAAATAAAGATAATAAAGCAATGATCAGAATAATGCCACCATTAATTGCATTTGGCAACCACTGTCCAGCACAGAAAAGTACTGCAAACAAAAGCCAAAATATTCCAGTACCCCAGCGGACTGGATTAGATTGATCACGCCAAGATTCAATAGCAGCAGCGAGGAAAAAAAGGCCAATTAAAATATAGAATGCGAGTAAAATGTTATTAATTATAGTTTCCATTATTTCTCCTATTTTTCTTTATTCTTCATTAGCTTTTGGTCAAATGCGTGATTGTAGAACAAGCATAAAATATAGCTGATAATTGCGACTGGGAAAGTATATAAAACTATTCCAGATGGATCTACAGGATGACCCAGCGATTTCATCGTACTTGCAATAAGTAAAACACTCGAGGAAGCAACAAACAGGTTTTGGGCAAAGAAATTACCAAAATTTTCTGTTGCAGCAGCTCTACCTTTGATTTGGTCTACTTCAAGAGGCGTCAATTCGCTATTAACCTTACCGGCCGCTTGCGCCATTGGATTAATTAATGGCGCAATAAACTGGACGTGTCCTTGTAATGAAATACCAAAGGCACCGGCAATTTCACGAATGGCCTGATAAATATCGAATATACGACCAGGTGTCAGTTTCTTCATTTTTTTAATTAAATTAACAGCGGCTTGTTTTAAACCATGTCTTTCTAAAATTCCAATAGTTGGTAAAGTGAGAAAGAAAAGAGAAACCATTCTGTTATCCATAAATCCTTTACCTAGAATTGTCAAAAATGAGGTAAAATCTATTCCTGAAACTAATGCCGTAACTAAAGCAGAAATTACGACTACAGCTATTGTATCAAGTCCCAAAGCAAACCCTAACACTATAACAACAATACCCAACAAACTTAAATATTCCACTAATGTTCCTTTCAAGTAAATAATCTTAACCAAGATAAACTAAAAATGAATTGTAACAAAAAAATCCCACTAGCAAGCCCCACAGGATTGCTAGTAGGATTTATTAATTAACTAATAAAAACTAAATTACATCACACCTGGATTGCCAGCGCCTGCAGCATTAGGATCAGCAGCAGGTTTATCTTCTGGTATTTCAGCAACAACAGCTTCAGTAGTTAAGAGCAAAGCAGCAATTGAAGCAGCATTTTGTAAAGCAGTGCGGGTTACCTTGGTTGGGTCAATAATTCCGGCTTCAACCATATTTTCCCACTTGCCATTAGCTGCATTGTAGCCTACTTCATTTTCTTGACCTTCAAGTTTGTTCAAGATAACTGAGCCGTCTTCACCAGCATTGTCAGCGATTTGACGAACTGGTGCAGTTAAAGCTTCTAAGACAATGTTGATACCAGTTTGTTCATCAGCATTATCACCTTTAAGATCCTTAACAGCATCCTTAACGTCTACTAATGCTGTACCACCACCAGCAACATAACCTTCGTCAACGGCTGCACGAGTGGAGTTCAAAGCGTCTTCAATGCGGTATCTGCGTTCTTTCAATTCAGTTTCAGTAGCAGCACCAACATGAATAACGGCAACACCACCAGTTAATTTAGCTAGACGCTCTTGTAATTTCTTCTTATCAAAGTCAGAAGTAGTCTCTGCAATTTGTTTTCTAATTGAATCTTCACGATCTTTAATAGCTTCATCAGAACCAGAACCATCAACAATGGTAGTTGAATCCTTAGTTACAGTTATGCGACGAGCTTGACCTAATTGATCAATCTTAGTGTCCTTTAACTCAAGACCTAAGTCCTCAGTAATAACTGTACCACCAGTTAAAGCAGCAATATCTTGCAGTTGTTCTTTACGACGGTCGCCAAAGCCAGGAGCTTTAACAGCAACAACGTTAAAGGTACCACGAATCTTGTTCAAAACTAAAGTTGGTAATGCTTCACCAGAAACATCATCAGCAATAATCAGCAATGATTTACCTTGTTGCACAATTTCTTGTAACAATGGCAAAATGTCCTGAATGTTAGAAATCTTCTTATCAGTGATTAAGATGTATGGATTGTCAAGATCTGCTTCCATCTTGTCATTATCAGTTACCATGTATTGTGAAAGGTAACCACGGTCAAATTGCATACCTTCAACTACTGATAATTCAGTTTCAATACCACGTGAATCTTCAATAGTGATAACACCATCATTACCAACTTTTTCCATTGCGTCAGCGATTAGGTCACCAACTTCTTTTGAAGCTGAAGATACTGAAGCTACTTGAGCAATCTGGTCTTTTGAAGAAACAGTGTGACTAATCTTATGTAATTCGTTAACTACTGCCTTAGTAGCTTTTTCAATACCGCGGCGAACACCTACAGGGTTAGCACCAGCAGTAACATTCTTCATACCTTCACGAATAATTGCTTGAGTTAAAACAACAGCAGTAGTTGTACCGTCACCAGCTATGTCATTGGTTTTTTGTGCTGCTTCGGCAACTAACTTAGCACCCATATTCTCATAGTGGTCTTTTAATTCAATTGCCTTGGCAATTGTCACACCATCATTAGTAATGTCCGGGTTGCCGTATGATTGCTCTAAAACAACATTTCTACCCTTAGGACCAATAGTTGCCTTAACAGTGTCAGCTAATTTGTCAACGCCCTTTAATAGAGAACGTCTTGCTTTTTCTGAAAATTTAATTTCCTTTGCCATATTTTTCTGCGCTCCTTAATTACTTAACAATTGCTAAAATATCTTTTTCGTGAAGGACTAAATACTTTTCGTCATCATACTTGACATCTGTGCCTGAATACTTGTCGTATAAAACAACGTCACCTTTTTTAACAGTCATAGGAATTTTACTGCCGTTCTCAGCATAACTGCCCTCACCAACAGCAACAACTTCACCTTCTGTTGGCTTTTGTTTAGCATTAGAAGCCAGGACGATTCCGCCTACAGTTTTCTCTTCTTCTTCTTTAACTTTAACGATCACGCGATCACCAATTGGTTGTAACACGTTTGTCCCTCCTAAAATTAAATTATTAATCTATTTTACGTGTCATTAGCACTCCTATCAGTTAAGTGCTAACTTACATTTATGATAATAACCCCTTTTATGAAAAAATGCAAGAAAAAATTAGCACTTTTTTACTCAAAGTGCTAATTTTATTTTTAGACCTACTTTTTCTTGTCTGAGTCCAGAAAGTAAATTAGAGTTTGTAATTCCGTTGCCAAGTCAACGTTTTGGATTCTAATACCACTTGGAGCAGACAAACGAATTGGCGTGAAATTCATAATTCCTCGAATACCGGCTTCAACCATATCATCAGCAGTCTTTTGTGCTGTCGTGGAAGGAACAGTCAAAATTGCAATAGAAATCTGTTGGTCACTAAGCTGTTTTTTTAGTTCACTCATGTCATAAACAGGCACACCACTGAGAATCTTGCCTGTAATTTTATCATCTATATCAAAAGCACATGAAATACGAATATTGTTTGTACGTTTGAAATTATAGTTTAATAACGCATGGCCTAAATTACCAACGCCAACCAGGGCAACATTTGTTAAGGTATCTTGATTTAAAATCTTTTTAAAAAAGGAAAGCAAACTTTTCACATCATAGCCATAGCCCCGTTTGCCTAATGCGCCAAAATATGAAAAATCACGTCTGATTGAAGCACTATCTACTTGAACGGCTTCAGATAATTCAGTAGAGGAAACTTTTTCTTTGCCAGCCTCATTTAAAATTATCAGATAGCGGTAATATAGCGGCAGTCTTTTAGCCGTAGCCGTGGGTATTTTGATTTTTTCCATTTAAAAAGCCTCCAACTTGATTAAGAATATATTTTGTTTTGTGAATTTTTCAGCAATTACTACTATTTTATCTATAAATTTGCGCCATTTGCAAACATTTTTTTCACAATCTATCAAATTTTAGCATAATAGTAACAGGTTTGATAATAGAAATTTAATTTTTTACTCTTTTAATTAAAAAATGCTTCTTTTTTACATTTATTTCCTATATTTATCAATCAAACTCTCCCACAAGAATTTTGCTACGTATGCTAAAATGGTTTCTAGGTGAAAAATTATGATAATTGCTCAAGGGCACGATTTAAAAAAACAATTCGGTGCCAACACATTATTTAAAAATGTCAATTTTTCAATTGACTCAAATGCAAGAATAGGTCTCATTGGACCCAATGGTGTCGGTAAAACGACATTGCTTAAGATTATGACCGGCGAAGAAGAAGCCACACATGGCGACTTTACCATCAATAAAAATATAGATGTCGGCTATATTGCTCAAGAAAATGATTTAAATGAAAATAAAACTATTTGGGATGAAATGTTGTCTGTTTTTACCCCTTTAATTAATATGGGTAAAAAAATAAGTGAATTACAAGAAGAAATGTCTGCAAATCCACAAAAAAATGACCTGCTAAAACAATATGACCAATTGCAATACAGCTTCGAACAACAGGGAGGGTACACCTACCAGGCCGATATCAAGAGTGTTTTAAATGGCTTTAATTTTCCTGAAGCAACTTGGACTAAAAAGGTTGGCAGCCTTTCCGGTGGAGAAAAAACACGGCTTTCTTTTGTCAAGTTATTATTACGCAAACCCCCGTTATTATTACTTGATGAACCTACCAACTATCTTGATTTAGACACATTAGACTGGCTTGAAAATTACCTTAAAAACTATTCTGGTGCCATTTTGGTAGTTTCTCATGACCAATATTTTTTGGATAATTTAGCAACGCAGATTTTTGAATTACAATTTGGCAAATTAACTGTGTTTAAGGGAAATTATTCTGCCTACGTTGCTGAGCGGCAATTGCGTGACCGCCAACAAGAAGAAGCATACGAAAAGCAGCAAGAAAAAATCAAAAAAGACGAAGAATTTATTCAAAAAAATATCGTCAGAGCTAAAACTACCAAGAGAGCACAAAGTCGGCGCAAGCAATTGGAGAAAATGGATAGGATTACTCCCCCAAAGCACAAAAATAAAGTGCGCATAAATTTCCAAAGCGAAAGGCCTTCAGGTAAAGAAGTATTAATTTTGCGTGATTTAACAATTGGCTACCCCACAAAAACAATGGTTCACGATATTTCTCTGCAAATAAATAAGGGCGATCGCGTGGCCGTTATTGGTCAAAATGGTATTGGTAAATCAACTTTACTTAAAACCGTGATGAAGGAGTTAAAGCCGAAAAAAGGTTCAATTAAATATGGAGCATCCCTTGATATCGGCTATTATGATCAGGAACTTCAGGGACTTGATCCAACTAAAACGGTAATCGATACAGTTTGGGACCGGCACAAAACAATGTCTGAAAAAGATGTGAGGTCGATTTTAGCCAGTTTTTTGTTTACGGCAAAAGATATTGATAAAACTGTCGGGCAACTTTCAGGTGGTCAAAAGGCCAGATTAACATTAACTGTTTTGTCACTAGAACATAATAACTTTCTGCTGATGGACGAACCTACTAACCACTTGGATCTTGAAGCCAAGGAGGTTTTAGAACAGGCACTACAGAGCTATGATGGTACTTTACTTTTCGTTTCCCACGACCGCTATTTCATCAATCAGTTAGCAAATAAAATTGTAGAAATTAAAAACGGTATTGCTCAAGTATATGAGGGTGATTATAGCTATTATTTAGATGAAAAGAATATGCAAGACTCAGCCTCAAAAAATGAATCATCCGAGAATAGAGAAATAGTAGAACCTGAGCAAAATAAAAATAAATTGTCCTATCAGGAGCAAAAGTTGCGCGATTCACAAAAGCGTAAATTGCAAAGAGAAGTTGAAAATACCGAAAATAAAATTGAAAAGCTGGAAAAAGAACAAAAAGATATTCAATCTCAAATGGCTGATCCTGAAATTGCCACTAATTTTGACAAATTAGGTCCTTTGCAAGAACAGCTTAGCGCTGTACAAAAACAACTGGACGATGCAAATGATGCTTGGGAAAAAGCACTGACTGAACTGGATAGCTTTGACTAAAATAATATATTAAGTAAGCACAATAAAAATAGGAATAAATTAGCTTTCTTATCTGATGTTTCTATATTCTAACTTGCAGAAAATAGCTCGCTAACTATTAATAAAATTTTCTTTTTATTTATAAATACGTAATAATTATCAGACGCAAAAAAAGATCGTTATACTGTTGCTTTTAAAATTGTAGTTGTTTAAACTTAAAGATAGTAATTTTACTGGCTTTATAAAAAATAAATTGAGAGGTACACATGGAAAAATTACGCACTGCTCTTTAATTATTAATTAATTAAGGAGGAATAAAAATGAAATATATAGCTGACAAAAATATCGCTATGGAACAACTTATAAATTTATACACAAGCGTAGGTTGGAGTTCCTATACGCAAAATCCTCGGCAACTGCAAAAGGCAGTTGTAAATTCGCTTTTTGCTATTGGCGCTTATGATCAAAACCAGTTAGTTGGATTAATCAGAGTAGTTGGTGATGGTCTGACCATCATTTATATCCAAGATTTACTTGTTAATCCTGCTTATCAAAGACAAGGAATTGGTACGAAATTAATAAACAGCGTGCTAAAGAAATATAATTCTGTAAGACAGAAAATTTTGTTGACAGAAAATACCGTTAAAACGCGCAGGTTTTATGAGAGTTGTAATTTTAATCCGTGTGACAAATACAACTTGATTGCTTTCTACAAAGATTTTTAAGAGATAATAAGGAGTCTGGGAAAAAAATATCTTTTCCTAGACTCCTTTGCTCAATATTTTATCTTTTAGTTTTAAGAAGAACTCACACCAATCTAGTTGACTTTATCATGGTAGGTACCTTATTACCTGATTAGAATAGATAACACTGTAACATAAAATTTACACAGCAAGTTAAGATATTATTGAATATTAAATCTGTATATATTTATTTAATCAAAATGGGAAACTCTTTTGAAATGAGTTTCCCATTTTGTAATAACGAGTATGTTATTGCTTGTTATATATTTTTACACTTAGCTTTAAAAGACTTTTGAGTAAACATAATTTAAATAAACAAATGAACTATCTAAAGTCATGATAACACTAAATTAGAAGTAAAAATATTAATTTAAGAAATATAAAATTTTATTCTTTATATTTTATATGACTGGACAGTAAAATCATAATAGTAATTATTAAAATTGAACAGCACAGCGTTAAAAGCCCTGTCGTATAGTTCAACTGCACATTTTGATAATTCATTCCTAAATTGCCTGATACTATGTCAACTGCGTTCAGGTAACTCATTGGCAACCAGGCGGAAATCTTACGCAACGGCTCAACTATCATAGTTGCAATGTTGAGCCCTGGGACAAGTAGAATAGCGAAAAGTAATGCTGGTAATTTATCACGAAAAATTCGGGCAAGGAACTGAACTAAGACAACATCGAAGATCAAGGTAAGTACCTGCAATACAATTACTTTAATAATAAAGCTGCCAGTAGTTACACATTTAATAAGGGGACCACTAACTGTATATTGAACTACAATATAAGGGAAGGATAAACTACCAGTACCAGAAATAAGTGAAGCTACAATAAATAATACTAAGTTAATCCCTAAAAAACTACCAAGAGTCAGGACTATTCCTGCTATGGTATTCGAAATCATTAAATTATTTTTTTCAAGCGGTAATAACTGCCCCGTATCTAACTTTTGATGGTAAGAATCAGTTAAAAGCAAAGTTAATAAAAACAGAGCAACAAGAGTAAATACGTAAGGCAAATATTGCTGATTTAATTGCAGTAAGAATTGCCAGCCTGTTACTGGCATATCCTGACTTTCATAAGGCAAGGGCTCATGGCGTAAGTAGTTAAAGAATTGCAGTTTTTTCTCTACGTTTGTCCTTGAATTAAGGCCTGTTGAATCTTGGCCATTTGATGTAATAGTTTGTTCTTGCTTTTTTTGTTGCCACATAATCGTGTAGGCTTTGTGCCAGTTGCCTTTATTTGCCGCTTTTTGAACTTGTTTATCTTGCTTAACTGCATCTTGGTTTTGCTTAATAGCAGCTTTAGTATCATGGTAAACTTCAGTTTTTGATTTTTGTTTATCATGTTTAAGTAATCTTTGCTGCTGGTTAATTTCTTTTTGGCGGTAAGCAATCTCTGATTTAGCCCCCGCCTGCAAGGAAAATTGGGGATTAGTACGAATATTCATGAATAAGACAATACCCATCAATAAGAGCAAAATTGCTAAGCAAACTGGGGTTAGCTTATTCTTAAATACTTTTTTAAGCTGAAAAGCCAAATAGGACATTATGCCAATCTCCCATTTCTATGTGCAATAGTTGTAATGCGATCAATTAAAAGTACCAGCAAGAATAATAATATAGAACTTAGTATTAAGGTAAACACACCATTTGAAAAGTTAATCGCGGAGTTATCCATTGCATAGGCTGTTTGGTTTGATACAACATTTAAAACTCCTAAATAAGTACCAGGAAGCCACTGCGCAATCTTCTCCAACGGAATAATAAAAATTGTAATAAAATGACCTCCTAATAAAAGCAATAGCGAAACTAACAGAGTCGGTAACTGGTTATGAAAGATTTTAGCAGCCAGCTGCACAAACAAAACCATAAATATGAAATTTAAGAGCTGCAGTATAGCTGCTTGGGGCAACAATTTGGCGGTCGGAATAATTCCTGGCACCAAGTGGTCGTTAACCAGATGGTGAATGATGTAAGGATAGTCACTGCGACCAGTACCAAAAATGCTCGCTGCTCCACCGAAAACTAATAAGTTTAGTAATAGAAAAATAAAGCTGACAACTAATAGCCCAACAATATTATTAGTCAGGGTACTTTGCAAGCGATTAATTGGCAAGACAGTCGAAATGTTAAGACCATTTTTATAAGAACCAGTAAATAAATAAGTCAAAACAAAAATCATTACTAAACTAAATAAGACGGGCAAATAGTTTTCATTCAAATCTAATAGAAACTGAATCCCGGTGACTGCGCTATCGCTTTCATATGGCATAGGGTGAGCTATGAGATATTTTAAACGCAGTATTACACTTTTATGTCCATCTTTTTCATCCGAACTTAGATCAGTCAATTTGCCTTTTTGATCCCTTTTTAATTTGGTCTCATAAACTCGCTTCCAGTGATTGTGATTAATATTATCAACAAAGGCTTGATCTTTTTTTAATTCCTTTTCAGTTTGTTTAATATCTTTTTCAGTGGCCTTGTATGATTTTCCTTGCGGTGAATATCGTTTGAGTGCTTGACGATCGGCTTGTAAGGCTTCCTTTTTCATGGCAATCTGACCTTGAGCATCTCCCTTTAAAGAACCTGTACCACTGAGCTGCGTAGACTTCATGTATAATAAGCCAAAAGAAATTAATGATAAAATAACCACTGAAATAATTGATAGATTGTGTTTAGTAACTTTTTTAAGTTGCAATGAAAAATATGAGCTCATTGTTTTACCTCGTGCATCTTTTGCTTGTGTAAAACAAGCCGGTGTAAGTTATTCACTTTAATCTCGCTGCTATAGTGAGACGTTAGAATAATACATTTATTACGCTGAGTCACCTCATTATTTAGTCGTTCATAAAGAATTGCGCGACTTTCTTCATCAAGACCGTTAGTGATCTCATCCATCAAGTAATATTCGGCGCCACTAACTAAGTACATGGCCACAATCAATTTCTGTTTCATTCCAAGCGAATACTTTTTAATCGGGACTTTGACATACTCACGTACACCCAGCAAATCAAGTTCTTGATCAAGGTCGACATTAGAATGCCATTGTCTTTTCACGAATTTTAAGTAATCAAGGCTAGTTAAATTGACGTTCAACCATTCATTGCTTTCAAAGAAAAAAAGCTTACGCTTATTTTTGGCATATGGTTTTCCGTCTAATAAGACTTTACCAGAAGAAACTGGAATAAGATCCGTAACAGCACGCAAGAAACTTGTTTTACCAGAACCGTTTTCTGCAGCAATTTGATAAAATTGACCGGGTGCAAATTGATAAGAAAAATCATGCAGGATTGGCTGCCTGGTTTTGAGTGATAGGTTTTGGACTGTTAACATCATTGTCTCCTTTTTGAGTGGTGAATTAAGTTGAAATGATAGAATACTATATCAGGATATCATTTAATTATATCAATTTCATTGTTTTTTGATTAGTAGTTTAAACATTTCCTCTATTTATTTGTAGGAACTTGGTTATATTTGAGTTTTATTAATAGTTCATCTTTATAAAATTCATAATCAAAATGATTATCAAATTTTGTATTTCTTGAACTTATTTTTTTGATTTCCTATTTTACCTGTTTGACTTTATTATAATCTGGTAGGAAAACTAAATTAAAAAATGTCATATATGATTTTTGAAATGACTAAATTAACTAAACAAGATAAAATTCAAATCTTTTTCAGAGTTTTGATAATAGGCTTCATTAATTAGTTGATTAAATTCTGCTTCTTTTCAATCAAAGGACTGATCACGCTCATTCAGTCATTGATATATAAATTTAATGTTTAAAATAGTTAATCTTAAAACGTATAATGACAAAAAAGGTCTAGGAAAAGCTAGCCCTCTTGACTTAATAAAACTAAAGCCGACAAACCACTTTTTTAGTGATTCGCCGGCTCTTTTAGTAAGATCACAGATCTACTTTTTTCACAGACTCTTTTATTATTTATTTTATTGCAGCATTTCTGAAGCGTAAGGTAATTCTAAAGATGGATCAGCATCTAAAGTAAGATCAGTAAATTTTCCTTCTTGGTACAAGTTATAGGCTGCAGCACCGATCATTGCAGCATTATCTCCACACAACTTTAACTCTGGCAAAATTACTTTCGGTTGTAAATTCCGAGGCAGGTTTGCTATTTCATGATTCATTCTTTCACGTAAACCGTGGTTAGCTGCAACTCCTCCACCCATAATAAAAGTTTTTGGAGCATACTGTTTAATTGCTCTAATAGTTTTAGTAGCCAAAACATCTATTACTGCAGCTTGGAAACTAGCAGCTAAATCATATTTATTCAGGTCTTGATGAATTTGTTCAGCATGATGATAGGTATTAATAAAAGCACTCTTTAAACCAGAAAAAGAAAAATCATAATCATCTTCTTTAATCATTGCCCGCGGAAAATCAAAGGTATCCTTTCCCTTCTGAGCCCATTCATCAATAGTTTTACCAGCGGGGTAATTAACACCGAGTACTCTTCCAATCTTGTCATAAGCTTCTCCAGCTGCGTCATCCCTAGTATCGCCAACTATTTCAAAGTGGGTTGAATCTTTTAACAATACAATCTCTGTATGACCTCCAGAAACTTGCAAAGCAAGAGCCGGATAAGAGATTTCTTCCTTTAACTGAGCTGCCATAATGTGACCCATGATATGATCAACGCCAATTAAAGGAATACCTGTTGCCATTGAAGCAGCTTTTGCCGCACTAACACCAATTAAAAGGGCACCTACCAAACCAGGTCCATAGGTTACCGCAATTGCATCAATATCTTTCCAAGCTACGTGTGCTTCTTTCAATGCTTGATTGGTTATTTGAGTAATAACTTCAATATGATGACGACTAGCAACCTCAGGAACAACACCCCCAAAACGTTGATGGCTCTTAATTTGAGTTGCTACTATCAAACTTTCCACTTCTCTGCCATTTTTGACAACAGAAGTCGAAGTCTCATCACACGAACTTTCAAAAGCCAAAATACGGATGTCTTTTTTGTTTACCAATTTATTTTCCTTTCTTTTAGTCACTTGTCAATTCAAGCACCATGTTAAAAGCATCTTGATGCGAACTCTGGTAATAATTAGGCCACACAAAACTTACTGTAAAACCTAACTTGCAATACAAATTTTGAGCAGTCAAGTTATCAACTCTTACTTCTAGACTAAGTTCTTTACAGTTTTTATTTTTAGCAATTTCAATCACTTTTTTGATTAAATAAGTACCTATACCCTTTTTTTGCCAGGCCGAATCAACCATCAGATTAGTAATATGTGCACTACTAACGTCAAAATGCACACCAATTAAGCCAATGACACACTGAGTTTGCAATACAACTAAATACAGTGAATCATTTCTACTTATTTCAGTATGAAAAGCCATTGAATTCCACGGTTGTTTACCCTGATAAAGACTTTGCTCCAATAACAATATTGCAGAAATATCTTTAACTTGGGCTTGCCTGATACTCAGACTAGATTGATTCACAATGATTTTTTCTGGGACAAACTTAATAAACTTTTTTCCTTTTGCTAAAAGCCAAAAAGACCCAAAATGCTTAAACTTCTTCCACATAATTGCTATCTGGTTTATAGGCTTCCCCTGTCTTTTTATGCCAGTCAATTTCAGCTTGCGTGCGACGCAAATAATTCGGCAATAATTGATCAGGGTCATCAGGTTTAGCATTCAGAGCCAGCTTACCTATTAAACCAGCATGAACAACATTCTGTTTTTCCGTGGCAAAACTGAAGGGAATATTTGTCTTTCTTATAGCCTCTTCCTGCTTTTCAAAGCCAGTCCCAACATAAATAACATTTTCCAGATTGTTATCTGCACAATATTCTTCTACTGCGCTTAAAAGTGTGTCAATATGATAGTGCCCATCAGGTATTACACATTCAGGGCCCCAATCATTTTCCTTATTTATATAAGCACCAGCAAAATAGTTATCATTACGGGCATCAATTCCAGCCACTATTAAAGTGCCTTCTTCTGCACAACTTGCAGCCAGTGCTTGTAAAGTAGAAATGCCTACTACATCTTTATGTAATATGCTGGCAAACATTTTTACCGTAGTTACACCAATCCGTAATCCAGTATATGAACCCGGTCCTATCGCAACAGCAAAACGATCAATTTCAGCTAATTTCAGATTATGTTCTTTTAAAATTTGGTCAATTAAAGGATCTAAATGTGAACTATGATTGCGGGCATCATATTCATTTTTTTCCGCAATAATTTTACTGTCCTCATTTAAAGCCACACTAAGATTGTTTGTGGCAGTCGACATACTTAAAATTTTCATTCTAAAATTTTTATACTCTTTTCAAAATTACCTTTTGATTTTAACGCGTGAAATGGCGTTCAAAACAAAGTAACTAATAATCATCTCTAACCACGGCGTAATCGCTTCTTTAGGTATTCGTTGAATAAGGACAACGCGAAAGTCCATCCCGTATAAAAGGTGCACCCATAAAGTATTTAACCCAATATTAACGAAAACAGTTACCAGTAGAGTCGCAAGAATTATCCGCCAGACTTTGACTGGTTTTTGGTAAAACACTAAACCATAGATAAAGGGGCCAATCATGGCACTTAAAGTAAAGCCGAGGAAAAAGCCCCCTTGATTGCCAAATAGAGCTGATGAAACTAAGTCACTAATTCCACCGCCTACACTACCCCAGACTGGACCAAAAAGGTAACCCAGCATCACACTGCCTATAAATCCCAGGCTAACATGCACAATAGTTGTTCCAACTGTAAAACGACTAAGAATAATTTTCATTGCCACGATAATTCCTAAAAGGACAAGATCACGCAATTCGACCTTAAGCATCTCTTTAATAGTCATTTGCAGCACTTTCTTTCTTCAATTAATTTGTGTAAGAACACAAAAAACAATTATATTATAATTTGCGCCAAGTTAGTTCACAAACAGCTTTGTCATTTTTGTCTTCATCTGCAATTGTATGATAAGATTTAATACCTGTTTCGTTTTTAATTACGCTCACGCGCGAATATGGGGTTTCACCATAGCGCACTTCAAGGTTAAATTTAATATCAATAGTCTTGACAATATGATTTTTCAAAAAATCGCGATCCAATGTATCAATAAACCAGTTAAAATAGTGGCCATTGGTCATGTGATGGTTTGTATCTAAATCATCATAACGAACCCGATATTGTTTCTCTTTTTGATATTTATCCTGAACTCTTAATCTAGGAAAACGAGGTAATTTTTTTAGAAGTGGAACGCCTATTTCAGCCATCATTTCTTTGTCTGTGGAAACCAGCTTACGAGTTTTTAAATCAAATAGCACCCATTCACTCTTAACAGTTATTAGTTCATTTCCGCTTTGATCTGTAAAAGCATAATTTCTATATTCTAAAAAACGGTTATAGCCGAATGGTTCGGTTGTGATGGTAATTTCTTCATTTGGTCTGGGCAGACGCGCCACTTCAATATGATATTGTGTTACAACCCAGCCTAATCCTCTTTTAGTTAACGCACTTGTACTGCCATTGCCTGAGTCTAATTGATGCTCTGAAACGCTCATCATTAAATCAATCATTGCAGGCAATTTCAAATTTTTATTTTCATCACACTCATAATAATTTACTATATGCTTTTCACTATACTTCATACTTTCACCTACTTTTGATGATAACGTTCATATAACTCATTTTTTGAAACATTATTTTCTTGAGCTACTGTCTTAATCGCCGATTTTTTACTTTCTCCTGTGTCAACCAACCGATTCACCGCTTTAATTAATTCGGCCCACGACAATTGCGTTTCTTGAGCGGCATTAGGAGAGATTAAAACAACGAATTCACCTCTAGGAGCATTTTGTTCAAAATAATCTGTAACCTCACTGATTGTACCACGAATAAATTCTTCATGAATTTTTGTAAGCTCTCTGGCAACAACAATTTTTCGTTCAGAATCCAGTATTGCGGACATATTATTGAGAGTTTTTATTAATCTGTGTGGTGCTTCATAAAAAATAGAGGTAGCTCGTGCTTCTTTCATTTGTTCAAAAAAAGGCTGTTGTTCACTTTTTTTGCGTGGTAAAAAGCCATAATAGGTAAAGGGTTGGGCGTCAAAGCCAGAGGCAATTAGGGCGGTAGCAAATGCAGAAGCACCGGGCAGAGGAACTACGGGAATATTATTTTTGATACATTCTTGCACCAAAATGTATCCCGGATCTGAAATGACAGGCATCCCCGCATCGCTAATTTCAGCGATAACCGCACCATCCTTCATTAGCTTAATTAATTCCGGTGCCCTTTCTTTTGAATTATATTTGTGAAAGGAAAGCATATGATTATGAACCCCAATTTTTTCAAGCAGGATGCCACTTGTTCTAGTATCCTCAGCAGCAATATAATCAGCTTCCTGTAAAATTCTTTTTGCTCTAAGGGTAATGTCTTCAAGGTTACCAATAGGAGTTGGCACTAAATAAAGTTTGCCGCTGTCTTGACCATAACTACTTTGCCTTTGCATTTAATCAATCCTTTAATGTTTTTTCTTTTTCTCGCCAAAATTATCAAGAATATCCAAACAAAACATGCAGTCAGTATTAGGATCACGGTGAGAGCCATAGTACATATTGCAAATATGGTAACCTGAGCTGTAAATTTGCCGTAAAGATTCAAGACCACTCTGAGTTTTAACGGTGCTATTGTGGGCATTATTCATTTTGTCCATTTTTTCACGCAGCAATTGATTCTCTACTTTTAATTCCGTATTTTCTTTCAACGTTTCCAAAATACTATTTTCTAAACTTTCGATTGTTTTGGTCATGCTAACCATTGAATCGTGAAGTTGTTCCAACTTTGAATAAGAATCCACCATGAACACCTACCGCTTCCATTGTAAAGCAAGAAAGTCGAGTAAATTGCGAAAACCAACATTGCTGTATTGCATTTTGTCAATTTCAAGCAAATACTTTAGCATCCTTGCCCCGTTTTTTTGATTATTGCTGTTTAATTCTGCTTGAGCCCATTTTTTAAGTAAAAAGAGAACGTAATTTTGCTCACTTTTGCTTTTTGCCATTTCTGCTAACTGATGTGCACTCACAAGTGAAAGTGAGTTATGTTCAAGCATTTCTTGGTAAAAATATTTGCTTCCTTTATCTAATTCAGCTGTATCTTCCAGTGAGTCAACTTCACTCGGACTAAAACCATTTGCCAGTAATTCTTCACTCTTGTCATGTTTTTTTTGTTTGAGCGTAAAATTAATAATTTGAGTGCGTGAACGAATCGTTGGCAGAATTTGATCAGTATTATTTGTGATTAAAATAGTAACAACAGGAGCAATAGGTTCTTCTAATAAATTAAGTAAAGCATTAGCTGCAGGCAAAGTTAACTTCTGGGCTTCATTAATAAAAAAGAAGCGCACACTGCTTTGAACCGGACTTTTAGCTAGTTCTTCCTTCAAAACACGAACTTGATCAATTCCCAAATTTTGCTTGCCTTCAGGCTCTATCATTAGTACATCAGGGTGGTTGCCGGAAATAATTTGCCTGCAATTCTGACACGTACCATCCGGTTTTTCAGTGCCACTACAATTAAAAAGGCAAGCTAGCCAATAGGCAGTATTTAATGCCTGAACTTCATTGGCATCAACAAATAAGTAGCTATGGGCCAATTTGTTTTGCTCAAAAGCTTGACGCAAAAGTTCAGACTGTTTCTTGCCTCTTTCTCTAATATCGACGGACATCAGAATTGCTTGAATTCATCAACAGGCAAAACAAAACACGTAGCTCCCCCAACTGTAATTTTTACTGGCTGGCTACTCATTTCAAAACCTGTCATCACCAAATTAGGATTCATATATTCTTCACGAGATTTGGACTCTTCCTTAATGATGCGCAAAACCTGCTTAACATGTTTATCATCTATTCCGATAAGAAAAGTAGTATTACCTTCACTTAAAAATCCTCCGGTCGTAGCAAGCTTAGTCGCACGAATGCTTTCCTTGACAAAGGTACGCTGCAGCCTATTAGCATCTTCTTTTTGAACAATTGCAACTATTAACTTCATTTTAATCAGTCCTTTAATAAATCTGCTGGTAATTGGTTTGCAATTATTTTAACACAATCTTCTACTACTAAATTAAAGGGTTTATTTGCATCAACTACCTTTATTCTTTCAGGATGAGCCTTAATTACTTTTTGATAACCCTGGTAAACTTTTTGATGAAAATTTAATTTTTCCTGTTCCAAACGATCTTCTTGACCGGCTCTTTCTTTAGCAATTCTGGTTAATCCAACTTGCGGTTTAACATCTAAAAAAATAGTTAGATCGGGTTCAATTTTACTTGTAGCAAAATCATTAATCTGTTTTACTGCAGCAATACTTAATTCTCGTCCTGCACCTTGATAGGCCAATGAACTATCAACAAAACGATCTGAAAAAACTATTTTCCCTGCTTTAAGTGCTGGTATGACTGTTTCAAACATATGCTGACTGCGAGAAGCTGCATAAAGCAAAGCTTCAGTTTTGGCAGACATTTCTTCATTAACTGGGTCTAAAATTAATTGGCGGATTTTCTCAGCAATTTTTGATCCCCCTGGCTCCCGAGTCACTAGATATTGTGTCTTAAGTCTAGGAGCAATTTCTGCCACAACTTGCTTTAAAACTGTACTTTTTCCAGATCCATCCGGTCCTTCAAAACTGATAAAATAACTCTTCATAAAACTCTCCATGTTTCTATTTTACAAGAGTTCTCTTTATATGAACACCCCAACGTACTTTTAATTTTTTATCAAAATAAAAAGCCCTTTTGGAAAAGGACTTTACTCTGAAATTGCATTGGTAAAACCACTAAATCTTGTATGACGATGTCGTGCTTCATCATATAAAAATGAATACTTGGCTCTTAAAATTTTACCTGTTACTACATTATCTTCAGACATATCAAGCGTTGTCGGATCAAGATTTTTTTGAACAGCAATCTGTTCCTGTAAGTTTTCAATAGTGGTCATGAGCCACTCATCACCCATATTTTTAATTTTGTTACGTGCCATTAGATTGAAGTTCTCCCTTGTACTGCTCGTTTCAAAGTAATTGAATTAGCGTATTCAATATCACTCCCAACGGCCAAACCTGCAGCTAGCCTGGTTACTTTAATACCGGACGGCTTGATCAGCTTACTGATATACATAGCCGTTGATTCTCCTTCTGGAGTTGAATTTAATGCCAAAATAACCTCTTTTACGCGATCCTGCTTTTGCAGACGAACTATTAATGACTTAATATTAATTTCTTCTGGGCCAATACCATCCATTGGGGACAAAACTCCGTGCAAAACATGATATAACCCGCTATATTCACCCATATCTTCAAAAGCCATCACATCTTTTGGCTGCTCAACTACCATAATGGTCGATTGATCACGTTCAGGATTACTGCATATAGTACACGGATCCTTTTCTGTAATGTTGCCACAAATAGAGCAACGATGAAGTTTTTCTTTCACCTCGGCCAACGCAGTACTAAAACTATGAACATCTTCATCCGGCATATCTAAAGTATAAAATGCAAGCCTTGTAGCTGTTTTTTCACCAATACCAGGTAATTTCATGTAAGAATCAATTAAATGCGCAATTGGTGCTGGATACTGCAATTAAATCATGCCCTTCGTATACTTGCCTAAACTTTGCTGGGTAGCTTGGTCTATTTCTGCTAATCCTTTATTAACCGCATCAATAATCAAATCTTGCAACATGTCAGGATCGTCAGGGTCAATCGTATCTTTATCAATAGTAATATTTTTCAATTTGCGATCTCCGCTAAAAGTAGCTACAACCAAGTCATCTGCTGACTTGCCTACAAATTCCTGTGCAGTAATATTTTGTTGTTCTTGAGCCATCTGCTCCTGCAATTTCTTAGCCTGCTTCATCATTTGTTGCATATTCATGCCGCCCATAGCCCCAAAATTAGGTCTTTTACTCATATTAATTTCTCCTTTAAATTTTAGTCTTTAACATTTACTGTGTCACCAAATAACTCTTTAGCTTTTTCTACAACCTGGTTGCTTGACTCGTGTTGTTCAGGTCCTGAATCTGATTGTTTTTGCTTGTTAAGCAGTTCTTTACCATGCTTTTGCAAAAATTCTGTCCGCACAGTAGACCAGTCTTCATCAGGTACAAGCACTATTTCATAGCTATGCTTAGTAAATTTAGCAATTTCATCTGTCAATACAATTAATAAATTACCATCTTCACTGGCTTTTTCAAACCAAAGAGTATATTTGCATTTCATTACTACCTGTTCTGAACTGGCTGCAACAGGTTCTAGCACATCTAGCAAAGCACGTTGTGATACTCCTAAAACTGATTGCAGATCAGGCCAAACATTTTTGATAGCTACAAGATCATCCTTTGTGGCATTTTCTAAGACATGATAAACCTGTTTCCGATTTTGCTCATTAGCCTTTTTTCTACTTCTGACTGTTTTTTTAGGTTTGGGAGCAGTTTTTGCTTTGGAATTTTTACTTTTATTAGTATCAATTCGATCAGAAACGGCACTATCAAGATGAAAAATCTTATCGCTATTTTGAGTTTGCTTTTTGCTTAAATTAGAAACTTTTTTAGTTAAGTTTGAAACCTGCTTTTTTAGTGCCTCTAATTCACTTGTCAAATCAGTATTTGCATTCTTTTGACTTTCTGAACTAGCCAAAACATTTTCAGAATCTACTTTGCTATTTTGTTCGCCAGCACATTCCACTAAAAACACCTCTAGTGGAATCTGTTGCTGATTAGTATAGCGTAAATCATTCAATGCAGTATTAGCTGATGCAATTACTTGAAAATAGCGGTCAGAATTTACATCTTGTATCTTTTTTATAAAGTCAGCATTCAAAAAGTTTTTCTGACTATTGTCTTTTGTTTTGACAGCCATTAATGCATTAGTCGCCATTTCAATGAGCTCATCTAAAATGTTTTTTGAACTGGCACCATTTGCAAGTTCTGTCTGCGCCAAAGACAATGCTTCAGTTGCATCATTATTCAAAATTGCCAATAAAATTTGTTCGATCTTTTCTTTATCGGCAAAACCGGTAATTTCAAGAGCCGCATCATATTCAACTTTATTTTTATCAAAACTTAAAAGCTGATCTAAAATGCTTAAGGCATCCCTCATACCACCATCAGCTACCTGAGCAATTACGGCTAAGGCTTTTTCATCATAACTGATTTTTTCTTGCTCAAGAATATACTTCATTCTTTGTTCAAGGTCAGCCTGAGTTATACGCTTAAAATTATAACGTTGAGTCCTTGATATGATGGTTGCTGGCACTTTTTGCAATTCCGTAGTGGCCAGAATGAAAACAACATGCTCTGGCGGTTCTTCTAATGTTTTAAGTAAAGCATTAAAAGCACCCATAGACAACATGTGGACCTCATCTATGATATAAACTTTATATTTGCCCTGAGTTGGGGCATACTTAACTTTATCTCTAATATCACGTATTTCATCAACGCCATTGTTGGAAGCTGCATCAATCTCCATAATGTCTGCCATCGCGCCCTTGTCGGCTGCAAGACAATTAGCACACTTGTTGCATGGCTCACCATCCTGCAGATTGCTACAATTCAATGCCTTAGCCAAAATTTTTGCACATGAAGTTTTCCCAGTACCACGTGGTCCAGCAAACAAAAAAGCATGGGAGATTGTACCTCGCTTAATTGCATTTTTCAAAGTATCCGTAATATCATCTTGACCAATCACACTATCGAAAGTGCGGGGTCTCCATTTGCGGTATAACGCTTGATAAGCCATTGATCAGTCTTCCCTAGTAAAAAACTCTTAACTCTTTCGAAAGAGTTAAGAGTTTGTAATTGTCTAATAAAAGGCACATGCCCGAGCAACCTTAGTGCTGCTACCTTCCGGTCCTGACACGCTTTGGAGGTCAAACATTGCCCATAAGATATATTAACGTATTTTAAGGTATTTTTCCACTAATTTGCGAAATTTTTGCCGGAGTCCTTTGCTGCTTTTTGTTTTTGTCTAATATCTTTAAAAAAATTTTTTAGCATCTGGCTTGACTCTTCGCGGTATAGTCCCCGAATAACGTTAGGGTGATGATTAAACTTTTCAATATCAAAAAGGTTAACAACACTACCGGCTGCACCAGCTTTAGGGTCAAGTGCCCCAAAATATACGTTCTTAAGACGAGAATTGATAATTGCACCAGCACACATGGGACAGGGTTCCAAGGTAACAAAAAGACTGCAGTCTATTAAACGCCAAGTACCAAGTTTATTGCAAGCATCCCTGATAGCAATCATTTCAGCATGTTGAGTCGCGTCTTGGTCCAATTCGCGCCGATTAAAGCCTTCCCCGATAACTTGCCCATCGGGAGCTACCACAATCGCACCAATTGGAACTTCTCCTAAATTTTGGGCTTTTTTTGCTTGCTGAAAAGCTAATTGCATAAAGTCTTTTTTTTTTGCACTTGAAAATGACATTAATTATTCACCGCCTGCAAAACATAGTAACCTTTATCTCTTTTTAAAATGGTACAGTTGCCAAAAGTTTTTGTTAATAATTTACGGGCACTCGGCTCACCCTGTTTTTTTTGAATTACTACTAGTAAAACCCCATCACTTACCAAATGATTTTTCGCACCAGACAGAATATTGGAAACAACTTTTTTACCAGCTCGAATCGGTGGATTAGTCAGAATTAAGCCATATTTCTTTGCTGATGAAATATTGCTATAAATATCAGAGGAAAAAATAGCAACATTATCTATATGGTTAAGCTCAGCATTCTTTTTTGCTAGATCTAATCCACGCTGGTTAACGTCTATCATTTCTACTGTTTGCTTTGGCCAAAATTTAGCTGCAAAAAGACCGATTGGTCCATATCCGGTGCCAACATCTAAAATATTGTTTTGAGGAAAATCAACATCAAGCATTTTCTTAATTAAAACACCTGAACCATAATCCACGCGTAATTTCGAAAAAACTCCAGCATCAGTAGTAAATTTGAGATCAATGCCGTTAACTTGATAGTCAATTATATGCTCATCATGCTGAGAAGTGGGGTTCTCAGTAAAATACATTTGGTTTTGTTTTTCAGTCATAATTCGCTCATTTCTAAAACCTTATCCAGATAATTTTAGCGGACATCTAAATTTTTGCAAATATAAAAAAACTAATTATGTTTAAAAGATGTTTTCCAACATAATTAGTTTCTTGGTTTTAGTAAATACCGTAAAGCATGCGAAACTTCACATAGTTTTTATATTTTTTAAATTTATCTATTTTAAAGAATATATAATGATAGCCGTAACTGGGATCATTTATCTCAACATCACCAAAACGAACTGTATCCATAAAATCAGCTACGGTATCTTTCATAGTATCAGAGGTATCAATCTTCCAATTCTGATAAAAGTGTTTTTGCTTTTTAGATGCAAGAAAATCTGTTTCGTTACCCTTTTTTAATTTAAAACCACCTTTTGGATCAATAAAGTCTTTATAAAAAGCTTTAAGTAAAATGTTAGGAGTTAATTTAATTCTTTTGACCTTGATATTCTGCTTTTTCTTAAAAGCTATGCCATGAATTATTGCATTATCCCTAGTTTTATAGTGCATGATGAAGTTACCTTTTGAAAAGTCTGCACTAACCGCGTGAGCCTTTAATTGTTTAAATCTCGGATAATATGAAGATTTAACTGGTTTCATATTTTTAGTGTATTTGGTATATCCACTATGATCGGTGACAACATAGCCATTCATATGAATCCAAGGATTCTTAGCATAGGCTTTTTTAGAGGCCTTTTTTTGTAATTTATAGCAGTAATCATACTTTTTAGGATGTTTTTTTGGAATTAGATGCTTAAGGCTATGAAAATTGTATTCATTATAGGAAGCCTTTATTTCAGAACTTTTTGCAGTAAACGGCAAGGCTAGACTGACTAACCCTATAGTTATGTAAGCCAAAATTTTGGCAGTTTTAAGATGCTTCATTTTTACCTCAAAGGACGTTTAATATTATTGAAATTATAGTTGCTAAATTTTTTGGCTAATTTTTTAGTTTCAAAGTAACCCATACTAAAACTGGATTATATCTTAACCTACAATTAGAAACTAACGAATTAACCCTTTAATAATTGAAGGGTTAACGCCGTCAAACATGCCTTTAGTATCTGATAAATTACTGATATCCCAGCCATTTAAGTTGAGCTCAATCAAACCACTATCACCAAAGAACATATTTGATGTAGTAACGTCATCTTCATGTTCTAAAGCGTACAGATCCCAACTACTAAGATCTAATTTTTCTAACTTTGGATCATTAGCAAATAATTCATCAAAGTTTTTACATTGTCCAGCATATACTCTTTCGAGACCAGTAATGTCACGCAAATTCGCAAAGTTAGCAAAAGTGCTCCCTGCATAATCTACACTTAAAGAAACATTTGTATCTATACTAATGTGTTCTACTTCGCTAATTGCTAAGCTCCGACCTCTATTTAATTTTGCACCGTTTATTTTTTCAGCAATACCATCGTTATAATCACCAAGAGTATTATTTTCACCATACGCAGAAATGTGTACTGTCCTAGTTGCTGGAGAATATGTTAAGTTACAATCACCAAATTCACCCACTTTATATAATTTACTTGATGAAGAATCGTCTTCTACGGGCTTACTAGTAGAACTATTGTTATCTTTAGAATTTGAAACATTGTTTGGTAATTTAGACTTTATAAATTTAGCATTTGCAGCGACAATGTATAAACCACTGCCTATTCTGTAATATTTACGATGTTTAATATATTTTGTGCCATAAACTTTTACTCGTTTATCCTTTTTGTAAGCTTTTAATTCTAAGCGGTGACCTTTTTTATTATAAATATATGCTTTCTTTGTCAACTTAGCTTTTTTTGCTGAAGCTGCTTGAACTGTCTGAATGCTTTGTGACTGCTTTGGCAAAATAGTTAAGGCAGTTCCCCCAAGTAGTCCTAAAATTGTGGCATTTAATATTAATTTTCTGCTCAATTGATGCTTTTTATTATAATTAGAGTTCATTTCTAAAGTTCTCCTTCATCTAAAATTATATTAACTAGTTGCACCTTAAATTTTATTTCTTAAGTTTTAATTAAGCAACATAAATCACATTATAATTTGATAATTTTTTAAAAACAATTTATTTTAGTATATACAAGAATAAATATATACGTTAAGCATAATTTTTCCATCAATGTTTTCGCACTATGCCTGTACTACATTAATCAAAAAAACACTAAACTAATAAATAGTCTAGTGCTAAAAATTCATTTTAAGCATTCTGAAAAAATAGCTTAAATTTTTCTATGACATTTGATGAACCTTTTGAATTTTTGTTACTGGAAATACACGTTTAGCATAATAGTATGGGCGGAAATTGGCATTCCATACTGTTACGCCAGCATTAGGCCAAGAATGTAAGACTTTATTATTGCCTAAATAAATCCCTACGTGATAACAAGTTGGCTTTGGTTGACCATAAAAAATTAAATCCCCCCGCTTTAATTTATTAAGGCTAACCGTTTGCAAAGTCGGACTTTGAACAAATGAACGACAGCCCCATTCATGAGTAGCATGCCATCTCGGGTTAGCAGGAGAGGGATCAATTCCTGTTGCATACATACATTGCATTACTAAACCAGAACAATCTACAGAGGTTCCTGGTTTTTTAGTAGTAAAATCAACCCAAGCTGTACCAGCATTCTTATATTGGTAACCACGCTTGATAAAAGCATTAACATAATCATTTCTGGTAGAAGCATAGTTTAAGCTTTTATCAAGTGGACTGGTATAGAAACCCTTGAGATGCAAACTCTTCATATGTAATTGGCGATACCTTTTTGGTATTTGATAACGCCTAACAGTATTTATAGTAATTTTGTTACTCTTAGCTGCTGTAGCATCTTTTGTTTTAGGAGCATAAAGTCTCCAGGTTGAATGTTTGTGATGATACCAAGATGAAGGATAAGTTATTTTAAAGGTTCCCTCTTTATTTGTTGAAAACTTTTGAACATTAACGTATTTTTTGCCGTTCCATTTTTGCAAACTGACTGATCTTTTTTCATGGCTATTTAATGCTACTTGATCAGTAATTTTATCGCCCGCTGTCCATTTAAATCTTGTATGTAATTTGTTAAATTTGGTTTTAATTTTTTCAGGTGCTTTAGGCTCTTCTGTGGGTTTATTCGAATTTTCAGTATCACCTGTATTATCAGATTGGTTAGAACCGTCAGCGTTATTTGTCTCATTGGTATCATTAGTTAACTGACTATCTTGATTATTTTGTGATTCATCAGTTACTGGTGATCCACTAGTTTGTGCACTAACAACTGAAGTAGTACCAATATTTGCAATTAGAGTAATAGCAGCAATGCCCAAAAATAATTGCTTTTTATATTTCATATTCTTTCCTCTTTTTCAAAAAATAAGATACAAAATAATAATATCATAAAACTATTATTAGAGCGTTAAAACATTTTAATAGCTCAGCGCTCTGTACCCATCTCGACTCCAATAGCTGATGAAGTCAGCACTATTAATTTGAGCTTTGGTCCCTGTCCACGGATCATTGTAGTACAGTTGTTGATTATGATATCCAGTCAAAGTAAGTGCATGATTAGAAAAACCATCCATACCATTAACCCAAACAACTACTAAGTGAGAGTGTAGCAATTTATTTTTAATTGCACTTAACCCACAACTAGTCATAATTTTAGCCTTGCCCAGATATTTTTTGACAACGCCCTTTAATCCACCAGGTGCTACCCAATAGCCTGCCGGATAAGCTTTGTAAGGAGAACCGATAAAACCTTTGTTGGGATTACTGCTACGAGGAGTTTCATTAGCAATTTTTAATTTAGACACTTTTTTACCAGCAAAATTAATCATCATTGTAGCTGCTGTCATTTCGCACCCAGTTGGTAATTCCGGTCTTTGACAAATACATTTAGCATAGTTTTTTATGCCCTTGACTACTCCCTTTTTAATCCAATAATAGGCTTTCTTGGTAGATACTGATTTCTCACTTCTTTTACCGTTAGTCATATAGTAGCTGTAGGTAGATTTACGCGGTGTTTTTCTTAGTCCACTTAGCAAAACACCGTGTTTATTAAACAAGTAATGGTATTTTTTTAATTTTACAAGTCCTTTGACTTTTTTGTTATTTTTGTAAAAATATTTTTTCTTTCCCCTTTTGATCCAACCCTGTTTAATTTTGGGTTTTACCTGTGGAGTCTTTTTATTTTGCTCTTTTTTCGGCGTTTCATTATCAGTATTCTGCTTATTTTGGTCACTATTACTATCTACGGTTTTATTATCATTTGCACTAGAACCAGCATTATCATTATTTTTGATATCAGATTTGTTTTTATCATTAGTATTATTATTTTGAGCATTAACTGTAGTATCTTCAGAATAGCCACTGGAGTCCGCTTTTACGGTATTTGCTGCCTGAGTCTCAAACAATGAAATAATAAATACTAGCCAAAAAATATATCTTTTTTTCATTATATTTACCTTTAATAATATGAGTTATATTGCGGATATATTCAGTTTGTTGGACATATTAGAACTATTAATTAAACAACTTATTAGAACAATACTAATTCATTGCCACTAGATAGCTTTTAAAAATACGTCTTTAATATATAACGCCAACTGAAGAAAAAATCTGGCCACTCTTTTTATCTGCTAACGCACCAAGACCAATTGTTTTATCGTTAGGAGCAAGCAAAATATCTCGATGTCCCCAATTAGACTGCGCATCATTATAAATATATTCATAAAGCATGTTATCAGCAACCAAAGCACTGCTTGCAGTATTTTTAGCATTAATCAGCTCGTTATTTGAGCGATCTATGGTTGCACCCCAAGGAAACATTGCTAGACATTCAGCAGTAGTTTTACGCACGATACCTGCTTTATTGAAAAAATCATTCAAAATAAAATTACCGGCAGAATCATTATGGGAAAAATTATCAGGCAATAATTTGGTTCTTTCCTGTACAACTTCATCCAGATGAGAATCTTCCGTCACTGGGCTTAACCCACGTTTTGTTCTCTCATTATTCAACTCTTTTAAGAATTCCTGTCTAAATTCACTGATTGAAAAATCAGCAATTGAGGAATTATTTTGAGCAGGTTGTGTTGTGCCTGTATTAGCTGAACTTGCTGGTTTATTAGTATCTACTGGATTGGCAGAATTACCTGAATTAGATTGAGTAGGTTGATTTACAGGCTGTTTTTGTGGCTTTTTAACTTTTGACTTAATATTTGCAACATCTTTTACCAGAACAAATCTATTTTTAGTTACAAGATAGAATTTTTTCCCTTTTATTTTCTTAGCTTTTTTAACAACTGTTAGCTTCTTGCCCTTTTTTAAAATCTTTTTCTTTAACTTCTTGCCTTTTTTATTATAGTAATATGTTCTTTTTTTGACTTTTACCCTTTTAACAGCTGGTGCTTTCAAAACCACACTGCTGGAAACTTTCTTAGCTTCTGTGGTCGTTGAGCCAAAAGACAGACCGCTTGCCATGCTTGTAAAAGTTAATAGTACTGCGACAGTTTTACGATAATTAAATTTTTTCATTGCTTTCTCCTTTATTTAATAATAACTCTTAGTCCAGTTGGTGCTTTTTGATAAAACCATTTTGCATCGCTTGTGCTTAAATGAATACAACCATGAGAGGTTGGCTTTTTACCTAATTTGTTAGCTACCTTTTTAATTAATTTATGATGAATATTCCGCGGATTTTCATGAAAAAGATATAAACCACCTTGCAGCCAACCTACTGCAAATCTTGCACCCATTTTCTCACTGGCAGAATAAAACCACGGTGCCCGATAAGTATTAATACGAAAATGTCCCTTAGGTGTTGAGTTATGTGCTCCAGTTGAAACATAAAATTCGTATCTGGTTTTGTGACCACGAATCAAATACGCGCGTTGCTTTTTTAATGAAACTACTATCTTATCTTTTTTAGCGCTCATCCCTTGAGGATATGGTTTAATTTCAGAAGATTTAGTATAACTAATCGGTTTACGCATATATTCTCGTGGAATTTCACTAACGGATTTTGCAAAGATTTTCTTTTGCCCAAAATTTAATATGAATCCGCCAATAATAATTAAAAAGCAAACTATTACAAATTTATTCTTTTTTATTTTCACTATCTATTACTCACCTTCTTTAATATGTCGACTAACTACGATGCTTATACGTAAATTTTACTAATTTATTGGCATCCGAAAACTCATTTTTGTCATGCAGTACAACTACAATTCTTCCAGTGCCTTTTTTATAGCTACCAACAAAACAATAGCCTGAGCGTGGCGTCCAACCTGTTTTCATACCGTCTGTTTTTAAGGATTTAACGTTATACTTACGACCAGGTAACGTATCATTATAGTTATGTAATTTCTGGCCTGCCACATACATCTCAGGTGTGGCAAAAAATTTCATCAAACTGGGATAATCATGAGCAACATGATAACCAATTATTGCTAGATCTTTTGCTGACAATAAGTTTCCTGAACTCCAAGCACCTTTAACATAATACCCATAAGGTGCTAAATCACTGTTTTCAAGCCCTGAAGCTGATACGAAATTTGCAGAAAGATGCCATAGCTTTGCTTGTTTATTCATCATTGTGATGAATTTCTTATTTGAACCTGCAACCCATTGACCCAATCGAATTGCAGAGTTATTGTCGGAATCAATTATTGCTGAAGACATGATCTCTTTGACAGTATACTTTTTTCCTTTTTTTACATGAAAGCAGTTAAGGTTGGGATTCTTGGCCATTTTTACCAAAGGGCTGGAAAACTTGAGCTTTTTTTCCAATCATGCGGATTACGGGCAAGCTTGCGTCTGGCTAAATAAATTGTCATTAGTTTCCCAGTAGATGCTGTTAAATAGCACTTCTTCGCATTTTTTGCCAACAGTATTTCTCCAGTCTTACGATCCAAAACTAGGTAAGCTTTTGCTTTGGTTTTAGGCTTTTTTCCATGAATATACTTAGTATATTTGCCAACTGATTGGTCTTGATTGTGACTATAAACTGTAGTTTTATGTTTTTTCTTTTTAGTTTTTTGATCCACTTTATTGTTTGCACTATTGCTGTCAATTTGAATGGTTTCATCAGCCTGAACTACAGAAGCGCTAACAAAAAAGCTGCTATTATAGAAAAAAGTCCAAAAATAAACTTATTTTTGACTTGCACCTATACCTCCCTAAACATTTTCAAATTTAAAATTACAAGTGATATTTTAAAATTAATTAACTATAAATTTCATTATATTATAAAATGGTAAATGTAGTTAAATTTTTTTAAAATTGATTGGAGCTAAAATGTTAAGCAAATCCAAATTATTTTTAGTGGCTATCAGCATATTGCTTATGAGCACATTTATTTTTAATGAAAGAGTTTCTGCTGCAACTACTAATACACCAAGTATTGTTGATCAGCAGAACAATGAGCAAAAAGAGCAAACTCAATCTAATTCTGACACTAGTGATGATTCTAATTCTGACAATAATCAGATAGAAGATTCTAATACGAACGATAATAACTCTGGTTCAAACGGGGCAATTAACACTAATAAAAAGCACAAAAAAGTGCCAAAGGTTGTCTATTCTAAGAAAAAAGGTAGTGGTAAAATTTACCAAACCCATTATCGCTTTAGTAAAACATTAACTGGCAAAAAGCTTTCAGCCAAAAATTGGTATAAAAGACAAATTAGTTACAGCAAATTAGCCAAAACTAACAAAGGGACTTTTGTTAAAACAAAGTACGGATGGTTAAATAAAAAAGCTTTCAATCAGTTTCTATTAACTAAAAATAAAATCAATTATAAAATGAAAATTGTCAGAAATGCCAAATTGTATAACTTACCTGCCCACACTAATGATGCCAGAAAAATAGGAACTAGCAAAAATTTGCATTTGAAGAATAAATGGGTTCATGTCAATATGATTGCCCATACTAACTTGTATGCAGTATATTATCGTTTTAAACATCGGGGACAAAATTATTGGATTTTAGGCCAAAATATCAAATATAATTTAAAGGCTCTAGAAGGCAACAAAAAGTCTCTTGAACGCACTATCAAAATCGGTGAAAAAATGATTGGTCATTCCAAATATGACGAAAAATCAAGACATTTTGACTGTTCTAGTTTTATGAATTATCTTTTTACTAAAGCAGGCCATCATCTAGGATCAACCACATTTAGTCAATGTTATAATGGCAAACCCGTTAATTATAAAAACAAAAAACGTGGCGATCTCATTTTCTTCGATGATAAAGACGATGGTCATTTAGCCCATGTTGGAATGTACCTCGGAAAAGGATTATTTTTACATGATAGTCCATACACTGACAACGGTGGGGTTGGAGTTTCCAGTCTGCAAGACAATTTCTGGAACTCACGCAATTCAAAGTATTTATCAGTTCACTATCCTGATGGTATTGTCAGAAGAATTATGTAAAAAAATTATTAAAAGCCTTTAGCTTAAGTCCAATTTTAATAAAATCTCTTGAAAAATAAAAAGACGTATTTGCAAATTGCAAATACGCCTTTTTTTAACTTGTCCAATTGGACTACAATTATTTCAATGTAACTGTAGCACCAACATCTTCAAGCTTAGATTTAATGTCGTTAGCTTCATCCTCAGAAACGCCTTCCTTAACGTTCTTAGGAGCGCCATCAACAAGATCTTTTGAGTCCTTAAGACCAAGTCCGGTAATATCACGAACTGCCTTAATAACCTTAACTTTTTCTTGGCCAGCTTCTGTCAATTCAACATCAAATGTTGACTTAGCAGCAGCTTCGCCGCCTGCAGCACCTGCAGCAGCAACTGGAGCAGCAGCAGAAACACCAAATTCATCTTCAATAGCCTTTACCAGGTCATTTAATTCAAGAATTGAAGCACCTTTTAAGTCTTCAATAATCTTATCAGTATCTAAAGCCATACTTATTTATCCTCCGAAATTTTAGATATAAATTATTTTATTTATTCTGCAGATTCATCTTTTGAATCAGCAACAGCCTTAACAGCATATGCGAAATTGCGAACAGGGGCTTGTAATACAGAAACAAGCATTGACAGTAAGCCTTCGCGACCAGGAATGGCAGCAAGTTCCTTGATTTCTTCTTTAGAAGTCAATTTACCTTCTAACATACCACCCTTAATGTCGATAACATCATAATCATCTTCGTATTTTGAAACGATACGAGCTGGTTCGGTAATGTCATCAGCATTATCAGTATAAATTACAGCAGTAGGACCTACAAAAGTCTCATCAAGACCTTCTATACCGGCCTTAGCAGCAGCACGTCTTAAGTAAGTATTCTTAACAACCTTCATGTTAACATCGTTTTCACGAAGTTCCTTACGCATGTTAGTAACTTCTTCAACAGTTAAACCCAAGTAGTTAATTATTAAGATTGCTTTAGCAGCTTTAAGTTCTTCAGCAAACGCATCAACAAACTTTTCTTTTTCAGCAATAGCAGCTTTACTCAATCGATTTCACCTCCATCAAATTTAATAATAAATTCCATCAGGCCCAAATAAAAACTCCATGCCAAGAAAGACATGGAGCTTTAAACTCATCAATATCTTCTGGCCTCGGCGGGAAATTAAGGCGTCATGCCACCCGAGTCTTAGGTAGAATTTACTTTATTAAATATAACAGGATTATATTTTAAATGCAAGTCAATTATTTCTTTTTAGGTTTAATTAACTCAAATAATTCACCTGAAGTTTTGTAAATTACCCAACTGGCCAAGTTCACAATATGATCACTTATTCTCTCTAGTAATCTGATGATAACAAAGTAACTGGCAGAAGCTACAGCGGCGTCAGGTTCTTGTTCTACACCATCTATAATCATTTGTCTGGCATTCTTATAATCTTTAAAAACCTTAGCATGTCCAAGTACCATTTTTCTAGCATCTTTTTCATTTTCTTGAACATAAGCAGTTAACACTTGTACCAACATTTCACGCACTTGATGGGTCATGTTGGAAATTACTTTTTCAACTTCTGGCAGACGTGGATTACCTTTGACTCTGACAGTTTCAACGGCAATACTGTTTGCATTTTCGCCAATTCTTTCTAAGTCCGTTGTAGCTTTTAAGATACTAATAACAACGCGAAAATCTGTCGCAACCGGCTGTTGCAATGCCATTAATTCCAAAGCCTTTTTTTCAATTTTAACTGCTTCTTTTGCGACTTCCTTGTCTTCGGCAATCATTTCTTGCGCCGTCTTTTTATCATGTTCAACGAATGAACGCGTACCCTTGTCAATCAAATCATTGACCAAGACTCCCATTTCCATAAACTGAGCGTTCAACTTTTTCAGTTCATCTAAAAATATTTCGTGCATAATCCACCTCCAAAATTAGCCAAAACGGCCGTTAAGATAATTGTTTGTCATTTCTTTTTTAGGTGACAAGAACATTTCTTGTGTCGAACCTGATTCAATCAATTCACCATTCATTAAAAAAGCTACCTGATCTGAAACCCGACTCGCCTGTTGCAAGTTGTGTGTCACCATAATAAAAGTATATTTCTGTTTCAAAGCCATTAACGTTTCTTCAATTTCTGAACTTGATATTGGATCTAAAGCAGATGTCGGCTCATCAAGTAAAACAACTTCCGGTCTGATTGCCAGAGCCCGAGCTATACAAATACGTTGCTGTTGTCCTCCTGAAAAAGCAAGAGCATTACGCTGCAAACTGTCTTTAGTTTCATTCCAAATTGCAGCTTGCTTCAAACTTTCTTCAACACGCTGTTCAATCAAATCTTTATCTTTAACACCAGCTATGCGTAAACCATAAGCTACATTATCAAAGACGGAAAACGGAAACGGCGTGGGCTGTTGAAACACCATTCCCACCTTCTTACGTAAAGCAACTAAATCAATATGAGAATGATAAATATCTTTTCCTTCCAAAAGTATCTCACCAGTAATATTAATATCGTCAATATCATCATTCATACGATTTAAACAGCGCAAAAAGGTAGATTTGCCACAGCCAGATGGTCCAATTAAGGCAGTCAATTTTTGAGCGGGAAAAGCTAAACTTATACCATGTAAAGCTTCAAAACTGCCATACTTAAGTTTAACATTTTTAGCCTCCATCACATTTGTCATCAATAACGCCACCTTTATCCAAAACTACCCTGAATGTACTTCTCAGTAATTTCACCTTGAGGGTTGGTGAAAATATTTGTAGTAGTATCATATTCTAACGCATGTCCCAAGTGAAAGAATGCTGTATATTCACTAATTCTTGAAGCCTGCTGCATATTATGCGTTACCATAATCATGGTATATTTCTTTCTCAACTGCTTTAAAGTATCTTCAAGCTTAGCAGTAGATACAGGATCCAAAGCACTAGCAGGCTCGTCAAGAAGTAAAATTTCGGGTTTTAGAGCAATCGCTCGCGCAATGCATAGTCTTTGCTGCTGACCCCCTGATAGTGCCAATGCACTTTGGTCGAGTTTATCCTTTACCTCATCCCATAAAGCCGCAGCTCTGAGACTTTCTTCTACAATTTGATCCAGTTTCTTTTTATTCTGCTGACCGTTTGCTTTTAAGGCATAAGTGATATTTTCTCTAATTGACTTCGGAAAAGGATTAGGCTTTTGAAAAACCATTCCAATTGCCTTCCGCAATTCATAAACATTAATTTTGTTCTGATTAACATTAAGGCCATGAAACATAATTTTGCCGTCAACTCGTGCTACCCGGTCATTCATACGATTAAGTGAACGCAAAAATGTTGATTTACCTGAACCAGATGCTCCTATTAATGCAGTAATTGTATTTTTCTTAAAGCCTAAGCTAACATCAAACAACTTTTGAACTGTACCACCATAGAAAACACTCAAATCAGTAGTTGAAATTGCACAGTCATCTTCAGGAAAGGTCTTAATGTAGGTTTTTTGTTTTTGCCAATTTTCCATAAGAACCCCTTTACTTTATTCTTGCGGCAGTAAGCCGTTTATAGATCCAGTTTCCTAGTGCTCTAGCACCGAAGTTAAAGATAATGACAACAATGACTAGCAAAGCAGAAGTAGCAGCTGAAACCACATTCACATCCGGAATTATCCCTTCAGTATTTACTTTCCAAATATGTACAGCTAGCGTTTCTGCTGGACGCATTACATTCAAAAAACTAGTAGGACTAAACATATTCCAGTTAGAATAATCAACCGTTGAACCACTTTGCCCTGCGGTATAAATCAAAGCTGCAGCTTCACCAAAAACACGTCCAGCGCTCAAAATAACACCAGTAATTATTCCTGGCAGGGCTGCTGGCAATACAATGCCGTGAATGGTCTTCCAATTAGATAAACCCAGAGCCCAGCCAGCTTCTCTTTGAGTTTGAGGAACACCTTTAATGGCTTCTTCAATATTACTAGTAAGAGTTGGCAAGTTGAAAAAAGTTAGTGCTAAAGCGCCAGCGAGAATTGAAAAGCCAAATCCGAACTGAACCACAAATAAAAGATAGCCAAACAGACCAACAACTATTGAAGGTAAAGAGCTCAAAATTTCAATCGTGGTTCTGATTAACTGAGTGAACCAGTTATCAGGAGCATATTCGGCTAAATAAATGGCAGCACCGAGTGCAATTGGCATAGAAATTAGTAAGGTAAGTAATAAAAGATAGATAGAATTAAATAATTGGTCTCTAATTCCACCGCCTGCTTCAAAAGAGGACGATTCTGAACTCAAGAAATGCCACGATAAATGCGGTAATCCCGAAACTAAGATATTACCAAGAATACCAACCAAAAGAAGTACAACGATTCCAACTAAGAAATAAATCACGCCAGTAGCAATTCTATTTGTTTTTTTTGCATTCATAATACTACTAACTCTTCTTTCCAATTAAATGTACCAAGAAATTAAATACCAGTGACATAATTAATAACAAAAGTGCCAAAGACCATAATGAATTGTTAGGCAAGGTCCCCATAACAGTATTGCCCATTTGACTAGTTAACTGACTAGTTAACGTTGCTGCTGGGCTAACCAAGTTATATGGCATTAAGACTGCATTCCCGATTGCCATTTGCACAGCTAAAGCTTCACCAAAAGCACGAGCCATACCGAAAATAACGGCCGTCATGATACGTGAGCGAGCTGCTCTCAGCACAACGTGATATATAGTCTGCCATTTCGTAGCACCAAGAGCTGCTGAAGACTTTCGCAAATCTTTGGGAATAGCTTTAAACGCATCAACAGTAAGAGAAGTGATTGTGGGCAGAACCATTACAAAAAGTATTAACGTGGCAGTCAAGATGCCAAAGCCCGTTCCACCAAAAATAGTTCTGACAGCTGGAACAACTACCATTAAGCCAATAAAGCCATAAACTACAGAAGGAATACCTACTAAGAGCTCCATTACGGATTGCAGTAACTGCACTCTCTTACCAGATTCATATTCTGTCATAAATAGTGCCACGGCAATCGAAAATGGTGTTGCAATTAGTGCTGCCAGCAGCGTTACGGCAAATGAAGTGACAATCATTGCTGCGGCACCCACATGGTTTTTACCAGCATTAGGATTCCAGTCAGTAGAAAACAGAAAATGGAAAATGTTCACTTTATTATCAATAAAGGTTGCTAACCCATGCATGCCAACAAAACCAATGATTGCAACTATTAATATTCCTATTAATATAATTGCCAAAAATGTTAATCCTCTGCCCCACCATTCTTGTCGTGTTTCTTTTGATGGCTTAGTTAAGCGATCAACATCAATATTTTTGGGATCAATACCTTTGAACTTAACATGTGGTACTTTTTGTTCGGCAAGAGCATTCTCAACAACTTGTTGTAAATCTTGTTCTTTTTTTGCCATTTTATTTACCTATCTTCGTAATTTTATTTTGACTATCACGCGCAACTTTCATTTCATGTACACTTATATAGCCAATTTTAGGAACTAAATCTTTTTGAACTTTTTTACTCAATACGTATTTAATAAAAGCTGCAGTAGCCTTATTCGGTTTACCTTTTGTATACATATGCTCATAAGACCAAAGTGGCCACTTGTTCGTGGGTATGTTTCTATTATCTGGTTGAATATTATTTATACTTATTTTTTGAATATTTTGGTCATTAGCATAGGGAAAAGAAATATAAGAAATAGTACCCGGTGTAGAATTGACAATTTTTTTGACAGTTCCATTTGAATCCTGTTCTTGAGAATTAATTGCTTCTTTTCCATTTAGAACCAAGTCCTCAAATGTCGATCGCGTACCACTTCCACGAGAACGGTTGATCACAATAATTGACTGATTTTTACCACCTACTTGACGCCAATTTTTAATTTTACCAGTAAAAATATCAGAGAGTTGTTTAGTAGATAAATTTTTAACTCCGACACCCTTGTTTGCAATTGGCACAATACCAACTACTGCCACAGGGTAATCTTCCAGTTTCCTTGCATCAATACCCTTTTGGGTCTCAGCATAAACATCTGAAGTGCCTACTTCAACAGCTCCGGCTTGAACTTGACTTAAACCAGTACCGGATCCTCCACCTTGAACTACAATGTTGCTGCTCATGTGGGCTAGGTGATAGTCATTGCCAGCTTGTTCTATTAAAGGTTGTAAGGCACTGGAGCCAACAATAGTAATTTTTTCTCGGTTTTGACTGCAACCTGTCAAAAATAGGGACATAAATAATATTAATGTCAGCAGTCTGCCTAAATTACTTTTTTTCATATAAGATTCCCTCAATTAAACAAATAAAATTTAGCTCTAGTTTATCAAAACTTTTACCTTTGACCAATCATAAATACTCATAAATAGATAAAAAAAGCAACCTGCTTAATCGCAAAGTTGCTTTAATTAATTGTTCAATTTTAGTCCAGATTTAATGGATCAAGTTTAATCCCAGGTCCAAAGGTTGCAGCTACAGCAACGCTCTTAATGTATTGGCCTTTAGCAGCAGATGGACGCGCACGTAAAATAACGTCACGCAATGCATCAAAGTTTTCAATTAATTGTTCATCAGTAAATGAAACTTTACCAATTGCTGCGTGAATAGCAGCTTGACGGTCAACACGATATTCAACCTGACCAGCTTTTACATTCTTAACGGCTTTTTCAATATCCATTGTAACGGTACCAGTCTTAGGGTTTGGCATCAAACCTTTAGGTCCAAGTACACGACCTAAACGTCCAACTTTTGCCATCATTGTTGGTGTAGCAACAACGACATCAAAGTCTAAGTAACCGTTTTGCACTTTTTCAACTAAGTCGTCAGAACCAACTTCATCAGCACCAGCAGCCTTAGCTTGTTCAGCTTGAGGACCCTCAGCAAATACAATAACTTTTTGTGTCTTACCAGTACCATTAGGCAAAACCAATGAGCCACGAATTTGTTGGTCTGCTTGTTTAGGGTCAACGCTCAAATTGTATGAAACTTCAACTGAAGCATCAAAGCCCGCGTATGAAGTTTCTTTAACTAACTTCATTGCTTCAGCAACTGAATATAATTTCTTTGAATCTACTTTTTTAGCAGCTTCTAAATATTTTTTACCATGCTTTGGCATGTGATTTCCTCCTTAATATGTGGTCAAGCGAGCTAAAGCTCTCCCACCTAAATTGTTATAAATAACAGGATTAGTCTTCGACTTCGATACCCATGCTTCTAGCAGTACCTTCGATCATACGCATAGCAGCTTCGACATCAGCAGCGTTAAGGTCCTTCATCTTAGTTTCAGCAATTTCCTTAACTTGATCCTTGGTTACCTTACCAACTTTCTTAGTATTAGGTTCACCGGATGCCTTGTCAATCTTAGCAGCTTGCTTCAAAAGCACTGGAGCTGGTGGAGTCTTAGTAACGAATTCAAATGAACGATCTTCGTATACTGTGATGACTACAGGAATAATCATGCCTTTTTGGTCAGCAGTTCTAGCATTGAAGTCCTTAGTAAAGCCAACAATGTTAATCCCAGCTTGACCTAAAGCTGGACCAACTGGGGGAGCGGGTGTTGCAGCACCAGCCGGTATTTGTAATTTAACAACATTTATAACTTTCTTTGCCACGGTCAAAACCTCCTTGATTCCGTGCGTGGTTAAAATGGAAAAGTTACCTACTTTTCCTCCCACAATAATAAAAGTACTTTAATATATTATCATCTATTTAGTAGTTTTGCAATAATTGACTTATTACTAGCTAATTTTCTTTACTTGATCATAATCAAGCTCAGTGGTTGTAGCACGGCCGAACATATCAACGGAAACAAATAATTTGTACTTATCTGGTTGAATTTCAGTAATTTTACCTTCAACGCCATTAAAGGCGCCGTCAATAATAGTGACAGTTTCTCCAACTTCAAAGTCAATTTGCGGTCTTTTAGCTGGTTCACCTTGTTGACGTAAGAGCCTGTTGACTTCTTCTTCTAAAAGTGGCGATGGCTTAGAACCACCCCCGTGTGAACCGACAAATCCTGTTACATTTGGTGTGTTCCGCACAACAAACCAACTTTCATCTGTCATCACCATTTCAACTAAAACATAACCAGGGAAAATCTTTTCTTCGACTTCTTTTTTCTTGTTGTTTACCTTTTCAATCTTTTCTTGTTCAGGAACCATTACTCGAAAAATATAGTCTTGCATCCCCATGCTTTGAGCTCGCGACAATAAGTCTGATTTGACCTTGTCTTCGTAACCTGAATAAGTGTGAAGCACATACCATTGCTTTTTAGTAGTTTCTACCATTATTACATATTCTCCTTATATTTTTGGCAAACAAAAAAGCCTCTACTCCGGAGGACTTTCCAATTAATATAATTATACCACAAATAAAAAGACTGTGCTATTACATAACTATTTGCGTAACATTGGTAAACAAAAGATCGAGTAACCCTAAATACGCAGCAAACAAAATTGAAGAAACAATAACAATTGCGGTGTCGTGACGGTTTTGTTTTGCTGTTGGCCAAGTGACCAATTTCATTTCCTCAACAACACTCTTAAAGAATTTAACCATAATTTACCTCGTTTCTTTATGTAACGTCATTTTACCGCAGTGCTTACAAAATTTTTTTAATTCAAGGCGCTGAGTGCGATTCTTACTTGCAGCGATTGAGTAATTACGAGAGCCACAGATGCTGCAAGCTAATGATGCTTTTTTCACTGCCATAATCTCACTTCCAAACTATTGTATTTTAGCAAAAATGGCTAACTTAAGCAATTAATTTAATAATTACTTGTAAACTTAATTATTACAAAACAAAAGCAGTTGCTCATTCAAGCAACCGCCTTTGTAGTAGCCAAACAAATGCGTGACCACAGTGCGTAGAACATTGTATTAGTCGGATTTACTTCTTAAGATTTTCATTTACGAAGGATTCGATTTTATCGTCAGAGTCTTTCAGGAATGGAAGCATAGCTTCTTCCGTCTTGATGGTATCTCTACCATTCTTTTCCATAAAATAATCCCAAAGGGCATCTCTTACTGGAATATCTGAGTCACTCCAGTCAAAAACTTCTTTCATGTGACGATCTAACAATGCAGTCTTCATAACTTCATCTGCCATCTTAACTACCTCCTAAAATTTATTCTACAAAAACAATTATACCGCAATTTCCAGATATCAACTATAAAAATACTAATTAAGCAATGTTTGACGCATTTTCTGTGCAAGACGTGAACGCGCTCTTGATAAAGTTAATTTACTAATTTTTAGTTTTTGGATAACTTCTTTTTGTTCTATCACACCCAAGCCCACCAATAGCGCATTGGTCTCCAAATGAGACAACTTACTGGTCAAAATAGCAATATTTTCACTTAAAGGAATTTCTGGTATAGAAACAAATGATTTATCTAAAGGCAATAAATTGTTTTTCTTGGCTGTTTCTAATGAAACTGATTGTTTCAAAGCCTGCCTCCGATAGGCATTATCATATCTTACAAGTGAGCGTGCATGATTGATCAGTCGTGTTTTAAAATAGCTACCGAATTTTCCTTTATTTAGGTCAAAACTTATTGCAGAATCGTGACAAATAATCATCGCATCCTGTTCCCAATCCTGACTGTCATAATAGCGAACATGATACAAACTTTTCACCTTATTAATCAATGGCTTATAAAGAAAACATAGATTCAATAAAGCTTCATCATCACCATTTTTTATTTGCCTAATAAGTTCCGCCTCACTTTTAATATTTGTTTCAGTATTCTTCATTTCGCTTCTCCTATTTAAATTTTTATTGAAGAATACAGTAACTAATGAACCTCAAAAATCGAACCTAAGTTCAAATTCAGCAACTATTTTTTACTGTCAGTTCGGCAACAACAAAAAGCCAGATTTGTTGAAACCGCATTAAATAAAAAAGAGAATATTACTTTATTTGGCCACAAAAATACACTCTGATTGATCAGAGTGTTAGAAAAGCTATTTAAGAGGATTGCGGCTGTTAAGCATCTGATAAAGCAAAACACCAGTTGCAACACTGGCGTTCAGTGATTGCACATGCCCGACCATAGGCAATGTCAGCATTTGGTCCATCTGCTCTTTAAGAAGGCGTGAAATTCCTTTACCTTCATTGCCGATTACCAAAACAGTTTTGCCATTACTATCCCACTGCCGATAATCTGTACCTTTCATATCAGTACCAAAAAGCCAATAGCCACGTTTTTTTAATATTTTTGCAGTTTGCACCAGATTATTTACCCTTGCTACTGGCACATAATCAATTGCTCCAGTTGAAGTTTTAGCTACAACAGAAGTTAACCCGGTAGCACGTCTTTTAGGAATAATAATGCCGTCAACTCCAGTGGCATCTGCTGTTCTCAAAATAGAACCCAAATTATGGGGATCTTCAATTGAATCAAGCATCAGTAGAAACGGTTCGTGATTGCGGTGGTCAAATTTATCCAGCAGCTGATCCAGATCGGCATATTCAAAACTAGCTACCGTTAAAACTATTCCTTGATGATTTCCACCTTGAACCAATTTGTCTAATTTGTTTTTGGGTACCGTTTGGACAATTAACCCCTTCTGCTTAGCCAAGGTAAATACTTGATTGGCAAAACTTTCTTTAATCCCCTGCTGTAAAAATATTTTGTTAATATGATCAGCATCTTGAGTTTTTAAATAATCCAGTCCCGCATGCCTGCCAAAAACAAAGTCTTTGTCACTTGAAGTCATATTCCTCTATGCCCCCATTCTCAATAGTTTTAATACACCATTCAGTCAGCTGCTCTATACGATCTTTTTTGTTTAAGAGTTCTAAGTAACCCCAAACAGCTTCAAAACCTGTAGATAACTGATAAGTAGCCAAACTGGTATTTTTTGCTTTAGTATAGGTTTTCGAATTGCGACCGCGGTGAAAAGTTGCTACTTCATCTTCAGTAAGCAACTCTTCTTCCTGAAGTTTGGTAATTAATGCTGCTTGCGCTTTGGCCGACACATAGTGAGTAGCTCTTCTTTGCAAGACTTGGGGTTTAACAATGCCACATTTAATTAAATGTCGCCTGATAAAAATTTCATAAACAGCATCACCTAGATAAGCTAATGTTTGACCATTTAGAGTATCCGGATTAACATCACTTTCTGTCATTTTTAGAGTTTTATTCACGTAGCCACCTTGTTCCTTGTGGTGTATCTTCAACTGTAACACCCATTTGTTTAAGTTCGTCCCGCAACGCATCGCTTTGTGCCCAATCTTTGCTTTTACGTGCTTCTTCACGTTTTTTAATTAGTCTCTGAACTTGCTCATCATCATTTTGATTTTCAGCGGTAATTAAGCGCTGTACATCTATCCCGAAAACAGCTAACCAACTTGTCAAAAGTTTAGCCGCTTTTTTAAGAGCATCTTTATCTGCATTTTTAGCATTAATGTTGGCATTTATTTCTGGTAATAAATCGTAAATGGCGGTTAAAGCGTTCTGAACATTAAAGTCATCATCCATAGCATTAATAAATTTATGCTGAGTGTCTTGAATTCTATTGACTAAAATTTCTGACTTTTTGCTTATTGAACCATCTTTAAGGCGATATTCAAGATTGTTAAGAGTATTCTTAAACCTCTGCAAAATAATTTGTGCTTGTTTTAAATTATCAGTCGAATAATTAATTTGTTTTCTATATTGAACACTGGCCATAAAGAAGCGCAACACAAGTGGATCAACTTCTTTTATCAAATCATGCACAGTTACAAAATTATGCAGTGACTTAGACATTTTTTCAGCATCTGCTCCAACTGTAACAAAACCATTATGCATCCAGTAATGGACAAAGGTTTTACCAGTTGCTGCTTCACTTTGAGCAATTTCATTTTCATGATGAGGAAATTCCAAATCTTGACCACCACCATGAATATCAATTGTTTCGCCTAAATATTTTGTAGCCATAACTGAACATTCGATATGCCAACCGGGACGACCCTTACCCCAAGGAGAACCCCAAGCTATTTCATCAGGTTCCTTTTGTTTTTTCCATAAAGCGAAATCTATTGGGTCTTCTTTACGCTTTTGTTCTTCTTCATTAACATGCTCAGAAGCACCCTCTTCAAGCTTTGCAATATTTTGGCTACTAAGGGCGCCATAATGCTTAAATTTTCTGGTATGAAAATAAACATCCCCATCTGACTCATAAGCATAACCGTTAGCAATCAGTTTTTTAACAAAAGCGATAATTGCTGTGATTTCGTGAGTTGCCCGTGGATTAAGTGTTGCCGGCTCAACATTTAAGGCTGCAATATCTTCACGATATGCTTTAATGTAGCGCTGAGCTAATTCAGGTACCGTAACATTTTCAGCTTTAGCTTCAGCGATCATTTTATCGTCTACATCAGTAAAATTAGACACAAAATTTACCTTAAAACCCCGGAATTCCAAATAGCGTCTGATGGTATCAAATGCAATGACGCTCCTGGCATTACCAATATGAATGTAATTATATACTGTTGGTCCACAAACATACATTGTTACCTGACCTGGGGTGATCGGCTTAAATTCTTCTTTAGTATTAGTTAAAGTGTTGTAAATTTTCACTGTGGCTAACTGACCTTTCCAAATTCTATATCTTAATTTTACCAGAAATCGTAAGCAATTTTTTTAACTAAAAGTTTACTATCTTGCTTTTTTGCTATAATCTGATTTTGTTTAACTGCAAGTTAAAACAGCGTATTACTCTCATTTAATAATAGAATAATACGCTGTTTTGATAACTATAAGCCGTTTTCACTCATTTGCTTCAGAGTTAAATCTAAATGTTCTAACACCCGTTTTTTGCCTAACAGCTCCATAGCTTCACCAATTCCTGGTCCCACCATTGACCTGGTAGTAGCAATTCTTATTGGCATAAACAAGCGTCTACCCTTAATTCCCGTTGCCTTGCGAGTTGCTTGTACAGCATTCATTATTTGAGGAGCAGTAAACCGTGGAATTAAATCAATTTGCTTCTTAAATTCTTCAATTACCGGTCTAGCGTCATCTTTACGAATTTCTTCAATTTCTTTTTCACTTAAGTCTTTAGGAGCATTAAAGAAAATTTTTGCTAGGTCAACGATCTGCTTTGTATATGACATTTGAACAGAATAGATGTTAACTAACTGTCTGACCCACTCCATTTTTTCCGGATTTGGATCTTTTTCAACCAAACCTGCTTCTTGCAAATTATTAAGTGCCAAGTCTAAAAGAGTATCACGATCAGCCTTTTTAATATACTGGTTGTTAATCCACTCCAATTTCTTCTGATCAAAAGCAGCAGGAGAATTAGATAATCTTGCCGGATCAAATTGTTTAATTAACTCACGTTGGCTGAAAATCTCGCTTTCACCAACTGGAGACCAGCCTAATAATGTAATAAAGTTAAACATTGCATCAGGTAGATAACCAAGATCTCTGTATTGCTCAATGAATTGTAAAACAGATTCATCACGCTTTGAAAGTTTTTTACCAGTTTCCGAATTAATAATTAAAGTCATGTGACCAAATTTTGGCGGCGCCCAGCCTAGAGCCTCATAAACTGCTAATTGCTTAGGCGTGTTTGAAACGTGATCATCTCCACGCAAAACGTGAGTAATTTTCATCAGGTGATCATCAATTACCACTGCAAAATTGTAAGTAGGCATGCCATCGCGTTTTTGAATGACAAAATCGCCACCGATGGTATCAGACTCAAAACTAAGATGACCCTTAACAATATCATCCCAAGAATATGTTTCCATTTCAGGAATATGGATACGAACAACAGGCTTTAAGCCCTTTGCCTTTGCCTGCTCTTGCTTTTTAGCAATCTCATCTGCTGTCATTCCTTCATATTCATACGTGTAATGAGGTGCAATGCCCATTGCACGTTGTTCTTCACGCTGCTCTTCTAATTTTTCCTCAGTTTTATAAGAGTAATAAGCTTTACCTTCATCAACCAGCTGCTTAATGTATTTATTATAGATGTCTTTTCGTTCAGATTGACGATATGGACCATAATCGCCACCCTTGTCAGGACCTTCATCCCAATCAATACCAAGCCAGTGCAAGTTTTCCATTTGCGACTCTGAACCGCCTTCAACATTACGCTTCTGGTCAGTATCCTCAATTCTCAAAACAAAAGTTCCCTTGTTATGACGCGCAAATAAATAATTAAATAGCGCAGTTCGTGCATTTCCAATGTGTAAGTGCCCTGTTGGACTTGGGGCATATCTTACCCGAATTTTTTGTTTAGCCAAAATTCATGCCTCTTTCAAAAGTAAATATAAACAATTTAAGTTTACCCGTAATAGAAAAAAAGTTCAATGTTCGTTAGCCTAAAACTAGTTTTAAGGCTTGCGGAATACTTGAAATGGGAATAACTTCAATTCCAGCATTCTTTAGACTTGCGCGCATATTGTGCTTCGGAATAAAAATACGCTTAAAACCGGTTTTAGCAGCTTCTTTAATACGTGCATCTATTTGGTTGACGCGTCTGACCTCACCGGTCAAGCCAACTTCACCAACAAAACAATCAGTTGGCAAAATTTCCTGATTTTTATAACTTGATGCAATAGCCATCACGACGGCTAAATCCACTGCCGGCTCGTTCAAACGGATTCCACCAGTAGCAGTTAAATATACATCCTGATTTTGCAACATCAAGTTGCCTCGTTTTTCTAGAACAGCCAGCAATAATCCCGCCCGATTATAGTCAATGCCCGAAGTAGTTCTTTTGGCATAACCAAAAGCTGTGGGCGTAACCAAAGCCTGAATTTCTGCCAAAATAGGTCTTGTTCCTTCAAGAGAGACAACAATCGCGGAACCAGTAGATTTGGGCAACCGTTCATCTAAAAATACAGCTGAAGGATTAGTAACTTCTTTTAAACCTTTATTAACCATTTCAAACATGCCTATTTCATTAGCAGCACCAAATCGGTTTTTAACAGAATGTAAAATACGGTAGGCATGGTGTTCATCACCCTCAAAATAAAGAACAGTATCTACCATGTGCTCTAGTATTTTTGGACCGGCAATAGCACCTTCTTTTGTCACGTGCCCAATAACAAAAACGGTAATCGCATCCATTTTGGCAATCTTCATTAGTTCACTAGTAACTTCTCTTACTTGTGAAGCTGATCCCGTCATTGAATCTAAGCTTGGTTCATTCATTGTCTGAATTGAGTCAATGACAACAAAATCCGGCTCTAGCTCGGAAATTTGTTGGCGAATGTCTTCCATGTCTGTTTCAGGATAAAGCATCATATCATTAGCTGGCAGTCCTAAACGGTCAGCCCGTAGCTTAATCTGATTGGCTGATTCTTCCCCCGAAACATATAGCACTTTATATTGATTTGCAAGTTCGCTCATAATTTGCAACATTAAAGTTGACTTGCCAATGCCAGGGTCGCCGCCAATCAAGACTAATGAACCGGGAACGATTCCTCCGCCTAAAACTCTGTTAAGCTCTTCCATACTGGTTTGTATACGTTCTTCTTTTTCTGCCTTAACATTTCCTAATTTAACCGGTTCACTAATTCCGGTTTTCTTAATGAGCCTGCTGGGACTGCCTTTAGTTGAACGATTTTGCACTGCTTCAGTTTCTTTTTCAAACTGATTCCAAGCGCCGCAATTGGGACAGCGCCCTAAATAACTAGCAGAAATGTAACCACAGGAACGACATTTATACTTGGTCTTTAATTTTGCCATTTAGCTTCCCTTCTTGTTTGTGGACCCAAAGCCATTTATTCTTTGTCTGTCAATGGGCACATCATTATCAGATTTTAAATAATGAATAAAAATTCCCTGACCAATTCGGTCACCTTGATGAATCTGAATAGGCCTGACCCCATAGTTGATTAATTGAACAAAAATCTCGCCTTCATTGGCATCATTATTATAATAATCAGAATCAATGACACCAACTCCATTTGGCAACGCAAGGTTTCTTTTAAAAGTATTTGATGAACGATTTGCCAGCAATAATACTTCATCATCCGGCATATATGCTTTCACTCCTGTGGGAATCAAGAACGGTTTAAGAACATGTTCAGCCATCTCGTAATCCTGTTCGTACAATTGGTGGCCATTACGAATTAATCTAAAAATACGGACAAAATTAAGTCGCCAAATGCTGGGAATTAATACGTCCTTTGCTGCAGCTAAATCATAGCCTGCACTAGCAATCGTTTGTCTTCTTGGTAAAGTAACATTTTTGTTTTGATATTTAGATACAATCTCAAAGCCCCGAATCTTTTCCATGTTATCTCCTTTAAAACTTTTAAACACTATTTTACATTAATTTGCAGATAATATTTGAAATCTTATATAATTTAAATACGTAAAATTTATTTTTTATTTTGAAGGGAGAATAAATGTTTAATTTAGATGATCCTCACCAATTTTTTCAAGAAGAGGATGATAATGACCAAATGATTTATAGTTGGACAATGGACAAAATTGAACGTAAAGATGCTACAGTTTGGATTATGAATCACTTCTTCGTCAATCCCAAAATGGATAGCAAAAAGATTTTACATGATCAAATGAAAATAGTAATGTTTATTGCTCAAAAATCTCATCTGCCTGTTTGGCCGCTTGATCCTTTAGTTATTAACTACTTTAATGAGCATCCAGATTTTGAATCAATTTGGTATCACAAACCAAGTCCAAAAAACGGTTCTCTCTAGTATTGAAAGATTAAATAAGTAAAGTAAAAACAAATACTTTTTTAACAATAATTAAATTTTCAGAGATAGACTACTTCAGCCGGATAAGCTAAAATAGTATTAATTTGTTTAAGGAGGATCTATTTAATATGACAAAAGAAATTACAAGTGCAGCCATTGATGATTTCACAAAAGATTTAGCGAATCACTCTGGTATTAATATTGCCAGTCATGCTGCCCAAGAAAATGGCATCTATAAAGCTAGTCAAAACCTGCAATCTAAGATTGATTTAACACCAACCTTTTCAGTAGAAATTGATACTGGCAAGCCTGCTGATCAAAAGCAGTCAGGTCGTTGCTGGATGTTCTCTGCATTGAATACTATGCGCCACCCAATCCAAAAGGAATATAAGATTAAGGATTTTGAATTATCACAAAATTACACTAATTTCTGGGATAAATTTGAAAAATCAAACTTTTTCTTTGAAAATGTGATTGCTTCAGCCAAGAAACCACTCGGTGACCGTAAAGTTAGCTTCTTGTTTGCTACACCACAACAAGACGGTGGTCAATGGGACATGCTTTGTGGACTAGTAGAGAAATATGGAATCGTACCTAAGTCAGTTTATCCAGAAACAGCTAATTCTAATAATTCAAGTGCTTTAAACGATACTTTGAATACCCTTTTGCGTAAAGATGGCTTAGAATTACGCAATTTAGTTAACGCCGGCAAGTCAGAAGATGAAGTTGAGCAACGCAAGAATGACTTTTTAAACGAAGTCTTCCGCATTTTGGCTATTTCATTAGGAGTTCCGCCAAAGAAATTTGACTTTGAATATAAAGATGATGATGGTAATTATCACCGTGAAGCAGGAATTACGCCTAAGGAGTTCTTTGATAAATTCGTAGGCATGAATTTGGAAGATCACGTTTCAATCATTAATTCACCTACAGATGATAAACCATATCATAAAGTTTTTTCCGTTGAGTACTTGGGTAATGTTGTTGGTGGTCGGCAAGTTCGCCATCTTAACGTCAAAATTTCTGAAATGAAAGACCTGATTATTAAACAACTTAAAGCTGGTGAAGTTGTTTGGTTTGGTTCAAATGTTGGTAAGGATTCAGAAAGACAACTTGGTTTGTTAGATACAGATATTTACAAGCGCAATGAGCTATTTGACGTTGACTTTTCAATGTCAAAAGCAGATATGCTTGATTCCAGTGAAAGTATGATGGATCACGCTATGGTTATCACTGGCGTTGACTTAGTTGATGACAAGCCTACTAAATGGAAGATTGAAAACTCTTGGGGAGAAAAGCCTGGCTTTAAAGGTTACTTTGTCATGAGCGATTCCTGGTTTGACAGTTTTGTTTACCAAGCAGTTATCAACAAGAAATTCTTGCCTGATGACTTAAAGAAAGCTTTTGATGAAGGTGCTAAAGACCCAATTCAATTATTACCTTGGGATCCAATGGGCGCATTAGCATTTAAGTAAAATTATTAGTTATATAAAATTAGTTAAAATATAAAACAGCATTGAGAAAATTTTCAATGCTGTTTTTATATGCTTTGAACAAGTATTTTATACTGCTTTTATTTTTCTTGCAGTATTCCTTGTCGCAATATAAAGAGACGATCATATTTAAGCTCATTAATTTGATCGTGGCTGGCAACTACTACAATTTTATTTTGCTGTTTTAATTTTTTTAGCAGGGCCACAAATAAGCTAATGCTCTCTTGATCAATTCCACGAGTTGGCTCATCAAGCAAAATGACATTTTGGTTTTCCATCACAGCTTGAATAATACCTACCTTTTGTCTCATACCGACAGAATACTTAGCTATGGGTTCTGGATCATCAGGATCAAGCATAAAATGCCTTAGTAAATCCCTAACTATTTTCTCATTAAACCGTTTATTAAGATTAGCCAGAAAATGAAGATTGGACATGGCCGATTCATATTCTAAAAAATCAGGATTTTCTATTAACGCGCCTACAACATCATTTTCACCCAGCCTAATTTCACCGCTGTCTGCCTTTAATAAACCGGTAATAATTTTAAAAATGGTGGACTTCCCAGAACCATTAATACCTGAGATATGAATCAGCTCACCAGGTTTAGCTACCAAAGATACGTTTTTTAAAACCAGCTTCTGACCGAAAGACTTTTTTATTTGCCTAAGCTCTAACATTATTTCTCCTTAAAAGCCACCATAAATTTCATGAATAGCTCGATATAATTCGTCATACAAAGGACTATAACTAACCAAAATATTCTTCTCTATATAGTAATGGTAAATTAAGTCTATGAGTATGACTATTAACAATAATAAATATGGTCTATGCCAGTTGTAGCCTCCGACTAGTAACCAAAGCAGAAGTAAAAAAACAAATACATGCAGTATTATGAGTTCAGTGCCCAAAATAGGGCTGCCAAATTTAAATAGAGGGTAACTAGTTAATAAATAGGGACCAAATAATCCTAATACAAATAATAAGCAATAAATTGCAGCCAGTACCATTAAGTGAAACATCATCCACTTATTCTTTCTTCTCACCGTTACAAACACGTTGATGTTGCGAAAAGTAAGTATCTGGTTATAGAGAAGCAAAAAGACTGCTGGCTGCAAATACAACGATACCAAGTGAAAATTGAGATATTCATTTGGCAATTCCATAGTTTCTGGTGAACCTGTTTTTATCAGAATAATGCTTCCTATTAATCCTATAAAAAATATGATAAAACCAATTAAAACAAGTCTGTGGGATATTCGCTTTAAACGCATAATCAGCCCAGCCTTCTTTTCTGCTGCTGCCATAATTTAATTAGGTAAGCCGCAAATAACAAATAAAGCAGCGCCACTACCATAAAAAGCAAATAGGAATTAATCGGCGGCAAGCGGGATCCTAACGCAAACTGACCTGGTGCAAGTACAGCAAATGGAAACCACGAATACGAGACAAAAAGCCAAAATTTACTGCCCATGGATATTAAAATTGACAATAAAGTCAGACCTAAACCCACACACGGACCTAAAACTAAATAAATACTATTTTTTGAAACAAAAAGACCAATGCTGAAAATTAAAATAGCAAAAATACCCCAACCAACAGCAGCTAATATAACGTACGAACATAAATCGATTAATTGGTTAGTAGAAAAATATCCTGGTCTGGCACCAATATATAATTTTAGAGGTCTGGTTTTAAAGAAAAACGGATAATAAAATACACTAATCAATGCTAACTGGTAGATATTAGTTATTAAAGAAAACAGAAATCCAACAACAAAGGAGTTAATGACCCCGGTTTTCAGAAATTTATGATAGCCGACTCTTTGCTGAACAGCGCCGAACATATTATTATTTTTAAAATAGATTATGAGACCTGTTCCAAAAGTGGGAACGAATGCCAACATCATAACTAAACTTATGATATTTTCATTCCAGCCATTCGGCTGAATGGAAAAGAAAAGCATTACAGAAATGTCAACTGCTTTGCCGTTTGCTGGAATTAATCCTGCCCCATCTTTAGCAGCCGTTACAAATTGCCAGGTAATCAAAAGAAGATAAATAATTAAAATAATCAGAACAAATTTTTTGGTTCGGCTTAGCATTTGCACCATCCTCATAATAATATATCTTTGAATACTATATCAGATATAACATTAATTATCAAATAAATGGTGTGCCAAAAAAGTTACAAAAAATTTACCTATTTTTTATAGGAAATTGTTTTATTTTGCTCATATGGATCTTTTAAACAAAAGCCAAAATTTAATTTAGCCCGACCTCCTTAACAAAACGCATAAAGGCTGCTTTACCATCAGCGGTTTGCTTGAAAACTCCTGCATCTTCTAAGACACGAGCAAAAACAAGACCTAATTCTTTTTGCAAAATTTGATCCACATTTGTATTTGTTATTTCATACTTACTGCTAATTTCCTTAGCCCAGTCAAGGTGGATCGGTGCAATTCTGTTAGGCTGGTCAAGCAAAAATTTTTTAACCTCAAGCAACTCTGGCTTCAAGCGCGGCGGAAAAACCGCTAATCCCATTACTTCAATTAAGCCGATATTTTCCTTTTTAATGTGTTGTACATCAGCATGGGGATGGAAAATTCCATCAGGATATTTATCTGAAGTCTGATTGTCTCTGAGAACTAAATCAAGTTCATAAGTTTGTCCATGTAAACGAGCAATTGGGGTAATAGTATGGTGGGGGATACTGTCCGTAAATGCTCGGACTGCTACTTTTTCATCACTATAATTGCGCCAGTTTATTAAAATTTTATTTGCTAATTTGATCAAACTATTTTTATTCAGACCGCTTAAACGGATTACAGACATGGGCCACTTGACGATACCTGCTTCGACATCATCAAATCCCTTAAAATTAATTTTTTTATCAATTGGTGCTTTTTCCATCGGAAAGCAATGCTTGCCTCCCTGATAATGTTCATGTGCTAAAATTGAGCCGCCCACAATTGGCAAGTCCGCATTGCTACCAACAAAATAGCCCGGGAATTTAGCCACAATCGTCAGCAAATTAGCAAAAGTCTGTTTATTGATTACCATCGGTTCATGCTTTGGCGCTAAGAAAATGCAGTGCTCATTAAAATAGGCATAAGGAGAATATTGAAAACCCCAAGTTTCATCTCCTAAATGAAAGCGAATGATACGGTGATTGGTGCGCGCAGGATAATTTACATGACCCAGGTAACCCTCATTCTCCATACACAACTGACACTTTGGGTATGAATTTGTGTTGGCTTTTTTGGCTGCTGCAATTTCTTTGGGATCCTTTTCCGGTTTGGAAAGATTAATTGTAATTTCAAGATCACCATATTTACTTGCTGTTGTAAAATAAATATTTTTTGCAATAGCTCTAGTTTTAATATAATTACTATCTTTACCCAATTGGTAAAAATCAGCTATCGCTTTTTGGGGTGATTCTTTATAAGTACTCCAAAATTTCTGGTTCACTACACTAGGTCTAGGCACAATGAAATTTAACAGCTGTGCACCTAAAATGTCTTCCGCTGAATTAGCTTTAGCACATTTACCTGTTATTTGAGCAACTTTAACCAATTCGTCTTTAAGGTCTAAAAGATCTTTTTTGTTAGTTTTAAATTTTCTAGCTTCATCACCAACAAGGGCCAAAATTCTATTTCTCAAATAAATACGATCAAGTTCTGTAAAATCGCTGTGGGCAATAACTTGCGTAATGAAATTCTCAATCAGATTCGTTTTATCCATCTCAACTTTCCAACATCATAAAACTTTTGTACCATCAGCTGTTTCTGCAATATAAAATGAGGGCAAATAGCCTATTTGTTCTTGATAGCTATCTGCGACATTCTTTTTAAAAGCTGCAACCTTATTTTTGGCAACCAAAGCTATCGCACAGCCGCCAAAGCCGGCACCAGTCATTCTTGCACCCAAAATTCCAGGTTGCTTCCAGGCAGTATGAACCAATGTATCAAGTTCTTTCCCCGTCACTTCATAGTCATATTCTAAAGAGACGTGTGAGGCATTCATTAAGTGACCAAACTCATTTAAATCACCCTTTTGCAGTGCTTTTTCGGCATTTAATGTACGTTCATTTTCCCAGACTGCGTGGCGGCAGCGTTTCAGCAGGTTTTCTGTTGGCAAAAGATAGCTATGCTCATCAAAAGTTAAATTATCCAATTCACCAAGCGATTGAATTGACAGTTTCTCCTGCAAAAAGTGCAGACCCTTTTCGCATTCAGCTCTGCGCTCATTATATTTTGAGTCCGCTAAGGTCCGTTTCTTGTTAGTATTCATAATAACAATGACATTGTCTTTCAAGTCAAGTGGTACCAGCTCAGACTCCACCTTTTCAGTATCAAGCAGAATGGCGTGATCTTTTTTACTCATAGCAACTGCATATTGATCCATAATGCCAGAATTAACGCCAATAAAGTCGTTTTCGGTTTTGACTCCCATTTTAACAATTTCTAACTTAGAAAAAGTTAGTTTAAACTGGTCCTGCAATAAAATACCAATTAACATTTCTAGGGCTGCAGACGAAGATAAACCAGCACCATCAGGAATATTGCCATTAATGTAAATGTTAAGTCCATGCTCAATTTTTGCCCCATTTTCGAGCATAAAGTGCAGCATCCCTTTTGCATAGTTTGCCCATGAATCTTCTTTGGCAAACTGTAACTGGTGCATATCAGTTTCTACTACTCCCATATCTGCAAAATTGGCAGAATAAAAGCAAAATCTCGCGTCATCACGGGGACTAGCTGCACCATAGATTCCTAAAGATATTGCGCAAGGAAACACATGACCACCATTATAGTCAGTATGTTCACCAATTAAGTTAATTCTACCAGGTGAAAAATAACAGCCGGTTGGTTCTTGATGATAAATATTACTAAATTCTTGCTTGAGTTCTTTAATTTTCATTTTTATCTGTTCCTTTTTAAAAGCGCTATCAAAAGTCAATAAACTTATTATACTTCTTTTTTTATTACCAGCAATGCCTGTCCAAAAAGCAAAAACAAACTAAAAGAGTTTCATAAGAATGAAACTCTTCTTAAGTTTATTACCAAATATGTAGCAGTCTATCGGGATGCAACTTGCATAAATTAAATTGGTGCACATGCTGCGGACGGCTTTGCGGAAATGATTCCAAGAAATCCGCTGGATTAGCCAGACCAGTAGAGTACGACCACACACTTTTAACTTTTTTAATCGGATCAAGCATTTCATTTCGAATTGGAAAAGCCGAAATTAAAAAATGTTTGTGATGAAACTTAAAAACAAAAAATGGCAATCGAAAGTCATTGACTACCTCTTCTTTAGTTTTCCCAATCGTAACCACATTGCGGTAGGTACCATACTTTTCGGTAAACAAATCGTTAAACGAAAAATAGAAATTCGAAATGTGTACATGGGGAAAATTGTCTTCAGTCACTTGATCAGGAACTGCAATCACATGAGCAAAATGATCCAGATTGCTCTCTTTTTGTGAAAGTGCTCTGCCCAATTGATTGGGATTTATAACGTGAGCCCATTCAGGCACATCCAGATTATCCTGGTAAGATAAAAACATTTCCCTAATCACATCAGGCTTTACCCAATCATATTGCCTGCGAACTTCGTTGCGATTTAATAAACTACGCAAGCTCTTGTGATACATTAAATCAACAACAAATAGCTCATAACGATAACGTTCGACCCAGGGTTGATAATGCTCAATATTCTCCGCAAAGATATGCGTACTATCTACAATAACCGTTTCGCCACGTTTCATTTTTTCTTCTACGAGGTAATCCACCACTTTTTCCGTTTGCTCATTTGCATAACGCGGAATTACTTGGTGTAAGCAATCGGTATCTTCTTCATAATAATAGGTTAAATTCGCCAACAACAATCTAATTTGATCACGACTAATTGCATATGGCTGTAAGTGATGACGAGCAATAAATGAAGATTTACCGGAGCCGGGTGCGCCTCGTAATAAAAATATTTTACGCATGCCTCTACTCCAAACTAAGAATGTAAATTTTAAATGATATCGTAATAAATTTTAACATACATTTGTAGAAATCCTTACTATGAACTAAAAGCAACGTAAAATCTTTTTGTCAACAATTTTCATTTGCGGATCAAATGTATAAACTATTGGCTGTGCATTTGGAACTTCAAGATTAATAATCTCTTGATCATCAATATTTTCCAACTTTTTAATTAGCGCTCGTAAACTCGAACCGTGAGCGACGATTAATTGATCTTCAGACTTTTTTAATCTGCTAGCAACATTGTCATAGTAATAAGGCATAACACGCTGTTGTGTTTGGTAAAGACTTTCAGCTTGCGGCAAAAAGTGCGGATCGAAATTAGCATAGCGCCTGGATGTTACATTTTTACCTTCAGGTGGAATCGCATAAAAACCTCGCCGCCATTCTAGTACCTGTTCTTTACCAAAAATTTTACGTGATTCGTCTTTATTAATGCCTCGTAAATTGCCATAGTGCCTTTCATTCAAACGCCAAGTTTTGGTAATCGGCAAATATAAAACATTACAAATATCTGCAACTATATTTGCTGTAATGATTGCCCTCATTAACACTGATGTGTGAATATGAGTAGGGTGAAAATCGGTAATACTCTTAATCAGATTGCCGGCCATTTTAGCTTGCTTTCGACCCTTCTCAGTTAGAGCAACATCATTCCAGCCCGTGTAAACATTGGCTTTATTAGCAGTACTTTCACCGTGTCTTACAAGCACTAATTTGACCATTTTATTTCACCCAGTGCATAATTATTAAAACTAAGCCGCTAATTGTAAAAATCACGCCCAATATCATAAAAGGAGTTACTCCGTGATTATGGTTGCGGTAACGTCTGTTGTAAGCATAAGCAATATCATATAAGCCTACTATCAAAACAATAACGGCAGTAAAAATACTTACTTTCAAATTTTTCATTCTCCTGGTTACTCTTGACTACGATCAGTTACAATCATTTTATCATTTTTTCCTCGTTCACATTCTGCTTGAAAATTGATATGGTTAATTCCTAATTTTTGTAATTTTGCACTAATTTGTTGCGTTAAAAATTCAAATTTACCAGCTGTTAAATCAGCATCAACATTGACGTGTGCATCAAGCATGACATAACGATCGCTATAACGCCACACATGTACATGATGAATATTTTTTATTTCAGGAAAAGATAAAACTATCTTATTAACTTCATCCAGATCGATGTCAGGATTAGATTCCATTAGCACATTTGCTGCCTTTTCTGTTATTTCACAAGCTTCGTGAAAAACGAAGACCGACACTAATAAAGTCATCACCGGATCAATCCAGCTAATGTTCCAATAATAAATAAAAATGGCACCAATTACAACTGCTACACTGGAAAGAGCATCACTAAGCATATGCATAAAAGTGGATCGCACATTTAGATTTTGCTGTCCACCTTGATGCATTACCAACATTGAAACTACATTTGAAATCAAACCAATAATTGCAACAACTAGCATTATGCCGCCACTGATTTTGGTTGGTTTCCAAAATCTTTCAATAGCTTCCACAAATAAAACAATACTAATTAAAATTAGAATAATACCGTTGGTAAAGGCAGCCAAAGTTTCAGCCCTGTCATAGCCAAAAGTTTTTCGCTTATTACTGCGTCTATTGCTAATGATATGTGCCACAAACGAAATAATTATTGCACCGACATCGCTAAGATTGTGTACCGCATCAGATAATAAAGATAAAGAACCTGATACGAAACCACCAATAAATTCTGCAACTGTAATAACAACATTAAGTGCAGTTACATAGGCAAATTTTTTTGTAGTATGATCTTTCATATTTTTTCCTTTCAAACCCTAAAGGTGAAAAAAGCCCTACTTTTAAGCAGGACTTTACATATCTTCAGCATTTACATTATAATCTACAATTTCAAAATCACCGTTATCACGAATTATTCCCCTAGTAACACTACCATTATTAGGAAAAACAATATCATGGAGGCCATCACTTTGGTTCCAATATTTAATGGCTAAAGTTTTGATAAAATCACCATGGGACACTATTAAAACTCTTTTTTCATTTTTAGTCAGATCATGGAGAACGTTAATCGCCCTAACCATCCGTTCATCCAGCTCTTTTTTATTCTCTGCCAAATGACGTGGATCCGCCTTTTTAGTAGCTTCACGAAATTCATAAATTCCTACTTGATTGATAATTTTGGTTACATCTGTTTGCGGACCAATACCTGCTGCCAGTGCAACTTCATTCCAAGTTTCCTCTATATCATCACCTTCAAAAGAACCGAAAAATACTTCCCGAAATTCTGGCAATTTTTTAATCTTGCCAATTTCTGAAACCTGGTTGGCGTCCTTCATTAAGTGAACCGTATCAATCGCACGCTTCAAATCGGAAGAATACATGTTGTCAAAATGAACTTGGCTCAAGGCATTTGCAGTTACCTTTAGGTCATTAATGCCCTTGACTGTCAGCGGAGAATCACACCATCCCTGAACTTTGTTTAACTGGTTAAACATTGTTTCGCCATGACGGACAATATAAATTTCTGTTGCCATTTTGCATTCTCCTTTCATTTAACGTGCTTTAAACTATAACATATATGCCTTATAAAAGAAATACCCAGCCTGAATAAATGCTAGTGCTGCAATAAAGATACGAACATATTTGGCTGGAACTTTACGCAAAATATCCATTCCTAAATAACCGCCAATAAACATCCCAATAGCAAGAGGAATTGCCTGCATCCAGTATATTCGAGAAGTAAAAATAAAAACTATTAGAGCAACAAGATTAGCTAGTCCACAGATGACATTTTTAATTGCATTGACAACTATAAACTTTTCATCAGTAATATAAGTTAATAAAACTAGCACAATTACACCACCGGCGGCTCCAAAATAGCCGGTGTAAACACCCATCCCTAATAATGCAGCAATATAAAAAATTTCCTGCCAAAGTGGTCTTTTATGCGGTTCTAAACTATGATGCTTACCTGAAACAATTACCATAACACCCGAGCCAGCAATAAAAATTGGTACCACTTTTTCAAAAACACTAGATGGAAAAGCTAACAATAAACGACATCCAATTAAAGAACCTACAATAGTAAATATAGAGTAAAAGGCCACTTGGTGCCAATGTCCCTTAAGCTCCTTTGTTGAAGAAATAGTCGAACCAATACTTGTCCAAATCAAGGCAGCATCATTTGTGACATTGGCATAAACTGGCGGAATACCAACTGCTAGCAATACCGGATATGAAGCAAGAGAAGCCATTGAAGCCACTGACGACAACAAACCGCTGGCTACGCCCCCTATTAATATAAAGATTAGTGAAAAAATAGCTGCCATTCAAATTAACTCCCTTTTAAAAGTTAATTTCTATTATAATGCTCTTGAAAAATAATTTAAGCAGGTATTTTAATTCTGACCAATTGTCTATTTAATAATGAAGTTTGATTTAACAAATTAGTCTCTAACTAATAATTACTGACACATTATAGTTTTTGCACACAAAAAAGAATTAACTTTAGTCGATAATAAAGCCAATTCTTCTCTAAAATAAATATTTTGTTTTAAATTCATCTCTCAGTTTCTTAAGTTACTTAATATCCTTTCTTACTCAACAGATATGAGTAACAAGTTGGAAGTAAAATAACTATAATAGTAACGGATATAATCGACCAATACATTTCCCAATAAGAAGTTAGAAGCAGAACAATGCCGCTGATAAAAAAGATCCATCCGGCAAATCTGTGTGTTTTACGCCAATTTTCCGTATTATTCAAAGTCCATGGTAATTTAATGCCAACGACATGATTGGGACTAACTTTAGGCAGATAATTACCAAAAATAATAAAGAACAGTCCCAAAAAAGCACTAAGCATAAAGGAGCCTTTTACTTTATGACCCAGTGCATAGGCATAAAGTGACAGATTTACGATATTAGTAATAACAGGAACAAGCCAAAGGGTAATATTAACTATCTTAAAATCAAGATTTTTGGTTTCTTTTTGATTGTGTAATATAAAAAAAACCATTACTTGAAGCATAATTCCCAAAAAAGGCAGACCAATAATAACCCATAATTTATTGCTAAAAGCATTTGGCATATCAGTCATCCCAAAGTGTGTGGCCATTTTTTGCGGCAAACGATTATATAAAAATGCTCCGGTCAAAATTGGAAATAAGATTAGCAAAAGCGAGATTAATTCTGTTTGACGAATACTATTCTTTTTCATCATGATCTCCTTTCAGATCAACAAGCCAACCCATAATTTCTTCTATAATAGAAGTATTTAGCGAATAATAAATAAAGTTTTTTTCGTGTTCCTCTTCAATTAAATCAGCCTTTTTCAGCATATTAAGATGGTATGAAATAGTAGCTTTAGTCATATTAAAATGATTAGCAATATCTCCTGCCGACATTGGTCCATTTTTTAAAAGCTGCAATATTTTGCGGCGCACTGGATCTGACAAGGCATTAAAACTAGACTCAAAACTCACATTAGTTTCTTTTCCTTTCTATTTAGATAAATATCTAATTAGATATTTGTCTAAATAGTATCACAATTTTCGTAAAACACAATAATTTTTAACATATTAATTACAATTTCTTGAACTATAGTAAAAATAATAAAACAACGTAGGTGGCTTTGTGAGAACTCAGAAAATTATGAGTAAAAACGTGTTCATGAATATTTGTATTTAATTTAGCTTAGCTAATCGTTATAATGCAGAGGGTTAGTTAATGAAAGGAAAAGTACACTTGGCAAAATATGAAACTTTAATTTTTATTCTTGAAGGAAGCTTATTAAACGAAAAAGTTGCAGAACAAAATGCACTTAGGCAAACTTTGAAATTAACTGGCAGAGAATATGGTCCAGCTGAGCGCATACAATATAATTCATTACAAGAAAAGATTAAATTACTAGGATTTGATGAGCGCATTAAATTAACTTTGCAGGAATTCTTTAAAAATGACTGGATTTCTGCGAAAGGCACTTTTTATAACCAGTTGCAAAAACAAGATCAGTTAAATAAAGATGTAGTGCCCTTTTTAGATGAGGTGAAAAACAAAGTTAACTTGGTTTTGCTGACGAAAGAGAAAAAAGATGTGGCTTCATACCGCATGCAAAATACAGAGCTAATAAATTATTTTTCCGCAGTTTATTTTAAAGACGATTTTGCATGTAAGTTTCCAAATAAGAAGGTTTTGATAACAATATTGCAGCAGCAGAATCTGACGCCAGCCACTTGTCTTGTAATTGGGACAAACTTAGTCGATGAAATTCAGGGTGCCGAAAATGCTAACCTGGATTCTCTTTGGCTAGCGCCCAAGAAAGTAAAAATGCCAATTAGTCCACGTCCAACTTTACATTTAAATAAATTAACTGATTTATTATTTTACCTAGAATTAAGCTAGTTTATAATAAAGTAAAAGAATTGTGAGGTAAAACAAATGAAAAAAGTAGCTGTGATTTTTGCCGATGGTTGTGAAGAAGTTGAAGGTTTAAGCGTTATTGATGTATTACGACGCTTAGGTATTCAAGCTGATATGGTTGGGCTTACTAGTACAACGGTAAATGGTGCACACAATATCAAACTTACCTGTGATAAAACTGTTGACGATAGTCTATTGGATTATGACCTAGTAGCTCTTCCAGGTGGAACAATCGGAGCAGAAAATTTACGTGATAATAAAAAACTGGCAGATCTGATGATAAAACGGCATAACGCTAACCAATGGGATGCCGCAATGTGTGCTGCCCCCATTGCTCTTGCCCGTTATGGCGTTATAGCTGAGGCTTATTATACATGTTATCCCGGGTTTGAAAAACAAACCAAAAAGGATGCACCAAGCGGTCACTTCAAGGAAGATATTACTGTAACTGATGACGAATATAAAGTCATTACTAGTCGCGGTCCGGCAACTGCTTGGGCGTTTGCATATGCAATTGCAGAAGCTCTGGGAATTGATACTAAGGATCTAAAGGCGGGCATGTTATACAATTACCTAGCCGACAATATTCAAGATAGTTTGTAAATTTTTCTCTGATACGAAAGTGTCTGGGAAAAAACTCTAACTTAACTAAAAAGGCTGACAAATCACGTCAATAAAACGTTGATTTGTCAGCCTTTTTAAATTGTGAAATTTTTTAATTTAACTTCAAAGAGCACTTTTTTCCCACACACTTTTTATTACGATAGATTATTAACTTATTCATAACTTTAGATAACATCAAAAGTAAAATAATTCCTGAACAACCTATCAAAAATGAGTTGCGTTAGCTTGTCCCGCAAAATTTGAGTTAAAAAAATTGACTATAACAATAAAATAAGTAAATTTAACATTAGTCTTAGTCATTTTATTCTTTCGAATATTTATTAAGTGACTGTAATTAACATTAAGATAACAATTTTTTGTAGCAGGAAATTGGCATTAATTTATTTTTTTACTGCTAAACACCTATGAACTAGTACTTCTTATTTACAAAAGTTATTTTTTATCGATATTTAAAAAATATGATAAAATTAGATTACCCTTAAAAAGGCAAAACAAATAATTGGGAGGTATTAAGCATGTGTACAACTATTGCAATTAAATCTGATAGTGGTGACATATTTTGGGGACGGACTATGGACTTTACATTTGATCCCTTTAAACCTAGTGCGGATAGCAAAATGACTACTTTTCCTGCAAACTATGAATTAAAGGGTTTGCACCAAAGCTGGACGACCAAATATCCGTTTATGGGTATCAACGTCAATGATTCACTTTTCTTTAATGATGGTATAAATAGTGCAGGTATAGTTGGTGATGCACAATTCTTGGAAGAGGCTTCTTGGGATACAGTAGAAAGTCTTAAAAAGCGCGGATTAAAACCTATAATTGGCGAAGAAGTTGTCGCATATGTTTTAAGTAATTTTGGCAGTATCGCTGAAATAAAAGAAGCTTTTAAGCATCTTGGTCAAGAGAAAACGAATTATCCTGATTGGGAAAATGCAGACACAGGCATCCCTACTCCAATTCCAATGCATTACACTTTCTGTGATCCAAGTGGTAAGAGCGTAATTTTAGAACCGGTTAATAACGGCGCATTTAAAATATACGACGGTATCGGTGTAATGACCAATAGTCCGGAATATCCTTGGCATCTTGACAATTTGCGGAATTACTTACATTTAACTAATCACAATTTGGGTCATCACCAAATAAGCGATCAGCTAGACATTAAACAAATTGAAAGTGGTTCTGGATTATTAGGTTTACCCGGTGACTATACTGCTCCATCACGTTTTGTTCGTGGTACATTTATTTCTAAATTTTTAGCACCATTCCATTCTGATCAGGGAATTCCTCAACTGTATAATGTATTCAAATCCGTCATGATTCCGCGGGGATTAGAGCATCTTCAGGAAGGTGAAGACAAATGTGATTATTCAGGTTACTGGGCAGGATATGATGTTTCAGACAGAAGTTTATACATTCAACCAGAGGATTGCCCAACAATGACAAAATTTGTTTTGGATTCTGATACAACCACTAAAATCACACAGCCTATTCAACACGACTTTAAAGTGTTAGAAACTAAAAGACAAAAAGCTTTAGCTTAAAATTTATTACCAGTTGATTTGAATTATTAGTCTTTTAATTGTTCTATTTGAAACAAAATTCGTGTAAAAGTTTGATACTTTTACACGCATTTTTATAAACAACAACTATTTACCAACTAATAGTGACGGATATTGTGTATACGATAAATCACCTTTATCAGCAAACCAGTCTTTTATTTCCTTTATTGATTTATTGGCAATTTTTTTGTTTTGACCGTGTAGCTTTTTAGCCTCATTTTTAGTTTGAATTAGTGATGGCTTTTTGCCTTCAAACTGTGAATCCATGACTTTTAACTCAGCTTTGATCAGTGGCTGTAAAGCTTTTCTCTTAGCATATATGTTATAAAGATCACCGTTAAAGAAGGTAACCCAGCCTTGATTTTTGCCACTTTGATCAACTATGTGAGCGACCAATTCAACCCTACCGGTACCAAATTCAGTAATCTTAAATTTTATATTTTTATCTGCCATTTTCTTAACCCAGCTTTTGCCAAACGGCTTAGAAGTATGACTAACGAAATCATTAACTTCGTGATAAACAGTTGCATTCCTAGCTAATTTAAATACGTAACCTTCTTTAGAAAACCGTTTAGCAGGCGTAACGGTCATACCCGGGTCGGTTGCAGGACTAACTGCTGCTGGCTTAGCAGTATCAGTACTTTCTGCTTTGGTCACGGTTAAAGTGGTTAATGTTGTAAAAGAAAAAAGGATGGCTGCAGAACATAAAATTGTTCTAAAATACTTGTGTTTCATTTTTTAACCTCAAAAATAAACTATAATAATAATTTGTAACAAAATTGTAACTTTATTACAATTATATGTCAACAATAATTAATTTTTTAACTATAAAAAAATTTTTATCAATAATGAAAAAAATAAGCCTTGAAAGTTAGACAGCTTTCAAGGCTTATTTTGAAATCAATTCTTTAGCAACTATTTTTTTCTACTTCCATTTTAATGTTATTAGTCAAACGTTTATTCATTTCCAAAACAAAAACAGGAATTAAACTACCAATCAAAACGACCAGCCAGCCCTGAACGGGTAGCAAGGCAAAGTGCAAAAATTGTCGCAAACGAGGTAAGAGTGTCAGTGATAAAACTAGTATCATGCTTAGTAATAGTCCCCAATTAAGCATTTTATTGGATTTAAATGTTTGCACAGTGATTGGTTGAGAATCTTTAATAGCGTAGATATCAATCATAGATCCTAGTGCTAATACTAGAAAGACCAGTGTCATCCCAACTTGTGGATTGTTAGTTGAAAGAATAAATCTGCCATAGGCATAAACGCTCAATGTTAAAATCGTAAAAGTAACCGCACGGATAATCATCCTTTGCATTAATCCACGCCCAAGAATGCTTTCATCATTACCTATCGGGTTTTGATCCATTATGTTTGGTTCACCAGGCTCTTTACTGATAAAAAATCCAGGTATTCCATCGGCAAGTACATTAATAATTAACAATTGTTCTGCTAAAAGTGGTGCACCCCAACCTATAATTGTACTAATAACCATTAAGAAAATTTGGGCGAAATTGACACCAATTAAGAATTCAACCGCCTTAATAATATTTTGATAAACCGTTCTGCCCTCAGTCACAGCTTTAATAATTGTAGCAAAATTATCGTCAGTCAAAATCATGTCAGCAGCTTCTTTTGCCACTTCTGTACCTGTCATGCCCATCGCAATTCCAACATCCGCTGCTTTAAGAGCCGGTGCATCGTTCACGCCATCGCCTGTCATTGCAACTGTTTTATCAAGATCTTGCCAAGCTTGAACTATTCTGATTTTGTCACTGGGAGAAACACGAGCAAAAACTCTTATATCTTTAATACAATCTTTCAGTTCAGAATCCGTCATTTTTTGTAATTCTGACCCTGTGATTGCTTTTTGGTTAGAGTCTAAAATTCCTATTTCTCTAGCTATTGCTTTGGCAGTTACAAGATGATCCCCAGTAATCATTACAGTCTTAATGCCAGCTTGTTTTGCTTTAGTAACAGCTCTGGATACTTCAGGACGGGGTGGATCAATTAAACCAATCATACCAGCAAGTTTTAAATTGGAATTATTTTTAGCCCAATCAGTTGGATCCGCATTAGAAGCTATTACCTTATACCCAACTGCTAATACTCTTAACGCATTTTTAGCAAAATCATCATGAGCTTTTTGACCAGATTTAACTGGTTCTTTTTTATCTAAGTGCAGCCTGTCCCAGGCACCTTTAACGATTACTAATTGACGTCCATCAGTTAAGCGATGAACCGTCGTCATCATTTTTTTATTAGAATCAAACGGATCTTCTGCTATACGAGGTGCTTCATTTTCCAGCTCTTGCCGCGAGCTGCCCTGTTGGTGTAACCAGTTTACAATCGCAACTTCGGTAGCATCGCCAACAACTTCTTCCGAGCCATCTTTTTCCATAATTTTGGCATTGTTAGCTAACCCTAGCATTTTCAATAAATTTTGTCCGCCTTTAGGTAAATCAGTCGCTTTCTTAATACCCGTTTCAGGTGTCCAATATTTAGTAATGGTCATTTTATTTTGAGTTAAAGTGCCAGTTTTGTCAGTAGCAATAACATCCACGTTACCGATAGTCTCCACAGCACCAATGTGTCTAATAATAGCATTACGATCAGCCATTTTTTTGACACCGCGAGATAAACTGATTGTCACAATAATTGGCAAGGTTTCGGGAACAGCCGCAACTGCTAAGGAAAGTCCAATCATTAAGCTGTCTGCTAAAGTCTTATTCTGCATACCCATGCTTAAAACAAAAATTATCAGACCACCTAGACCAGCGAAAGCTGTCATCCATTTTGATAAATGATCCAGTTTGCCCTGCAAAGGAGTTGCTCTTTTTTGAGTTTTATTCAAAAGGTTGGCAATTTTGCCGAGCTCTGTTGCCATTCCGATTGCTGAAACTTGAACCAAGGCTCTACCACCAACAACAGCTGTGGCAGAATAAACGCGTTCATCGTCAGATAAATGGCCTTTGAGACGATAACATGTTTTCGAAACGGGCAAACTTTCACCAGTTAAAATTGCTTCATCAACAGTTAAGTTAGTTTCTTTTAATACTACAGCATCCGCTGGTACCTGATCACCGGTGTTTAAATAGATTAAATCACCTGGCACTAATTCGGATGCAGCTACTGTAATATCATGATTATTTCTTCTACCATTAGCCGTTGGCAAACTCATTGCCTTCAAAGCCGCCAGTGATTTTTCGGCTGAAGCTTCCTGATACAAGCCAATTACAACATTAATTATTAAAATCAGGCTAATTACAATTGTCTTGGTCCAGCCACCGTTTTGAAAAACAGCCAAATACGTCGCTAATACTATCGCCAATAAAAGGACTAAGGACGAAATATCTTTTAGATGATGCCATATTTTTTTATATAGTGGAACAGCTTGTTTTTCAAGCAATTCATTAGGGCCAAATTCACTGCGCTTTTTTTCTATCTCAGCATCAGTTAAACCGGACTCGGGGGTTAATTTGAATAGTAGTTCTGATTTTTGGGACATGCTATCTCCTCCATTATTCGATTAAATTTACAATTAAGCTGTTTGAATAGAAAAGCCATATTTATCGTAATTGAGCCATTTATAAAAAGCTAAACTTGATTCATGCATTAAAGACAATAATTAGTTTATTTTAAAAAAACAGAAAGCCTCTGATATTTATCCGAAGTTTTCTGCTTACATGATTATTAAAAATTAGTTGTTAATTAACAACGTTTTTTAAAAAATTGTCTTTAGTTTAAAAATTTTATTTCTAAACTAAACATCCTCTTCCCCATAAAAGCTTAACATTAGTATACAGGAACTGGCAATTTTTGGCTATTTTTATGCTTATAGTGTTTGCACTATATGTTTTAAATAGCTTCTTTTCTTTTGCAAAGTATTATTTAAAATTTAGATTTTGCCAAATATCTTTTAAATATGTTTAGAGCACATTTAAATTATAAAAAAGCCAAGAAATCTAGCTTAAATAGCAGGATTTCTTGAATTTTTTGGCTCATAAATTTTAAACTTGTTTTACTCTACTTCTGCTCTTACATCAGCTAAGGCTTCCAAACTATCTGCTACCTCACGCCAATTATTCTGGTAAGGTCCATACGCAGTATGAATCAAACTACCAACTGGTAGTGAGGGACACTCATTTTCTGCATTAGTTCCCCAATTTTGCCAGCCAGATTGTGGTCTCTGAACAATTTGAAAAGCATTCGAAGCATGTTCAGTTTGCCAAACCATGGCCTGACCGGTTTGAGTATTAATTTCAGCACTCTTAGTTGCGGGCCCAGCAAAGACAGTCTGATCCTTAACTGCACTCACATTGACAGGATCAGCACTAAATAACCACGGACGATCATTCAACTCAGCCAATACAAAAGCTTTCTGACGCACATCATGCAAATTAGTCTCTATTTCATCTTGAGATAATGCATTTTCCCAAACAGAGAATAAGTGCCAATACAGGTCCCAATGTGCATTAGCCATATTGCTGGTAAGTTGCTTTCTAAAATCTTCAAACCGATCACTCCGTTTTTGACCATCATGAACTAACACTTGTACTTTATTTGCCAGTTGACCAGAATATGGATCTCCTTCGCGATACCATACACCGTCATAAGTGGCAAAGCGATCAAATACTAATTGTCCAATCCCGCTTTCAAATTCATCACCGACAGTGATTTTGTCCACAATAGAGCGCTGATTAACTGTGGTTTGAAAATGATCTACATGGTAAACGCGCGAAAAGAAAGGAACATCGTAATAAAAGGACCAGTCCAAAGCAAAACGCTTTCCGTGTAATTCCGGTTTTAAACCGTCTGGTATTCTGCCTGATAAACGGTACTCTTTCATAACAGGACCATTTTCAATTGGTTTGATATCTACAATTAAATGTTCAGCCGGATTGATCAAACCATTATCAGGAGTGAAGAAGGGACCATAAAAGCCACCCATGGCATTATTTCCTGATGGCAGCAAATCCCGTTTTTCATCCACGGCCATGAAATGTCGTAAGCCCCATTTAGATGAACCTTCACCTTGAGCAGTACCACGACAAAGTTCAAAATCAAACTTACCAGTATTTAAATGTACATAAGCATCATTTTCTTTAGCTGTAGGCATCTCTTTAATACCTTTAACTTTATCCTCCTCAATTTCGTGATCAAAAGATAATTCTTCTTCAGAGCCAGAGAAATTGACAATAGCGACAAAATTATGCTCTGAATCATTATGTAACCTCTGTGCTACACAAGTCTTTCCAGAATTATTTTTAACAACCCAATAATTCCCTGTTATATCATCAGGGACCGAAAATTTAACTGGAACTGGAATTTTAATCTTTTCTTGTGGATTAGTAATCTTAATTTTTACCATTTTCTTACCTCTCAAACTTTAACAAAATTATAGTGCAGTAAAAAATGTGATTAATCCAAAAACAACCCCTGCAGCGTTGCAAGCAGCTAAAGGAATATCACGATCTTTTTTAAACAAGGCATAAATTACCCATAAAAATGTATTAATTGCCGTTGCTAATGGCTGAATAGGACTACCCTTAACACCATGTAAATTGTTAATAATTTGCGGTATATAAGACACATACATTATGATAGCTGTAATAGAAGCAATCCAACCAAGAATTGTCATAGCTTTTTCTAATTTCATAATTTCATCTCCTAATTAATCCATCTTAGCACCAGGTAATCGCTTTCTCTAGTATGCATGTACATAGAGGCGACATATTTTTATATTTAATTATTAAAAAAAGCACAATCTGCCCGTTTTGTAAATCTTTGTGTAACTTGTATCATTTCCTATATGAAATATATAGATATAAAAAATAGCCCTGAAAGCTATTTGGCGTTTAGGACTCAATTTGCATATAACAGACAACGGGTATAAATTTTATTTAATAGTAATAATTCCTTCAGTTGAATCTGCCAGAAGAAAATTTTTCTTGGAATTATTTTGATAAAGTTTTCATAAGGCTTTGAACCTTTGTACTTAATTGCTTTACCATCTGCAGTCAATTGATGACTCAAATTAGAGGCTTTTTTAATTAGTTTTAATTTAGTTCTTACTTGAAAGGATTTAGCATAACTTGATAAAAATCTGTTCTTCTTCAATCTTCTTAGAAGAAGATAAATAGCGGACTCGGAAATACAAAAAAATCTATTTTAACTTGGTCAGTTATATTACGGCTATAGAGAATATTTTTCTTGATAAAAGTTAAGACTACTCCATCTAGTAGGCGACTTGGAATTGCCATTACTATAATTATTTCGTCCTATCTCCAATATTATATTTTATAAAAATTTGGAGAGCTTAACCGGAAAGCTTTCAGGTCATTACTAAAAGTTTTTATTTAAATTATGTTAATCAAGCTCATCTATTCTACTTTAATATTTTGATCTCGTTAAAAAGGTTTTTAAGAGTAAATTTTTATTGTATTATTAATAAAATTGAAGTTCATTTAGAAAGAAGATGAGCAATCTATGCTAATAAAACCCAAGCAATTACATGTAGGTGAAAAAGTAGCAATCGTTAGTTTATCAGATGGTACTCTAGGTGAAAGTTTTGCTTCCCATGAACTAAAACAAGGAATCAAGCACATGAAACAACTTGGCTTAAATCCTGTATTTATGCCACATGCCCTTTCAGGTAGCACTTATGTTAAAAGTCATCCAGCCGAACGTGCCGCCGATTTAAAAGCAGCATTTCTAGATCCAGAAATTAAAAGTATTTTTGCTGCTATTGGCGGGGATGACACTTACAGAACTTTGCCCTATTTAATGGCAGATCAGGAATTTAAAAAAACTGTCTGTGATCATCCCAAGTTATTTAGTGGCTTCTCTGATACTACGAATAATCATCTAATGTTTTACAAAATGGGCTTGCAAACATTCTATGGACCGAGCTTTTTAACTGATTTTGCAGAACTGGCTAATGAACTTTTACCTTATACAAAAAAGACTTTAATACATTATTTTGAAAATCCACCGGTTACTCTGATTCCTGCAAGTGAAAACTGGTATGAAGAAAGAACTGATTTCTCAATTAAACAAATTGGTAAAGAAAGAATAAGCCACAAAGACACCGGTTATGAAGTTTTACGTGGCCATGGAAAAGTTCGAGGTAGACTATGGGGTGGCTGCATTGACAGCCTTTATGATGACTTAACAACAAATCGATATCCAGACGAACCATCAGTTATTAACCAGTATCAGCTTATACTCACACCGGAAGAAGCCAAAGATAAAATACTTTTCATAGAAACATGTGAAGAAAAACCAGCTCCTCAACTTTATCGTCAAGAATTAGCTAAATTAGAAGAAGTTGGTATTTTAGGAAATGTTCGCGCAATTTTAGTAGGCAAACCTCAAGATAAAAAGTATTTTGCAGAATATAAACAAATCTTGTTGGAAGAAACTGCTAAGTTCAATACACCAATTTTATATAATGTAAATATTGGCCACGCTTATCCAAGGACCGCTCTACCTTATGGTACACTTACACAAATTAACTTTGAAAAACCAGAGATAAAAATTATGGAATCATGGTTTGCTTAGTCTGAAAAATTTTTAAAAAATATTTGCCTTTTTTTAATCATGGTGTATTATATATGTATTACAGTAATACATGAAAGAAGGAGAATCTATGAGTTTACTTGAAACCCATGAGGTAACCCGCACCTATGGCAAAGGAGCAACCAAATTTGAAGCCTTACGAGGAATTAATTTACAGATTAACAAAGGTGATTCGGTTGCTATCATTGGCAAAAGTGGTTCAGGCAAGTCTACTTTAATGCACATCTTGGCACTCCTCGACCACCCTACTACTGGCAGCGTCTTTTTAAATAATGAACCCACAAGTAAAATTAAAAATAAAGCATTAAATAAGCTGCGCAATCAGACCTTTGGCTTTGTTTTTCAACAATTTTTCTTAAATGCTCAAGATAGCGTGTTAGAAAATGTGATGCTTCCTTTAAAAATAGGTGGAATTACAGGAAAAGAACGCAGATCAAAGGCATTGGCAGCCATCAAAGCAGTTGGTTTAGAAAGTAAAGTTAAAAATAAAGCAAGTGACTTGTCAGGGGGTCAAAAGCAGCGTGTTTGTATTGCGCGGGCCTTAGTCAATGATCCCCAAATCATTTTTGCAGATGAGCCGACAGGAAACTTGGATTCAGCTACTAGCGAAAATATTGAAAATATTTTATTTAAACTACATCAAGAAAAAAACATTACCTTAATAATTGTTACTCACGATCCTGATTTAGCAAAAAAATGTGCACGTCAGGTTCAGATTAAAGATGGTCAAATAGTGGGAGGAATACAGCAATGAGATTCCATGATATTCTATATTCTGCGGCTACAAACTTATGGCACAATAAAGGGAGAACATTCCTAACAATTATAGCCGTTTTCATTGGCTCCTTAACTATTGCCTTTACTATGGGTATTAATAATGGTGTTAATGATTATTTGAAAAAGCAGGTCGGTAATGTAGGTAAAACTGAGCAAATGTCTATTTTGCCTGGGAGTTCCAGTCAAGATACGAATGAACCTCAAAAATATAATACCAAGAAGAGCAGTCAAAACGCTGATGGTATGATGGACAAAAACGACGTTAAAAAAATCAAATCAGTTAAAGGCTTAAAAGATTTTAAAGCGTTAAAGGACTGTGATGTTGACTATGTCCAAGGGCCTAATAAAACTAAATATCTTATAATTGCGCAAATAACCGAAGGGATCAACTACGACTTAAAAGTTGGTCACCAAGTTGCTACTAGCGGAAAAAAATCTCAGATTCTAATCACTAAACCAATGGTTAAATCCTACGGCTTCAAAAATGCTCAAGATGCTCTTGGTAAAAAAGTAACTTTAGTCACAAAATCACCCCTTACTAAGAAAAGAGCAAAAATATCTGCTACGGTTGTTGGAATAAGAAATGATAGTATAGTATCAAAAGGTTTTGCTATCTACAGTAATGGCTTAGGACAAAAAATAGTTTCAGCCAACCAAAAAGGACTTCCGCAAGCATTAAAAGATAAGTATACCAGTGTTATGGCTACCCCTATTAACAAGAGTGCTAGCAGTATTAAAAAAATTGAGGATAATCTAACTAAAAAAGGATATTCGGGTATGACTCTTAAGGAAGCAGTCAATGAACTTTTTCTAACATTCAACGCAGTCACTGGGGTTTTAATCGTTTTTGGAGCTATCGCATTGGTAGCTGCCAGCTTTGGAGTAATCAATACTCTGTACATGTCAGTGAGAGATCGTACAAAAGAAATTGGTCTTATGAAGGCATTAGGGCTCAGCAAGGGTAAAGTATTTTCCATTTTTAGCTGTGAAGCAATCTTAATTGGTTTGCTTGGCTCTTCATTGGGATTACTACTAGCAATGGGTTTAGGCAATGCCTTAAACAATTTTGCTGCTAAATCATTCTTAAAAGGTCTAGATGGCTTTACTTTAATTCAATTCAACTGGTCAAGCAGTTTACTAATTATTGGCATTATCAGTCTAATTACCTTTTTAGCAGGTACGTTACCAGCCAAACGAGCAGCAAAACTAGATCCAATCACTGCTTTAAGATATGAATAAAAATCAAATAATAAAAACGTCAGACTAGAATCTGACGTTTTTCATTCTTCTTTTATTCAAGCAGCCTAACATTTTCACTTAATCAGCATCTATAATGCTGTTAATTTTAGGTGCTACTAGTTTTTCCATCACTTTCATATCCACTGGCCTATATGCAGTATCTATACACTCGTCCCAATATTCTAAGTGTTTTTGATCAATATAACTATCCGAATCTTCGACTGCATTTCCTCCTTCTCCTTGCATAGAATACCAATAAAAGTATGTGTAACCATCCGAACTTTTCTCTTTAAATACAGTCTCAATATACATTCTTTCTCCAGCCATTGTTGCCACAGTATCTTGATGATGTTTATTTAAAAAATCCATCCATTCCTGTGCTCTTAATTCTTTACCTTTTTTAATACGAAAACGTGTTAATTCAATTTTTGTCATAATCCTACCTTTGATAATTATTATAATAAATAATGCAATACACTAAGAATTAGTAAATAGCGCTTACTAAATCGTGAAGCGTTACGAACCTGCTTAAGATCTGGTTTAACTATATTTCAAAAGACTTTAATATCAGGTGTCTTCTCGCTTTTCTGAAACTAGTGCTTCAATAAGTTTCAACTAACTTCAAATGAATGATATGAGTTTCACTTCTAAAATATATGAATTGAGTTGATAAATACTAAAAGTTCACACTACTCAATAACTTACTTTGGTAAACTTTTGTAGAATATTCCCAATTAATTATTCCAATAGAACATAAATTAGAAAGGCACTTTTATACTCAGCTAATGTCTTTCTAATATTCAAAAGTTAAGAACAAAAAGCATATTTTCAACAAACAATAGATTTACGCTTACTTATTTTGCTTTCTTTCCCTTACGTTCTATTAAATCTGCAATTAAGGCGGGAATAATTGCAATAAAAGCAGTCCCTTTTTCTCCCCAAATTAGTATCCCGACTGCGAGTACAATTGAAACTATTGCTAAAGCAACAGCTATTTGATGATATAATTTTTTAGTCATAATAGTTCAAACTCCTAACTACTTAAATGTGTTGGAATATACTTTTGTTGAAATTATCATTGAAACGATTGATATTACGGCAATTAAGATACAGCTTGTTATTACTAGCAGGAAAGAATTAGTATTACCAATCCAAGCGATGAACGATAGACCCCAAGTCGTTTTCTGCAAAATATAAACCCCTCCAATAATAAGGACTAAAACCAGTATATTCACAATTGTGCTTCCAAACGTACCTGAAGCATAAACTGCTGGGAGTAAGAGTACTACATACATGATACCAATCAATAAGCCAACTATCGCTATCAATATATGAATTAGCAGGCTAAATTGTTGGAAAATTAGAGCAGTGCCAATGCTTAAAATTAAAGTTATAAAGCTAATAAATAGAATTAAAGAAATACAAAAAATGTATCTAGCCAA
>NZ_KQ033871.1:1411862-1447941 GCF_000967195.1 Lactobacillus kullabergensis
CAAAACTATGTTTTTTTTAGGAATAGGAAAAACACCTACGAATCTGTTCCATCCACTTTCTTGGTCAGCAATCAATAGACCAGTTGGCATTGATGCTAAACTAATCGGTCCCATTATTGAGAGAAAAATCGTTCCAGACTCCCTACCAAAAATTGTCACCAAAAGTAGTACTAATATGATTAGCAATCTACTTTTCAGACTTAGCTTATTTAGTATAAGTTGAAAATCCTTATAAAGAAGTCCTCTCATCTATCTTTACTCCTTTTACTAAAAATAGGAATATTTCCTCTAATGAAGCATAATCTATATAATCAACACTTTCTTGTGATACTTCAACTAGATATTGAGCCATGTTATCTTGGTATAGTTTATATTTGATGTTCTTCAATGGAAGGTCTGTTATCTCTATTTTAATTGCATAATGATTAAGCAACTCACCTTGACTACCCTTTAATAAAATATTGCCATTTTCCATAAAAATAAAATAGTTAGCAACTTGTTCTAAATCACTTAAGATATGTGAAGACAATAATACCGTCATTTGATTATTATTTACATATTCTTTTAATATAGATAAGATTTCTCTTCTTACAATAGGGTCAAGCCCACTAGTTGCTTCATCAGCAATTAAGAGTCTTGGGTGATGAGAAAGAGTGGCAGCAAAATTTAATTTAACAAGCATCCCTCTTGAAAAATTACTAATAGGCTTATTGGTAGGCAAATCAAACTCATCAATCAAATTGTGATAGAGTTTTTTATCCCAACATGGATAAACCTTTTCTAGCATTTTTTCAATTTGTTGAACAGAAAATGAGTTTGGAAAATAATTTTGCTCCAAAATTACACCTAAGTTAAGTTTTATCTGGCATTCATCTTTAACATAATCCAAACCAAAAATTTTTACACTGCTTGTTTCACTTTTTATTTGATAGTAAATTCAAAAAAGTTGACTTACCTGACCCATTTTTACCAATTAAACCAACAATACTACCTTCATTTATTTTTAAATTATTAATTTGTAGCTGAAAATTTTCATATCGCTTACTTATTTTTAGCACATCTATTACTGTTTTGTGTCCATTTTTATATTTCACTATGATTGCAACATCATATATACAACCATTAAACTACTTCAAATTAGGATTATCAAAGTCAGTAATGCATATTGATTTTTAAAGTAATGGTGTGAATTTGGTTGGTGTAAATTTTGCAAAAAAATTATAAAAAAACACCTCATGGTATAAACCATGAAGTGCTTTAAAACGCTGATATAATCGTACTGATTAACGTTTACTAAATTGTGAAGCTTTACGAGCTTTCTTAAGACCAGGTTTCTTACGTTCAACCATTCTTGGATCACGAGTCAAGAATCCCGCTTTCTTTAAAGGACCACGAAAATCAGGGTCAACTTCTAGAAGAGCACGTGCAATTCCTAAACGAATAGCTCCGGCTTGCCCAGAGAAACCACCACCATTTACGTTAACCTTAACGTCGTATTGATTTTCAGTTTCAGTCAAAGTCAATGGTTGTTTCAAATCCTTAACTAAGTTAGGAAATGGAATGTATTGATCAATATCTTTGTTATTAGCAGTAATCTTGCCGCTACCTGGTACTAAACGAACACGCGCAACAGAATTCTTGCGCCGACCGGTACCTGCATATGCAACTTGTTGTGCCATTATTTAACCTCCTAGATTAATTTGTTAATGTCTAATTCTTCAGGCTTTTGTGCTTCATGCTTGTGATCAGCACCAGCATAAACATGCATCTTCATAAACTCTTGATGACCGAGAGTATTTTTAGGAAGCATACCCTTAACTGACAATTCAACTAATCTAACTGGATTATTAGCCAGCAAGTCTCCAGCTGGAGTGGCTTTTATACCACCACGGTAATCAGAGTGATGGTAATAAATCTTGTCAGTAGCTTTCTTACCCGTTAACTTTAGTTTAGCGGCATTAATAATAATGACGTTATCACCAGTGTCAACGTTTGGTGTATATTGAGGCTTGTTCTTACCTCTTAAAATAGTTGCTACTGCAGTTGACAGACGACCTAAAGATACATCTGTTGCGTCAATAACATACCACTTACGTTCAATTTCATTAGGTTTCGCTAATTGTGTAGTACGCAATTTAATTTCCTCCGTTTATACGTTGTTTGAAAACAATAAGATTCCGGGGCCTATCGTGGACAAACATACTTAAATATAATAAGTCTTTTTAATTAAAAAGTCAATATTAATCCCTATCAAGCCTGTACTTTTCCGGTATATTTTTATAAAAAACATGATACAAAAATAGTCCACTTGCTGGAGCAGTTTCTCTCACCTGTTCTCGATCCTTAGCAGATATTACCCGGGGAATATCATTTACAGGACGTTTACCTCTGCCAATCTCTAATAACATAGCTACTAAAATACGAACCATGTTATAAAGAAATCCTGAACAAATAAAATCAAAGATAATTTCATTATTTCTTTGATCTTTTTGTATATTTACGTAATACATCGTACGCACTTTGTTTTTTATTTGGCCACCACTAGCAGCAAAACTAGTGAAATCATGAGTACCCAGCAAATCAGTAGCTGCTTTTTTCATTTTTTCTATATCAACTGGATAAGGATAGTGTCCTGTATAGAAACGTTTAAAAGGGTCAACAAACCTATCCAGACTAACACAGTACCGGTACCACTTACCTTTTGCACTATATCTAACATGAAATTTTTCATCGACTACTGCGCAATTTTTAAATATAATATCTAGTGGCATCATTGAATTCAATGCACAAATCATTCTTTCAGGTGGAATTTGTTTACCTGGATAATCAAAATGAATTACTTGACCTAGTGCATGAACACCAGCATCTGTACGGCCTGAACCTTCGACAATCACGGTTTTGCCTTTTGTCATTTTATATAATGCTGTTTCAATTGTACCTTGCACAGTTCTTTGGTGTGGCTGATATTGAAATCCGTGAAATAGATGGCCGTCATAAGCGACTGTCATTTTATATCTTGTTGTCATCAATGTGTCCTAAATACTAATAGAAGTCCTAATAATAAAACAAAATAAAACAAATTTATAAAGTCTACATTAGACCATTTTAATACTCTAAATTTTGTTCTTCCCTTATCACCGCGATATCCGCGAGACTCCATCGCAGTTGATAAATCAATTGCTGTTTCCAAAGAATTAATAAACAGTGGCACTAAAAGTGGTGTGATTGCCTTTGCTCTAGTAACTAATCCGCCGTTATTAAAATCTGCACCACGTGAGCGCTGAGCATTCATTATTTTAAAAGTTTCATCAAATAGAGTGGGCACAAAGCGAAGTGCTATTGACATTACAAGTGCTATCTTATCTACTGGAATACGAATCAATTTAAGCGGTTTTAATAGCCATTCGATCGCATCAGCAATTTCAAGTGGCTTAGTTGTAACCGTCATTACTGTGGAGATTAAAATAATTACAGTAAAACGAATAAATATAAAAATTGCATTAGTAATGCCGTAACTTGATAAGGCAAAGATTGTCCAGCGCCAGTATACAGTTCCCCCAACAGTAAAAAATAGTTGTAAAAAAGAAGTGAACAAAATCAGCCAAATTAATGGCTTTACTCCATCCCAAAAGATTTTAGGCTTTAGCTTTGTAGCAGCAACTGCGGCTAAACTAAAAATAGTCACTATAATATATGAAATTGGATTATTAGCCAAAAAGACAAACAAAATAAAGAGAATAGTTGCGAGTAATTTCCCTCGAGGGTCCATTCTATAGACTATCGAATCACCAGCTACATAACGACCAATTAAGATTTTACTCACGCAATCACCCCTTCAAATTATTTTCTATTTCTTTTACTAAACTATTTATATTTAATGGCATTTTTGTAAATTTATAATTAGTTAATTTAGCTGCAAACAAAGAAGCTTTAGGTTCTTCAAGGTGATGCTCTTGCAACCACTTACGATTTTTAAAAATTTCTGTAGGTGTGTCTTGCTTAATAAGTTTACCTTGTTCCATAACTAAAACATTGTCAGCATATTTAGCCACATCATCCATATTATGGGTAACTAAAATTACCGTATGCCCGTCTTTTTGGTAATCAGAAAAAAGTGCCATCATTTGTTTACGCGCTTCTGGATCAAGACCAGCTGCTGGCTCATCCAAACAAAGAATATCTGGTTCATATGCCATTACTCCAGCTATTGCCACTCTCCTCATTTGTCCACCAGAAAGTTCAAATGGTGACCTTTTGCCAATTTCTTCAGATAAGCCAACTTTTTTTAGCCAATATTTAGCACTTTCAAGAGCTTTTTCATTGTCATAACCAAAATTTTTAGGACCAAAGGCAATGTCATCTAAAACTGTATTTTCAAACAATTGCGTTTCAGGAAACTGAAAAACCAAACTTACATGTCTTCTTAAATCTTTTAAATTTTTATTTGTAGTTTCTGGTGTTATAGTTGTGCCAGCTATTTCTATTTTTCCTGTTGCAGGTTTAATAAGAGCATTAAAATGCTGCATAAGAGTCGATTTTCCACTCCCAGTATGTCCAATTATTGCATTAAAAGAACCATCTTTTAACTCAAATGAAACATTATCTAAACCCTTTTTTGCCATTGGAGTTTCGGGAGAATAAATGTAGCTTACATTTTTGAATTTAATTGACATAGATAATTAATCAACTCTTTTTCTGAATCTAAGTTATCAGGTAATTTTATTGCATCTTGCTGCAATTTTTCTTTAATTTGCTCAAAGAAGGGCACATCTAACCCTATACTTTTAAGAAGACTAACCTGACTAAAAACTGTTTTAGTACTTCCTTGTGTAATTAATTTACCATCATTCATTACTAAGACTTGATCAGCCATATTAGCTTCATCAATATCATGAGTAATAGAAATTACAGTCAAGTCATACTTATCCTTCATATCTTGAACAATTGATAATATTTGATTTCTTCCTTCAGGATCAAGCATTGAAGTAGCTTCGTCTAACACAATTATTTTGGGTTTAATAGCTAATATACCAGCAATAGCCACTCTTTGCTTTTGACCACCGGATAAATTTGCAGGCTCAGAGTTGGCATATTCACTCATTCCGACGGCTTTAATTGCTTCCGGAACTATTTTAACCATTTCTGAATGAGGAATGCCACGATTTTCTAAACCAAATGCAACATCATCAGCCACCGTTGCTCCCACGAACTGATTATCAGGATTTTGAAAGACAATGCCTACTCTATTGCGAACTTCCCAAACTGTATCGTCCGTTAGTTTTATTCCATCTACTTCGATTAAAGGGCTTCCGCTTTCATCAGGTACCAGCAAGCCATTAATTAGGCGGATAATTGTTGATTTACCACTACCATTATGACCAATAATTGAAGTCCATGAACCCCGTTTCACGTTGAAACTAATGTTATCTATAGCGGGAGCGTCTGACTCTGGATAGAAAAAACTTACATTTTTTATTTTAATAATATTATCGTTTGCCATACTCTCACCGTCCTAAAAGTCTGATTCAATTGTACCAAAAATATCAACAATTCTGAATACTGATTGGCACCTTTGCACATCAAAATTATCAGTTTCACTATTTAATATGCTTTAACCCGTTCTGAATTCAATTTTAAAAATATCTTCCTGTTTTGTGCTTAAACAAAATTAAAAGAGCAAAAAAAATCACCCATGAGGAGGGATAATATAATTATCTAAGCTAGACTAAACTTTCGTCATCATCTTAACGCTTATTCTCACTCTCACGGATAATTCTTAATAGCTATTAAGTTTGGATTATTTGAATTAAACTAATTCTAAAATAACCATTGGAGCTGCATCACCCTTACGAGCTGTAGCAAGCTTCATAATTCTGGTGTATCCACCATTTCTATCTTTGTAACGCGGTGCAATATCGCTAAAAAGCTTTTGCAAAGCTGATTTAACAACGATTGCATCTTTTTCCTCATGAATATCTGCAACCTCATCACGAACAAAGGCAGCTGCTCTTCTTCTTGCAGCCAAATCTCCACGTTTGCCTAAAGTAATCATCTTTTCGGCGGTTTTGCGAACTTCTTTAGCACGAGCTTCAGTAGTAGTAATGCGTTCCTTCATGATTAATTGAGTAGTCATTTCTCTCAGCATTGCTTTTCTATGTGCACTGTCGCGACCCAATTTACGGTATGCCATCAGTTTACCTCCTTTATTTTTTAAATTAATCTTCTTGACGCAATGATAGTCCCAAGTCAGCTAATTTATTTTTAACTTCTTCCAACGATTTACGTCCTAAGTTACGTACACGCATCATATCTGCTTCTGTTTTGTCAGTTAGTTCTTGCAGTGTATTAATACCGGCACGTTTAAGACAATTGTATGAACGAACAGAAAGATCAAGCTCTTCAATTGTCATTTCAAGCTTCTTTTCAGCTGTATCGTCCTCTTTTTCAACCATTACATCATTGAATTTAGTATTTGCATCAGCAGTTTCAAACACTTTAAAGTGTGCAACTAATATTTTTGCTGCGAAACTGAGGGCATCGTTAGGCTTGATTGAACCATCTGTCCAAATCTCTAAAGTGAGCTTGTCAAAATCGTCTCTTTTACCAACACGAGTTGATTCAACTTGGTAATTGACCTTCTTTATTGGAGAAAATAAAGAATCAACAGGAATAACCCCAATTGGCATATCCTCGCTCTTGTTGTCACTTGCTGCAACATAGCCGCGACCATTTTTAACAGCAATTTGCATATGCAAGTGGCCACCATCAGCAATAGTACAAATATATTGATCAGGATTCAGGATTTGAATATCTGCGTCAGCTTTAAGATCATCGGCGGTTACAGTAGCCGGACCCTCTACGTCAATTTCAATAATCTTTTGTTCATCTGAAAAAGACTTTAATTCAAGTTTCTTAAGGTTCAGGATTATCTTAGCGACATCTTCTCTTACGCCCGGAACGGTTGAGAATTCGTGTAAGACATCATCTATTTGAACGTAAACAAGTCCTGTACCTGGGATAGATGTCAGTAAAACTCTACGTAATGAGTTACCTAAAGTAGTACCAAAGCCTCGTTCAAGTGGTTCAATAACAAATTTACCATAAGACTTTTCTTGGTCCACAACGGTAATATTTGGTTTTTCAAATTCAATCATTACTAGGCCCCTTTCAAAACGCAATGTCCTTCAATAAGAACAAAATTAAACACGACGACGTTTTGGTGGTCTAGAACCATTGTGAGGAACTGGAGTAACATCGCGAATAGCGGTGATTTCAAGTCCAGTCGCTTGTAGCGATCTAATAGCAGATTCACGGCCAGCACCAGGACCTTTAACAGAAACTTCTACATGTTTCATGCCTTGATCCATTGCACTCTTGGCTGCTGCTTCGGCTGCCATTTGTGCTGCAAATGGTGTAGACTTACGACTACCTTTAAAGCCTAATGCACCAGCTGAAGACCAAGCAATTGCATTGCCTTGAACGTCAGTAATCATGACTAAAGTATTGTTAAACGTAGAATGAATATGAGCAACGCCTTTTTCAACGTGCTTCTTCACACGGCGTTTACGTGCTGTTTTAGGCATCAATAAACCTCCTTAAAATTTTTATTTATTTTTCTTGCTACCCTTGCGTGTACGGGCATTATTCTTGGTATTTTGACCGCGAACCGGAAGTCCTCTACGGTGACGAATACCACGGTAAGAACCAATATCAATTAACCGCTTGATGTTCATGCTTACTTCTCTACGTAAGTCACCTTCAACACGGTATTTATCAACTTCTGCACGAAGCTTCTCTTGGTCATCTGGAGTCAAATCTTTTGAACGTATGTCTTCAGAAACACCAGCATCCGCACAAATCTTTTGTGCTGTTGGTTCACCAATTCCATAAATATATGTTAATGCAACAACTATTCTTTTATCTCTTGGTAAGTCAACACCAGCAATACGTGCCATAAATTGCACCTCCTATTATCTTAACCTTGACGTTGCTTGTGCTTTGGATTTGCAGAGCAAATAACCATTACACGACCATTTCTTTTAATTATCTTACAATGTTCACACATTGGTTTAACAGATGGTCTAACCTTCATGTTTCCCTCCGTTATTACTTTATAAATCGATAAGTTATTCTACCTTTAGTTAAATCATAAGGAGAAAGTTCAACAGTAACACGGTCTCCAGGCAAAATTCGAATATAGTGCATCCTAATCTTACCGGAAACATGTGCTAAAATCACAGCTCCATTTTCCAATTCAACTTTAAACATAGCATTAGGCAGGGTATCAACAACCTTACCCTTCACTTCTATGACATCATCTTTTGCCAAAGCCGTTCCTCCGCATTTAAACAGTCATACTTTGAAATTATAACACGGAAAAGTAAATATACAAATTATTGCTTTTTACTTAAAACCGCATCAACGTTCTTAAAAACTTCTTCAGGCGTCTGTTCACCATTTACAACAGCTAACAAACCTTTTTTCTCGTAAAAGTCTTTCAGCGGTGTGTTCATTTTTTCGTTTACTTCTAAACGATTTTTTACTACTTCAGGTTTGTCATCTTCACGTTGGTAAAATTCATGCCCACCACAACGATCACAAGTATCCTTAACTTTAGGCATCTTTGTAATTTTATTATATGTTGCACCACAGTTTTTACACATAAAACGTGCTGATAAACGTTTTATCAAAGTTTCTTCTTTAACTTCGAGTGAAATTACATTTGTTAATTGCTTATTCATGCGCTTAGCAATATCTTCGAAAAGTTCCGCTTGAACAATTGTCCGGGGAAAACCATCTAAAATATACCCTTCATTAATATCGGGCTGACCTAAACGTTCTTCAACTAACTTGGCAGTAACTTCATCTGGTACCAAATTACCTTTATCAATGTAACTTTTGGCTTCAAGACCAACTTTAGTCTCATTAGCCATTGCTTCTCTAAACATATCCCCAGTTGAAATATGAGTTAGATGGTATTTGTCGACAATTTGTTCTGATACCGTACCTTTGCCAGCACCAGGCAAACCTAAAAGAAATATATTAATCATTTATCCGTTCCTATCTGATGAATCCAACGTATTCTCTCTTCATTAACAATCCGTTAATTTGACGAGATAGTTCCAAGACGACACCAATAACGATTAAAAGACTGGTACCGCCTAATCCAATTGAACTTGGTAAATCCCAAAAATTAGTAGCAAGTTGTGGCAGTAATGCTACAAGTCCTAAAAATACAGAACCTACAGTTGATAATCTAATTAAGACCTTTGATACGTAATCTTGTGTATCTTTGCCGGGCCAAACACTCGGAATGTACGCACCTTGTTTTTGCAAATTCTTAGCCAGCTTCTCAGGATTAACCTGAACAAAAGCATAGAAGAACGTAAACAAGATGATTAAAACTGTATAGATTATGACTCCCGGTGTAGTTTGCATACTAAATATGTTGGTCATTATTTTATACCATTGTTGGTCACCCTGAGATTTCTGAAAGGCCATCAAAATTGTTGCCGGTGTAATAATAAATGAACTAGCAAAAATGACTGGAATAACGCCAGAAACATTAACCTTTAATGGCAAAAAACTTTCAGAGCCACTAATAGTTGCCCGTCTTGTGTATTGTATTGGAATCCGGCGATCTGCCTGTTCTACCCATGTAACTAATTGGGTTACGATAAGTATTGCAATGATAATCGCGATGAAGAACAAAATCCCTTGCCAACGATCACTAGCATTATTATTGATAACTCCATCTTTATAAAGTTGCCACAAGCCACGGGGTAACCGAGCTATAATACCAGCAAAAATAATTACTGAAACTCCGTTGCCTAAACCTTTATCAGTAATCTCATCACCAAGCCAAGTCAAAAGCATCGTTCCTGCTGTCATAATTATTGCAATTTCAATGTATGTTTGAGGAGTCTGATTTTTAACTAAACCCATTTGAGTTAATGCGTTAAAACCAAGTGTAATTCCCAAACTTTGAATAAAAGCAACAAATAAAGCAAGCCATCTGGTTACTTGATTAGTTTTGCGACGTCCAACCTCACCTTGTTTACCCCACTCTACCAACGTAGGTACAATATCCATCTGCAACAATTGAATAACAATTTGTGCGGTTATATAAGGGGAAACACCTAATGAGAAAATTGAATAATTATCTAGTCCACCACCAGAAACTGTATCCAGCATTGGAACTAAACCAGTTTGTGCAACTTGAGTAATCGCTTTTGCGTTGACACCTGGAACAGTAATATTCGCTCCAATTCGGTATATCAAAAGAATAAAGAGTGTAAAATAAATTTTATTTCTTATTTCTTTATCCTTAAAGGCGTTCTTCAAGGTCGAAAACATTAGATCACCTCAACAGATCCGCCAGCAGCCTCTACTGCTTTTTTAGCAGCGGCGGAAACTTTGTTAATCTTTACGTTTAACTTAACTTTTAACTCACCTTCAGCAAGCAATTTAACGCCTGATAATTCTTTCTTTACCAAACCTTTTTCCTTGAGATTGGCAACAGTAACTTCGCTGCCCTCCTCATACTTGTTCAAGTCATCTAAGTTAATGATTGCATACTCTTTGCGGTTAACGTTCTTAAATCCACGTTTTGGCATGGTTCTGAATAATGGCATTTGACCACCTTCAAAACCTAGACGGGTATGACCGCCTTGACGAGACAATTGTCCTTTTTGGCCACGTCCAGAAGTTTTTCCAAAACCACTTGAAGTACCACGACCAACACGTTTTCTTGTATTGCGTGACCCCTCAGCAGCATGTAATTCATGAAGCTTCATTAATTTGGCACCTCCTCAATTAACTATTTATTAATTTCTTCAACTGAAATCAGGTGGGCGATTTTCATTAATGCCCCACGAGTTGCAGCATTGTCTGGTAAAGTAGCTGTACTATTAATCCTACCTAAACCAAGAGCTTTCACAACTTTTCTTTGGTCAGGCAGACGGTGTGCAGCACTTCTAATTAAAGTAACTTTTAATTCAGTCATTTATCCAGTCTCCCTAATCTAGTTCAGCGTGACGAAGCTTTTCAACATCTTCACTTGTTCTAAGTTTCTTCAATCCATCTATTGTCGCACGAACAACATTAATAGGAGTATTAGAACCAAGTGATTTAGAAGTAACATCCGCAATACCGGCCATATCCATAACGATACGAACGGCACCACCAGCAGCAACACCTGAACCAGCTGGAGCAGGTTTGATCATAATACTGCCTGAGCCATAATGACCGATTACTTCATGAGGAATAGTAGTACCAACCTTAGGAACCTTGATCATATTCTTTTTACCAGCTTCAACGGCCTTACGGATTGCTTCTGGAACTTCTTGAGCTTTACCAGTACCAAAGCCTACACGACCTTTTTTGTCGCCAACAATTACCAGAGCAGCAAATCTCATTCGTTGACCACCTTTGACAACCTTGGTGACACGATTAATTGCTACTAACTGATCTTCAATGTCGTCTTTATTTCTGCGATTATTGCGAGAATCGTTGCGGTTTGCCATGTATTTATCTCCTTTCCTAGAACTCTAATCCGTTTTCACGAGCGGCATCTGCCAATGCTGAAATACGGCCGTGGTATAAATAACCACTTCTATCAAACACTACGCTAGTAATGTTTTTCGCTTTGGCTGCTTCGGCAATACCTTTACCAACAGCTTGAGCTTGTTCTACTTTAGTCTGATCTTTAGATACAGAATCGTCTAAAGTTGAGGCACTTGCTAGCGTTACACCCGCTACGTCATCAATTAATTGAGCGTAGATGTTTTTGTTTGAACGGAAAACGCTTAAGCGTGGGCGCTCAGCAGTACCAGAAATTTTGCTACGAATACGTTTATGACGCTTTAAGCGCAATTTGTTCTTATCTGGTTTTGAAATCACAATTTCACCTCAAAAATTTATTTACTATTTACCAGTTTTACCTTCCTTACGACGTACATATTCATCAGTATAACGAATACCCTTACCTTTATAAGGTTCTGGTGGACGTACATCGCGAATTTCAGCAGCAAATTGTCCAACATTTTGCTTAGAAATTCCTTCTACTTCAATATCAGTTGCTGAAGTAGCTTTTACTGACACACCTTCTGGTGCAGTCATTACAACTGGGTGAGAATAACCAACATTCAAAGTCAATTTGTTACCTTGTGCTGTAGCACGATAACCAACACCAATTAATTTTAAAGTTTTCTTGTAACCATCAACTACACCTTCAACCATTGAAGCAAGATTGGCTCTTTCAGTTCCATGAAGTGCTTTATCACTTTCACTTGAACGAGAAAAGTTGATTTTGCCATTTTCTTGTTTAAATGTGATTTTTGGATCAAAATATCTGGTTAGTTCACCCTTAGGTCCTTTAACAGTGATATTGTCACCTTTCTTAGTAACAGTGACACTATCAGGGACTTCAATTGTTTTTAAACCGATACGGCTCATTGATTGCTCTCCTTTCTGTCAGAATTACCATACATAGGCGATAACTTCGCCACCAACATCTTTTTGTCTTGCTTCTTTGTCAGTTATCACACCTGCAGAAGTAGAGACGATGGCGATACCTAAACCATTAAGTACTTTAGGTAAATTTTCAGCGCTAACATAATTTCTAAGACCTGGCTTAGAAATTCTCTTTAAACCCGAAATGACACGTTCTCCATCAGGACCATATTTCAAGAAAATCTTAATCATACCCTGTTTATTGTCATCGGTAACTTCGTAATCACGGATGAAGCCTTCGCGTTTCAAAATTTCTGAAATAGATTTTTTAATGTTTGATGCAGGAACTTCAACAGAATTATGTTTTGCCATGTTGGCATTTCTAATTCTAGTCAAGTAGTCTGCGATCGGATCTGTCATGACCATTTATGCTATCCTCCAATCCGTATTACCAACTAGCCTTTTTCAGGCCTGGGATTTGACCTTTGTGAGCTAAATCTTTCAAGCAAATACGGCATAAGCCAAACTTACGATAGACGGAGCGTGGACGACCACATCTTTCGCAACGCGTATATTCACGTGAAGAAAATTTAGCAGGACGATGATTTCTAATTTTTTGTGATGTCTTAGCCATTAATGTCCTCCATTATTTTGCAAACGGCATACCAAATTGACCTAGAAGCTCGCGAGCTTCTTCATCTGTATTGGCAGTAGTAACGATAACAACATCTAAACCCCTAGTTCTATTAACTTTATCAAAGTCAATTTCTGGGAAAATCAATTGTTCCTTAATACCTAAAGTGTAGTTACCACGACCATCAAATGAACGGCTGGATACACCACGGAAGTCGCGAACACGAGGAAGTGAAACACTGATTAACTTATATAAGAAATCGTACATTCTATCTCCTCTAAGTGTTACCTTAGCTCCGATAGACATACCCTCACGCAAGCGGAAATTAGCAATTGACTTTTTGGCTTTGGTAACCAGTGGTTTTTGCCCTGAGATCAAAGTCAATTCCTCTACAGCTTCGTCTAAGTTTTTAGCATTAGAAACAGCGTCTCCAACACCCATGTTCAAAACTATTTTTTCAATCTTTGGCACTTGCATAGCTGAGCTGTAATCAAACTTTTCTTGCAATGCAGGAACAATTTTTTCTTTATATTCTTGAGCTAAATAATTTGCCATTTGTGTCCTCCCTTCTACTTCTTAGTTTCTTCTTTTTTGTCATTGGTTTTGCCTTCTGACTTAGCAATGACCTTAACATTTGATGCATGGATTGAACCCTCAGATTCAACTACACCACCATTAGCATTAGTCTGAGAAGGTTTTTGATGCTTCTTGATCTTATTAACGCCTTTAACAACTACACGGTTTTTCTTAACGTTAACAGATAAAACAATACCTTCTTTACCTTTGTCTTTTCCGGTAATAACTTTTACTTTGTCACCAGTTTTAACAAACATCAGTGCACCTCACTTATTATATGACTTCAGGAGCAAGAGAGACGATTTTCATAAAGTCGTGCTCACGTAGCTCACGTGCAACAGGCCCAAAGATACGAGTACCGCGTGGACTCTTATCTGCATTGATAACTACACCAGCATTTTCATCAAATTTGATGTATGATCCATCTTCACGACGTGCGCCTGATTTTGTTCTAACAATGACAGCCTTGACAACGTCACCTTTTTTGACAACGCCACCTGGTGTTGCTTGTTTAACAGTTGCAACAACAATATCACCAATGTTACCAGTCTTACGTCTTGATCCACCTAAGACTCTAATAACTAAAAGTTCTCTGGCACCTGAGTTATCAGCAACCTTCAAACGGGATTCATTTTGAATCACTATATAATCCTCCCCTCACTAAATCCGCAAAATTAAACAGATTTTTTAACAATTTTAACTAAACGAAAGCGCTTTGTACGAGATAATGGACGAGTTTCCATGATACGAACAGTATCGCCAACTTTAGCTTCATTTTTATCATCTTGTGCGTAATATTTCTTTGAATATCTAATACGCTTTTTGTAAACAGGGTGGTTCTTATAAGTATCAACAACTACTGTGATAGTCTTGTCATTCTTATCAGAAATTACTTGGCCTTGATATACGTGACGATGATTTCTTTCGATTGATTCGCTCAAGTTAATAACTCCCTTCCACTAATCTTTTTCCAATGCTTTTTCGCTAAGAATTGTTTTAATTCTAGCAATATTTTTACGAACTTTGCCTAGGCGAGCGGTATTTTCTAATTGACCCGTTGCTTGTTGAAAACGCAAATTAAAGAGTTCTTCTTTATATTGCTTTTCCTTATCTAACATTTGATCAGTGGTTAATGCTCTGATATCTTTAGCCTTCATTAGAATTGCCACCTACTTCCGAACTTTTAGTCACAAATTTACATTTAATTGGTAGCTTCGTTGCAGCAAGTCTTAGTGCTTCACGAGCTGTTGCTTCATTAACGCCACCGATTTCAAACATAATCTTTTCTCTCTTGACTACAGCTACCCAGCCTGCAGGTGCACCTTTACCAGAACCCATACGTACACCAACACCTTTAGCAGTGTATGACTTTTGAGGGAAAATTCTAATCCAAACCTTACCACCACGTTTCATGTAACGAGTCATCGCAACACGAGCAGCTTCGATTTGTTGTGTAGTAATCCAGTGCGATTCAAGGGCTTGTAAACCATATTCACCAAAAGCAATGGTTTTACCACCCTTAGCAGCACCTCGCATCTTACCACGAAACTCACGACGGTGTTTTACCCTTTTTGGTACTAGAGGCATTATTTGTTTCCTCCCTTCGCAGCTTTTTCGGGCTTCTTACTTTTAGAAGGTAAGATTTCACCCCGGTTAATCCATACTTGAACACCAATTTCACCATATGTAGTGTAGGCATTTACCCAAGCATAATCAATATCTGCTCTTAAAGTTTGTAATGGAACACGACCTTCTGTGTGCCATTCTCTTCTTGCCATGTCAGCGCCGTTCAAACGGCCAGATGTTTGTACTCTGATTCCCTTGGCACCGGCACGCATAGTTCTTTGAGTAGCTTGACGAGTAGCACGTCTAAAAGCGATACGAGCTTCAAGTTGACTAGCGATACTTTCAGCTACTAATTTGGCATCAAGATCAGGTTTCTTGATTTCAACAATATTAACGTGGACTTGTTTCTTAGTCAAAGCATTTAATTCTTTTCTCAATGCTTCAACTTCAGAACCACCTTTACCAATTACCATACCTGGTTTAGAAGTATTGATTGATACGTTGATCCTATTAGCTGCACGTTCAATTTCAACAGTAGAAACAGAGGCATTCTTTAACTTCTTATCAATGAATTTTCTGATGCGAAGGTCTTCATTTAAGGTTTCTTTGTATCCTCTGTCAGCATACCATTTAGATTCCCAGTCACGAATTACGCCGAGACGAAAACCATTTGGGTTAATTTTCTGACCCATTAATATACCTCCCTTAATCGTTCTTTTCTGACACTACTACAACTACATGACTAGTTCTCTTATTAATAGGAGAAGCCATACCTTTGGCACGTGGTCTAAATCTCTTTAAAGTTGCTCCTTCATTTACGTATGCTTCAGATACATAAAGATTGGCACTTTCAAGATCGTAATTGTGTTCTGCATTTGCAATTGCTGAGCGTAAAACTTTTTCAACGATTGGGGAAGCAGCTCTAGGTGTGAATTGCAAGATTGCCAATGCTTCAGCAACGTCTTTGCCACGAATCAAATCAACAACTAAACGTGCTTTTCTTGGAGCAATACGAACTGTTCTTGCTTCTGCCCTAGCTGAACTAACTTGTTCTGCCATTTAAGTGTTTCTCCTTTCTTTATTTTGCAGTAGCCTTGTCGTCAGATGTCTTATGTCCACGAAAAGTTCTCGTTGGAACAAATTCACCTAACTTATGACCAACCATATCCTCAGTAATATATACTGGAACATGCTTTCTACCATCGTAAACAGCTATAGTCAAACCAACAAAAGAAGGAAAAATAGTTGAACGACGTGACCAAGTTTTAATAACCTGTTTTTTATCTGTATCTGCTTGTGCATCAACTTTCTTTAATAAGGATGCATCAGCAAAAGGCCCTTTTTTAATACTACGGCTCATTAAATTACCCTCCTTCTATTATTTGCTACCTTTACGGTGACGAACAATTAGCTTCTCACTGGCTCTCTTACTATTTCTAGTCTTGATACCACGAGCTTTCTTGCCCCATGGAGTCATTGGTTGTGGACGACCTACAGGAGCTTTACCTTCACCACCACCATGTGGGTGATCGTTAGGGTTCATTACAGAACCACGAGATTGCGGACGTCTGCCTAACCAGCGACTACGGCCAGCTTTACCTAATTGAATTAACGAATGTTGTTCATTACCAACAACACCAATAGTTGCACGACAAACTGATAAAATTTTACGAACTTCACCACTCTGTAATTTAACTAAAGTGTACTTACCATCATTACCCAAAACTTGAGCACTGGCTCCAGCACTTCTAACAAGCTGACCACCTTTACCAGGACTTAATTCAATATTGTGAATTGATGTACCAGTTGGAATATTCTTTAATGGCAAAGCGTTTCCTGGCTTAATATCTGCATTAGCGCCAGATTCAACCACATCACCAACTGTTAAACCTTTAGGTGCTAAGATATAAGCCTTAATACCATCAGTATAGTGAAGAAGCGCAATGTTAGCAGTTCTGTTTGGATCGTATTCGATTGCTTTAACTACAGCTTTAGCGTTATCTTTATTGCGTTTAAAATCGATGATACGGTACTTTTGCTTATGTCCACCACCACGGTGTCTGCTAGTAATATGACCATAAGAGTTACGACCTGCAGTGTGTGATTGTGACTCAAGTAAAGTACGCTCTGGCTTGCTCTTAGTAATTTCAGCAAAGTCAGAAGTAGTCATATTACGGCGACCATTTGTGGTTGGCTTATAAATTTTAATAGCCAATTGACTGACCTCCTATTACTTATTTTCTTCTTTATTATCGTTATCGTCTTTGAAAATTTTGATGTCATTTGAATCTTCAGTTAAGGTGACGATTGCTTTACGTGTCCGAGCAGTTTTACCTGAATAACGACCAACACGCTTATCCTTACCACGAACATTCATGATATTAACTTTTTTGACCTTAACATCAAAAATTTCTTCAACAGCATCACGAACTTGAGTCTTGGTTGCAGTTAAAAGCACGTTGAAAGTATATTTCTTATCATCCATTAAGTTCGTTGACTTTTCAGTAATGACAGGTCTTAAAATGATATCGTGTGCACTCATTTCGTCGAAGCCCCCTCAACATTCTTTTCTATCTTTTCAATAGCTTCTTTTGTCAAGATTAATTTGTCATAGTTGACAACATCTTCTACATTCAAGCCATTTGCAGTGATAACCTTAACGTTTGGCAAATTCCTAGCTGAGTATTGAATATTTTTATCTTCAGAAACAACTAAAACTTTACCTTCAACCTTTAAGTCGTCCAAGATTGACTTAAACTCTTTTGTTTTAGGAGCTGACATAGTCAATTGATCTAAAACAATCAAATCTTTATCAATCAATTTTTGGGAAAGAACAGACTTGATAGCCAAGCGCCGTTGCTTTCTTGGCATTGAGTATGCATAAGAACGTGGAGTTGGTCCAAAAACAACACCACCGCCGCGCCATTGTGGTGAACGGATAGACCCTTGACGAGCACGTCCAGTACCCTTTTGTTTCCAAGGCTTCTTACCACCACCGCGAACAGCAGATCTATTTTTAACCTTCGAGGTTCCTTGACGTCTGCCAGCTCTTTGTCTGATAATTGCGTCAAAAACTACGCTTTCATTTGGTTTAATACCAAATACTTCATCATTTAAAGTAACTTCACCAGCATCTTTGCCTTTTTGATCAATAACTTTTAAATTAGCCATTCTAGTCCTCCTTCCTATTTATTATTTTTTACAGCAGATCTAACAGTAAGCAATGAATTCTTAGCGCCAGGAACGTTGCCTTTAATTAACAAAACATTCTTATCTGCTACAACTTTTTCAATTACTAAGTTTTCAATGGTAACTTTCTTCATTCCCATGTGACCTGGCAGACGTTTGCCTTTAGGCACACGGTTAATGATTGAACCCATTGAACCAGGAATTCTATGGTATCTTGAACCGTGAGTTTCTGGTCCACGTGATTGGCCCCAACGTTTAATGTTACCTTGGTATCCATGACCTCTTGTAGTACCAGTGACGTCAACTACGTCACCTTCCTTAAATGTGTCCACAGTAACTTCTGAGCCGACTTCATAGTCCTTAAGCTCAACTCCGCGGATTTCACGTATGAAGCGCTTAGGCGAAGTCTTTGCTTTTGCAGCATGACCTTTTTCTGGTTTGTTGCTCAAAACTTCACGCTTATCTTGATATCCTAATTGAACTGCTTCGTAGCCGTCTGATTCAACTGTCTTAACTTGCATAACTACGTTAGGCGTTGCTTCAACAACTGTTACAGGCACGAGGATACCATCTTTAGTGAAGATTTGGGTCATACCAACTTTTCTTCCTAAGATTCCTTTGGTCATGATTACACCTCTTTCTTTTTAAAATTAAAGTTTAATTTCGATGTCAACACCACTTGGTAAATCAAGCTTCATTAAAGAGTCAACAGTTTTAGGTGTTGGATTTAAAATATCGATTAAACGCTTATGCGTACGAATTTCAAATTGTTCACGTGAGTCCTTGTTCTTGTGTGGTGAACGCAAAACAGTGAACAATACCCTTTCTGTTGGCAATGGAACTGGACCTGAAATTTCAGCTCCAGTTCTCTTTGCAGTAGCTACAATTTTAGCAGCTGATTCATCGAGAATACCATGTTCGTATGACTTAAGTCTGATACGAATTGATTGACTTGCCATTAAATTACCTCCTCAACGTCTTCTTTAAAAGATGACTAGCTTCCACAAAAATTACCGACACAACCTCTGTGGCAATGCAGCCTGGTGTGCCGCAACCTTTTGTATCAATGCTTTACAACAATATGTGCTTTAAGGCAGACTATGCCCTAGACACACAAAAAATAGTATAACCGTTTTAAGCTTAATTATCAAGGATTAAAGGAACTTTTTTCATCTTTTAGAATAGAAAAATACAATTTTTATACTTTTTTAAATAAAATCCTTAATTTTATGTTTAAGAAGTCTACTACAAACAGAAAAATTCTCAAATAATTTATTCAGAAACGAAATTTTTGATAAAAAAAGAGCCACTGGCTTTACCAATAGCTCGATTTTTATAGTTAATAACTTGTTTTTATATTATTAATTATTGAAAATTATTCAGCGTTACCGCCACGTTTTTTGATGATATCCTCTTGAATAGACTTAGGAGTTGGTGAGTAATGATCAAAGACCATCGTAAATGTGCCACGGCCTTGAGTTGAAGAACGTAAGGTGGTAGCATAACCAAACATTTCTGCCAGAGGAACCATTGAATTCAACACTTTAGCGCCGGCACGATCTTGCATGTTATCCATTGTACCACGACGAGCAGTAATTGAACCCATTACGTCACCTAAGTAATCTTCAGGTGTGATAACTTGAACCTTCATAATAGGTTCAAGGATAACTGCACCAGCCTTAGGTGCAGCATTTCTCAATGCCAATGATGCAGCAACTTTGAAGGCAGCTTCAGAAGAGTCGACTTCGTGGTAACTACCGTCATAAAGTTTAGCTTTTACATCAATCAGTGGGTAACCTGCCAAGATGCCGTTCTTCATAGATTCTTGCAAACCAGCATCAACAGCAGGGATAAATTCACGAGGAACAACACCACCAACAATGGCGTCTTCAAATTCGTAACCTTTTCCTCTTTCATTTGGTGTAAATTCAATCCAAACGTCACCATATTGACCTTTACCACCTGATTGACGCACAAATTTACCTTGTGCTTTAGCAGGCTTAGTGAAGGTTTCACGGTAAGCAACTTGTGGTTCACCAATCTTAGCTTCAACGTGGAATTCACGCTTCATACGTTCAACCATGATTTGCAGGTGTAATTCACCCATTCCGGAAATCAAAGTTTGACCTGTTTCAGCGTTTGTTTCTGCTCTAAAGGTTGGATCCTCTTCAGTTAATTTTTGCAAAGCAACATCAAGTTTGTCACGGTCAGCTTTTGATTCTGGCTCAATTGAAACTTGAATAACCGGATCTGGAACTTCCAAACTTTCCAAAATTAATGGGTGATCAGGATCAGTTAATGAATCACCGGTAGTAGTATTCTTTAAACCGATAGCACCAGCAATATCACCGGAGAATACTTCAGAAATTTCACTTCGTGAGTTAGCATGCATTTGCAACAAACGACCAACACGTTCACGACTATTCTTAGAAGCATTCAAAACATATGAACCTGATTCAAGTGAACCAGTGTAAACACGAATATAAGTCAAACGACCAACAAATGGATCAGTAGCAATCTTAAACGCCAAAGCGGAAAATGGCTTTTCATCTCCAGCAACTAATTCAACTTCTTCACCAGTTTTTGGATCATGAGCAACATAAGGCTTAACATCTAACGGAGATGGTAAGTAATCAACAACACCATCAAGCATCATCTGTACACCCTTGTTCTTAAAAGCTGAGCCTGCAAATACAGGGAAAATCTTCAAGTCCAATGTAGCTTTACGAATAGCAGCTTTTAATTCATCAACGGAAATCTCATCACCATTAAGGTATTTTTCCATGATATCATCATCAACATCAGCTACTTGTTCAATTAATTCGGAGCGACGTTTTTCAGCTTCTTCTTTGTATTCATCAGGAACAGGAATAGTATCCCATTTGGAGCCAAGCTTATCTTCATCATAAACATCAGCTACCATGTCAAGTAAGTCAATAACACCTTCAAAGCTTTCGGCAGAACCAATTGGCATTTGCACAGCTAGAGCATTGGCATTTAAACGTTCGTGCAAAGACTTAACAGATTTGTCAAAGTCTGCTCCAATCTTATCCATTTTGTTTACAAAAACAATTCGAGGAACACCGTAAGTTTCAGCCTGGCGCCAAACATTTTCAGTTTGAGGTTCCACACCAGCTTGAGCGTCAAGAACAGTTACGGCACCATCAAGAACACGCAAGGAACGTTCAACTTCGATAGTGAAGTCAACGTGTCCAGGGGTATCGATAATGTTAATTCTGTAATCTTTCCATTGTGCAGTAGTAGCTGCAGAAGTAATAGTGATACCACGTTCTTTTTCTTCATCCATCCAGTCCATTTGTGAATCACCCTCATGGGTTTCACCAATTTTATGGATCTTACCAGTGTAATAAAGAATACGCTCTGTTGTGGTAGTCTTACCCGCATCAATGTGGGCCATAATACCAATGTTACGTGTTTTTTCTAATGGAAATTCACGCTTATTAGCCATAGATTTTTTCCTTTCCCTAAAAAATTAGAAACGATAGTGTGCAAATGCACGGTTAGCTTCAGCCATACGGTGAACATCTTCACGCTTTTTAACAGCTGAGCCAGTATTGTTTGAAGCATCAATAATTTCGTTAGCCAAGCGTTCATCCATAGTATGTTCATTACGTAAACGAGCGTAAGAAACTAACCATCTTAAACCTAAAGTAGTTCTTCTTTCAGGACGAACTTCAACTGGAATCTGATAGTTTGAACCACCAATACGGCGAGCTCTAACTTCCAAAACAGGCATAATATTATTCATAGCTTCTTCAAAAACATCAAGTGGCTCTTTGCCGGTCTTTTCTTTAACAATGTCAAAAGCATCATAAAGAATGGATGAAGCCTTAGCTCTTTTACCATCGATCATTAAGTGGTTGATCAACTTAGTTACAAGCTTTGAATTATATACTGGATCCGCTAAAATATCTCTTTTAGCTACATGTCCTTTTCTAGGCATTATTTAACTCCTCCTTAATCTTTCTTGGCACCGTATTTGGAACGTCCTTGCTTTCTGCCTTCAACACCAGCAGTATCAAGAGCACCACGAATAATATGGTAACGAACACCAGGAAGGTCCTTTACACGACCACCACGAATTAACACAACAGAGTGTTCCTGTAAATTATGGCCTTCACCTGGAATATAAGCAGTTACTTCAATCAGGTTAGAAAGACGAACACGAGCATACTTCCGCAAAGCTGAGTTTGGCTTCTTTGGTGTCATAGTGCCGACACGAGTTGCAACTCCACGCATTTGGGGCGCTGGGTTAGCTACTAATTCTTTCTTCATACTGTTGTAGCCATAGCTTAAAGCTGGTGACTTTGATTTAGTCGTCTTAGTATGACGGCCTTTTCTTACCAATTGGTTAATAGTTGGCATTAAATTTTCCTCCTAAAAAATTCATTATTTTGTTCACACATCCAGGAGTTTCTTTTTTAAGTCCCAGATAATCATCAAAATACACATTGACTATTGTACTCGCTTGTCGCAAAAAAGCAAATTATTTTTACTAATTGAAAAGCAGATGATATTTTTTGCGTATTTGATTTAAGCGAGGTAAACAATATGAAATGGATTTTTGGAATCAGCAATTTTTTGATTGGTACATGTCTAGCTTCTCATGCATGTGTAATTATCGAAAGACTCGGCAAAGAAGACTTTATCTTCAGTCGCTCAAAATGCACTAATTGTAATCAACAGCTGTGCTTGTTAGATGAAATACCTTTAATTTCCTATTTAATACTTAAAGGTCGTTGCCGTTATTGTAAAATTCACATCCCCTGTGAATATTTTTTAACAGAATTTTTAGGCGGTTTCGCTTTTTATAAAATTGATTTTAGCAGCATACATGATATTTGTACGGCGATTGTTTTGTTTAGTCTTCTACTAGCTGCTATCAGCGATTATCAGGTTCAGGAATTCGATATTACACTGGTACTGCCTGCACTTGTTATTTCGCTTCAACATATAATGAATAATTTTTATAGAATTAGCACTACTGATCTCATAGAATTTTTACCTATTTTTTTGTTTTTTCTTTTTGAGACAGTTAGAAAAAAATGTGGTAGTGGAGACTTAATAGTCTACCTAATCTTATCTTTCTACTTTAACTCCCAATTCGCCAATTTAACTTTTTTAACTGCTTCAATAGCTTTGCTTATTGTTTTTTTGGGCAGTAAAATGAGCAAAAAGGAGCCTGTTGCTTTTATTCCTTTTATTTATATTGGATTAATCATTCAACTTTTGTGCAAATAAAAAGCTGGGATCCATATAAAATGAAATAGCAGCTTTAATAAACTAGTAAAAATAATTTTTTCACGTAAGTATTAGTTGTATCTTGCCATCAGATTTTGAAAACTAGGCAGCAGTACTATGGCTATAACAACTCCGACTACTCCTTGAATTGCATTGGTAAAAAGACTGGCAAGTCCTGCAGCCCAAGTATAAAGAACTGTATTAGTGATAAAATAGCCACCTACCATAAAGAATACTCCTATAGCTCCGGCGACAGCACCTTTGACTAATTGATTTTTTAAATTCCAGTATTTAAAGACTAAACCAACAAAAAAACCTTCTAAACCATGGACAACAAGAGAAAATAACATGAACTGCCCATATCCACCAAGAAGATCAAGTAAAAATCCAGAAAGACCTCCAACTATGCCTCCGGCCATTGGACCGTATAAAAGCGCCACTATATAAATAATCGCATCACATAAATTAATATTTCCATGAGTCAAGGGCATTGGAATAATGAAAATTCGACTAATAACGACGTTAATCGCAGTTAATAATGCTAATAATACAAGTCTCTTTAAAGAAAAATCATTTACTCTCAACTTCTACATCCCCCGCTTGATTTTGTCTGATTATAACATTTTTTAATTAAAATATCACCAATAGTTCATAAAATTCCAAACAAAAAACTGTCCCGTTAGTATTTTCTAACGGAACAGTTTTTTAATTAAATCAGATTATGATTCCTTAGCTTGGTCTGCTTCCTTCATCTTTTTCTCAATATCAGCAATTGAATAAACAGATTTAGGTTTCTTTACATCTGACTCAGGTTCCATATCACGATAAATCGGAAGACCAGTACCAGCTGGAATTATCTTACCAATAATAACATTTTCTTTTAATCCAAGTAGCGGATCATTCTTTCCTCTGATAGAAGCATCAGTTAGAACACGAGTTGTTTCCTGGAAGGAAGCAGCTGACAAGAAACTGTTGGTTTCAAGAGCGGCTTTAGTAATACCTAAAATTACACTTTGTGCAGTTGCAGGAATACCACCAGAAATAATCACAGCTTTGTTACGTTCCTTAAACTGATTGATATCCATTACCTCACCAGGTAAAAGATCAGTTTCTCCAGGATCGAGCACACGAACTTTTTGCAACATTTGTCTAGTTAATACTTCAACGTGCTTATCTGAAATATCAACACCTTGCATCCTGTATGCTTTTTGGACTTCGACCAAAATATACTCTTCAGTAGTTAATGTATCAGTAACCTGAATTAATTCTTTCGGATCAATAGATCCAAGAGTCAACTTGTCACCGCGATGAACTTCGTCACCCTCAGCAACAGCTACCGAAGCAGTATAAGGCACGCTGTAACTTCTAGTATCGATCCTACCCTTAACAGTAATTTCACGAGTATGTTCAGCAGGATTTTCCTGAATTGAATCAATTACTCCATCTACTTCAGAAATTATCGCACGACCCTTAGGATTACGAGCTTCAAACAATTCCTGCACACGAGGAAGACCTTGCGTAATATCTTCAGCACCTGCAACACCACCATTGTGGAAAGTACGTAAAGTAAGCTGAGTACCAGGTTCACCGATAGATTGAGCAGCAACTGTACCAACTGCTTCACCAACTTCGACTTCTTCTCCAGTGGCAAGGTTCATACCGTAACACTTGCGACAAACACCATGTGGTGTATCACAAGTTAGGATCGAACGGATCTTCACGTTAGTTACACCAGCATCACAAATCTGATGTGCTAAGTTTTCATCCATCATGACATTGCGACCAACAATTGTAGCACCAGTCTTTGGATCCTTCACTGTTTCGGCAGTAAAGCGGCCAAGTAAACGATCATAGAGCGGTTCAATTAATTCGTCACCCTCCATAATTGCATGAACATTAATGCCACGGTCAGTCCCACAGTCATCATCACGAATAATAACATCCTGTGCAACATCTACTAGACGACGAGTCAAGTAGCCAGACTGAGCAGTCTTCAAGGCGGTATCGGTCATTCCCTTACGAGCACCATGAGTAGACATGAATAATTCTAGAACTGACAAACCTTCCTTAAAGTTAGAAGTAACTGGAATTTCGAACAACCCACCGTTTGGTGTAGCCATCAAGCCACGCATACCAGCAAGCTGTGTAAAGTTGGAAATGTTACCACGAGCTCCTGAATCGGCCATGATAGTAATAGGATTACGTGGGTCATAAATCTGGGCAATTTCATCTTGAACTTGATCTTTACAATCATTCCAAATGCTAATTACCCTGTCGTGTCTCTCATCTTCAGTGATTAAACCACGTCTAAACTGTTTAGACACAATATCTACTTGTTTATGGGCTTTAGCAACCTTTTCATCTTTATCTTGGATTTCAGGAACATCGGTCATCCCGATTGTAATACCAGAAGTAGTTGAACTGGTATAACCTAAAGTCTTTAAGTCATCAAGATATTCAGATGTTCTTTGAACCTTATAATATTTATAAATTGTAGCAATTGAATCAGACAGGAATGATTTCTTAAACGGTGTAGAAATCAAATCACTTGCAACACTATCAATTTTTTCATGGATATCTTCGCCCGGTTCCAAGAAATACTTGGCAGCAAGTGGGTTATTTAAATTTTCTTCAGTTGGCTCATTAACATAGAAATAGTCATCTGGGAAAATCAGATTAAAGATGATTCGACCATAAGTAGTGACAAAGATGCCATGTTCATATCCTTTTGGCCATGCCTTTTCTGGCATCGAATCAGCTGACATCCCAATAATGGTGTGATAATGAATGTCACCATTATTATATGCAACGGTTGCTTCATCAGGTGAGTTGAAAATCATTCCTTCACCTTCACGGCCCTTTTCAGCTTGAGTTAACCAATAATTACCCAAAACTATATCTTGAGAGGGAGTAACAATTGGCTTACCGTCCTTAGGAGCCAAAATATGGTGAGCAGCCAGCATTAGCATCCGTGATTCCGCAACAGCTTCGTCAGATAATGGCACATGGATAGCCATCTGGTCACCATCAAAGTCAGCATTATATGCTTCACAGGCAAGAGGGTGCAGTCGAATAGATTTGCCCGGCACTAGAACAGGTTCAAAAGCTTGAATACTTAAACGGTGCAAAGTAGGTGCACGGTTTAGTAACACCGTTCTTTCCTTAATGACATCCTCAAGTACATCCCAGACATCATCGTCTTCGCGGTCAATTTTCCGCTTAGCGCTCTTAATATTGGTAGCAATCTTACGCTTAACGAGTTCATGCATTACAAATGGTTTGAACAATTCCAGAGCCATTGGACGAGGAACACCACATTGATAGAATTTCAATTTTGGTGAAACATCGATAACTGAACGACCGGAATAGTCAACACGTTTACCTAATAAGTTTTGACGGAAACGTCCCTGTTTACCCTTAAGCATGTGTGATAAAGATTTCAGCGGACGATTACCTGGTCCGACCACAGAACGACCACGACGACCATTATCAATCAATGCATCAACGGCTTCTTGCAACATCCGTTTTTCATTTTGCACAATGATATTAGGAGCATTTAAGTCAAGTAATCTCTTTAACCTATTATTACGGTTGATAACACGCCGATATAAGTCGTTTAAATCAGAAGTTGCAAAACGACCACCTTCGAGTTGCACCATCGGCCTTAAATCTGGTGGTATAACAGGTACTGCATCAATAACCATCCATTCTGGCTTGTTACCGGAATCTTTAAAGGCATCAAGAATATCAAGTCTTCTGATTGCCCGAGTCCGTTTTTGACCAGTTGCAGTTTCCAATTCTTTCTTTAAATCGGTAACTTCTTTATTTAAATCAACCTTCCGAAGCAAATCACGAATTGCTTCTGCACCCATTTTGGCAGTAAAACGATTGCCATATTTTGCTTTTTGCTCACGATATTCAGCTTCAGTCAAAAGCTGTTTAAATTCAAGCTCAGTATCACCTGGATCAATTACAATATAAGCCGCAAAATAGATTACTTCTTCAAGAAGTCTGGGAGAAATATCCAAAATAAGTCCCATTCTTGATGGAATACCTTTAAAGTACCAAATATGAGTAACAGGTGCAGCCAATTCAATATGACCCATCCGCTCTCTTCTAACTTTAGAGGAGGTAACTTCAACACCACAGCGATCACAAACGATCCCGCGGTATCTCACACCCTTATATTTACCACATGCACATGACCAATCTTTTGTCGGTCCAAAAATTCGTTCATCAAATAAACCGTCTTTTTCCGGCTTTAAAGTTCGATAATTGATAGTTTCCGGCTTTTTAACTTCACCGTATGACCAGCTACGAATTTTATTAGGAGAGGCAAGACCAATTTGCATGCTTTCAAATTTATTTACGTCGATCAAAAGTTTAACCTCCTACTTATTGAGAAATCTTATTATCATCGTCAGATTTATCTACAGGGACCTTCGGTTCTTCTGTCTCCGTTTTATTATCTTCAGAATCAGCGGTTTCTTCGGCTAACTTCTTACGTTGTTGCTCTTCCGCCATCTTGGATAGGGTATCAATGTTCAAATGCTCATTTGAATCATCATCCATATCACGCAATTCAATTTCTTTATGATTCATATCAAGAACACGTATATCCAAACCTAATGATTGCAGTTCTTTAACAAGAACACGGAATGATTCCGGAACACCTGGCTTAGGAATTCTTTCACCCTTAACTATTGCTTCATATGCTTTAACACGACCAACAACATCATCTGATTTGTAGGTCAAAATTTCCTGCAGAGTATATGCAGCACCGTATGCTTCAAGGGCCCAAACTTCCATTTCACCAAAACGCTGCCCACCAAACTGTGCTTTACCACCAAGAGGTTGTTGCGTTACTAATGAGTAAGGCCCAATTGAACGTGCGTGAATCTTATCATCAACCATGTGAGTCAATTTCAAATAGTGCATGATACCAACGGAAACGCGGTTATGGAATGGTTCACCGGTGCGGCCATCGTAAAGAACGGTTTTACCATCTTTATCAATACCAGCCTTATGAACAGTATCCCAAACATCATCTTCATTGGCTCCGTCAAATACTGGTGTAGCGACATGAATACCTAGGTTATCTGCTGCACGGCCAAGGTGTAATTCCAAAAGCTGTCCAATATTCATACGTGAAGGAACACCCATCGGGTTTAAACAAATATCTACTGGAGTTCCATCTGGCAAATAAGGCATGTCTTCTTCTGGCACAACTGCAGCAACAGTACCTTTATTACCATGACGACCAGACATCTTATCTCCAACTTGGATTTTTCTCTTTTGTGCAATATAAACTCTTACTAAAGTATTAACACCAGGAGAAAGTTCATCACCATTTTCTCTGGTATAAACTTTGACATCGCGGACAATACCGCCACCACCGTGAGGAACACGCAATGATGTATCACGAACTTCGCGTGCTTTTTCACCAAAGATAGCATGAAGAAGTCTCTCTTCTGCTGATAATTCAGTAACACCTTTAGGTGTAACTTTACCAACCAGAATATCTCCATCATGTACTTCGGCACCTACACGAACAATACCTTGACTATCAAGATCTTTAAGTGCATCTTCACCAACATTTGGCAATTCACGAGTGATTTCTTCAGGACCTAGTTTAGTGTCTCTAGCTTCAGATTCATAATCTTCAATACTAATTGAAGTATAAACGTCATCTTTAACAAGCCGCTCAGAAAGCATGATGGCATCTTCGTAGTTATACATATTCCAAGTCATAAAGGCGATAACAGGATTTTGACCAAGAGCAAGTTCACCATGATCCATTGTCGGACCATTGGCAATAACTTCACCTTTTTCAACCTTATCACCTAAATTAACGTTAGGAGTTTGATTGTAAGATTTTGAATTATTTGAACGACGATATTTTTCCAGTGTATATTTATCTAATGTGCTGTCATCGCGTCTAACTCTAATTGTGTTAGCATCAACATATTCAACAGTACCAGCAGCTTTAGCCAAAACAGCAGCTCCTGAATCATGAGCCGCACGATACTCCATACCTGTACCGACAAGGCAGCTATGAGGATTAATCAAAGGTGCAGCTTGTCTTTGCTGGTTAGCTCCCATTAATGCACGGTTAGAGTCATCGTTTTCCAAAAACGGAATACATGCAGAAGCAACCGAAACAACCTGCTTAGGAATAACGTCCATGTAGTCAATTTTATCTGGACTAACTTCGACGTTATCTTCTTTATGACGTGCTAAAACAAGATCATCTTTAAATGAACCGTCCGGATTAAGTGGGGTATTAGCACCAGCAATAATATAGTTATCTTCAACATCAGCTGTAAGATAATCAATCTTGTTAGTAACTTTGTGTGTCTTCCAGGAAACACGACGGTATGGTGTCTCAATAAAACCATATTTGTTAATCACCGCATATGTAGCCAGTGAGTTAATCAAACCAATGTTTGGACCTTCAGGAGTTTCAATAGGACATAAACGACCATATTGGGTATAGTGAACATCACGCACTTCGTATCCTGCACGATCACGAGTTAAACCACCAGGCCCTAAAGCTGACATACGACGCTTATGCGTTAATTCGCCAAGCGGGTTATGCTGGTCCATAAATTGTGACAATTGTGATGAACCAAAGAACTCTTTGATGCTGGCTACAATTGGTCTAATGTTAATCAATTGTTGTGGTGTAACGGTTGAAGGATCCTGAATTGACATTCTTTCTCTTACAACACGTTCCATACGAGCCAAACCAATTCTAAATTGATTCTGCAGCAATTCGCCCACGCGACGAATACGACGATTACCAAGGTGATCAATATCATCGGTTGTACCAATTTCATCTTGTAATAGGAAGAAATAATTAATTGATGCTAGAACGTCAGCTGGTGTCAAATACTTAACTTTTTTATCAATATGACCATTAGAAATCAATTTGACAACACGTTCTGGATTTACTTTGGAGTAAACTTTAATTTCCTGGACGTTAATTGGATCAGGTAATACGCCTTCTTGAGATGGTTGGTAAGTAACCATCTTAAAATCATCACGATCAAGATACTTTTCAAGTGTATCCATCACTTCGTGTGTTACAATAGTACCTTTTTTAGCAATAATTTCACCTGTATCAGGATCTGCTAATGTTTCTGCCAAAGTTTGACCATATAAGCGACTCTTTAAAGATAACTTTTTGTTAACTTTGTAGCGACCAACAGGTGCTAAATCGTAACGACGTGGGTCAAAGAAACGTGCATAAAGCAGTGATCTTGAAGAATCAGTTGTCTTTGGCTCACCAGGACGTAGACGTTCATAAATGTCCTTTAATGCTTCAGCTACACGAGAATCAGCTGGATTCTTATGGACGTCCTTATCCAAAGTAAATTGTAATGTATCGCTTTGGCCAAAAAGATCTAAAATTTCATCATCTGAACCAATTCCAAGAGCTCTGATTAAAACAGTCAAAGGCAACTTACGAGTACGGTCAACTCGAACATAGGAAACATTTTTAGCATCAGTTTCATATTCAAGCCAGGCACCACGGTTAGGAATTACTGTAGTACCAAATATTTGGCGACCATTTTTATCATAATCGCCAGAATAATAAACACTTGGCGACCTAACCAGCTGCGAAACGATAACTCTTTCAGCACCATTAATAATAAATGAGCCAGATTCAGTCATTAATGGCAAATCGCCAAAGAAAACATCTTGAGTTTTAATCTCACCGGTTTTTTGATTAGTTAATTTTAAAGTAACGTGCATGGGAGCAGCATAAGTTGCATCATGATCACGTGCTTCATCAACGGTATATTTTGGCTTTTGCAGTTTATAGCCCAAATATTCCAGGGAAAGCTTACCTGAAAAGTCACTAATTGGCATGATATCGTCAAAAACGTCTTTAATACCTTCATCCAAAAACCATTGGTATGATTCGGTCTGCACATCTGTCAAGTTAGGCAGATCCAGCACTTCTTTAATGCGGGAAAAGCTACGTCTTGTCCGATGTTTGCCAAAATTCACTACGTGTCCATTTAACAAGGAGAAAACACCCTTTCTGTCAGAGAAAGCTAATATTACATTTTGATTACAAATTCAAAAAGCCGGAATTTTATGCATAAAAAAGACAAAAACAACAATTGTCGTTTTTGTCCTTTATTATTTTGCTGGACAATAGATCAGCAAAATCCTGAAAATCAGCCTTTTAATCACGCACTACTATAACAAACTATTACAAGTGTGTCAATTAATTTACTTTGCCCCTACTAAGTTATTTTTATCTTCTTTATTAACTTCAAATTTTAAATGATTGTGACTGCAACCAATTTTTAGAATATCACCACTATTAAGATCGCCCTTGATCAACATTGTAGCAATTTCATCTTCAATATCTTTTTGAATTGCACGACGCAGGGGCCTTGCGCCCATTTCGGGATTATAACCATCTTTTGCAATTTTATCTAGAGCCGCACGAGAAATTTTGAGCTGTACGCCTTGCTTATGCAAACGATCTATTAGTTTACGAGTTAAAAGAGTAACAATTTGACGTAATTGTTTTTGATTAAGCTCATCAAAAATGACCGTTTCGTCAATTCTATTTAAGAATTCAGGTCTAAAGAACTGTTTTAATGCTTCACGAACGCGATCCTGTCGCAGTTTTATCTGGCTCGTATTATCAGCATTAAATCCTACAGCTTTAGTTTCAAACAGCGAACGGGAACCCAGATTAGAGGTCATAATAATAATTGTATTTTTAAAGTCTATCTTTCGACCCTTGGAATCAGTCAAAAAGCCATCTTCCAGAACTTGTAACAATAAATTAAATACATCTGGATGGGCCTTTTCTACTTCATCAAATAGTACGACCGAGTATGGATGCCGACGAACTTGTTCAGTCAATTGACCGCCTTCATCATAGCCAACGTATCCTGGAGCAGAACCAATTAACTTACTATTAGCAATTTGATCCATATATTCAGACATATCAATTCTAATCAAATTGTTTTCAGAACCAAATATGGCTGCGGCAATTGCTTTTGCCAATTCGGTTTTACCAACACCTGTCGGTCCCAAAAACAAGAAGGAACCAATCGGTCTATTTTCATCTTTAATACCGCTGCGACTACGGCGCACTGCCCGGCTAACAGCAGAAACTGCTTTTTCCTGACCAATAATCCGTTTATGCAGGTCTTTTTCAAGGTTAGCCAAATGCTTAGTTTCATCACGATTCATTTGGGTAACAGGAACACCAGTCCAATTTGAAACTACCTTTGCAACATCTTCTGCTTGCACTGTAGCATCCTTGTTAGTTGCCAAATCAAATTTGGCTGTTAATTCGTCCTGTCTTCTTTGTAAACTGTTTTGTCTTTCTTGGAGTTGCGCAGCCTTGACAAAGTTCTGATTAACAGCAGCATGATTTTTTTCACTAATAACTTTTTCAATTTGGTCATTAATTTGCAGCAACTGGTTATTAGAGCCTTTACCGGATTTAATTTTAACAGCAGCACTTGCCTCATCAATCAAATCGATTGCTTTATCCGGTAAGTAACGGTCAGAAATATAGCGACTTGAAAGATCAACAGCATTTTCTAATGCAGACTGTGATATTTTTACGTGATGAAATTTTTCATATTTTGATTTCAGTCCGTTTAAAATTGCCAGCGTTTCAGTGCGAGAAGGTTCATTCAATCGTACAATTTGAAAACGACGTGCTAATGCTTGATCCTTTTCAACATATTTTTGATATTCATCAAAAGTTGTGGCACCAATCATTTGAATATCGCCACGCGCTAAAGATGGCTTTAAAATATTAGCTGCATCAATTGAGCCTTCAGCGCCACCGGCTCCAATGAGAGTGTGCATTTCATCCACAAAAAGAATGATGTTGCCATTTGCAGTGATTTCTTTAATGATTTTTTTCATGCGGTCTTCAAATTCACCACGGTATTTAGTGCCGGCAACAAGACCACCTAAGTCAAGTGACACCACTTGCTTTTTTAATAAATCGTGTGGGACTTTTTTCGCAACAATTGCAGTTGCTATCGCTTCTGCCACTGCCGTCTTACCAACACCCGGTTCCCCAATTAAAACCGGATTATTTTTATTACGCCGAGATAAAATTTCAATAACTCGAGCTACTTCTCGATCTCGACCAATAACAGGATCTATTTCACCATTTTCAGCTCGTTCGTTTAAATTAACTGAAACCTGATCAAGAGTTGGCGTACTTGAATTTTTATTAGTGCTTTCTTCAGTGCCATTAAAACTGGACCAGCTACTATCATCAGATTGATCACTGTTATCCATGTCTTGTTCGTCTTCACCTAAACTGTGTAAAATGTCATTACGCAAACCATCAAGATCAATATTTAAATTACGTAAGATTACAGATGCCAATATTTGTTCATTGAGCACCATGCCTAACAGAATATGGCAGGTTCTAATCTTAGAGGAACCCTCACGTTCTGCTAAAGTGCCAGCATATGCCAAGACCATGCTGAGGCGCGGTGACATTTGCATGTAACTGGTTTTACCAGCTGAACCATAGCCTGTATAACGTTCAATTTCTTCACGAATCGCTTTCGGTGTTGCACCCCAGGCCCGCAAATTCTTGCCGGCTTCACCATCAGATTCAATTACCATCGCAAGTAGTACGTGTTCAGTACCAATTAAACGATGATGAAAATTCTGTGCTTGTTCACGTGCAATTTCTAATACTTGATTTGCACTGGTTGTATAAGATTTTTTCATCATTGCACCACCTTTAAAAAATGACGTGTATACACTATAAACCTTTTTGACAATTTGTAAAATATTCTGTTTGCAGCAGAAATCTTAGTGTCAAAAAACTTTGCAATCATTATATCAAATACAAGCAGTTCGTGCGACCCAATCCTTCTTTATTATTTAAATTAGAAATAATTTTTCAACAGAATACTTGTGCAAGAATCTTAGTGGGCTGTTATAACTTCCAAAAAACTAAAAATTCTCATACTAGCAAAAATAAATTACCAACATGAGAATGTAACTGCATATTATTGGGAAAACAGATATTGTACTCAGTTCTTAAAATACCTTTATATCAACGATTATAGCAATAATTTCGACATATGAAGTCGATTTTAGCCTTTCCAGACGTATAAGATATTTCGTACATTGAAAAATACTAACCATTAAGTTAAAAAACTATAAAATAATTGATTACAGCTGGTTATGCTAACAAATGTTGCCCTAATCTAAAAATAAATGTATTGTTTTCACCTAATAAAATTCAATATATTTATTTCCTTAAACTAGCTTTTATAACTGTTTTTTTATATTATTGCTTTGAGTATTCTAAATGGTTAGTGACAAGAATTTATACTCGAGAACTAAACAGAAGAAGTTATAATGCCAATACGCTTCCTAAAGATAATGATAAAATTTGAACATAATATAATTTTTATATGAGAAACAGTATGCAAAGATTTCACTATAAAAACCAAGAATATGATGGACTTGTAATTTTTCCTTTTGATCCCAACGCAAAAGATAATACAATGCAATTAAATGAATTTGCTGAAATAATTGGTGAAGGACTACTTACCAAAGAAAAGTGGAAACCAATACCTACCGAAAGCAATAGGAATAAGATAGTGCCAAATGAAGATGGTACATCAATTATGGAAATTCCAACTTTAAATGGTTTAAAGAAGTTACTGGCTATAGCTCAGCCGATAAGTTATTTAACAGTAAAACGAACTTGTGAACTAAACTTTAAATCTCAAGAAATTTTTAATGAAGAATCATATAGCGGTGACTATTATTTAAAAGAGCCTGGCATAATTGAAAACTTATTATACAGAGTTGAGAATTCAATTGTTTTCGGAGAAAATCGTCTACCAACAATAATCACTAAAGCTGCTAGTCTATGGTATACAATCGCCAGATACCAGGCATTTAGCAATGGGAACAAAAGAACAGCTTTATTAGCAACTGTAGACTTTTTGCAAAATAATTTTTTGATCTTTAATTTAGGGCCAAAAACGGACTTAGAAAAACAGCTCTATAACGTTTCACTTAAAATTGCTAATGATGAGTATTCGGAAGAAAACGTCAAATTATTTATTAAGGACCATGTTATAGTAGATTTTGATATGCTTAATTACCTTATAACTTACGTTCCACAGTTTAAAATAATAGACAGTTGAATTTAATTGTGGTAGTTTGTAGAATTAGGAAGGTAGGAGGATAACATCATGGAAAATAAATTTAGATTAATTTCTCCTTCTGAAGAACAAATCAGAAAATCATCTAGGCCTAGAAGTAAACAAGAAGAACAACTTATACATGAATATAGAAATAATCAGATTCAGAATAATAAACCTTTAATACGAGTTTTAAAAAGGTTGAGTAAAACTTAAATGG
>NZ_KQ033871.1:1450302-1452948 GCF_000967195.1 Lactobacillus kullabergensis
CCTTTAATCTTAAAGTTTTATTTTCAAGTACATAGTGTGTAAAATGTGCATGTTTAAATTCAATATCGTCATAATAATGAGCAACCTCAATCACTGTACAATCTAAATTTTGAATAATTTTATTTATTTTGTCCGACATTTTTGGATCTAAACTAGAAGTTGCTTCATCAATTAAAATAATTTTTTTATTAAAAAGAAGAGCTCTAGCAATTTCGATTCGCTGCCGTTGTCCACCAGATAAGTTTTTCCCACTTTCACCATAATATCTATTTAAAGCATCGTTACCTAGTTCATTAATCAATCCTACTTTTTCAAGAACAAATAAACAATCTTTAGTTGAGAAATCCTCGCCTAAAGTTAGATTAAAACGCAAAGTATCATTAAATAAGTTGGGATTTTGTCTTATATAAGCAATCCTACCAGATTCGAGAATATTGTTTATTTTACTATTCTTTTCCCTCAAATAAATTTTTCCGCTACTTGGTTTAATAGAACCCTGAATCAAATTAAGTATTGTCGATTTACCAACACCAGAAGCTCCTGTAATCAAAATTTTTTCTCCAAAAGTAATATTTAAATTCAAATTATTGATAATCTGTTTACCATTTGAGTACGTAAAATAAACATTTTCAAAACAAATTTTTGGCTTAATATCTTTCGATATTTTTTTAGGAGCTTTAAATTCAATCATATGTTCACTATAAGATTTTCGAATTTCTTGAGTAGTTTTTATCTTACTAAGATACTCTGAAACTGTTCCTAATGGACCTACGACTCTGTCACTAGCCATAAAAATACCAATCAAAGCTGCAGAAGATATCTTTCTTTGAATAACTAAAAGCAAGCCAATACCAATAGGTAAAATATAACTAACAACTGAAAGAATTGAAGCGACAAAAAAAGTAACAGCTTGCCAGTTATTCATAAGTAAATAAGAATTTTCGGATTCATTTAAATACTTATCTGTATCATTGTACATATACTTTTCAGCTAAATAAGTTTTGATAGTATTGGCTCCATTAAATAAATCAGTTACCTTACTTAAAAATCTACTACTATCTTCCTGCCACTTTGAAGAAGTGGCAGTTAATTTTTTACCAAAAATCTTTGGAGTTATCATAGGTAATAAAGAAAATAAAATAAACAAAATTCCAATAGGTATGCTTAAACTTAAAATATAAATTCCAGAGATTAATGCCATTAACAAAGACGCAAATACTTCAAACATCAGACTAAAGTAATCTGTTTCAACCAATTTAAAATCATTAAATATTTTTGAGACATTATCCGCAGTATCACTACTAAAAGTTGAAGTATTAATTTGCCCATAAATAAAATTACTTTTGAGCTTTACATTAAGCTTTTTTATTGCTAAATTTATTAACATTTTTCTTAAAGTCATTGAAAAATACACAATAGCCATTGCTGAAAAGCTTTTGACAGCATAAAACATTACTTCTAAAAATGTTGAGTTATGATTAAAATTTGCTATAGAAGAAAGTACCTGTGCCAAAACTACTCCATCAAATGATGAAATAATTGTTGTTATTATTATTGAAAATACGAGCCAATTAGGTAACCATCTAATTATGTTTTTTATTTTCATTTTTATCACCGTTGTATATTAAATTAATATATAATACTTAATTGATTGATATTCTATTTTTGGAAAACAAATACCAATACCACCACTTTTCAGGAGTCTTAACTATTATACTGTTTATCAGTCTGTGAATATTATTATTAATCTGTCCTACTGTCATATCTTTTATATTTATCTTGGAATAAAATCTTAATTCATAATGAGGAAAATCATCTATTCTTGTAAAAGTAACTGGTTGTATATTTGAATTATTTCGTTTAGCTAAGGCTGCTAATCCGTACGCTACGGGAAAGAAATTATCTAAATACTTAGTACGATACTTGGGTTTAGGACCTAATGTATATTCTGGAAATTCAAGTATATTTTTTGAATTTTTTAATAAATTATCCAACTTAAAAAGAGCATTAACTGGGTTAGATGTGTCTAAAACTTCTGTTATGTACTTTTTTAAGCTCGATAACATTACATCTAAAATGGACCGCATATGCTCCCCTTCATCACCATTAGCTAATGGAACATTTTGAATTTTTAAACTCGCCAATATTATTGGTATAGAATAAAAATCTCCCCAATGTGGACTAAAAATTATCGTATTTCCTCTCTTAATATCATTTAATTTTTCTTCATTTATAATAATTAAATTATTTTTTAGAAAACACTTTGTCTGAGAAAATAAATAAACAAATATAGCATCAGTTTCTTGAAACAAAATATAGTTAGCCCATTTTTTGCTCAGTGACTCTTGGTTTTTTAAATTAGTAAACTTCATGGCTTTACTTGCAATTGTCACAAGGTCTTGAATATTTTCTTTTTTTCGTTTATTTCAATTTGTCTAATTAAAGAAATTTCTTTCCAAATCAAATCAAGTTGATTACTTTTTTTAATACTTGGAAAAGACGTTGATCATCTAGATCACTCAAATACATAGAAAAATCATAAATCATTCTGTTGACTCTTTTCTTATCATAGTCTTTCTTATTTGATACAAGTTCATATCAAACTCATTAAAAGAGTGTATCAATAACAAGTTATCATTATTATGG
>NZ_KQ033871.1:1453919-1486602 GCF_000967195.1 Lactobacillus kullabergensis
CCACTTAAATAATATAGTCGAGTTAATAACTCGGCTATTTTTATGCAAAAAAATCGATAGATAATGAAATGATATGAAACATAAACTGAATGTAAAACAACAAAAGTTTTGTGATGAGTTCAATTAGGAGTAGCAATGCAGCAAAAACCCGTTTCAGCTATTGGGGGAATGTTCTGTTGAAAATGAAAACCTTAAAAAACCAAAACGTTTTTCCTTAAAGCAAATTTAGTCTAAAGTAAAGGCTTAAAAAAAGTTGTAGTACACAGAATAGTATTGCAGCTTATTTTAGTAACTTAAATGAAGGGTTAAGATTCATACTTTTTTGAGCTCTAGTAAAATTGTCAATAAACTCATCAATCGCTGTGTGCTTTAAATAGTAATAGCATAATTGTTTATAACCAATATTCTCCACTTATATCACGATTGAGTTTATCAAGTATATAGACTCCAATTAAAACTCTTTTTTGATTTTCTGAACATCTTTCAAAGGACTTATCATCCCTCTAAATTACCGATGTATCAACGCCTTTTACTATGAAACTATTCTATTAGCTAAATATCTAAGATTAGCCCACTTGCACGTCTGCTTAAAAATATGAAGTCTAATATGAAGTTTTTTAGCTCATTTTGAGCTAGTTTCAGAAAACTTGAAAAAACAAAAATGCCTTTATACCAGCGTTTAAGCCATCTGATATAAAGGCAAAATCTTCTTTATCGGGAAAACAGGATTCGAACCTGCGACCTCTACGTCCCGAACGTAGCGCTCTACCAAGCTGAGCTATTTCCCGTTTATTAAAAAAACTCACCGCTTTTGGTGAGTCTTTTTTCTAGAGCGGAAGACGGGATTCGAACCCGCGACCCCCACCATGGCAAGGTGATGTTCTACCACTGAACTACTTCCGCAAGACAAATATCATTATAGCAAACCAATCTCATTTTGCAACCTTTTTTAGTAAAATAAATCCGTAAAATAAGTATTTTAACGGGAAAGCTTGCCTTTTGAGAGTTTCTAAAACATAATTGCTAGTAAAAGGTAGTATTCTGTTATACACAAATATGAAATCATATCACTGTCAGATAAAAAGGAGGGTTACAGAATTGCAAAAAGAACTGGAAAAACTTGTTAATTTAGATTCTGGTAAAATCACTTTTGATGATAGTCAAATCGACTATATGTTGCAAAATATCGGAAACCTTGACCCACATCTTCGTGATGATGTTGTTTATACGCTTTTTGCTCGTGGCTTTTTTGAAAATTCATTTACTTCAAAGCAGAAAGCAAAAATTTTTGCCAATTTTATCAATTCAAAAAATCTGTTTAAGGGCATCGATCAGCCAGAAAACGATTTAATTTTTCTCAGAACATTCAGTGCATTACTGGGTTCCCTAATTTTAGATGACGATAAAAAGCATTCAATTTTAAATGCGACCGAACGAAAAACTCTTTTTAACTGGAGTATTTCCTATTTGAAGGAAGAAAAAGATTTCCGCGGTTATGTTAAAGATAAAGGCTGGGCTCACAGCGTTGCTCATGGTAGCGACTTTTTAGGCTCTACTTTAAGTCATCCAGATTTTACAACAAATAATACTGCTGATATTTTTGCCATAATTGAAACGGTTTTTCAAAATATGCAAGGACCGTTTATTGATGATGAGGAGCAACGGTTAGCTTTTGCCTGTTTTGAAGGCGTTCATTTCGGTAAAATACCGACTGCTGAGTTTAATTCGTTTATTAACTGCTATAACGAAAAAATTTATCAGCAGCTCGCAGAAAATGATCGCATCAGCTGGTATCGATTAAGTTCCTGGCTCAAATTACTTCAAAACTGGTATTTTTATTTTTCAAACCAGTCTGTTAAAGATAATCTACTTTCGAAAATAACTGCCTATAACGAAAAAATGGGTTATACATTGTAGGAAAACTAAAAAAGAATCCCTAAAGAAGGATTCTTTTTTAGTAGTGTCATTAGCTTTGCTATAGTGCTAGCAAAACGATTAATTATTATTTGCTCTTTTTCTTCAAATCTTCTTTAACTTCCCGATCAATGTCTTCGACCCTCTCAGGACGCATAGTTGGGAAAAGTAACACATCCCTAATAGCAGGCGCATCAGTCAGAAGCATTACAAGACGGTCAATTCCGATACCCAATCCACCTGTTGGTGGCATGCCGTACTCCATAGCACGCAAATAATCTTCATCAATCATATCAGCTTCATCGTTTCCGGCTTCACGTTCTGCCATTTGCGCTTCAAAACGTTCACGCTGGTCATCTGGATCATTTAATTCAGAAAAGGCATTACCATATTCTTCGCCCATGATGTAGATTTCAAAACGATCAGTGAAGCGTGGATCATCGGCATTTTTCTTAGCCAATGGTGAAATTTCAACTGGATGACCATAAACAAATGTTGGGTCAACAATTGTTTCTTCACAATACTTCTCAAAGAAAGCATTGATGATATGACCCACTTTCCAGAAACTTTCAACCTTAATATCGTGGTCTTCAGCAATCTTAGTAGCTTCTTCAACGCTCATCTTTTGCCAAAAATCAACACCAGTCTTCTCTTTAATCATATCTACCATATGAACGCGGCGGAAAGGCTTACCCAAATCAATGTTTGTACCCTGATAAGTAACTTTACCATCTTCTGATACAACTTTGGCAGCTGCACGAATGATTCCTTCTGCTTCATCCATAACATCATGGAAATCCCAGTAAGCACAGTAAGTCTCAAGTTCAGTAAATTCAGGGTTATGGTGAGTATCAAGGCCTTCATTTCTGAATACCCGACCAATTTCGTAAACTCTTTCCATATCACCGACAATCAGACGCTTTAAAGGTAATTCCAAAGCAATTCTCATGTACAAGTCAATATCTAAAGCGTTGTGATGAGTAATAAATGGCCGTGCTTCGGCACCACCTGGAATATTGTGCAGAACGGGAGTTTCAACTTCCAAAAAGTCCTTACTATTCAAATAATCACGGATAGCTTGGATAATTTTAGTCCGATTTACAAAACGCTCGTAACTTTCACGGTTAGTAATTAAATCAAGATAACGTTGACGATATATTTGTTCAACGTCTTTTAAACCATGATATTTTTCAGGCAATGGCCGTAAAGCCTTAGATAAAAAGGTAACATGAGTTGCGCGAATCGTTAACTCACCGGTATCAGTTTTCATAACTTCACCGTCAATGCCTAAGAAATCACCAATATCGGACTTCTTAAAGATCTTATAATTGTCTTCACCGACAATGTCCTTACGAACATAAATCTGTATTTTGCCTGTCCGATCATAGAGATCCGCAAAACCGACTTTACCTTTACCCCTTTTAGCCAGCATTCTGCCAGCAATTTTGGTCTTAGGCAATTCTTTATTTAGCTCGTCTTTATCATCTTGAGAATATTTTTCATTCAAAGACCGCGCTAAGTCTTGCCGATCGAACTTTCTCATTCCAAAAGGTTCGATGCCATTTTCTCTTAATTCGTCTAATTTTTGGCGTCGAACGATTAATTGGTCATTCATTTCATTTTTAGCCAATTACATTTCCTCCATTATTAATTAACTTCACTTCTGACAGCCCTTTGTTTTTGCCTTTTTTCATAATCATCAACGAAATTGTCAAGCAAATTATAAACTTCTTGTGCCGTCCAAACCTCATTTATTTTAGCACGAGTACGTGCAGAACGGGGAACTCCCTTTAAATAGTAGGCTGCTTGCTGGCGAAATTCAGGAACTGCAATCTTTTCCCCTTTTAATTCAACTAAACCTTTTAATTGGTGTTTAGCTGTAGCAACCTTTTCACGGACAGTCTGCGGTTTGAGTTTCTCACCGGTTTCTAAATAGTGCACCATATTTTTAACTATCCAGGGATTGCCCAAGGCTGCCCGACCTATCATAACTGCAGTTGATCCAATCTCATCCAAAGCTTTTTTAGCTAATTCCGGCGTCGTTATATCACCGTTAGCCACAAAAGGAATGTCAAGCACTTGAGCTACATCGTGCAACGTTTCCCAATCAGCTTCTCCCATGTACATTTGCTTACGGGTTCTGCCATGCATTGCGATCATGCTGGCACCGGCTTCCTGAGCAGCTAAAGCATTTTCTACTGCAAAAATATGCTTGCGATCCCAGCCAATGCGCATTTTGACAGAAACTGGTTTTTGCACATTTTGGACAACTTTATGTACCATTTGGTAAATTTTATTAGAATCAAGCAGCCATTTAGATCCCGCATCTGTTTTCGTTACTTTAGGAACCGGACATCCCATATTAATATCAATAATATCAGCAGCAGTATGTTGGTCAATATATTGTGCTGCTTCAAGTAAAGTATCTTCAGTACCACCAAATATTTGAATACTCATAGGATGTTCTTGCGGGTTAACCTTCATCATTGACATAGTTTTCTTATTACGATAAATAATGCCATGATCTGAGATCATTTCACAGACAACTAAACCAGCCCCAAATTCCTTACAAATCATTCTAAAGGCAGAATTTGACACTCCAGCCATTGGCGCCACCACAACACGATTGGGAATAGTTATATCACGAATTTTCCAACTGTTATCCACTAAATCACCCTTTCAAAACACCATAATATCTTAACAAAAAGGATTCTATAAGCAAAATTCATGGTACTTTTCGTAACAAAAAGTTAACCCTTGATATCTATATAAATCTTTAATTACTTTTCGATAAAAAATTTTCCAGGTGCAACTCTATTATAATAACGCAAAAACGGTTTTTGGCTAGCTTCATCAACTGAAATATTAATTACACCAGCATTTTGTATTTCACCAACCAAAGTTATTTTGGGGATGCCTAAAACATTCTGAACCAATGAACGTGAAGCTGTTCCGTGAAAGACTAATAAAACTGACTCGTCTTTGTGATTATTGATTAAGTCATGCCAGAAATCCATTAATCTATCTGCCAAATGTTGGTAAGTTTCTCCTGAACAATAATCACTATAGTTTTCTTTAAAATAGCCTAATTCATCAAATACTTGCGGATATTTAGCAATTATATCATGTACATCTTGACCATCCCAGTTGCCGTAATTCATTTCAGATAATCTGTCATCAACAATAATTTCATGCTTGCCATGGTTTAAAATTTTTGCAGTTTCACGGGCTCTTTTTAAAGGGCTGCTATATACACAATCAATTTTATTAATGTCAAAACTGTCTCTTAAGTTTTCAGCCTGCTTTTTACCTTTTTCATTCAGTGGTAGATTTGTTCCTGACCCGTTAATACCAAAAGTTTTATTAGTATCTGTTTGGCCGTGACGAACAATATACACATTCAGCATTTAATTTTCTCCTTTACTTTTCATTCATCTCTTTCATTATAGCAAAATTGGTACTGACCGCATCTTTAATCTTAAAAAAGCCTAAAAACTATAATTTTATTTGGTTGATACTTAAATTAGTCTTTTTTTAGATTAACAACTTCATCATAATATTTCAATTCTGCAAAACGGTGTACAACACTAATTATTGTGACATTAGGCAAATATTTCTTTATCATTCGGTAAACAATAGCAATAGTATTTTCATCTAAATTACTAGTAAATTCATCTAACAGTAATATTTGCGGTTTCGAGATGATTGCCCTTAAAAATAAAATTTTTTGTTTTTCGCCACCAGAAATTTTATTTTTAAAATCTCCAGGTGTTTTGACCGTCAAGTCCTTTTCAGTATGAATTAACGTATTTAAATTGACTTCTTCAATCAATTTAAATACTTCTTTAACGGCAACTTTATTATTTGGATAACAAATATTTGCCATAATTGAGCGGTTAAATAATTGTGTACTTTGAGGCAAATACATTAAATCTGGCTGCTTAGCAAAAGGCAAAATAATTTGCCCGGATTGTGGTTGATAAAAACCAGTCAAGAGTTTAAGCATAGTACTTTTACCAGTTCCATTTGGTCCTACTAATGCGGTCATTTTTCCTTTTTTAAATTCTAAATCCAAATTTTGGAAAACGTCTTGCTTATTTTTATAGGAATAGCTGATTTGCTTAAAAGCAATTGTTTTTGCATTTTGATCAAACTTAAAAGCTGACAAATTTTTAGTCGCATTTTCCCCGTATTCCAGTTCCGACAGACCAGAACGAATTCTGTTGAGAAATTCTTCAATCGCTAAATACTGGGTGCCAAAACCAGACAAATTAACAATAGAATATAACAGAATCAGGATCAAAGAGAGTGCCTGATTTTCTTTAGTGCCAATTAAAAATTGCCCTAAAGCCGTAATAATGCAGGCCAAAATCACAATTAAAAATTGCTGGAACAGAGAAGCCTCGTTAGTAATTTTTTGAACTTTGATAAAAGTCTTTTGTTCATCATTCAAGATTTTATCCATATTCTGTTCTTCAAAGTCTTTAGAATTAGTTGCTAAAATCGTTTCTATGTTACTGTAATAATCAATGATATATTCATTGACTTTTGAAGCACTTTTTAATGATGCCGCAACATTATCCCTATTTTTTCGCGCCATCCACACCGAAATCAACATATAACTAACAAAGAAAAATAAATATAAAAAACCCACAAAGATATTTTGTATACTTAACATTATTGTGTACATAATAAGCATAACAGACATTTGCACTACAACTCCAAGTCCGGATTGCTCCAACTCTCGACATGCAAATGAAACATCTTTAATGTAGCTTTGAACCTTTCCTACCGGTTTATCAGAAAAGTAGCTAAAAGGCTTATTAACAACTGACTCCCATAAAATTTGTTTAGAAAACTTTCTTACAGCTTGAATAAATGAATTATTACAACTATTTATTAACGGCATCATCATCAAAGAGACAGCCATGGCGAGTACTAATAATATTTGACAATTTGTGCTTAAATGGGCCTGAAATAATTCAGTAATCAAATACGGTTGTGCAAAATACACGGCATAGGCAAGAAAAAGAAACACGCAAAAAAGTGCTATTTTTGGTATTCCAATTCTATTAATTACCTGTCGTAGATATTTCCCAACCATTTTTCTTTCCTCTCAAAATTCTAACTAAAATAAATCAAAACATATTTATCACTAATACGACAATAACTTATTATTTAATTTTAGTCAGAATAGTTTTTAATTCATTTTCTGTGTAGTGGTATTTATTGCCACAAAAACTACAAGTCAGCTCAGCTCCGTGATCTTCATTTATCATGGCTTCGATTTGACTTTTCTTCATTGTTGCTAAAATCTTACCATATTTTTCCTTAGAACAATCACACTTGAAGGCAACTTCATCTTTTTCTAAAATCTTACAGTCATCGCCTAGAATCATAGCTGCCAATTTTTCAGGAGTCAAACCATCTAAAAATGCCGTAGAAAGCGCAGGTAAATTGTTGATGCGATCAATAGTTTTCGTAATTAAGCTATCTGTTGCACCAGGCAATGCTTGTAGCATGAATCCACTTGCTTCACCGATAGTATTATTAGGATTAACAAATACAGATAAACCAACAGCGGAAGGTATTTGTTCTGATTTTGTTAAATAATAGGCAATATCTTCAGCAATTTCACCGGAAACAATAGGTACTTGACCCGTATATGGTTCCTTTAAGCCCAAGTCTTTAGTTACTTCAAGCCAACCTTCGCCAACTGCTTTTTTAACGTCAATATGACCATTCTTTTTTGGTGGTAATGCAATGTGAGGATTTTTAACATAACCCTTCACAGTTAAATCTGATTTGGCTGTCACAATCGTGGGACCCACGGGTCCATTGCCTAATAGTCTGATAGTCAGTTCTTCCTTATCGGTAAGTTCTGCTCCTGCTAGTAAAACTCCTGCTATTAAACTACGTCCAAGAACAGCAGAAGAAGCTGACCAAGTGTCATGGCGAGTTTGTGCCTCTTGAACCAAACCTTTGGCAGTTATTGTTAACAGACGCAAGTTTTTTGATTTATCAATTGCTTTAACTAAATAATCATTCATTTTATTCTCCTAAAAAAATAGAGCCTAATTGTAGGCTCTATTAAATATTACTCTTGAGGATGATCATTTTCACTAGGTGACTGATCGGTGTCATTAGAATTTTGCTTTCCTGTAGAATCTTCATTTTTAGATTCTGAAGAATTTAACTCATGCTCTTTTTCTTCTTTATCTAGCTCTGATTCTTTTGGAAATTCATTCTTTTCTGGATTCTCAGGATTACTTTCCTCTGCTTCTTCGTTCTTTTGTGCAGGTGATTCTAAAGAGTTATCTCTTTCTTCCTGTGCTTTTTCAGAATTTACGATATTCTTTTTCTGAGAATGATTTTCTTTCTTTTCAGCAGCAGCTTTAGCCTCTTCATAAGTTGAAGCCTTCGATTCGCTAGGATATTCCTGCTCAGTTTTTTCTGGCATCTTTCCAGTTGTGTAAAGAGACATAATCTGCTTTTCATCTAAAGTTTCATACTTAAGCAGAGCTTCAGCAATAATGCGATGTTTTTCGCGATTATTTTTCACAATCTCAACTGCTTTAGCGTGAGCTTCGTCAAGTAGCTTCTTAACTGCTTCATCAATTTTGGCAGAAGTTGCTTCACTATATGGTTTAAAGCCATACGGATTGGTTTCGCCTTCTTTTTCCAGTTCTACCATTCCTAATGAGTCGGTCATTCCGTAATTAACTACCATACTATGAGCAATTTGTGTTGCTTGCTCGAAGTCGTTAGAAGCACCTGTTGATTGATCACCAACTACCACTTCTTCACCGGCACGGCCACCCATTAAACCAACGATTTGTTCCATTAACTGTTTCTTGGTTAGCAGGAACTGGTCATCTTTAGGCAACATCAAGTTATAACCACCTGTTCTGCCATGGGGAACAATAGTTACTTTACGTACCGTTCTTGAATCACTTAAAACTAACCCGCAAATAGAGTGACCGGCTTCATGGAAGGCAACTCGACGCCTTTCTTTTTGAGAAATCAAGCTATTTCTCTTGGCAGGACCCGCAATAACGCGATCTTCTGCTTCATCCAAATCAGCAGCAGTAATATTTGTGCCATTACGTCTTGCCGCAAGTAGAGCGGCTTCGTTAAGTAGGTTGGCCAAGTCGGCACCGACAAAGCCTGGCGTCTGGCGAGCAATTTCCTTTAAGTCAACATCATCAGCCAGAGGCATGTTTTTGGCATGAACACGTAAAATAGCTTCACGACCGCGAACATCAGGAGTTCCAACCAAGATTTTTCTGTCAAATCTACCCGGCCTTAGTAAAGCCGGATCTAAGACGTCGGAACGGTTAGTAGCTGCAATAACGATTACGCCTTCGTTACCTTCAAAACCATCCATCTCAACTAACAACTGGTTTAAAGTTTGTTCACGTTCATCATTGCCACCGCCACTGGCATTGCCGCCACGTCTACGCCCAATGGCATCAATTTCGTCAATAAATATAATACTTGGAGCATTTTTCTTAGCATTGGTAAACAGATCACGTACACGACTGGCACCAACACCGACAAACATTTCAACAAAGTCAGAACCTGAGATTGAGAAGAATGGTACATTCGCTTCGCCCGCTACGGCACGAGCAAGCAACGTTTTACCAGTACCCGGAGGGCCCTCAAGTAAAACACCCGAAGGAATTTTAGCACCAAGCTTAGTAAATTTAGCTGGGTTCTTTAAAAACTCAACTACTTCTACTAATTCCTGTTTCTCTTCTTCTTCACCAGCAACATCAGAAAAACGAACTTTATTTTTCTTGGGATCCTCAGGTTTTACATGAGAGCGCCCAAAGTTCATAATGCCGCCATTACCGCCTCGGCCACCGCCGCTTTGACTGACCATCATCCAAAGCATCACAATGAAAAGAATAGTTGGCACCAGCATCACAATTGTGGAAATCCAGTTACCAGACTGTGACTCCCCTTGAGTCGTCATCTTAGTGCTGCTCTTTTGAGCTAAATCCTGAACTTTAGACACGCTTGAATCGTTTTGCAACATTGTAGTTGAAAAACGTGATACTTTTGAGCCTGAATTGCCATTAAAAAAGTCAAAACTGTTTTTTGACTGGCTTTTACTTTCCTGTGTTTCCTTATAACTACCTGAAACAGTATAAACACCATTTGCAGGTTGAATGTTAAAATTCTTAACTTTTCCCTTGCGCAAATCACTGACAAATTCAGAGTAGCTGATATTTTCACTGCTGCCAGAATTATCTGATCCACCAAGTGCCCAGTTGATTCCTCCTAGTAACAAGAGAAAAACAACTATATAGAAAAGACCATTTGAAAACAGCCGATTCCGGTTATTTTTCATAAAAAACCTCCACAAAGTTTCTAGAGATATACGAATAAAAGTTTATCACAAATTTAGGTTGCGCTCTAATAATTTAAAATTTCTTATTAAATGTCTTCATACAAAAAGTAATTTGTCTCATTAGAACTGACCATTTGATTAGAGTATGTTCTTTCAATAAAAACGACTTTATCACCAGCATAAATAGTTAAGCAATAGGGGCGCAATATATTTGGAATGCTACTTTGAGCAAATTTTTTCTTACTCCTTGCATGATTGCCATTTTGTAATAACAATTTTGTTCCGGGTCTGATTGAACCTACCCTAATTTGTTTTTTATTTTCTGCAACAAATTGACCAATTAACTTTAGGGACTCTTCTGATTTAAGTGAAAGCAAAAATTTACGATTATTAAAAGAAAACTTTTGACCCACATTGACTTTTTGGGTTATCGGCAAAGCAGGTAATTTATTAAAAAGATAAAAAAAGCCTTGATAAACAATTAAAGTGAAATTGGCTAAATCCTTATTAACGCGTTCATGCCACTTATGCCAAATAAAGTTTTGCCAAAATGCAGTTTTTTCTTCGTTGCTCAAATCTTCTAAAGCACTTATTTCTAAACGGTAGGCTATACCTAAAAAAGGTTCCGGTTGCTTTAACTGAGCAAAACTGTTATTTGCTATTGCAGTTAACAAACTAACTTGTTGGCTAAATCTGAGAGCATTACGACCAACTTGCTTGTTTTCCTTTTTGAGCAATGGAATCACATGGTGACGCAGCTTGTTGCGCAAAGTATCATCTTCATTGTTAGTCTTGTCAATCACATAAGATATTTGCCGCTTATGATCGTATAACAATAAGTCTTCTTTTTTCTTACTTAAAAGTGGTCTTAATAAAGTCATACCTTGAATTTTGCTAATTGGCTTTAAACTGTTCATTTCACTAGGATAACCAGAGCGTATAAACTTAAGCAAAATATTCTCAAGCAAGTCATCCATATGATGGGCTGTTAATAAATAATCACCCTGATTTTGCTGCATCACCTTCACCAAAAAATTGTAGCGATACTTTCTAGCAGCAGCTTCTATCCCGGTAACAGGATGTATATTTTGAGGCCAAATTTCATTAACTAACTGAATATTTTTATTCTTACAGTATGCAGTAATTACTTTTTCCTCTTCCAAAGAATCTGACCTGAGCTGATGGTCTAAATGAGCTGATATCAACTTAAATTGACATTGTTTCTTTATTTGATAAAGCAGATCAAGCAGGGCTAAAGAATCTGGTCCTCCACTAACAGCAACAACGAGAGTTTTGTCGATTAGTGGCAAATGATTTTCTTTAAAAAAGTTATCAATTTGCATAACTAACCAAGTCTTTTTCTAATTTTTTTATTTCTTTTTTAGCATCAGATACTGTTTTAGACAACACCATGGTAAATTTTTCTTTTTTAGTGTCGGAAAAAGAATTAGTATGATCAATTAAATCAGGATCATTAACTCTCATTTTGGAGAGACCAATTTTACCCTTATAGTTATGAATAATCACTACTCTTATCTGCTCACCAACATGATAATTGCTTTTTTCACGTAACCAATTATTGCCAAAATCACTATGATGAACTAATCCCGTCTTATGATGAGAAAGCGTAACAAAAATGCCTAAGTCACTAATGTTATTAATAATTCCTGTCACTCTCTGTCCAACTTGGTATTTCATTAATTATTATTTTTTCCTTCAGGTAAATTGTAAATTGTTTCGTTTGGTTTAGAATACAAAAACTTGAACCGTACCAGTTTAGCCACGTAATCAGGATCTTTTAAATCGTTTCTTTTTGATATTAAAACTTGCTTTTGATTGTTTATTTTTTTAAGAGCCTTTTTAGAAGTTTGTACTTGACTATTAATATGCTCAGTTTGAGCATGAGTAACTCCAATTTGCACGCCTAAAAATGCGAAAATAGCCACAAAAACTGCGATAATACGATTGCGCCTAACACGATGTACTTCTTTTGCTCTTTTTTCCTGTTTACGTTTCAGACGAGCAACCTGCTCTTCCGGACTAAGTGAATTATATATCCGTGGACCGTTCATAATTTTGACCTCTATTACCAAAACAAATACTATTTTAATTATAACAAGACCACTTATAAATGTCATTAAAGATAAAAACTAATTTATCAATTCGTATAATTCACTTGCTTCAGCTTTTTTCGTAGTTTCTTTAATAGCACAGACTTTTGCTTTGACTTCTTTCGAGCCATATCCAACTTCAATAATATCTCCAATTTTGACATCATAGCTGGACTTAACTACATGATCATTTACCTTGATTCGACCTTGGTCAGCCATTTCTTTAGCTATTGGACGCCTTTTAACTAATCTTGAAACTTTTAAAAATTTATCAATTCTCATTTCTTTCTCCTTATTTTTGTATGATATCACTGACTGCTGACATAAATGTTACTAAATTAGCAAATAGTTGCCGGTGATTTATGTTTTCGGGTAATTCCAGCAATACAACTAGTCTCTTAACTGGAGAGAGACTGATTTTAACCTTATATGATACATGTTCTAGAGCTTTGAAAATATTTGGTCCCTGCAATTCACTAGATGCTTCTTTAGCAAACTCAACTTTTACTTCATGATCATTAACTTTAGTTATGTTACGTGCTTGAGCCAAATCTGCTTCAGCCTTTAGCTGTGAAACAGCTAGCAGATTTTCAACTGGCTCAGGATAATTGCCAAAACGATCAATTAATTCATCTTGAATTTGTTCGATATCATCAGTACCAGCCGTTTTGATCTTTTTATAAAACTCTATTTTTTCCTCCTGATCGCTAATGTAGTCATCAGGAATATATGCTTCGAGTCCTAAATTGATTTCAGCATTGCTTTTTTTGACTTTCTTTTTACTTTTACGGTTTTTAATTGCATCAGACAGCATTTGAGAATACAAATCGTAACCTACGCTGTCAATAAAGCCATGCTGCTGTGCTCCTAACATATTGCCAGCTCCACGGATTGCTAAATCTCGCATGGCAATTTTAAAACCAGAACCCAGTTCAGTAAAATCGCGAATCGCATCCAACCTTTTTTCACCGACTTCAGTTAAAACTTTATTAGGCTGGTATAAAAAATAAGCATACGCTAAACGAGCACTGCGTCCGATTCTGCCACGCAATTGATACAGCTGACTTAAGCCATAATGATCTGCATTTTCAATTAACATAGTATTGACATTAGGCATATCAATGCCAGTTTCGATAATTGTTGTGGTAACTAAAATATCAAATTCTCTGTTTAAAAAGCGATACAATATATCTTCCATTTGATTTTTGCTCATACGGCCGTGGACACTAACAATTCTAGCACTTGGCATTAGATTCTCTAATTCTGTTACTACGTCATCGATGTCACCGATATGGTTATGCAGGTAAAAAACTTGACCACCGCGCGCAATTTCCCTCATACAAGCTTCCTTAATTACACTCGGTATTTGTTCCATCACGTAGGTTTGAATAGGATAACGATTAGATGGTGGGGTTTCCATGACTGACAAGTCTCGTACGCCAATCATTGACATGTGCAAAGTCCGTGGAATTGGCGTTGCAGTCAAGGTTAAAACATCAATATTTGCTTTCAGTTCTTTTAGCCTTTCTTTATGCTTCACGCCAAATCTTTGTTCTTCATCAACAATGAGCAAGCCTAAATCTTTGAATTTTACATCTTTTGAAAGCAAACGGTGCGTACCTACCACTAAGTCAATCTTGCCTTCTTTCAAGCCTTCCGTTATCTTTTTAGCTTCAGCAGGGGTTTGAAAACGGGAAAGTACAGCATAATTAACGGGAAAATTTTTAAACCTGTCCTGAATCGTTTCATAATGCTGTTGCGCCAAGATTGTTGTAGGTACTAAAAAAGCCACTTGCTTGTTATCTTCTATTGCCTTAAACGCTGCTCTTAAAGCAACTTCTGTTTTTCCAAAGCCTACATCCCCCACAAGCAAACGATCCATCGGCTTTTCCTGCTCCATATCGTGCTTAATTTCTTTAATTGAGCGCAGCTGATCAGGCGTTTCAACATAAGGAAAAGCATCTTCAAACTGTCGCTGCAGGTCATCGTCTTTTGAAAAAGCAAATCCCTTTTCTGATTCTCTTTTTGCATACAAATCAATTAAGTCATCGGCTATGTCTTCAACTTTAGATTGTACTCTGCTTTTTGTCTTGGCCCACTCACTACCGCCAAGTTTATTGACGTGAGGCCTCTTGCCCTCTGAAGCAACATATTTTTGCACCAGTTTCAGCTGATCTGCTGGAACAAATAATTGATCACCATGCTGGTAAGTAATGGTAATATAATCTCTTTTTACACCATTATTTTCTAAAGTTTTTATTCCTTCAAAGCGTCCAATTCCGTGATTAACATGAACAACATAATCTCCTGGTTTTAATTCAGTATAACTCCGCAGTCTTTGAGCATTCTCCATAGTTTTGATTCTTCTACTATGGTGAGTTACCTTATTAAAAAGTTCTCGCTCAGTTAAATAAACCAGGTTATTATTAGGTAAACTAAAGCCACTGGTAAAACCGCCAACGGTAATTTGAGTTTGATTTTCTATTAAATCGTTTGACTGTACAACAGGGACATCCATGCCAAACTCAGCCATTGTCTGACTAATTTGTTTAGCTCTTTTGTCGTTATCAGCTTGTAAAATTACTGTCTGCCTTTTTTTCTGATATGACTCAATTTCAGACTTGATTAAGGGCATTTGGCTGAAAAATTGCTGAGGTTCCCTAGTCTGCCAATCAAATAACTGTCCTAGTTTTACACGGCCAATACTGCGCTGAAATAACGAGAAATAGATATGATTATGTTGGTCTTGCGACCAATTTTCATGAAAATCACTGCGCAATTCTTGTCCTGGAATCATTGCCCCAGTTTTTAATTCATCATCAATAAAACCGGCGTTTTGTTCATCTACAGACTTAACAGCCTGTTCAATTAAAGGCCAGTCATCCAGCATCACTATGCCAGAATCTGACAAATAATCTAATAAATTCTTAGGTTCAGCTATTAAAAAGTCAGTCAAAAAAGCATAATTTTGTGGTAAAGACCCATTCTCCAAATCATCTAGGGATTCTGCAAAATGATTATTAACATCTTTTTCAGGTGCAGGAGAATCTGCTATAGCTTTTCTTATCTTTTTTGCTGCTTGTTTAAAATTATTAGCTGAAAAAACTCGATCTTGGGCGGCAGTTACAACTAATTGGTCAATTTGTTTTTGACTACGCTGACTAGCTAGATCAAATTCCTTAATGGTATCAATTTCGTCACCAAAAAATTCAATTCTAACTGGATTTTCTCTATCAAGAGGGTATACGTCTAAAATGTCTCCTCTTAACGCAAACTCTCCTGGTTTAGCGACCAGATTTTCGCGTTGAAACCCCACCTGCACAAGCCAGCTGGTCAGTTCAGCCAGGTCATATTCATTCTCTGGAGCGAATTTGCGTCTTGCTGCCTCATATTTTTCCGGAGCAGACAACTTGTATTGCAATGCTTGTGGCGTAGCAACAACAATGCCCGGTTTTTGACTTAGTAAAAAATTAATTGCTTGAATGCGGCTGCTTAATTCGTCAGGTGAAGTGACAGCAGTTTGAGTTGCAATTGATGCGTCAACCGGAAAAATTTGTACACTCTCCTCAGGCATAAGAGCATCTAATTCAGTGTAAATTTTTTGCGCTTTATTTTCGTTTTCCTCCAGCAAAATTAACGGCTTACTCAAAGTCTTTACTATTTGGCATAAGAGCAAGTCAAAAGCACCGGCATTTGCTCCGGTGATTAAAGAATTTTTTACTTTGCTAACATTGGCAATAAAATTTATCAGATCATGATCTTTTTCTATAATATTTGTTAAACGCATCTTTAATTATATTTGTTCATTAAATACTGTGAGCTTTTTCCAGCAATAAAGTCAGCTATAACTTTACTTGCAGTCATAAAAGCTTCATCCATCAACTTTTTTTGCTCAGTATTAAATTGTGATAAAACCCATGAAACGACGCTGGCTTCTGTAACATTATTTGGATGTCTAATACCAATTTTCAGCCTGTTAAAGTCGTTAGTGCCCAGATCACGTATAATACTTTTAATACCATTATGACCCCCAGATTTGCCATTTGCACGGATGCGGATTTTCCCTAAAGGCATGTCCATATCATCATGAATAATCAAAATATCCTGTGGATCTACTTTAAAAAAGCGGGCAAATTGCGCAACAGATCTTCCTGAATCATTCATAAAAGTTTGTGGTTCCAGCAAGATAACATCAGCGCCAGCGATCTTTTGCTTCGTATACTTTCCTTCGAACTTTTCTCTTTCAAGGCTTAAGTTATTTTCTTGTAAATAATGGTCTAAGGCCATAAAACCGGTGTTATGTTTTGTTCCATTATATTTTTTACCTGGATTGCCTAGTCCTGCTATAATTTTCATCTAATTTCCCCTTATTTTTTATCGTAATAATGATAGCACAATCAACAGATTTAATTTTTTCAAAGACTATTACACTTTGATTTCATTAACTAATTTAGCTTTTTAAATTGTTCCGCAAGTGCTAAAATCTATCTGAATAGTTATTTTCCTTTCATATTTATTTAATCCCTGATTTGTTTATGATATAATTGTTGGGATTATTTTTACAACGGAGGCAGTTTCATGCTTATCAAATCTTTAGTTAGAAAAAAAGATTATTTAACTACAGTTAACGAACACGCTACGCTTGAAGAAGCATTAAAAATTCTGGAGGATTCTGGGTTTAGATGTGTACCGATTTTAGATGATACCGGCACTATTTTCCGCGGTAATATTTATAAAATGCACATTTACCGCCATAAATCTCAAGGTAAGGACATGAGCCTGCCAGTTACGTATTTATTAAAAAATGCTACGAAAACTATCAAGGTTAATTCACCATTTTTTAAAGTTTTCTTCACAATTAAGGATTTACCTTACATTTCGGTTTTAGATGAAGAAAATAAATTTTATGGCATTCTAACTCACTCGAAATTACTTGGTATGTTATCAGAGGCTTGGAACATAAAAACAGGCTCCTACGTACTTACTGTTTTAACTGATGATTCACAAGGAAATCTGGCAAAGATGACTAAAATCATCAGTAAGTTTTGTGCCATAGCTGGTGTAATGAGTCTTGACGCATCTACAGCCGGTGAAACAAACAATGCTGTGAGACGTATCTTGTTTACATTACCGGCAGGACTTACTGAAGATACCTTAAAAGAAATTGTTAGGCGGCTTGAACGTAAAAGTTATGTAGTTGCTGAAATTGAGGATCTTCAAGCTGGAATGACACTGATGAGCGATGAAAATCCTGGTGTTTATATCAATCAAGAAGATAACAATTAAATATCATCATTATAAAAAGCACATCAGCTTGATGTGCTTTTTGCTTACCTGTTATTAATTATAGTATTTCCGCGGTAAACGATCATCCAGTAAACAGGCAACTTCATAATGAATAGTGTCAACATAATCTGCTGCTTTTTTGATACTGTTTGGTGCATCTGGGTCATTTGAAATCAAAACTACTTTTGTTCCTACTGGCTTTTCATAAGGCAATTGCACCATCAATTGATCCATGCACACTCGACCAACTATGGGACAATACTCAGAACCCACCTTAAGTTTGAAACCCTGAAATTTACGAATAAAGCCATCAGCATATCCAACTGGTACCGTACCAATAATTTGATCTTTATCAGCAATGTATGTAGAACCATAACCCACTCCCTGTCCCTTATGAATGGTATGAACCTGCACCAGCTCACTAACAAAGGACAATGCCGGTTTTAATTTAATTACGGTCTCTAAATCAGGACTTACTGGATTTGATGAAGGATTTAAGCCATAAATGCCAATACCAAAACGCACCAAATCACTGTGAACCTTCTTATCAAACACACTGGCTGCAGTGTTATCAACGTGAATCCATCTTGGCTTTAATTTCAACAAACTTTTAAAATGATCAAATCGGTCAACTTGGCTCTGAAAGTAGGTATCATCACTGCTGTCTGCAGAAGCAAAATGGGTAAACATTCCTTCAACGTTAAAATTCGGATTATTCAGCAAAAAATCGTTTGCAGCAATAAACTCTTCATCTTCGCTAAAGCCAATGCGACCCATGCCAGAATCCACCGCTAAGTGAATTTTTAATTGCAGGTGGTTCTGACTTAGTTCTGGTTCAGCTCCTTGCAGCCATTTTAAATTCGGAACTGTCAAAGAAATACCATTGACAGCTGCTAGCGAAGCGTACTTTTCAGGAGTCACGCCCAAAACTAAAATTGGCTGGACTATTCCAGAACGCCTTAGTTCTAACGCTTCGTCTAAAATAGCAACGCAAAAACCACTGACACCAACTTTAACTGCTTCTTGAGCAACTCGTACTGCACCATGACCGTATGCATTTGCTTTAACTACAGCAAACAGCTTTTGATCAGGTCTTAAATGTTTAATTTCTTCTTTAATATTTTGTCTGATTGCAGCTAAATCAATATATACTGCTGCAGGTCTGTGAATTCCAGGAACCATGTTTATTTCTCCAAAACAATTAATGTAACTATTTCATGCCGATCATGAGTAATACTGGGGAAAATCTTGCCGTTAAATTTAGTCGATGTCGTGACGGGATGCCCTAATTCATCCCACAATGTTTCTATATCTTGCAAGCCAATACCTTTGCCGAAACCTGTTCCGATAGCTTTGACAAAGGATTCCTTGATAGAAAAGCGACCTCCCAAATATTCAGCCTTACGTCTGCCTGAGAGTTTTTGGTACTGCTCAAACTCCTTAGGAGTTAATACTTTACGAGCAAAATTATCTCCTTTAGCAATAATTTTTTCTACACGTTCAACTTCAACAGCATCAATACCGACTCCAACGATCATTTAGTTTTCCTCTTAATATCAAAAATATAATACTAAAAAAGAGTTGTAAATTGCCACAACTCTTTTTTAGTAAAAATGTTAACCTTTTTTATTTTTAATAACGAAGTTTTTGCCATTACCAGAACGGCGAGAATGTCCTCCACGATAATTGCCACGGCTACGGTTACGGTCACCGCGATAGCCCCCACGACTATTTCTGCCATGACTATAGCGACCGCGGCCACCACGACCATTACCCTTATACGGCAATGGTTTTTCAGAACTAATTTTGACTTCAACATTTGCAGAGTCTTTGGACAAATTCTTCAAAAAGGCAGATACCAAATCAACTGCTGAATAATTTTCTAATAATTCGTTGGCATCATCAGTATATTTAGATAGATCATCTTTCATTATGTCTTCAATCTTAGATTTAGCCACTTTAAGTTGGCCCCTTAAAGCCTGATCATCAGATGGCGGACGCAAAGGGGTCATCTTTTTCTTGGTTAATTGCTCTATTGTGCGCATATAACCAATTTCATTTGGCGTAACAAAAGTGATGGAACTACCATTTTGACCAGCACGACCAGTACGACCAATGCGGTGAACATAAGAATCAGGGTCTTGGGGGATATCGTAATTGTATACATGAGTTACACCGGAAATATCCAAACCACGGGCAGCAACATCTGTTGCCACTAAAATATCTAGTTTACCAGCACGGAACCTCTTTAATACAGTAAGTCTCCGCGCCTGAGAGAGATCGCCATGAATCCCCGCGGCATTATATCCCCGTGCCTGAAGTCCCCTGGTAACCTCGTCAACGCGCCGTTTAGTTCTAACAAATACCACTGCCAAATCGGGACTCTCAACATCAATCAAGCGGCACATAATGTCAAATTTTTCTGAATCCTTTGCCCGTACAAAGTACTGGTCGATTAAGTCGGCAGTTAATTCTTTAGTCTTAATGCGCACAATCTCTGGGTTATTCATGAACTTTTCACTAATGTTCAAAATTGGCTTAGGCATTGTGGCACTAAATAATAAAGTTTGTTTACGATTTTTAACGTAACTCAAAATACTTTCAATGTCTTGGATGAAACCCATGTCTAACATTTCATCAGCTTCATCTAAAACAATGGTATTAACATTTTCCAAATCAATCGTTTTACGTTTTAAATGATCAAGTAAACGTCCCGGTGTACCTACCAAAATTGCTGGTACATGATTTTTAAGAGAACGAATTTGACGACCAATATCAGCACCACCATAGACAACCTGTACCCGTGCATTCTCGTCACGACCAAGTCTGAAAAGCTCTTCTTGTGTTTGAATAGCTAGTTCACGAGTCGGTTCAATAATTAGTGCCTGAATTACTTTATTGTGCTTATCTAAATTTTGCAAGATCGGTAAAGCAAAAGCTGCCGTCTTACCGGTACCTGTTTGAGCCTGTCCAATTACATCTTTGCCAGCTAAAGCTAAAGGAATAGTTTGTTCCTGAATTGGCGTAGCTTCCTCAAAGCCTGAACGCTTAATTGCCTTTAACAGCTCATCTTTTAATCCTAATTCTGAAAATTTCACAAAATTCTCCTTATCTAAGCCGTTCTACTACTTTTTCCAGGTGCATCCCATGCGAACCCTTCAAAACCACAATATCGTTCGGCTTAATATCATTTTTTAAATCTGCAATCAATCGTTGCATCTGATCTTGTGGGTAATAATGCAAGTTTTTAGGCTGATAACTTTCCTTAAGCGCAGCTGCCAAATGCGCCATCTCTGTACCAAATAAATAAACTTCATTAATTACCTGAGGGTCGAGACAATCCGCCAGACCAGCATGAAGAGCAGCTGATCTGTTTCCTAATTCTAACATATCACCCAGAACAGCGATTCGCCGACTACCTGCAGGAACCTGAATCTGACCAAAACTGGTTATCACAGCACGGACGGCAGTAGGATTAGAGTTATAAACATCGCTCATGATGTCTTCTCCAACATCACCTTTTTCCCATTCCATTCTGTCAGCCGTTGGAGTAAATTTTTCCAAAGCTGTAGCGATTTCTTCATCACTTTCACCAAAGTGCCTGCCGACACAAAGAGCAGAAAGCGCGTTAGAAACGTTGTGTTTGCCAATCATGGGAATAGTAAATTTATGATCAGAGTTATTAATCGTAAATGTAGCATGATGTTTGTAGCTGCGATAGCCCGTTGCATAAACTGTATCATTTTTTGCAAAACCAAATGTAACTTTTGCCTGTGTTATTTTATTAGCTCTTTCACGCAGAAGTGGTTCATCACCATTATATATTAGTTCGCCATCTTCACGTAAAAAATCGGTAATTTCCATTTTGGCATCGGCAATTCCCGCACGTGAACCTAAAAATTCAATGTGCGCTTCGCCAATCATAGTGATAACTGTAACGTCTGGATGAGTCAATTCACTCAGTTTATGTAATTGTCCCGCATGATCCATACCCATTTCTAAAACCAAGATTTCTGTATTTGGTTTCATGTCTAAAATAGTCATGGGCACGCCAATTTCATTATTGAAGTTAGCATCAGTTTTATGAACATTAAATCTCTTCGCTAAAACTGCTGCTGTCATATCTTTAGTAGTGGTTTTACCATTTGATCCGGTAATACCCACAACAGTAGGGTTAACCTTATTTAAGTAGTACTGAGCCAGTTCCTGCATACTAGTTAACGGATCATCAACTTCTAAAACTGCAATACTATCAGGTTTATTAGGATGATCCTTTTGCCACAATGTAGCACTTGCTCCGTTGCTAATTGCACTATTGATAAAATCATGACCATCTCTATCGCCTTTTAGTGGTACAAATAAGCCGCCTGCAGCGATTTTTCTAGAATCGAAGGCAACAGAAGTAATAACGGTCTGATCATTGCCTTCACACTTTGAATTTATTGCTTTGGCTATTTCTGCCAGTTGCATTTTCATCTTTTTATCTCCTAGCCGAAAAGAGTTTTTTGCTAAAGTAATAATTATACTCCTAATTTAGGTAGTATAACAATTGTGCTTTACATAAAAAAGCAGCCCCAATGGGACTGCCTTCCACCAGATTGAAGATATTACTTGTTGTTCATGCCATACTTCTTGTTGAACTTTTCGATTCGACCATCGGCCTGAGCAAACTTTTGCTTGCCAGTGTAAAATGGGTGAGAATCTGAAGTGATTTCAACACGAACTAGTGGGTAAGTTTTACCTTCATAATCCACTGTTTCTTTTGGCTTCAATGTTGAACCAGCAACAAATTTAGCACCAGTTGCTGAATCCATAAAGACTACTTGTTGGTAATCTGGATGAATATCTTGTTTCATATTTATTACTCCTTTGCCATGACTCCTATTTCAAGTCATAGATTAATCGATTAACGTTTACTACCTTATCATCTTTAAAGGCAAAATTCAAGACTTATTTATTATAGCAGCTGCATCAATTTAAAACAATGTCGCTCGGCTTAACTTCTTTGCCAAAGTATGGTTTTAATTCCTTATTATAATCAGCAATAAAGAATTTTTTATTTGCTAATTTAGTAATTTCTTTATTCGTCCAATTTAAAAGTGACTTATTGCCCTTTTTGACCGCAGGAGAAATGAATTGATTAGGTCCGATGTTCTTAATTCCAACAGTGTAATTAGGATTCTTCTTTACCCAAGCATAAAGATATGAATTGTCATCTGCTAAAGCAGCAGCGCGTTTATTTTTAAAAGCATTAAACTGCTGCGTTTTGGAATCAAATTTCAGTAAATCAACCCCATCCTTTTTGGTAAAGTAATTTTCTGCTGTTGTACTCTTGTTGACAATCAAGTTTTTACCCTTTAGTTGAGAAGCGCTTGTAATTGGTGCATTCTTAGGAGAAATAACTCCAACTGATACCTTCATGTATGGCTTGGCAAAGTCAACAACTTGTTTACGCTCAGGTGTTTCAGTAAAGTTAGCTAAAACGATATCAGCTTTATTTGAATTAAGAGTATCTACGCGATTATTCGCATTAACTTGGATAAATTTCACCTTAACACCCAAATCCTTAGCCATTTGCCGTGCAAGACGAACATCATAACCAAGACGGTTACCATGATCATCAACCCAACCATAAGGAGGCAAATCACCAAACACGGCAACTCGCAAAACGCCACGCTTTTTAATCGCAGTCACGCTGCTTTCATTGGCATTACTGCTATTATTTTTTGATGACTTGATACCAAAAAATGCGGCAACTGCAATAATTAAAACTACTAAAACACCAATAATAATATTTCTGCTTTTATTTTTCTTCATTATTTACTCCTTAAAAGTCCATACTAGTCAAGAAATCACGAGCACGATCTGTTTGGGGATGTTCAAAAAACTCTTTACCAGGTGTATTTTCCAAAATTTTGCCCTCTTCTAGAAATAAAACCTGATCTGCTATTTGGCGTGCAAAGTTCATTTCGTGGGTTACGATAATCATTGTCATGTGATCAACATGTGATAAATCAGTCATAATCTGTAAAACACCTCGAACCATTTCTGGATCAAGAGAAGCGGTAACCTCATCAAACAGCATTACTTCGGGGTGCATGGCCAACGCTCTGACGATAGCAATTCTTTGTTTTTGTCCACCAGACAATTCTCGAGGATAAGTATCAACGTATTTTCCCAATCCTACTCGTTTTAACAGCTGCAGAGCCTCTTTTTTGACTTCTTCTTCAGGTCTTTTTTGCACTTTTACCGGTGCCAGCAAAATGTTTTCAAGAACGGTAAAGTTAGGGAACAAATCATAACTTTGAAAAACCATGCCAATTTTTTGACGTAAAGCCTGCCAATTTTTAGCATCGGTTTCAATCTTTTGTCCTTTAAAATAGAGCGAGCCACTTTTAAAATCTTCCAAGCCGTTTAAGCACCTAATTAAAGTACTTTTACCAGAACCGGAAGGACCTAATAATGTCAAAACTTCACCTTGATGCAGAGTAAAACTAATATCATGTAAAGCTTGCCAATCACCATAAAACTTGTTTAGATGTTCAACGCGTAAAACTTCTTTTGTCATTTATCTCACCTGTCCTGCTTTGCTGCTAGCCGTTTAGACCATACTGATAACGGATAATCTATTATGAAATATAAAAAGAAAATCAGACCGTAAATCCAAAATACAGCTGTCGGATATTTTTGATTATTAGCTTCAATAATCTGTTGTCCAATCGCGATGACATCCATAATGCTGATCATCATTAATAAAGAGGTAGTCTTAATTACTCTTGTAGCCAGATTAATAGTTGCTGGTAACTCCAGCTGCACGGCTTGGGGCAATAAAACGTAACGAAAAAGCTGCACTTTGCTTAAGCCCAAAGCCAAGCCTGATTCTTTTTGAGCAATAGGAACTGATTCTATTGCTCCACGAACGATATCACTAAACTCAGCAGCAACCCATAGGGCAAAGGCCAAAACTGCCATCCAACTGGCAGGCCAATTGATGTGAAAACTGCGCGGTAAAATATAGTAGAACAAAAATAATAGTACGATGGTGGGAACTATCCTGAAAAATTCCAGATATAGCCGCAAAATAAACCGAATTATTTTATTGGGTAAGGTGCGCAATACGCCTAGGAATGTACCTAAAACAAGACCAATAACCAAACTAACACCTGCAATCCAAACAGAAGTCCACAAGCCTTGTAAAATTCTGCTAAAGTTATTGCCGCTAAAGAAAACATTAATCGCCGAATGTGCCATAGCGTACCTTCCTTTCTAAATAAGTTAACAGTAAAATAATTGGAATTAAAATAATTGCGTAGGCAATCACCAAAATTAGCAGATACTCATTTGTCCGGTAATACATTCCAATTAGGTCTAGAGCTGTATTAGTTAATTCAGGAATAGCAATTACTGAAAAAATGGAAGTCTCTTTAATCAGGAATATAATGTTTGCTGTTAAGGCAGGCATACTTAGCGCAAAGCCTTGCGGAAAGACAACATAACGGGCCAATTGCAGATTATTCATCCCTAAAGCTTTACCATCATCAATCTGAGTGGCACTGACCCCGGCAAAACCTCCTGTAAAACCTTCAGCCATATATGCTCCACCAAGAAATACCAGACCAATAATTCCGCAAGTTTGGGCTGACATTTTTAGTCCAATAACTGGAAAAGCATAGTATAGGAAAAACAATTGAATTAATAAAGGTGTATTTCTTGCTAACTCTACATAAGCTGTTATTAGTTGACTCAAAATTGGTACTTTAAAATATTGGATTAAACTGCAGAAAACTCCCACTACAATAGAAAAAATTATGCCAACAGCAGACAACCAGATAGTCAGTTGAAAAGCTTTTGCAAAAATAGGCAAACTTTGATTAATAATTTGCCAGCTCATTTTTAACCTCCCCCTGCAGTACTTAAATGGACTCAGAAGTCTCATTATTTGTCACAGTAGTTCTAACAAAACAAAAGGCCTGCGGATACTTTATTCGCAGGTCCTAAATACTTATTGTTTTAAATTTGAGTGCGAATACTAAAAGAAACAATTATTTTGCAAATGATCTAATGAAATACATTTCTTTTCCAGTCTTTGCATTTGTTTCATTAACTGCACTTCTTTCTAAAACATCTATCAGTGCTTCTTATGCTATGCTTTTACTTACTTTTTGTCAATAACTTTGCTTAATATTACTCTCATTTTCTATCTTTGGGCTAATAAAAAACGCGCTTGATTAAGCGCGTTTGGTCTATTTATTTAATCTTCTTAAGACTGTGACTTTTCTTTAATTGCTGCAGCAGATTTTTCCAACAATTTTTCTTCAGCTGGAGTTAGCTGTAAATTAATTTTGTGAACTATGCCATTTCGACCAACAATTGCAGGATAAGACATGTAAGTACCATACTTTTCTTGGTAACTTGATACTGGTAATTCTGTCCGTGAATCTGTTAAAACGGCCCGCACTATTCTCACCGCAGCAGCCGAAACCCCATAATTAGTGTAATGCTTGCCCATAAACACATTTTGACCACCAAATTTGATTTCATCTTCTAAGTCACTTGGCTGCCATGATTCATTTTTAGCCAATTCAGTTAATGGCTGTTCAAATACTTTTACTGTTGACCAGGCTGTAAACTGAGTATCGCCATGTTCACCCAATGCAAAACCACTCACAGAACGAGGATCAACATTAAACTTTTTAGCAACAACTTTTTTCATTCTTGCTGTATCAAGTAAAGTACCAGTGCCCAAAACATGTTCTTTGGGTAAACCAGTTAATTGCTGATAAAGACTGGTTATTGCATCTACTGGGTTGGAAATAACAATCAGAATACCGTTAAAACCACTATTTTTGATAGATTCTGTAATCGGGCTTAATTGCTTTTTATTATATTCAAGTTCTTGGAACCGATCACCCTTTGTTTCTAATGATATTTTCCCTAATGTACTAATGACAATGTCAGCGTCTTTTAGTGCATCATAATCATTAACAATGATGTTGGTATGATATGGCAAATTGGCCATTGCATCTTCAAAGTCAATTGCATCAGCGTTAACCTTGCCCTCATTAACATCAATCATTACTAAGTCATCTGCTAAATCTGAAATAATTAATTCATGTGCAACCGTACAGCCAACATGACCATCACCGATAATACCTATTTTTGTTGTCATAATTAAGTGCCTTTCTTTTTAAAACTGTTGAAACATCTCAGCAAACTCTCAATTACTCTTTTATTATACTAAAGATAGGGTTTAAAAAGATGTTTTCGCTATACTAAATAAAGCAATCTTAATTTCTGAAACTAAAATTAAAAATCAGGTCGTCATTTACCAACTTTAATATCTTTTGCATAAGGAATTGAGGGCTGAGCACCATATTTTTGCACAGTAATTGATGAAGCTTTATTAGCAAAAAGAACTGCATCTTTTAAGTTAGACAAATCTGGCTGCAATATACTGGTCATTGCGCCAATAAAAGTATCGCCAGCTGCTGTAGTATCAACAGCCTTGACTTTAAAAGCTGGGACCAGTTCTCTTTGATTTTGATAGTCGTAAAATGCTCCTTTAGCACCGATTGTAATAATAACCGTTTTTACGCCCTGATCATGAAGCTTAGAAGCAGCCATTTGCGCAGTTTTTTCATCAGTCACCTTAATTCCAGTGATGGTTTCAGCTTCTGTTTCATTTGGGGTAATGATATCAGTAAGCTTTAACAAGTCAGCAGGGATTTTAGCCATTCCAGGAGCTGGATTCAAAATTGTTTTTACCCCCGCCTCATGAGCGATTTCGAAACCTTTAATTGTTGCTGCAAGTGGGGTCTCAAATTGTGCGATAAGAAAGTCAGAATCTTTAATCAAATCCTGATTCTGCTCAACTTCAGCTGGTCCAAAAGCATAATTTGCACCTGCATAAATAGTAATTGAATTCTGACCATTATCATCTACTGTAATAAATGCTTGTCCGGTTGATTCTTTTTTAGCTGTGATAATACCTTGGGTATTAATGCCTTCTCTCTTAAGTGAGCCCAGCATCTCTTTTCCCGGTGCATCATCACCTACACCACCGATAAAGCTAACTTCACATCCTGACCTTGCCGCAGCAACTGCTTGATTTGCGCCTTTTCCACCCGCGGCTGAATAATGTTCTGACGCATGAATAGTTTCACCTGGTCTGGCCATTTGTTTAACGCGTAAATTAGTATCTAAATTAATACTGCCAATAACTGTAACTTTATTCATTTAAACTTTAAAACCTCTTAATTAGCATAATTTTCAAATAACCTACTTCTACCAAAAATAATAACACATTTGAAATTACCCTCAAATGTGTTATTAATTTTATTAATGTATATCTCCTAAAATATTTATTTAGGTAAAGATCCAATCTCTGTTTGTGAATTAACCTGACTCATACTAGTTTGATCCAAATCAATATTCTTGATATTTAAAATGATCACAATTACATCGGTTTCCTTGCCTGCATCTTTTGCCTGCTTATAATCGAAATTGGCAATTAACTGTCCCCTTTTGACCTTATCACCCTTCTTTATTTTAATGTTAAAAGGGGTTCCGTTAAGCTCAACGGTGTCAATACCCATGTGAATCATTATTTCTGTTCCATTTTTACTTTCAATGCCAATAGCATGTTTGCTTGGAGCCAGCATGGTTATCACCCCCGTAATTGGAGAATAAATCTCCGTATCTGAAGGTACTACCGCAAAACCATCACCCATTTTTTTAGAAGCAAACAATTCATCATTAACTTCATCAATTGTTTTAAAAAGACCTGAACATGGGGAATAAATAGTTTCATTTCTCTTGAAAAAATTAAGCATATTTCCCTCCCTAGATATGTGTATCCCAATAAGTGCAGAATGCATTAACTGGACTCTTACCTTTAAATGGAGATTTGCCTAGCAACTTATCTACTAAAATTGCTGGAACATATTCATTTGCGGTATAAGCATTGATATAAGTTTTTACCATTGGAACATCCTGCAAGTGATATGGATTAGCGATTGAAATAAAAATAGTAGGGATTTCATGTACAAACCAAGGAACGTTATAGCCCATTGGCTTAAGCCAATTTAACCTGACGGTTGTTTGATTGCTGGCTGTTTTAACATTAGCAAAATATATTACAGTATCAAACCTGGCTTTTAGTTCTCTGACTGATCCATTAACCATTAAATTCTTTAAATCTTCATTTTCAGGATCAAACACAGTTACATTAAATCCTTCATCTTTCAGTTTTGATATAAAAATACTTGAAACAGGAGGTTTGCCACTAGCACTGACAACATCACCTATAACGAAAACCAGAATCTTCTTGTTTTTCTGCAATGTTAAAGGTAGAACATCTTGCTTATCTTTAACTAAAGTAATTGACTCATCTGCTAATTCTTTAGCCCATTTAACATGTTCTGGACATTTTAAAACTTTTAAAGCCTCTTTTTCAGGAACCAAAGTATTATTTCTTTGCTTTAAAAATAAGTGCAATGCTTCTTTTGTAGCTAATACTCTAGTAACAGCGTCATTCAATCTGTCTGTTGATATTACGCCCTCGTTCACTGCATCAAGTACAAAATTAAAATCTTCTTCCAAGTCTCTGGTAAATAAAAGCATGTCACAACCAGCATTAATTGCTTGAGGCAACAGCTCTGCTCTTTTTCCTTGTGAACTAAAACCGGCCATGTTAGTAGCATCACTTGAAATCAAACCATTAAATCCTAGTTTCTCTCTTAATAAATCATGAAGCAATTCGTATGATAGAGAACCAGGATAAATATCTTCATCTTTCACATCTGGATTAAAGTATCTGGTATAAGCAGGTTGATAAATGTGACCGGCCATCAATGTCAGTGCTCCATTATCAATCATAGCCTGGTAAATTTTGCCATATGTTTTATCCCAGTCAGAAACGCTTAGTGAGTTAACTGATGTCAGAAGATGCTGGTCGCGATCATCAACACCATCTCCTGGGAAATGCTTAATTGCGACTGCCATACCTGAACTTTGGCATGCTTTCATATATTCCTGGGCCATTGATATGACAGTATCAGGATTATCACCGTAGGTTCTAACATTTATGATTGGGTTAGCAAAATTTTTGTTGAAATCTACTACAGGAGCAAATGACCAATTACATCCCACAGCGCCACCTTCACGAGCAGAAATTAATCCTAAGCGGTATGCGTTCTTTTTATCATTAGAAGCCGCTACTTCAATTTGTCTGCCGTAAAAGGTCCCATCAGTACCTATGCCGTCTCCACCAGATTCAAGGTTGGCGCCAAGCAATAGCGGTATTGGGGAAACCTCCTGAATATAACGCTGCAAAGCCTGAATGCTGAAACTCTTTTGCGGACGAAACATCATGCCACCAGGCCGATAGTTCTCAATAACCTCTTTTATTTCTTGTTCGGTTGAATAATTGCCCAATAAGCAAAATAATTGGCCCACTTTTTCTCTGACTGTCATCTTAGACATGAGCAGTTTAATATTATCAATCTGCTCATCTTTCAAGTAGAATGGATTGCCCTTTAAATTTATTTCGGTCATTTGCAATGCTCCTTTTCTTAAATATTATTTGTTTGCTTTTTTGGTTTGCAAAAAATGAGAGTTAGGCAAAATGAAATTGCCATGGAAATTAATACTACTATCACTGCACTAATAATACCGGAAAAATTAGTAGCATTAGGAGAAAGGAAGCAAGGGAAAGCAAATATACCTTGTCCACCCATTTGATAAAATTTAACTCCCATTAACATTGCTAAAATACCACCAATAGCTGAAGAAATACAACTTATGAAAAATGGTTTCTTTAGTGGCAAAGTAACACCATAAATTGCCGGCTCTGTAATACCAAAAATTGCTGGGAAAATTGAAGCAATAGTATTGCGCTTTTGCTTAGTATCTTTAAGGATCAAAGCCAGTGCACAAAGTGCTGCAAGCTGAGTAAAAGGACAGGCTATATTGGCGGCAAAAATAACATCAAATTTTTGTGTTGCTAAATTATTGAGTACTATTGGAATAATGGCATTGTGTACACCAAAGATTACTAATATTTGCCACATTCCTCCAATAAAGGCACCTAATAAGATTGGACTAAGTTTATATAACTCTTTTACAATCCAAGCAATAATATCTGACAACCAAATTGATACTGGACCAACTACTAATAAAGTTAGTGGCACAATCACCAATATGGTTATTAATGGTACAAGAAAATTCGCAACGGATGCCGGACTGATTTTTTTAGCAAAACGTTGGACATAAGATGCTGCCCAAACTGCAAGGATAATAGGAATGACAGTCGAAGTATAGTTATTTAACAAAACAGGTATATGTAAGAAAGTTAAATAAGCCTTAGTTTGAAAAATCGTACCCGACAAAACTGTTGCTGCAGCTTTGCCTGACATTGCCTGTATCAAAGTAGGATAAATAATTGCCGTACCAATAACAAGCGAGGTCATTTGATCAACATGAAATTTTTTACCAGCCGTAACTGCTAAAAATACTGGGAAGAAATAAAATAATGCGTCACCAATAGCATACAAGATAATATATGTGCCATCTGTATTCTTTAAGACACCCGCTGTGGTCAAAATTGCCAGCAGTCCTTTAACCATACCGCTTGCACATAAAACTCCCAAAATTGGGACAAAGATACCAGATAAAAGGTCTACTGCTTTATCCCATAATGATTGTTTTTTATCAATTAGGTTCGCATCTTCCTTCAGGGCCTCTTCGTCAGTTACAGCTTCTCCTCCGCTAAAGTGGTAGAGGCTATTAATCTCGTCAAAAACTGATTCTACGTGCATGCCAATCACTATTTGATATTGCCCGTTAGCCTGGATCACGTCAACTATTTCTTCGTTTCCTTTAAGGGCCTCTGTATTTGCCTTGCTTTCATCTTTTAAAACAAAGCGTAATCGGGTAAAACAGTGAATTAAAGAGACCACATTGTCCTTTCCACCCACATTTTTTACTATAAATTTACTCAATGAGGTATATTTTCCCATTTTTATTTCTCCTTTGAGATTATGTTTTTCAACATATTGTGAATATGAAGTACTAAATAGGCGCGTTCTTCCTGATAAATGGTGATGTCAAATTTTTGAGCAAAGTCAGCACTGAGACTGTTCACACAATCTTTTTCCCTTTGATATTGTTTATCAGACAAAACAACTAGCAGAGAAGAATTAACGTCATTTTCTTTATAATCATTATCTAAAATTCTTTGAGCAAAAAAACGAACATGAGTATCAAAGCGCTGATAATACAGTGGATCTGCTTTCTCAGCAAAATCGATCTTAAAATAATCAAAAACGTAATTCGTAACCCAATGAACTATCTCAACTACACGATAACCATTAAAATCTCCCTTATTTTCCAACTCACTGTTCACTACATGTAAAGCAATTGTGGCTGCTTCGTCTTCAGCCAAAATGCAACCAGTCATATTACGAATTAATTTGATGCCAAAAAGACCAACTTCAAACTCTTGAGGGTAAATCCTTTTTATATCTAAAATCAATGGATTCGAAATTTTTATGCCCTTTTTAGCCTGCTCAACTGCTCTGTAAATATGATCAGTTAAAGCTACGATTAGACTTTGATTTAACTCCTGTTTTAACTTTGATTTTGCCTTGTCAACTATGTCATTAGCAATTGCATAATATTCAATTGGTATATTAACCAACAATTTTGCCATAGCTGAGGAGATCTCTTGAGGTAATACTGGAAAATAATATTCTATTTTGCTTTCATCAACTTCATCGCCAACATGTTTTCCGAAAGCTATTCCTCTTCCTGTAACAATTAATTCTTTACCTTTGTCATCGACTACAAAAGAAACATTATTGTTGATCCCACGCTTAATAAACACTCAATTCTCCTCCTTTCAATAAAAAATAAAAACCTGCTTGCACACAAGAACCAAATTGATGATTTAAATTGTGGCTCTATAATTTATCCTGTTGATGACTTATCCATGTGGTAAGCTGTTAATAGGTTTTTT
>NZ_KQ033871.1:1487311-1640498 GCF_000967195.1 Lactobacillus kullabergensis
CCTAAATTGTGTGACAAACAGGTTTAGCTTACTTAATAATCATTAGTAATAACTATCCGATAGTCATGTTTATTTTACCCGATCAAATGGGTTATGTAAATATAAATTAGCAAATACTGCGTAACGCTTTCAGAAAAAGTTTTTTTAATTTTCAAATCATCATCTTTTAATTTTGTCTATCAAAGCATATAATTACTTTTATCATTCAATTTAAGTAAGGTAAAAATATGAAAAGACAACTCAACTTTTTCGCCGCTCTAGCCACTGTCATGGGCACCATGATTGGTGGCGGTGCTTTTTTCAAAATTGCTAACATTTCAGCTTTAACTCACAATGCCTGGCTAAGTATCATAGTATGGCCATTTGCCGGCTTCATTACTCTAATGGCAGGATTAAGCATAGCTGAGTTAGCGTCAATATATCCCAAAGATGGCGGACCCGTCAGATATCTGGAAGAAATATACGGTCCCAAAGTTGCCTTTTTGTTTGGCTGGTCGCTAATAATCGTCTATTATCCGGCAAATATCGCTGCACTTTCAATCGTATTTGCAACCCAACTAAAAGAAATACCGCATTTTAAAGACTTATCTACTACAGTGATTGCTCTAATCGTGATGCTGGCAATTCTTTTGATCAATTGGATCGGATCAAAATTGAGTGGTCAGGTACAAAAAATAACTTTAGTTATTAAACTATTGCCAATTGCTGCAATTATAATCTTTGCTTTGTTTTATAGTGGACCTAATCAGCTAGCAGGAGCTCCAGCGCCTAAAATAGCATCTGCTTCGGGAGCAATGGCCTTCGGACAGGCTCTTTTAGCTGTGCTTTTTGCTTATGATGGCTGGCTAAGTATCGGTAATTTAGCCAGTGAAATCAAGAATCCCGCAAAAACTTTAGCCAAAGCTATTATTTGGGGACTTTTTGGGGTAACGATCATTTATACTCTTCTTAACTGGAGTTATGTTAGAGTCATTCCCTGGTCAAAAGTTGTAGGTAACCAGACAACAGCTCTACTTACCGCCAAAAAATTATTTGGTAGTGTGGGGGGTACTTTGGTTGCTACAGGTATTTTAGTTTCAGTGTTTGGTGCCATTAATGGCCACCTTCTTTTGGGATCCAGAATGCCTTATGTTTTAGGCAAAGAAAAGAAATTGCCAGCTGCAAACTTTTTCAGCAAATTAAATTCTAAAACTATTGTGCCTACCAACAGCATGATTTTTGAATGCGTAATTGCAACCATTATGATTTTTTCTGGTACATTTGATTCATTAACCAACATGCTGGTTTATGTTTCCTGGATTTTTTCAATTTTATTATTTTTAGGTGTCCTTATCTTACGTAAAAAACAACCAGATCTTTTACGACCGTATAAAACTCCTTGGTATCCTCTTCCACCTATTCTTGGGATCTGTGGTGCTTTATTCATTGTTGTTACCACTACGCTAACCCAGCCACTTTTGTCACTTACAGGTATTTTATTGACTCTTAGCGGCTGGCCGGTTTATGTTTATGTGCAAAAGAGAAATCAAACTTAATTAAAGTATAAAAATCTATATTAAAGACTTTTATAGAACAAAAAATATAGCCTTGGAGTATTTTCTATTCCAAGGCTTTTATATATTTCAAAATTATTTATTTTTTCGCATTTCTTTTTTTAATACTCGAATTAATTTCTTTTACAGTCTGCCTCTGTGACAAAATAATAATCAGCCAAATAACAATATAAACTAAGACAAAGACACCAACCAACCAAAAATCAATCGGCCACTTATTTATCCAGCACATTAACAACACCAATAAAAATGTCCCTATGATATGAACGCTAAAGGCAATAGCAGGTGGTACATCCATCGCAAAAATCATTGATAAAATTCCTATTAATCCAGAAATAATTAAAACAGAAATAACACCTAAACGGGTAGGAATACTAGGAGAAGCAAAAGTCAGTATTATCAAATAAGTAGCTGCACCAAAGCCCACACCGGTAAAGAAATAGTTAATGAAATTACTTAATTTTCTCATTTTACAGACCCAACTCTCTTTTTAATGCAGGCAAATACAATCTGGAAACATCAGCTTTTAGATTGTTTTGTAAAAGTGCGATCATATTTCCTGCAAAGCCTACTTCTATCGATTCCAGAAAATTAATATTGATAATGCCATGTTTCGAAACTTGGATAAACCCATCACCCAGTTTTTCTAGTACCTGATATAATCGACCAGTTGTTTTTATCATGTTTTTAGTAGTATAAAACGTAATATCTGTTGTCTGGATTTCTACTTTGATAATTTCTGTTCGTTTAATGGTTACTATTCTGTCTTCCACTTTAACTGGTAAAAGATCATACCTTTTTTCACCAAATTTATGCAAATAATTAATTAAATCATTAACTACTTCACTTTTTTGAGCTGCTTTAATTTCAACTTCAATTTCCTGTTCATTTAAATCAGAATCCGTTTTAAATTCAATTTTCACTTTACTTATTGCTCCTCCTATCAGTGATAAAAGAAAGCAAACCAATTACTAAAATTAGTATTGCAATCATTAATAGCAAAACGAGCATATTATTTAGCCGCCAATTATTCATCTTAAATTGTATTCCTAAATAATTTGTTAAATGCCGTTTTACATTAGCAGGAAAAGTGGCCAGTGTCTGCTTAAGTAAAAAATATCTTAAAGCAGCTGCTTCATAACTACTTGGTACTAATTTTACCAAACTTTGGGCGCCAGAAACCAATATGCCATAGGGCAAATATGTTGCTACAGCAAACCCAGCAGCAGCTCCTAAAACAGCGGAAAGCCTGCTAAAAGTAGTGCTGGAATGCATGAAAAGCACGATTATTTCATCTAATAAAGTCGCTGCAATCGCACCTACCAAGATATACAAAAGTCCGGGTAAAAGTGCTGATTGAGGAATCGAGATATGATCAACTAATGAAAAGTACATGGCCATTACGATAAAGGTGATGATTTGCATAAAAAAGCTGACTGTTGTTCCGGATAAAATGTAAGCAAAATTTTCTGCAAAACGTGATATGCCAGTTAGTTCAAAATCAGCGTCGGCTCGCGTTTCGCGGTCACTTACTTGTTGACCTAAGGCCTGAAAAGCCGTAGTAATACCAGAAACCGCAACAATACCCGCTATCATCCATAAATCCAACATTTTAGTCACATGAGGTAATTGCTGCCAATTACTTCTTAAATTATTTTGCAAAAAGCCAATATAGATAAAGAAAGAAATCAGTGCACCCAAGCATGACATGAATACAGCAGGAATGTTAGAGAAATAAATTTTCAAATTTCTACGAAATAATGCAAACATTTAATGTATCTCCTTTCCGGTAATCTGAAGGAAGGCATCATTGATTGTTCCTTTGCGATACGAAAAATCAATAATATTTTCTTGATTGTTTTTTAAAATTTCAATTGCTTCTTGAGGGGATAATATGTCAATCGCAACTTGATCTTGACTGAGTCGAATAACTTTTTGTTTAATCTGTAAAATTTTTGTTTCCTTAACAGTAAGAATCAATTTATTAGGGGCAAATTCCGTCTTAATTTCCGCTGCGGAGCCACTGGCAAGAATTTTACCGTTTTCCAAAATATACATTTGGTCAGCATTTTCTGCCTCTTCTAAATAATGCGTTGTCAAAAAAATAGTAAGGTTTTGTTGCTGCTGCAGTTTAGTCAATAATTTCCAAATAGCATTTCTTGTTTGAATATCAAGTCCTGTAGTTGGTTCATCTAAAAAAAGCAAATCCGGGTTACAAATCAATGCTCGAGCTATGTCTACCTTTCTTTTTTGACCACCTGATAAAGTGCTAAATTTTTGATTTAAAAATTCTTTGATGCCGATCAAATTAATTAGGTGTTCAAGCCACTCATTAGAAAATTTACGATACATCTGTGCCCTTAAATAAAGGTTATCCTTGACTGTTAAAACATTATCTAAAACGCTATTTTGAAAAACTACTCCAATTTTAAGATTTGAGGCTTTTGAAATGATACCTGAAGTTGGTTTTAATAGTCCTGTTAACATATTTATTGTGGTTGACTTGCCTGCACCATTCGTACCTAAATACGCCACTAATTGTCCTTGCTTTATTTGAATATCAGCTTTATTAACGGCAATTTTATTACCAAATTTTTTAGTTAACCCTTGTGTTTCAATTAACATAGCGACACCTCTTCCTTAATTTGAAATAAGCATACTAGTTCAAATAAAATTTGTAGCGCATTTTATAATAAGAGACAAAATAGTAATCACAAAAAGATGAAATTAAGACACAAAAATAAAAAAGGTGTTGATCAAATTTTGGTCAACGCCTTTAGTGTTCAAAATTAACTTATTTACTTAAATGAATCTCGCGGTCAAATAATAGCTGCAATTTTTTATCAAAATTATGGGCGATGAAAATGACAGTACTCGGCAATTTAAGGAGTTCTTGCAAGATCGCTCTGGTCCCTGCCTGATCAATTGCACTTGTGCCTTCATCAATTAACAGAATCTTACTGTCATGTATCTGGGTACGCGCTAAAATTATTTTTTGCCTTTGGCCACCTGAAACATTCAGTTTTTGCAAATTTACTTTGGTTTCTATACCCTGAGCAAATTGAGCCAGATCTGGTTTTAACCCAACGGTAACTGCAGCGGGTTCAGCTAGTTGGTTTAACTGAGGGTCAAACATCGTAATATTGTTTTTAATGGTGCTGGGAAATAAAACAGGATCTTGGGCAATATAGCCAATTTTAGCCAAATCAGGTTTAATCACTTTTCCCTCTTGATCCTTAAACGCTATTTTCCCCGAACTCGGTGGCAAAATCCCTAAAAGTATTTTAAACAAAGTTGACTTGCCTGCACCGCTATCACCTGATAGCAAAATTTTTTCGCCAAAATTGACAGTGATATCAGGGAACTTTAGAGTCTCACCATTAGGAAAACTAATTGCCAAATCTTTTGTACTAAAAGCATAAGGTGTTGCTAAGTTTTCCTCATCAGTTTTTACTGGCAAAGTCGCCGCTGTAACTTTATTTCTTAAAGTTTTACTGCCCTTAATTAAGCCAAAATAGAATGGCAAGTATTCGATTGCCAGCGAAATATAATGACTAAAATTACCGATAACCGCAATCGCACCAAACGTGACTAGTCCGCTTTTAATTAAAATACCCGTCCAGACGAACAATATCAGGATCATAATTTGCGCAACACCATTGGTAATAATGGACAAAACTTGTTGTTCCTGTGTCTGCTTGAGGTTGGCTTTTTCTAAATCTTGCGCGCCCTTGTGCATTACGCTAGTTAATTTATCACCGGCAAGATACCGCTCTAATTCAGCAATACCGCTTAACCATTTTTCAATTAGATCCAAATATTGTCTATTTTGATGAGAAACCTTTTCCGTTGCTCTTTGCAACGGCTTTTCAATTATTTTAGGTAAAACAATGGAAACTGCTACCGAAATTAAGATGAGCAGCAACAAACTCCAGTGCATCGTTAGCAGGGCAATTACGGAGAAAATAACATAGCCCAGAAAATTGCAAATGACCGGAATTAAGTTAAAAGACTGATCATTAACCGTATTAAGATCATTGGTCAGGCGACTTTTAACTTGCGAAGTTTGATAATCTTTACGATCATGGTAGATGTGACTTACCATCTTGCTTCTTAATGTGTGATTAAATTCTTGAACTTGTCGTGTCAGTAAACATTCGGAACCCCAGTCAAAAGCATACGATGAGAGATAAGCTAACGTAGTAAAAGCAATGATTAACAGCCACGCTTGACCGTCATGTTGGCGCAAGGCGGTAAATTCCCACATATTTGAGTAAGATGCCCCGATTAAAACAAAGGGTTGCAAGAGGCTAAAAAGCACCATAGATATGAAACGAATTCGATTGGTATGAAAGAAGTTTTTAAAAGTCATTGTGGTTCTCCTTCTGGCTTGCTAACCGAATCGTTTTATCAAACATATTTTTAACTTCAGAATTAAGATTATGAGCAATCATGATCACAGTCTTATTAGTGTGAACAAGTTCAGCAATAATTTGCTTAGTCGCTTTGCTATCAATGGCACTTGTCGCTTCGTCCAGCAAAATAATTTCATCAGCGAAAACTTCTGATCTGGCAAGGATAATCTTTTGCCTTTGACCACCGGATAAATTATTTTTATCCAAATCAACTTGGGTATCAGTTCCTTGGGGAAATCTCGCAATGTCGCTCTGCAATTGCACTTTATTAATTAAATTAGGTACTTGATCCAACAACTGCTGGTGAAACATCACGATATTTTCCGCAATTGTTCCTGGAAACAATTGCGGATCTTGAGCAATGTAACTAATCCGGTTTAAATTTGGTTGAAAAATCTGCCCCGTATTATTTCTAAAAATAATTTGACCTTGATAGGGCTTGATCTTACCCAAAAGAGCTTGAAGCAGTGTTGACTTGCCAGTTCCGCTATCCCCTGCAAGCAAAACTTTTTCACCCTTATTGATCACAAAATCAGGGTATTTAATTATTGGACCATTAGGATATTTAAGCGCCAAATTTTTAATTTCAATTTGGGCAATTTGAGTAGATGACCTATTCGGTTTGGTTTTAGTGTTAGAAATCAGACTAGCAGTAGTTTGATTGATATTTTTAGTAGATTTAATCTTGACCGCAGCACTTGTAATAGAGGATACAGCTGAAAAAATACCAAAAGCAAAAGAAGTCGAAGCTAATGCCGCCCCAATTTTTATTTGACCAGTTAAAAATAGGATGCCTGCTAAAAAGGCAATCGACATTTGCCCTAAAGTATTACCAATTCCATTAATTGTATTGGAAGCACAGTTTTTATTGGTTTGATTGACTTTGGACTTTTCCAACTTCTCAGCATAGCTGCTCAATTCTTTATTTAAGATCGTCCACGCATGATACCGCCGCAGTTCATTTAAGCCATTGATCCATTCACCGATACCAGTTAAAAAAGCGCTAGTATTTTTCATCACTTTTCTACTTGCCTCTGAAGTCATGCGCGCCATTATTTTGGGTAAGCTTAAATCTATTAGAACAAAAATTGCAGTTAGTAAAACAAAAGACCAATTTAAGCTAAAAAGGACGCCAGCAGAAAGCAAGATAATGAATAAATTGCTAAGAACATTAACCCACGGCAGAGCAAAATCGCTGGTCAAAGTATCGAGATTGCTTTGCAGACAGTTCTGCATTTGCGCCACAGTCGCATCGTTTTCAGTATAAAAATGGTCTACCATTTGCCCTCTTAATTGATCAAGATATTCCTGAATCTGTGCGTTAAAAAGGTAAGTCGCTAAAGGTAGAATAAATACACCACAAACTACCGGGATAAATTCAATTAATTGCCAGCGAATGTAAACGGGCAAATTGCCGACGCTTAATCCATTAACTGCAAATTGAAAAAAATATTGGTCAAGTGAGCCGGTAACAGCGAAAATAAAATAAAGTAAGATAATAAAAATTGCTCGTTGTTTATTAGAGCCAATCAGTCCCTTTAATGTCATGTGCTTGCATCTTTCATTTTATGCTAAATCAATTTTATTAAATTTATCTAATAATAAAATGAATGAGCAAGGGTGTCAAATTAGCAGGCAAAATATAATCGCCGGTTATAAAAAAACTAATTCTTTAAAAAGAATTAGTGTGAAAGTGATTAAAATTTTACATTGGCGGTTTACGATAATGATGGTAGTTAATGGTTGCCTTTTTAAACTCAGCCTTTTTATTTAATTTCTTTGCCAATTTTTGATCTAAGTACCCTTTAGTTACTTGACTTTCTTTTTCCAAAGCTATGAACTGATCATAAACTTTTCGTTCTAATGTTCCATTGTTAACAGCTTCTTTAACGGCACAGTCAGGCTCATCTATATGCTTACAATCATTAAAGCGACACTTCTCAGAGAGATCGGCAATCTCAGGAAAAACTTGCTTCAGATTGCCACCACTAACGCCCATACTTTTAATTCCAGGTGTATCAATTAGAACAAAGTCTCCAAGTTCAATTGGGATTAATCTTGAGCTCGTTGTTGTATGCCTGCCTTTATCAGTCTTTGCACTGATACGGTTTGTAGACATCAATTCTTTTTGAGCAATGGCATTAATCAAACTTGACTTTCCAACTCCTGAATTACCATAAAAAGAAACAGTTTGCCCTGGCAAAATACTTGAACGTAATTCAGCCAATCCTTTTCCAGTGATACATGAAGTACAAAAAACTGGTATTTTTAATTTATCAGCAATTTGTTGGGCAAGGTTCATACTCTCTAGGAAAAGATCTGATTTTGTTAAAACTATTGATGTTTGATACTCATTTTCTTTTTTTAAAGCATAAAGAAAACGGTTGATACGGGAAGTCTTTAAATTTTTATTCATTGAAAAACAAATAAACAGCTGATCAATATTGCTTGCCGAATCTTTTTCTTGGGCATGAAATTCTTCACCGGTTATTCGACCTAATGTACTATAACGCGGTAGGCGCTCATTAATTAAATCAAAATCTATTTGTGGGTCTAAGGTTACCCAATCACCTACCAGAAATTGCTCTGACCGTTTTTTAGGAATGGCATTATTTTCACTGCCATCCAAACGCATTACTTTATACATATCAGCAGAATTTAAGAAAATTCTTCCAAGTGTCTGTTCTTTATCAACTGACTCATGTTGTTTATATATATTTAATCCTAAATCCAATAGATGCTCCTATAGATTAATTTAATACTCCGATCTACTTATAAGTTAATACTATAGCATGATTTTATATTAAAAAATAGTTAAAAATTATTCCGATTTCGAAATAACATTATCTAACTTGCTGGTGTCACTTAAATTGGCGTTTAAAAATTCTTGATTATCTATCGGTAAATGCAATTCAAAGTTTTCTATTGGCTGAACGCTGACTGTTACATCTTTCATCGTAGCTGCCAAAACATGACCGCCAAAGCTTAAATTATCTGCCAAAAAGTGATTGTGAAATCCTGAAACTCCAACACCTTGAAAAACAGTTGGTGTGTAATAAGTAATCATTGTGCCTGAAATATTTTCAGCTTCAAACTCTACTTGATTTTCAGCTATTTTCCCCAGAGATGGATATGGCTTATGAGATTTTTTAGAAGACCTCGTACGAATTTTTTGGAAAACACCTTTAGTCAATATTGCGAAAAATTGATTTCGGGCGTTATTTTTGGTCAAAACATCTTTTAGCATTTCTGTTAATTCGACATTTTGGTATTCTTTGAATTCGTGATAATCCGCAAAACTAACGTCAGCATATGTTACTTTAAAGTCATCTGGCAGTTTCACTGCCGGACCACTAACATCTATTTTGTAACCGACACCGTCTAATATAACTAATTCACCATCAACGCCATCACCAGTTCCGATACCAATATTGCCATGTTTTAACAATTCTCGCAGGGGTAAAGTGCCTTCCAATAAACCTTCAACTAGCATTTGCATAGTCCCGTGTTGAAATAATGTGTTTTTCGTCATATTTGCTGCTCCATTAATTCATACACTTATAATAAAACAAGCTTAATTTATTAATATTTTCTATCTGCTTGATGGAAATTTTCTTCTATCAAGTTTATTCCTTCATTACCAATTTAATCCAAAATATCCAAAGCTTTTTTATATAATTCAAAATTATTTACACTTAGCCATAATAAAATACCATTTGCTATAAAAGCCTGTATAATATTTGATTGTTTTGGTAATATTTCCAAAAGCATTTCTTGAGGAGCAATTTCAAATTTAGTAATAGTTTTATTTCTGGCATAAACATTTTTTCCTATAAAAGTCGACTTCCTCATACTATACGAAAAATTCAAATGTGCTGAAGCATTTCTAATTCTTTTATCCATACAGTCAATTAGAAAATCCCAATCAGTAGTTGACTGATGCAATCTATTGATTAAACTTCCCGCAGATTCAAAGTATAAATATTCAAGTGAGTATTCTTTATTATTCAATAACCTGTCAATACAAACCAAATTTGCCAATATTTTTTTATCAAGTTCAAAAGAATTCTCCAAATCTGTTATTAACAAATTAGCTAATACCATTTTATGTATTGGCTTTTTATCAATAATTCTTTGAATGTATTGTCTCACTTCAGTATGCTGATTAATATAAGCATCATAAGATGATCTATTTTCTAAATTTCGATTTTCTTTTGTACCTATTACCCAAGCACCAATTAAGTCCGCTGTTTTGCTTGCATTTACCATACAAGCTTCATTAATTATTAAAGCCAGTTTTCGAGTAATAGTCTTTAAATGATCTAATCTAGTAGAATCTGGAGCAAAAATAGCTATATAATCTTGATAAAATTCTTTCGGAGTTTTAATCTGGTTCATTTTTCAACCTTCTTACAAAAATTACATATCAAATAATAATGATAAGTGTTCGCTATTGATTTCAAAGCCATTAATTCAGTTTACTATTTCATTTAACTTTTAACCATTTTTCAACAACTTAGAGTTTTTTGGAGAGGTGCATATGTACTCTTGTTAAAATGCCAATCTTTCTTTCATAAATATCAAGAAGGTTAAGCACGAATTTATTTTCTTTTTTATAACTTATAAATGCCTCTTTTAATTTTAAGAATTTTATTTTTGCCTTTGCATTGCGATATAAAGACTCACAAATTAAAACATCTTTTTATTAATTATCATCTAAATCATTATCTAACTCAACATTTTTTAATTTAAAAAGCCCTCAGTTTTAACTAAGAGCTTAATCAATACGGTAAACCTTTGATATAAAAAACTTCTAATTTTTTATATGGGATATTGCCATTAAATATGATTCTATAAAAATTTAATTTACCCTCTTATTCCCACTCAATCGTTGATGGTGGTTTACTGGTGACATCATAGACTACACGGTTGATGTTTGGCACTTCATCAACAATACGCGTTGAAATCTTTTGCAAAACATCCCATGGCAAGCGAGCAAAGTCAGCGGTCATCCCATCAATTGATGTAACTGCACGAATACCAATAGTATAGTCGTAAGTGCGACCGTCACCCATCACGCCCACGGATTTGATTCCGGGTAAAACGGTAAAGTATTGCCAAACTTTTTCCTGTAAACCGGCTTTTTTAATTTCATCCCTCAAAATTGCATCACTGTCACGCACCAGTTTGAGTTTATCCTCAGTTACTTCGCCAATAACGCGAATGCCAAGACCAGGTCCTGGGAAAGGCTGACGCCAAACCAAATCATGCTGAATGCCTAATTTTTCACCCAGTTCACGCACTTCATCCTTAAATAACTTGCGCAAAGGTTCAATTAATTTAAAATGCAAATCTTTAGGTAACCCACCAACGTTATGGTGCGACTTAATTGTCTGGGCAGTATTTGTGCCACTCTCAATAACATCGGTGTACAGGGTGCCTTGGGCCAAAAAGTCTACATCCTTAATTTTCTTTGCTTCGTCCGCAAACACCTCAATAAACTCTTTGCCAATGATTTTACGCTTTAGCTCTGGATCGGTGACACCTTTCAGTTTATTTAAAAAGCGCTCTTGGGCATTCACACGAATAATGTTAACGCCTAAATCACGGTTCAAGGCAGCCATTACTTCATCGCCTTCATTTTTGCGCAACATACCGTGATCCACAAAAATAGCCGTCAGCTGATTGCCAATTGCTTTGTGTAAAAGTGTCGCCGTGACACTGGAGTCTACTCCACCTGATAGTCCCAGAATTACTTTCTTATCTCCCACAGTTTTTCTAATCTCAGCAATTTGCAGGTCAATAAAATCAGACATTGACCAATCAGCCTTAGCACCGCAGACTTTAAAGGCAAAATTACGCAAAATATCAAGACCATATTGCGTATTGCGTACTTCTGCGTGGAACTGAATACCATACATTTTGACTTGATCGTTAGCAATAGCGGCAATCGGGCAATTCTTACTTGAAGCGACCGTTTCAAAGCCAGCAGGCGCACCAGTGACCAAATCACCGTGACTCATCCAGACGTATTCATCTTTGGGCAAACCGGCAAATAAAACGGAGTTAGTATCTTCAACTTCAATGTCGGCACGACCGTATTCAGAATTATCAGCTTTTTCGACTTTGCCGTTTAAATAAGAAGCCATTAGTTGCATCCCGTAACAAATGCCTAAGATAGGAATGCCCAATTTAAAAATTGCAGGATCTACTTTCAAAGCGTTTTGGTCATAAATACTGTTGGGCCCACCTGAAAAAATAATGCCCTTGGGGTTAATCTTTCTTATTTGGTCCATACTAATATCATGCGGCAACAACTCGGAATAAATTCCAAAATCCCTCAGTCTGCGTGTGATTAGTTGATTATATTGACTGCCAAAATCGAGCACAATAATCTCATCAAAATCACTAATATTCTTTTTCACCGACATCCAAGCTCCTTTACTAACTATCTTCAATACCATATCAACTTTACTAAGAAATAGGTCACTGGTCAACAATTTTTTAGCGTCATACTAATAATTCACGAATATTTTTAAAAATAATTATCTAAATAATTCGCGATTTCATTCTAAAATTGGTCTTGCACATATTATGCGACTCTGTTACAATGCTTGCAACAGGAAAATAAATATCTATATATTGCCGTAATGAGGTCGGCAGTTTCTACTCAGAACCGTAAATTCTGAACTATGGATAATATAGCATTTTGTGCGGCTATTTGCTGCTTTAAAGGGCTTTTTTTACCATAGTTTTGGTAGAAAAAGCCCTTTTTGTGATGAAGGAGGAAAAAGTGAAATTATTAGAAGACCGGATTCGCAGTGACGGAGAAGTTTTACCCGGTAACGTTTTAAAAATCAACTCATTTCTAAATCATCAGGTAGATCCCGAACTAATGAAGAAAGTCGGAGAAGAATTTAGTCGGCTATTTAAGGATAGTGGTGTTACAAAAGTGTTGACTTGCGAAGCTTCCGGAATTGCCCCTGGAGTAATGACAGCCTATGAATTGCATGTGCCTCTGGTCTTTGCTCGCAAGAAAAAGCCTGCAACACTGAATGACGCGGTTTATTGGGCAGATGTTTATTCTTACACTAAAAAAGTTACCAATCAGATTTGCGTTGAACAAAAATTCCTGCACAAAGATGACCACCTGTTAATTATCGATGACTTCCTGGCAAACGGTGAAGCTGTTAAAGGCATGATTAATATTGCTAACCAAGCTGGTGCTGAGGTAGCTGGTGTCGGTATCGTAGTTGCTAAAACATTTCAAGGCGGCAGCAAGTGGATTAAAAATCACGGGTATCACCTTGAAGCATTGGCAGAAATCGATAGTTTGGCCAATAATCAAGTACATTTTGTGGGGGAAAAATAATGGCAGAAAAAGAAGTTAGCCAGCAAAAAGCAGCGGTTTTAGGTTTACAGCACTTATTAGCAATGTATTCCGGGGCAGTCGCTGTACCCCTTCTAATTGGTAATGCACTAAAATTTTCTCCTGCACAAATGACCTATCTAGTTTCAATTGACATTTTCATGTGCGGCCTTGCGACACTTTTGCAATTAATGCGCAATAAGTACTTTGGTATTGGCTTCCCAGTCATTTTAGGTTGCGCCATTCAAGCAGTTGCCCCCTTGCAAATGATTGGGCAGAAATTCTCAATTAACGACATGTATGGTGCCATTATAGTTGCCGGCATTTTTGTCGTTTTAATCTCAGGCGTTTTTGCTAAAATTAAAAAATTCTTTCCTCCCGTCGTAACAGGGACTTTAATCACCACTATCGGTTTAACACTTGTTCCAGTGGCAATTCAAAATATGGGTGGTGGAAATTCTGCTGCTAAAAGTTTTGGCAGTGGTCAAAATCTCCTTCTGGCTTTTTGCACCATGTTCATTATCTTGGCACTGGAAATTTGGACTAAAGGATTCATCAGGTCAATCTCAGTTTTAATCGGCTTAGTTGCTGGGACAGTAATTGCAGCCTGTATGGGCCTAGTTTCATTCACTCCCGTCATGGAAGCATCTTGGTTCCACTTACCCCAACTGTTCTACTTCGGAGTGCCGAAATTCGAATGGTCTTCCAGTCTGACAATGATCATCATTGCTTTAGTCTCAATGGTCGAATCAACCGGCGTATTCTTCGCTATCGGTGACCTCTTACACCATGACGTCACTGAAGAAGACTTGAAGAAGGGTTACCGCGCAGAAGGTATCGCCCAAATTTTTGGCGGTTTATTCAATGCGTTTCCTTACACTACTTTCTCTCAAAATGTTGGTCTTTTGCAATTATCCGGTATTAAAACCAAGCGTCCGATTTACTGGGCCGGCGGATTACTCATGGCTATGGGTTTATTGCCTAAAATTGGCGCAATGGTAACAATCATTCCTACCCCAGTTTTAGGCGGTGCCATGCTGGTCATGTTTACCATGATTGCTGTTCAGGGCATTAAGACTTTAGCTAAAGTCGACCTCAGTGATAACAATAATGTGCTAATTATAGCCATCTCAGTGGGACTTGGACTCGGCGTTACTATTTATCCCCAATTTTTCAAAAACCTGCCGGCTACTGTCCAATTATTTCTAAGTAATGGGATCGTGATTACCAGCTTGTCAGCTACTATTCTGAATTTCTTACTTAAAGGAGGTGATAGAAAGGCAAAACAAAAAACTCAAACTGCAAATATCATGTAAATAAAATTGTTTTTACCCTTGAGACAATTTTGTTTGCGCCAAAAAAGTATCTTCTTATTTTGAAGATACTTTTTTAATTTGTAAATATCAAAGCACTCATGTTTGCCTTGTCGCTATTTTTCTTTCTGATGCCTAAAAATGAAAAACAAGTTGCCAGCATTTGTTCACCAATTTGCTTAAATGGCTTGTCAGCAATTTTTTCAGTATATTTCATAATTCCAATCGCAGTTATAAAAATTAGAAAGGACTGCGTCAAAGGAGTAACTGCTACTTCTTCACCACATTTTCTATACCCATTTATAAAGGAAGCAATTAGTTTTTGATTTAATCTAAAATCTTGGTAAAAAAGTTTAATGAAGTCCTGATAATTTACCCCCATGCGAGCGCGCTCAAAATCAATTAAACTCAGTTTCCCTCTAACAATTTTATAATTACGTAAACCTACATCCCCATGTAAAACTGTAGTTGCATGTGCTATCAAGTCTTTTTCAATATCCGCTTTTTGCGCTGTAAATAAAGCTAACACTTGCAGCAATCTGCTTTTAATTTCTTCATTCTGCAAGCTATTGCTATCCGACTTTGCTTTCTCAAACAATTGATTATTAAGATATATGCCAGAAAAAGGTTTTACGTTTCGGTGAAAACGAGCTAACTGTGTTCCCATCTTAAATGCTAAATCAGGGGTAATTTGTCCTTTAACATCAGTTGGCGCCAAATCTTTCATGACCAAAACAAATTGTTGCGTTTGTTTGACAACAAAAGAGTCTAATACCCGAGTATTTATTTGCTGGTTAACAGCTTTTTCAGTTAAAAATTTCCCTGCTTGTGCAAAGACTTTAACAAATATTTTTTGCTTAAACTTTGCACTATCACCAACAAAAGTGCTGTTTTGTGACTCGTGCGTGATCTTTGTTAAATTAGCTTGCAGTTTTTCTTGTACAATTTTTTCTATAGTCATTAGCCTAGTTCTCTCATTTCACCAATGCGGGCAATGCCCAAGCAACTTAGCACAAAAGTGGTTTACCGGTTTTCTTGCCAATCAAGGTAGCAGTATGAAAATGCACAATAAACAATGTTCTTCTTTGTATTAATCATTTTTTTCGCCTTCATATAAGAACAATTCGTCAACCGTTACCCTTAATATTTGCGCCAAGTGAAAAGCGTGTCCTAAAGATGGGTCATACTTATCATTTTCAATAGCATTGATCGTTTGCCAAGTAACATGAGCAGCTTCTGCTAATTTAGCCTATGAGTATCTCTGCTCTTTACGCAATTGAGCAATTCTATTTTTCACTAGTTCACTCTCCTGTCAAACATATTTGACTATTTTAGTAAACCAACTTTTACATTTTTCGTCAATCATAAATTAGAATTTAGTTAAAATCGTTAATTCGAAAAAGTAATAATAATTTAGGTTTAAGTTTACTTATTTTTTTGCAAACAGCCCTTCTTTTTTAATACAATATAGGTTAAGTAATTTTGAAAGGACAGATAAGATGAAAAAAGCAGAATGTACGACTATTCTCGTCGGTAAAAATGCCACCATTGACGGCTCAGCTATGATTGCCAGAAGTGAAGACGGTGGCCGTGAAATAATTCCTGAAGGGTTTGAACTTATTACACCTGAAAAGCAACCTAAGCACTATGAAAGTGTCATTAGTCACCAAAAGATTGATGATGAGGACTTAGCAGAAAAGCCTTTACGTTATACTAGTGCACCTGATGTCTCTGGTGAAAGCGGCATCTGGGGTGCAGCCGGAATTAACTCAGAAAACGTAGCAATGACTGCTACTGAAACTATTACCACAAATGCACGTATACAAGGCATTGATCCCCTTCTTGCAAAAGGCGGTCTTGGTGAAGAAGACTTTGTTACTTTGACATTGCCTTATATTCACAGCGCACTTGATGGCGTTAAGCGCATTGGTTATTTGCTGGAAAAATATGGCACTTATGAAATGAACGGTATGGCTTTTGCCGACCACGATGAAGTTTGGTACCTGGAAACTATTGGTGGTCACCACTGGATTGCACGCCGTATTCCTGATGACGCCTACGTTGTTGCTCCTAACCGTTTAAACATTGATGAATTCCATTTTGGTAAAGATGGTTTCTTGGCAGACGATGCCTTAGAAGATTTGATCAAGGAATACCACTTAAATCCTGACCGTGAAGGATACAACATGCGACACATCTTTGGTAGCTCAACCATAAAAGACGCCCACTACAACAATCCACGTGCCTGGTTTGTTCACAATTACTTTGATCCAGAATTCGGTGGCAAGCCAAGTGATCAAGATCAACCATTTATTTGCCATGCTAACCGCAAGATTAGCATCGAGGACATTTGTTTTGTTGAAAGTTCCCACTATCAAGATACGCCATTTGATCCTTATGGCGACCAAGGTACTTCTGAACAAAAGAAGACATTCCGTCCAATTGCCCTTAACCGGAACTTTGAAACCCATATTTTGCAAGTTAGAAATGATGTTCCTGAAGAAATCGCTGGTGTGCAATGGCTTTGCTTTGGTCCAAATACCTTTAACAGCTTTGTCCCATTCTATACCAACGTTAATGACACTCCAGCCAGTTTCCAGACTGGTCCAAAGTTCGATTTGAATAAAATTTTCTGGTTGAACAAATTAACAGCACAATTGGGTGACACTAATTTTAAGGTCTACGGTGAACTAGAAAATGACTTTGAGCAAAAATCATTGGCCCAATGTCACTTCATTCAACATGAAACTGATAAAAAAGTTGCAGGTCTGTCAGGCAAAGAAGCTGAAGACTTATTAACTGAGGCCAACCAAAAGATGGCTGATCAAGTTTACGACAACACCATTGAACTGCTGGGTAACATGGTCAATGAAGGCCATAATCTAGCAACACTTAAGTTTGACCTATTAGACTAATTTAATAATCAAGCTCTTAAGAAAAGTTAAAAAAGGCTCAATTACGTTAATTAACGTTATTGAGCCTTTTATATTGCCTATTTAGCAAAAAGTACAAATTTTAATGGAATCTGTCGTTACCTAATTCTTATTTGATAAACATCAGGATCCACAAATTCTTCACTACACTGAACTATTTTGCCATCCTGATTTTTAAGTACATTGTCAATATTCAATAATGAACAACCAAACGGCTTAGCCAGCAAATCAGATAATTCTTTATCAGCTTCAGTTGCACTGACTAATGTTTCTTGGGGACTTAATTTTTTAATAAGTGGATTCCTTTTTAATGCTTCATATAAAGATATTTCAATGTCACTTTTTTGCAGAAATTCATAGAATGGAGCCAAAATATAACTATCATCAACAATTACTGGTTGTTCATCAAGAAACAGAACCCTTTTAATGTTTAAACAAGTTGACGAATTTAAGCGAAAAATATTTTGAATTCTGCGTGACGGAATAATTTGGGCAAAATTGATTATCTTGGATGAAGGTAAAAAGCCGTTCTTTTTAGCCGTGTATGAAAAACCTTCTACAGAATTAAGCCGCAGAAGCTTTTTTACTTTTTCAGGTTTCCTAACATAGCTGCCATTACCTTGAATCTTTTCGATTAGTCCTTCTGTTGCCAATTGATTAATTGCTTTTCTTAAAGTTACGCGACTAACTCCAAATTCATCTTGTAATTCACCTTCGGTAGGAAGCTTAGAATCGACTGGATACTCACCATCCTGTATTTTTTGCTTTAGTTTTAGCATTACTTGATAATACAAAGTATTTTTTGCTTTCATTCTTTTGAAAACCAACTTCACTTCATTTAAAATTACTTAACGCTATTTGCTTTAGTTATCAAAACATCTTTTGTATTCGGATAATTCCTAACATTAAGGTCCTTACCCTGACCAGTATAAAGTAAATAAGCAAATAATTGCAACGGTATACAATATTCTAACGGGCAGAAATCTGCATCATTCAAAAATGATCCTTTTAATACATGATTAGAGGATATTCCTTCTTGTGAACCAATAGAATATGCATGATCAGTTTGTTCATTCAAGGCTTTGAAAAGCTTATTAGCTCTTTCATAGCCATAATTTACTGGTGCAACAATAATAGTATATGTTTCTTTATGCATTGAAGCAATAGGACCGTGTAAAAATTCTTCTACTTCAAAAGGTTGGAAATAATCTCTAACGGTTTCCAGAGATTTTAATGCACCTTCCATTATTGTGCCTTTATTATTACCATAACCCAATAAGTAACCGTGATGGCAGTTTTTCAAATCAGCTGAGTTTTCTTCAAACCAATTCTTACTTTCTTTGATAATTTCATTCAAGTTATTAACTGTTTTTTCTAGACGGTCAATATATTCATCAAATTCTTTAGTGGTCAATTGGCCCGCCCTTTTAGCCGCTTCTAGTGCAATTAAATAAAAGGTAAGAATAGATGCACTATAGCCTTTTGTTTTAGGGCCAACGTGCTCAAAGCCGCAGGCCAAAACAATTTTGTTTTGCGCTACCTGTGAACAAGAATTATCCCGATCTTCAGTAATCACAAAATTATCACAATTTAGGCTGTTTGCTCTGTTTAAAGCTGCAATTGTGTTAGTGCTTTCCCCCTCTTGGGTAATAGCTATGACTAGATCAGCACTCGTTGCCAACTGTTCATAATGAGCAAAATTATATGAGTTAACTGGAATTATGTGCTTTTTCAAGATTTTTTCCATAAAAGGCTGAGCTGTAATGCAAGAATTGAAAGATGTACCTGAGCCAACCAAATAAATATTGTGGTATTTATTCGTATTATCTGCAAAAGTTTGTGCAAAATTGTTATACAATTGTTCTCTATTGGCAATCATTTTTTTAAGAGTATCTTCTGTTTCATCAATATAATCAATCATTGACCAAGTTTTCATTATTAATTATCCCTTTCTCTGTTTAATAGCGAGTTTTACTTAAAAATCCCGAAATATTTAAAAATTATTCCAAAGGCGAAGCAGCCGATCATAATCCAAGAAGTTTTAACGTGCTTCTTTTGTAGTAACCAGTATATGAAGAATGTAACTGCTAACGGCAACAAATCTGGACATATTTGATCAACAATACTTTGTAGATTCAAAACCGTTTTACCTGATTTAAAGACATAAGCAAACTTGATATTAACCATTGAAGCTATCATGCCGCCAATTACAGTCAATCCCATGACAGAAGCAGCATTAGTTGCTTTTTGGAAACCACTACCACTAGATAGAGAATCAATTGCTTTAGTTCCCAGATCATAACCAAGAAACAAACCATAATACCTGGTCAAAAAATGAGGAATATTGTATAAAATCAAAAATAATATTGGTCCCAGGATATTTCCTTTTAAAGCTAAAGTAGTACCGACACCGGCAGCAATAACTCTAAATGTTCCCCAGAAAAATGTGTCTCCAATTCCTGCCATTGGCCCCATCAAGGCAACTTTAATATTGTTAATAGTTGAGATGAAAAAGTTGGAATTAGTAGCTGCCTCTTCCTCCATTGAAGCAGTAATTCCCAGTATAAAAGGTGACATAGCATAAGTGGTATTGTACACTTCGGATTCTCGGGTCAAAGCTTTACTCAAATCCTTTTTATCAGGATAGAGCTTTTTTAGCACAGGAATAATTGAATATGCGAATCCAGGTGCCTGCATTCGGTCCATACTATAACAAGCTGGTAACAAGAACGCGCGCCAAAAAACTGACATTAAGTCTTTTCTAGTTAGCTTTTTCCCTTTAAACATTTCTTCTTTAGATTTCATTGTCTTCTGTCTTCCCTTCGACTCCACTGCTGTTAGATAATAATATTAATGCTGCAATTACCGCACCAACCATTGCGACTCCAATGTTAGTAAGCTTAAAGAATGCTACCAAGATGAAACCCAAAAATAGGTATGGAGCAAATTTTTTGGTAAATGTCAGTTGCATAAGCAATGCAAAACCTAATGCTGGTAAAATACCTGCTGCTAAGGCAAAACCACCGGTAAGCCAATCTGGAATAAATTTCACCAGAGATTTAAATACTGGTGCACCTAAAAGCATAGCTACCAAAGCGATCAAGAATGGGAAAATAAAATAGTTAAATAATCCCAGCCATTGATTTCTTTCCATCGTTTTAGTATCGCCTCTGCCAGCAGCTTCTAATGACTTTTGACTTAAAATTTGATTTAAAGGCACATAGGTGATGTATTTTGTTGCCATTGCAAATGCAGCAATTGGCATTACCAAAGCAAGTGCAAGTTTAGGGTCAGTATGCGATTGCAATACTAGTGCAGTGCTAAGTGCACCACCCAAAATAACATCAGGTGGTGCGGCATTGGCTCCAATTCCTACAACACCCATTGAAAGAAGTTCAATTTGAGCTCCCAAAATTAACCCTGTTTTAACATCTCCATAAACTAGCCCCACCAGCGTACAAATTACAAGTGGTCTTTCCATCATGGTCATACCGAAAAGTCTTTCATCAATATGTCCAATTCCTGCAATTAACGCAACCAAGAATGACTGAATCATAGTCTTCCCTCTTTCTTTTCAAACATAACTATTGTTTATCAGTAATACTTTTAAAAGTATCTGACAAATCTTCAAATTTATGGTTAGGCGTAGGTTGCATACCGACCTTTATTCCTTTAGCCATAATCCTTTCAAATGAACCAATATCCTCCAATGTTAAATTTAAATTATCACGAATCATTGGTGCATTTTTTCTTATTCCACCAATAGTAATCTTTTCAACCCCACTTACTTGATCACAAATTTTTTCAGCATCGAAGGGATTATTAGTTAAAACCATCACGCGATAAGAACTATTTTGCGGATTATTTAAAAATTCAATAGCGCCATCAATTGTTCTAAAACCGATTTTGGTACTCGTTGGCACAGCCAATTTCATAGTACTCCGACGAATTTTATCGTTAAAAACCGCGTCATTCGCTACTAAAACTACATTTGCTTGTACTCTTGGAATCCAAGTCATGACAACTTGGCCATGTACGAGTCGATCATCCATATGCATTGCTACAATCAAAATAATATCCTCCTGTCTATAAATAATACGTTTTAAAACATATTATACATATTTTAAATATTTTTACAATATTTTATTAATAACTATTTAATTTTAAGCCATAAAAACCCTCTAGATTGTACAGATTTCATCTAGAGGGCTGTCTAATAACAATATTTATTTTAATTGGTTGATGTTTACTTCATTAAAGATATAACAGAACAAAATTTACAGATCTATTTAGTTATTTTGATTCCATGCCCAAATGATCCCTTTTGTCTAATCGTTTTAGCAGCAGCTAGAGCAGCTTTAGTTAGGCTCTCATTTATATCTTCTTCCGAGATGTTTTTTAAGTCTTTAGCTTTAGCGAGCAAATAGACCACGAGGTTAGCAAAAAATGTATCCCCAGCACCCATAGTATCAATGGGTTCAGGATCATACTGAACTTGGCCAACATACTTTTTCCTTTGATTACAGTCAAACAACAAAGGTGGCTCACCGCCATTTGTAAATAAGACAAAAACAGTATTAAGTCTCATGCACTGCGTTAATATTCTTTCCATATCATCAGCTTTTGCTTCCGACAAAGAAAATTGCGCAATATCGACATTTTTGGCTACCTGATTTAAATACTCAGTAGTATGATATTTAGCCATTTCAGAAAAATCATAAGCAATTAGGATACCTCTTTGGTGGAGTTTAGCAATAGCATTTTCAGAATTTGCATGGCATGCACTATATACCACCAGCGCTGAATCCAGAATTTTCATTAAATCGGGTTCATCTAGTGATGGCAACTGCCTGGCTCCTCTTATACTGTCAATAAATTGACGATCTCCATCCACAATGTTTACAAAAGTCTTTTCGGTTTTAGCATTAATTCGGTTGCAAAATGATGTGTTTACGTTTTCATCTTTTAAACTATTTAAGATTAATTCCCCATCATCATCTTTTGCTAGACTACCAACATAATATGAATCAACAAGTTGCTTTGGTGCAAAAACAGAAAAGTTAACTGCATTGCCCCCAGGATATTTTACATTTTGGTTTTGATAGTAATCTACTACATTATCTCCTAAACCAACAACATGTTCCTTTGACATCTTAAACAGCTCACTATCTAATAATCTACTACACGATAATAGCGACGTTTAGTTAAAGGATGATCTCTAATATCTTCCAAATGTAAACTCACTCTGCGTAAAGCGGCCCACATTACTGATGGTTCAACTATTGGTCTAAATTTCGTTGAAATATGGGATAAAGTAAATTCTTTCATATCAAACTTGGTGAATTGGTCTGTATATTTAGTAGCAAAGTTAGCCACTCGCTCATCTAACGGTCTCGTCGCTCCTTCTGATTCAAGCAGTACCACTGGAACATCCTTCTCAACCAATTCAAATGTACCATGGAAAAATTCAGGTGAACTAACTGATTTTGTTCTAAGCCATTGTGATTCTTCTAACACACACATTGAATAACTATAAGTCGTTCCCCACAGATCACCAGAACCAACCCAAATTTGATAGTCGGCATTTTGATATTTTTCTGCAAATTCTTTTGCCTTACTGTCAACCTCTTGGGCAACAATGTTCATGTCTCCTGGCAATGATTTAAGTTCATCAGCAAATTGTTCATAGTCATTAAATTCATTATTCACTTGCATAATTTTGCCAATCAAGAAATAAAAAGCTAATTCCTGAGGATGGTAGCCAAAAGTATTAACGGCATAAGTTGAGTGATGTGCTAGTGGCGTATTATCTTTGTTAACAATTGAAATAGTTCGTATACCCAATTGTTCCATCTTTTTAGCCAAAGCAACAGTTTCCTTAGTATCACCAGATTTAGAAAGTAGAATAACTATACTATTTTTATTTAGCTTCTTACTTCCTACAGCTAAAAAGTCCGCAGCTGTCAGCAAATAGCTGGGAATTGATGACTTACTTTCCATCCAATAATTAAATGGCTGCATCACAGCGTTTGAACCACCAGAGGCAGTGAAAAATATATTACTAATTCCTTCTTTTTGCACTTTCAGAGCAATTTGTTCAATATCGGCCCGTAAGCTATATGCCTTTTCCCCTTCAGTTACAAACTTTTCAGCGTCAAACTTTAACATTACAGTTTTCCTTTCTTCTATGCCTTTAAAATTCCTAAATAAGCCATTAAAATGCCGAATACAAAAATTCCGACCAGTATAGTAATTGTTGATACCTTTTTCTTTAATAACCAATAAATAAACAGCACACACGCAAGAGGCAACATATTCGGTAAAATACCGTTAATCATAGCATTCCATGTTTGGGCATCATTTCCTTGACCCAACTTACCTGCAACGGTGATTGTTACCATGCTTGCCGACATTCCACCAATAACCATCAAACCAAGAATTGATGCACCATATGCAAATTTTTCAAGCAAGCCAGAAGACTCGGCACTCTTTAGCATTGATGCTCCTAAATCATATCCTTTGACTAAACCTATCCAGCGTACTAAAAGTGCGGGAACATTGTAGACTAACAAAAATAATATCGGACCTAAGATACTCCCTTTTAATGCAAAAGAAGTTCCTAAACCCGTGGCTAAAATTCTTAAAGTGCCCCAAAAGAATGAATCTCCGATTCCTGAAAGAGGTCCCATCAAAGCCGCTTTAACATTATTTATTGATTCTGGATCAAAATTATCTGGATTTTTAGTATTTTCTTCTTCCATTGCTGTAGTAATTCCCATTACTAACGTAGAAAGTGGTGGTGAGCAATTGAAAAAAGCCATGTGCCTTTGAAGAGCCTCACTTCGTTGCTTTTTTTCTGGATATAACTTGTCTAGAACCTTATTCATAGCGTAGCTATAGCCCATATTTTGTTGTCTTTCAAAATTCCAAGAAGCTTCTAATGTGAGAGAACGCCAAAATATCCCTTTTAAATCTTTTCTAGTAATAGCTTTTGTAGCAGAATTAGAACTCATTATCATCATCCCCTCCTTGATTATTATTTAACTTATTAGCATCAATTTTATTTTCGAGATGCAATACGATGTACATTAGGCAGAACGCAAAGATAGAAATTCCCAAAATTGGTATTTTTAAATAACTGTACAATGCAAAACCAAGTACAAAGTAAATTGCCACATTTTTCTTTAAAATCATTTCCAATAATAAAGCAAAACCTAGTGCTGGCATTATTCCAGCTGCAACGTTTATACCATTTTGAACAAAATCAGGGATCATATTGAGCAACTTTGTCATTACTGGGCCACCTAAGTAAAAAGCAAGTCCGACAAAAACCGCTCTCGGTATACATTTGACTGTGATAAACCCATACATGTTCATTCTGCTCAGATGTCTACTATCACCTTGTTCAGCATATTTATCACCCTTCTTCAAGAATATAGGTAAAATTACAATCGTTAATAAATTGTCAATAATCAAATACAGTGCAGCAACCGGAAAGGCTAAAGTAATAGCAAAACCAGCTCCCTTGCCTGTTGATATTGCAAAGGCTGTGCCCAAAACTCCTCCAGCAGGAACATCTGGTGGTCTGGAAGCACCAATAGTAATTGCACCCATAAATGCCAGTTCAATAGTTGCACCCATTATGATTCCAGTCTTTAAATCGCCCAGAACTAATCCGGTTAGTGCTCCGGTAACAAGTGGTCTAGACAAGTTACTAGTTCCAGTTAACCAGTCGGCTGGAGCAAGAGCTGTAATTAAGGCTAGCAAAATTGATTGAGTCAATGTGTTCATTTTTCAAACCTCCTTCTTAGTATTTATAATCGTTTAATCAAATCTATTTTTTTATCTGTTGGTACCATTTGGGCAAATATTTCCATGTTTTTTTGTGCTAATTGTTTGAGATCAGATATATCTTTATCATTTAAAAACACTGAAGAAGTTATTTGGACAGAACCAGAAGTTTTACTAGTCCCACCTACATTAAGTTCCTTTATTTGTGGGCAACCGTTTAACAATTGGTAAGCATCATTAACCGTTTTTAAAACGATGAAAAGACGATATTTATCAGTAACACCTGAATTTATTTGCTTAACAGAATCAGCAATAGTTTTAACTACGACTTTTACACCTTGTGGTGCTGCTAATTTTAATGCAGTCATTTGCATATCATTATTTGCAGCTGCATCGTTTGCAACCAAAATACAATTAGCGCCAATAGCAGAAATCCAAGAAAATGCAACTTGCCCGTGAACAAGTCTATGGTCTACCCTTGTCCCAATAATCATTGTTTTCTACTTCCTTTTTTAAAATTCATCTCGTTTAATATCCAAATTAAGTTCATTACAAAATTTAACGCTGTCTTTTGCGCTTTTGATTGATCTTTTTATAATTTTATTGATATTATCTTGAGACTTTTGTTCTATTTTTAAAACTAATTCAATAATTAAAGGCAAAGATAAACCAGCAATTAAATAAAGATTGCCCTCTTTATTCAAATACTTCATCCAATTATTATTAACGCTGCCACCAAAGATATCGGTACATACGATAATAGTTTGCCCACGATTTTGATTTAAGTAATCTACAATCTTCTTTTCAATATCATCATTGCCATCTACATACGCATTGATGTAATCGAGAAATTTTACATCACCAACTATCATCTTGGCCGACTGAACAACGCCTTGTGCCATTGTCCCATGACTCATGCATAAAATTTTCATTTTTACCATCGGCTCCTCACTAGATCTTTATTAATTGACTAACTAAAAACTGAGGTTTTAATCAAATTAATAAGGGATTCTCTTGTAATACCTACGAACAGTCAGAGGATGCTTTCTTTGATCTGAAAGATATGCACTAACTCTTTCCAAAATTGTAGCTAATACGATTGGAGAGATAATCTTTCTCGTTTCATTTGAAATATCCATCTGATAGTCTTTCGTATCAATCACAGTAATGGTATCTGTAACTTCAGGTAAGAAATGACGAACACGATCTACAATTGGTCTTGAAAAATCTTCTCCTTCAAAGACAATGACACTAACTCCCTTTTCAACTAATTCTAATGTTCCATGGAAAAAGTCTGCAGCTTGTACGGGTCTGGTTTTTATCCACTGCATTTCTTCTAAAATACACATACCGTAATAATATGCTTCAGTAAATGAGTCACCTGCACCTGTAATAATATGGTACGGAGTATCTTGAAATTTCTGAGCAAATTCTTTCGCCATAGGTTCTGCCTGTTGTTTTACTTTTAATAATTCTCCAGGCAATTTGGCAAAATCTTGGAAATAAGAATCATATTTTTCAGTTGTTATTTCACCCTTTTTTAACATTACGCGCAGAACTATCATCAAGCCCTGTAAATAATAACTTTCAGAACTTGTATCATCTAAAACATCATTATAGACAGTGTAGGTTGCCTCTTTTTCAAGTGGTGTGTTTGGACTGCCAACAAGTGCCAAAGTTTTAACATGTTTCTTATTGCAAAAATCAACTAGTTCCAATGTTTCTTTAGTTGTTCCCGATAATGAGGGTATAACAACTAATGATTTGCTTGAAAAAGTTTTATTGGGAGATGCAATGAATTCAGCTGCTAAGACCCGCTGAAATGGGAAAGCACTTCTAGTCCTTGCAAATTCGATGGTAGAGTCAAACAAAATTCCTACACCACCTGAACCGATGAAGAAGATATTATCAATTTCAGGTAGCAATTCATCAATAACAGTATTGATATTATCCTTCTGGTTCACTGCCCCTGTTTGAGTCTTCAAAAATCTGTTTTTATCAAAGTTAAACATTTTATTCCTCCTAAAAATTACCTTTGGTTAACTTTTACGAGTAAAGATTAGCATTTATATTACAATGTGTCAATATTTTGTTGACATTATTATTTACCAAAGGTAATATATAATGCGTAAGCGATTACAAATTGAAGGGAGTAAAACATGATTTCACTATTCAGAATTGATGACCGTCTTATCCACGGACAAGTTGCAATGGCTTGGTCTAAGGCAGCTAACGCTGACATAATCATAGCGGTAGACAAGACAGCAGCTAATGATCAATTACAAAAAATGGCTTTGCTTTTGGCCAAACCATCGGGGGTCGAAGCTAGAATAATTGATCCTAAAGATTTTGCTAAAACATACCAAGAGGTAAAAGAAAGTAAAGTTATGGTAGTAGTTGGCAATCCGATCGATGCCAGCAAAATAGTCAAAGAACTAAAAGGAAAAGAAAATTTTGATATCAACTTAGGTAATCTAAAAAGTGGTGATAATAAAGAAAAAATTTCTGGATCTATTTATGTAACTCAAGAAGAAAAATTAGCATTAGAAGAAATAAAAAAAGATGGCTTTAAGATTTACATTCAAGGCACACCAACTTCCAAGAAAGATTTTTATTAATTTAATTCCAATTATTTTGAAAGGGATGAATTTAAATGATATTAAAGAACTTACTTATAGCTCTTGTTGCTTATATTTCACAACTTGATGAAAGATATCTCGGGGCATCAATGATGAATCGTCCTATTATTATTGGGCCTGTTGTCGGTCTTATATTAGGCGATTTACAAAAAGGCATTGTCATTGGTGCAGCTTTAGAAGCAATGTTTATTGGTATAGTTACTATTGGTGCAGCCTTACCTCCCGATGTTGGAGTAGCCAGTGCTATCGCAACGGCACTAGCAATCCAAAGTGGTGCAAGTACTAATGTTGCAGTAACGTTAGCAATGCCATTTGCCATAGTTGCTCAAGGACTTAACATGCTGGCCTTCACACTTAACTCTTACACTATCAAAAAAGGCAGAGACGCAATTAAAAGACATAATTTTAAGAGTATGCAAAGATGGCATTTTTTCCCATTAATTCTCAGACTGCCTTCTGGAATCTTGACTTTCTTAGTACTTCAACTAGGAACAAAAGCTGCTCAGTCTTTAATAGCTTTATTACCAACAAAGATAATGACTTCTTTTTCAGTCGCGGCTGGTTTGCTTCCAGCAGTTGGATTTGCAATGTTAATACTAATGATGATGGATAAAAAAGTTGCTCCATACTTCTTTATTGGCTTTATTCTTAGTTCATATTTAAAGATGCCGGTAATTGGGGTCTCAGTACTGGCTTTACTTATTGCACTTTTAATAACTCAAAAAAGTAATGCAGCAAAGAATAATCAACAGTAAATAGAGGTGATTTTTTATGGCTAAAAAGAAATTAACAGTAAAGGATTTAAATCGAGTATTCTGGCGCTCTTTTGCATTACAAGGATCAGAATCTTATACAGACATGCAAGGAATGGGCTATACTTTTTCAATTTTACCAGCTCTTAAAAAGATTTATGCTGGCAATGATGATAAGCTCTACGAATCTGCATTACGAAATACAGCTCTTTTTAATACGACTCCACACATAGCTACATTTATTATGGGAATGTCATTAGCTTTAGAAGAAGAAAACTCCGTTGACCCGGATTTTAACGTTGAGGCTATTTCCTCCTTAAAAGCTGCATTGATGGGTCCTGTAGCTGGAATCGGAGATACTTTATATTGGGGAACATTTAGAGTAATTGCTGCAGGAATTGGTCTTTCTCTTGCTACTCAAGGTAATATTTTAGGACCAATTCTCTACTTTTTAATCTATACTACTTTACATTTTATTGGTCGCTATGGTGGAATAAGATTAGGTTATAGCATGGGTGCCAAGGCAATGGAAAAAGCTTATGAAGGAAATTATCTTGAAAAATTTACGTTGGCCGCTTCCATTGTTGGTTTAATGTCCATTGGTTCTATGACATCTTCATTAGTTAACTTTAAGATTTCTGCAATCTTTAAAACTGCTGGTGGCACAATTAATGTTCAAAGCATTCTTAATGATATCTTTCCCGGACTACTGCCTCTTGGCTTAACCTTTTTAATGTATTACCTGTTAAAGAAAAAGGTTAAGGTAATCTGGTTAATATTAGGAATTTTCGTCCTTGCTATTGCAGGAGTTTATCTGAATATCCTAAAGTAAAGAATTGTTATTAATTAAAAAATGTGCAAAACGCATTATTTGCTGTTTTACACATTTTTTCTTTGTTCAACTGAAAATCACTAAATGAGTCTTATATATGATAGAATTAATATTTACTATATTAGTTTAACTTTGAAAAAGAGTATTAAAATAGGATAGAGCTAGTTATCTTGCTAGGAACTACTATTGAAGTATACACTTAAATATATAAGAAATTTCGCTAAAATTAAATGAAATTTGTTAGTTTTTTTAAACTAGCAATTTTGTCAATAGCTATGCTTGTTATATAATTCTACAAGTTACAAAACTTGGATCAGGTTCCAAAATTTATACTCATATTGGGTGTGATTATTAATGATATATAAACAAATAAAAGAAAAGATTTTCAATCAATACATTAAAGTGGCAGACAAAACCGGTTTAATTCCTTCTGAAAGAAGTTTATCAGAAAAATACGAAGTAAGCCGGCCAACAATCAGAAAAGCCTTAACATCTTTAGAACAAGATGGTCTGATAACTAAAGACTATGGTCGAGGCTATATAATTAATCAGGCTGTATCAAACCAAGATAAATATGTAGATCATGAGCTAAGCACATTTATTGGTTTTTTTGAAGATGCCGAACACCAACAAAAACCAACTTCTTCAAAAGTTTTACAACAATCAGTAGAATATGCGGATGAAAATATCGCTAAAAAGCTAAATCTTGAAAAAGGCGATCCTATTTTTGTTCTGTCAAGAATACGTTATATAAAAGAAACACCAATGTGTGTTGCTAGGTCCTATATCCCACTAAAATTTGATGGCAACCTAATAAATCAGGATTTTAGTAAGAAATCTTTATTTACAGCTTTGAAAGACAATGGACTTAAATTAAACAAGGCTAAACGCACAATTGAAGTCGTTAGAGAGGAATCGCCCGACTACCTTTATTTAAAGATAGATAAAAGTGAACCAATTTTAAAGTTTACCAGCATAGGGTACACCAAAAAAGGTATACCATTTGAATACGAAGAGTCAAGATATCCTGCCTACAAAGTAAAATTTGAAAGTACTGTTTGTTAAAGTTGATAATCACAGAAAACAAAAAATGTTCTTGAACGTAATATGTTTAAGAACATTTTTTATTATTCTCGTAATAATCTTTTTGCCAAAGCAAAATCACCAACAGTCGCAGAACCATTATTACTGATTTCCGGCATTGTTATATATTCCTCAAGTGGTGGAACATGCACATAACCGTTCAGTAATGTCGCAAAATCACGCCGTACTTTTTCTAGAAACTTTTCACTGGTAACGCCGCCGCCAAAGACAATTTTGTCCGGGCGTAAAATTAAAGTGACTTGCAAGGCTGCCTGTGCTACATAGTAGCTCATAATATCCCACACAGGATCGGTAAGCGGCACATCTTTTCCAGATTTATTAAGACGTGCTTCAAATGTAGGACCTGAAACCAAACCTTCCAAGCAATCTTTATGAAAAGGACAAACACCAGCAAAATCCAAGTCATCTGGATGGCGCTTAACTTTAACGTGTCCCATTTCGGGATGACCTAAAGAGCCTACCAACTTGCCGTTAATAATAGCTCCGCCACCGACACCAGTGCCAATCGTGTAGTAAACAAGTGAATCAACATCTTCATTTGATAACTGTGACATCACGTATTCGCCAAAAGCAGAACCATTAACATCAGTAGTAAAGAAAACTGGTACTTTAATTGTTTTTGTCAAAAATCCGACAAAGTCAGTATTGCTCCAGCCTTTTTTGGGGGTATCAGTAATGAAACCATAATTAGGCGCCGTTTTCCGTATTTCAATTGGTCCAAAAGACGCAATTCCAATTGCATCAACTTCAAACTGCTTAAAATAATCTACCGTTTTTTGTAAGGTTTCCTCTGGTGTCGTAGTGGGAAAAGTTGTTTGATCCTTAATTTGATAATTCTCATTGCCCACCGCACATACAAATTTTGTACCACCGGCCTCAATTGATCCTAGTAACATTTATATCTCCTTATCTATAAATCGAATTTATTTGATAACTAAATCCTACCACTTTATCCTTACTATCAAAATCTACTTTTATTTTTGAAGACTCAAATTCACATTTACTAGTAAAAACAAATTCTCCATCATTCAGATATAGTTCGATTAAGTCCTTATCTATATATAGATCTAAATTACTAATTTTTTTCAAATCGTTTATTTTTTGATTATGCTTACGAATACGATCTTTAACCTTTAAAAATAAAATATTATTTTCAACTGTCAGTTTATAACTAGCTGAATTTGAAGAAAGTTCAAAATTGAATTCACTTGGAACCTGTTTAAAAGTAAATTCAGAAAAATTAGTACATATGCTAGTTTCAGCTGTAAATTCTTTTTTGTTATACCTCAATTTCTTATATTCATTTACTGGTTTTTGAAACAATTTTTCATTCTTTATTGTTAATTCTCGAAGAAGTGTTAACGCACCTATACTAATAAAATTATTTTGTCTTTCCTTTTCCTGTTCAGTCGGTAAACCTGACCAGCCAATTAATAATCTGCGTTTTTTTACAGGATCAAACAATGTCTGCGGGGCATAAAAATCATAACCATAGTCTAGATTTTGTGGTGTTGGCAAAAATTCATTATTAAATTTCAAATTATTGAAATAATAAAAAGATCCAAAACCGTGCTTTTCACTTGTTTTCATTCCTTTAGGCGAACAAAGAAGAATATGTTTTCCTGAAATGTCAAAATAATCTGGACACTCTAACATATTTCCCTGTTCGCTCCTTTTATTTGAAATTCTTTTCAAATATTTCCATGGACCATATATATTATTTCCTTGATATAGAAGCAATTGTCCAATTTGATCAGTGCTTTCACCTCCAACAATTATATAGAAATAATTGTTTTTAAAAATAATCTTTGGATCTCTAAATCTTTTTGTATTAATAGTGGAATCTCTACTAATAATGGGGTTATTTTTGCTCTTAGTAAAATTAATTCCGTCCTGGCTTTCTGCTACACAGATCGACTCGACATAAGTATTTTTTTCATTTCTGTGTCCAGCATAAAATAAAAAAAGTTTATTTTGAAATACAATTGCACTTCCTGAATAACAGCCATCCTTATCATATTTTTGATCTGGAGCCAAAGCAAACTTAACTTGCTGCCAATGAACCAAATCTTTAGACACAAAATGACCCCAAAAGATTTTATTAGCAGTGGTACTAAAAGGATCATTTTGCATGAAAACATGATAGCTGCCTTTATAGTAAATTAATCCATTTGGATCATTGGACCAACCAGAATTTGGTGCAAGATGATATTTATACTTATGTGAATTACTTTTTAGTGTCTCATTTGCTTTATCAATTAAATTCATTTTAGTTCCTTCAAACTAACAAAAGTAGTAAGACATTTGCTTACTACTTCTTTTTTACTCGTCTTCTGGATTATTTTGTATTTTTTTCAATTTCTCTGAGTATGTTTGTAATTTACTTATATTCATTAGTCTAGGAATAACTTCTTGTAATGAGTAACCCTGATTACGCATATTTATAGCTTCTATCAACGTCGGCATATTAGCTCCTGCTATTATATCAGAGTCATTTTTGACAAGGAATATTCTTTTTGCAATCTCGTTAAAAGGCGTGCCATATGATAAATCAACTAAAAAAAGTGTACTTTGGCCTTCGATACTATTAAATATTTTATCTAAGTCAGTTTGAAAACTAGTTAAGCCTTTTTCGCCTATACTCACAGTTGTTATTTTTCTCTCATCAGGAAAGAAAAGCTTTACTGAATTTTTCATCGCTTCAGCAAATGGTCCGTGTGATGCTATGACAATGTTATACAATTCTCTTCTCTCCTTATTTATTAAAATCTAAAGTATGTCTTTTAAATAAACTAATTTGTCTGTGGGTACCATTACGGCTGTAATCTCAACGCCACGTTCCAAAAGAGTACGGAATGCTTTTTCTTCATCAGACGTAATACTAACACTTGGTTTAATATGGTGTGTATTATCTCGTGTAGACATATTACCCACATTCACCTTTTTAATATCTAAGCCTTTATCCATTAATCTAAGTATTGTCTCTGGATCTTTAACAATCACTAATACTCTTTGACCTTTATATTTGCCACTCTGAATATTATTTACAGCCTTTTCTTCAGTTAATAGAGAAGTAGAAACGTTTGACGGAGCTGCCATTCTGAGCATCGTTTTCTGTACCTCATTATTTGCTACTTGATCATTAATCACCATTATTCTAGTAACTCCCAATTCATTAGTCCATAAAGTAGCAACCTGGCCGTGAATTAATCGGTCATCAATTCTGATATGAATAATACCTTCCATCACATAAACTCTTTCTAAATTTATTTCATTATACCTAATACATACAAGATTATTGAAAGTGCAATAATAATTAATATTATATATATTGGTTTTACCTTTTTACTCAATAAATAATATACACCAAATACTAAAGCTGCTGGTAATAGCCCTGGCATAATTTGATCTAAAATTTGATTACCTGTCATTGACAGTGATCCTTGTTTAAATTTAAGTGCCAAGTTCGGTTTTACAACAGTAGGAATTAATCCACCGACTACCATTAGGCCTAAAATAGAAACACTTTCGGTTATTAACTTCATTTTTGTTTCAATAGAAGCCAAAAGACTTGTACCAGATTTCATTCCAGCTTTAAACAAAGGTATACCCAAGCCACGAAGAAGCCAAGTTACAATGAACCAAAGAAAAATGCCTACTGGACTTCCATTTAATGCCATATTGGCAGCTATGGCTCCAAAAATTGTCCACGGAATGACAACAAAAACGCTGTCTCCTAATCCAGCCAAAGGTCCCATCAAGCCAGTTTTTAGACCCATAACTGTGCTTAAACTTTTTTCTTTTTCTTTTTCCTCAATTTCTATATTCATTCCCAATACATATGGTGCCAAGTATGGATTTGTGTTAAAAAACTGTAGATGAGTCTTAACAGATTCTTTTAACCCTTTTGGATCTCCTTTATAGTTTTCTTTCAGAAAAGGAAGCATTGAATACGTATAAGATAGACCCATCATTTTTTCATAGTTTAAGGATGCGCCACCATTTAAAATCCACCTAAATAGAACTCTATTTTTAGTTTTTTTACTTACTGCTTTACTCGTCATCATTCATACCTCCAGTATTTTGAATATTAGCTTGTTCCTCACTATTTCTCTTATAAAGGATTAACGCAACAGCTGCTCCAGCAAGAGCGATACCTAAAACTGTCATTTTTAAGTAAACGGCTGCAATGAAGCCAATAATTAAATAACCAAAATAACTTTTTACTGGTAAATAGCGCAGTAACAATCCAATACCCAAAGCAGGAAGCAAGTTACCAGCAACTGTTAATCCACCTGTTACCCATTGAGGAATAAAAGCAATAATCGATTTAACTAACGAAGGACCTGCAATAACTGTTAACAAAACTGGTAATCCTGAGGCCATCATTGTGGTAAGTAAACCACAAATTTGCATTAACTCAATTTTGCCGTATTTTTCTTCATCTGCGTATTTTTCAGCTTTATTTTGAAAGTAAATATTGACTGTCCATTTTAATACATCCAATTCAACCATCAACATAGCAACAGGAATCGCCAGTGTTATACCAATGGCACCCTTTTGACCTGTAGTAATGGCAATATAAGTACCAATTAAAGCTGCTGTTTGGTAATCTGGTACTGAAGCTCCACCAAAACTCGAAATACCTAAAGTCATTAATTGCAAGGTACCACCAATATAAAGACCAGTAGGTATATCCCCTAAAATGAGTCCAACTAAAAATCCGGCCACTACCGGTTGAGAAGTCCCAATCATTGGTCCATTTTTATCATAATTAATAAAGAAGCCATATAACACTATTAATGCTATCTGCCAAAACTGTACATTCACTTTATTTCCTCCTCAAAAGTAAAATCATTGCTAAAACAATCTTTCATTTTTAATTGATTCAGCTCAATTTTGTTTTCCAATTTTTTATTAGCAAATATTATGCCAAATGATTTCAAAGAAATAAAAAAAGCCTTTAATCGGCTTCTCTACTGCTTATTAAAAATTATTTGATCAACATAAATTAACTCTGATCTAGGTATTTTCACACTATAATTTTCCTTTATCACACTGAAGGCAGAATTAATTTTATCTATATCTTGATTATGTTTTTTTACAAATTGTTCTTCAAACTCTGGATTTAAATTATTCTTTTCTTTCCTGACTAATCGTTCAATTAAGTAACTAACATGAACATATAAAGTAAATTTTTTTTGATTTGACAGGATTAATGAAAATTGCCTTTCAAGTTCTTGAATAAAAATTGTAATGTTTTCAATAACTTTCGGTGCATCTAAAATAGTAACCATGTTGATTGTCTGTTCTAAAGAAAAATTTTTTACTAAATTATTTGATATAGTGTCAATTTCAGCATTAGAAAAAGAACCAGCAAACCAGTTTTTTAATTCTGCAGTCCCCTTATCAGACAATATTTTTTCCAAGAAAATGAAATTAATTCCTGCAATATGTGGATTTTCCGTTCCAATTATTCCAACTACATCATACATTCTTTTTATTACCTGTACTTTATGAGCATCCTGCAATGCTTGAAAATCATAAGCAATAATTTTAATTTTTTTCGTAGAGGGCAGGCAGCGCTCCAGCAGTCGGGCGACATGCGTAGCAGTCCCTATCCCTGAATAGCAAGTAGTCAATATTACTTTAATTTTATTTCTTGCCGGATAGGTTAATTTAATATCTAGTTGACTTATTTTTCTTGCATGTTCACTAATTTCTTTAAAACTGCGCTTCTTTAAAATACTTTCCCCTACTTCCAAAGCTAACGGAGTAGAAACATTATTCATCAGTAAAATAGGAGCATTTATCTGACGGGGAAAAAGTTTTTCAATTTTCTTCAGTGATCCCATATCAACCAATATAATTAATCCATGTGAAATGTCATTATTCTCACTGTAATCAATTATTTGGTTAGCTATTTGTTGAGTACTAACATTAATTGGCATGTCAAACGCGTCTAAGGTGTGTGTATTAAGTAACCTATTGACAACATTTGCAATACTACCTGCAGTTGCGTAACCATGTGCAATTACAATAGCTTTAATTAAACCAGTTTTAGTAATTATTTCCAATTTGTTCAGGTAAATTGTTAGAAAAATATAGTCTATTTCATTTAACTCAATATCCAGGTTATCCTTAATCAAAGTCACTAACCGTGAAACATATAAATAGACATCTGAATACCTTTGTTGAACATTTTTATTAAGTTCAAGCAGGGTTTGTAAATCATTGCATTCATCAATGGTCAATTGTATTTTTTGACGTTCAAATAGGTAATAACTAACGGCGTAGATGGCGTTACCGCTAATTTTTAATTGGTATGCATTCGTTAACTGATCAAATACTCTTTTAACCCCTTCAATAATATATGATAAAAGGGGAATTTGTTTTCTATTATCCTTTTCAAAAAGAAGCGTGTCAAAAAGCTGGTAAACTACTTGTTTTAACTTTGACTCGCATTGATGCAAATTATGCTTACTTTGCATATAAATTGTTAGTATTCTTTGTAAGCTATTAACAAAAATCTTCTTTTCTGATGAGTTGCGAGCAATCAAATCTTTTAACTCGGTATTGGCAGAAATAACGATTGACTTATTTTGAAAATGATAGGAATCACTTTTACTATTATTTAAAACCTCATCAGGTAAAAATGAAGCAGTAATTGATATGTCTTTTTCTTTTTTATTTTCTGCATTGGCTCTTGCAATCGTTAATTTAATTGCATTCTTTAAATCGCCAATGTTTCCTGACGGTTCAAAGGAAGAAAGCTTTTTTAATACTTGATTGCTAATTTTCAGAGATTTGCCAATTTTTTTCTGCTCATTTTTAAGTAAAGTAAAAACTAAATTTTGTCGTTCTTCTCTACTTCTTTGACTTAATGGCGGTAACGTAATTTTTACTGGAATTCTACGCATAAATGTAGCTAAAAAATTGTCGTCTAAGTCTTCAGTAGTTGCAAAACATAAGCGCACATTAACCTTCTTACCTCTTTTAGTTTCTCCAACTGGATACACAACCCCCTGATCAAGATAAGTAAACAATTTTTCTTGTCCCTTTGATCCCAGTCTATGGACTTCATCTAAAAAGAGAATCCCACCGTCAGCTTCTACAAAAGCTCCATCATGATCAAAATCTGCTCCTGTAAAAGCACCTTTTTTATAACCAAATAAATTACTGGTTAATAATTCTGGATTATCAGCGTACTGGGCACAATTAACGGTAATAAATGGAGCATTTACCTTAATAATTTTTTGTGTTCGACAAAATTGATTGATTAAACTAACTAAATAACTTTTACCAGTTCCACTTTCACCCGTTATCAGTAATGGTAGCCCACCATTTGGATAGAGAATAGCCGCCCGTACCCGTTCTATACTTTCTTTCAGGCTGGGATTTATTTGGGTAAAATCTTTTAAAATATCCTGCTTATCTTTTTCCCGTTCAATATCTGAAATAGAATGGTAGATATTACTTTTTAAATGAAAATTACTCTTTTCAAATTCTGCCTTATGAATGAAATGTACAGGTCGTGTTGTGATTTTAACTAATTTTTGTTCTTTTGTTAGTTGGTTTAAGTACAAACTAACCGTATTACGCTTTGCTTGTATAGCTTCGGCAATGCCACCAGCCGTAAAATCCTTATTCAACCTTTCTAAGTCAATTTTTTTAGTTTTAGCATCTAAATAACTTAGTATTTCATCTTTTAGCATGTTAACCCCTACTATCGAATTTTGAGCTATTTTATATTTTCTTTTATTGCCATTGTAACCTATCTTTATTAATACTTCAGAAGTTTTTTCACTCTTTATTACTGTGAAAAGCTACTGAAAAGAAATAAGTTGTGTTCATTCCTTACCGTTAATGGTTTCATGTTTATATTAATGAAAACAATTTTTAAACAAAAAGTTGTTGTGTGAAAAATAAAACTTAGTGTGAAAAGACCCAAGACTCCAAAGTCCCAGATCTTTTATTCTTATTCTTAAGATATTCTACCCTTAAAAATAAAAAGACTATTCTTGACGAATAGCCTCTTTATAATATTCTTTTTTTATAGCTTACAAACTCATTACTTTTCAGGCACATCCTGAATTTTTACATCAGCTCCAAGCAACCGTAATTTTTCTTGGACGCGATCATAGCCTCTTAAAATATTGCCAGCATTGTTGATAACAGTTGTACCATCGGCCATTAAACCGGCTATCATTAAACAGGCTCCTGCGCGAATTTCGCCAGCAGAAACCGTAGTACCATGAAGTTTAGCAGTAGGATGGACCAAAATGATATTGTCTTCAACCTTAATATCCGCACCCATTTTGCGTAATTGCTCAATGTGTCCAATTCTTTTGGGGTAAATTTGGTCAATGATGACACCTTCACCGGACTTAGCAGAAAGCAAAAGCGGTGTTACCGGCTGTTGTAAATCTGTCGCAAATCCCGGATAAGAAGAAGTTCGAATTTGGGTCATTTTTAAATCACCAGCAGGATAAACATAAAGCGAATCCTCTGTGGCATCAATTACCACACCCATTTCTTCTACTTTAGCTAAGTAAGAATCAAGGTGTTCTTCGATAATATTGTGAATACAGATGCCGTTACCAATACAACCAGCAAGAGAAATATAGGTGCCAGCTTCGATTCGATCCGGAATAATTGTATGAGGAGTCTTGGCTTCAAGTCGTTCAACGCCTTCAATCCTAATAGAATCGGTCCCGGCACCTCTAATGACTGCACCCATATTATTTAAAAAAGTAGCTAAATCAATTATTTCAGGTTCTTTAGCCGCATTATCAATAATAGTTTGTCCTTGAGCCGTTACTGATGCCATTATTATATTCATTGTTGCACCTACAGAAGGCATTGCTAAATGAATAGTAGCACCATGAAGTCCCTCTGCAGGGGAAGTAATTTTTATTTGATCATTCTCATTTTTTACACATGCGCCTAAGGCTTCAAATCCCTTAATATGTTGATCTATGGGGCGGGGACCAATATCATCTCCACCAGGGAAGCCCACAACAGCCTTACCAAAACGGCCAAGAAGTGCACCCATAAAATAATAGGATGCACGCAAACTCTTGATTTTACCACTTGGCAATGGGCTCATCTTAATGTGTTCTGGATTGATACGCAATGTTGTATTGTGAAAGTCACTCACAACATCCATTTCACTGAGCAGATCCATTAAGTTGTCAACATCTGCAATCCTTGGAACACCTTCCAAAGTTACTGGTGTACGCGACAATATTGATGCTGGAATTAAAGCAACAGTCGAGTTTTTGGCACCACCGATCCAGACATCACCTTGCAGGGGCTTTCCACCATGAATTATCATTTGCTTCATTGGCGAAAAAATCCTTTTCTATTTCGTTTAGTCATAATAATGTTATAGGAATTTAACAGAAAAAACAAGAGAAGACCTTTGCCTTCCCTCACCCAAAAATCTGGTTTTTGTATTATTCAACTTTGCCAATTAAAGCTTTTCTTCAGGAAGACCACAGGCAGCACCAATAAATGCTTTATATAATCCTTCCGGCCTTTGCGGTCGGCTCAAAAATTCAGGGTGATATTGTGCAGCAATGAAGAATTTGTTTTTAGTCAATTCAATAATTTCAACTAAGTGGTTATCTGGTGATACTCCGGCAAAAGTCATTCCTGCTTTTTCAAATGCTTCACGATATTCATTATTAAACTCGTAACGGTGACGGTGACGCTCCTGAATGACATCTTGATTATCATACGCAGCAGCAGTCTTTGTACCCTTCTTCAAGGTTGCTGGATAAAGACCTAAACGCAAGGTTCCGCCAATATTTTCTTCATCACGTTTGTCAGCCATAATGTCAATTACATTATGCTTAGTCTTAGGATCTGCTTCGGTGGTATTAGCGTCCTTATATCCCAAAACATCACGGGCAAACTCGACAGTCGCCATCTGCATCCCCAGGCAAACTCCTAAAAACGGAATATCGTTTTCCCGAGCATATTTAATTGCTGTAATCATTCCCTCAAAACCGCGTGAACCAAAACCACCGGGAACGATTAAACCATCAGAATCTTTCATAAAGTCGGCAATATTATCTTCAGTCACGTCTTCTGCCTGCACTTTATTAATTTTGACATCAGTATTGTAGGCATAACCAGCATGCTTCAAGGCGTCTGTAACGGAAATATAGGCATCCTCAAGTTCAACATACTTACCAACAAGAGTAATCGTGGTAGTGTGCTGCAAGTTTTTAACTCTTTCATCAAGCCTTTGCCATTCAGCCATATCAGCTTCATCCTTAGGACTCTTAATATGGAGAAAATCACAGACCTTTTGATCCATCCCCTGCTTTTGGAAAGCTAACGGCAAGTCAAAAAGTGTTGGTGCGTTAATTGATTCAATAATGCGATCAACTGGCACATCAGTGAAGTTGGAAATTTTATCCTTATGCTCCTGGTCAATTGGCATTTCAGCACGTAACACCAGCATATTGGGCTGAATACCAATGCTGCGCAGTTCGGCAACAGAATGTTGAGTCGGCTTAGTTTTCATTTCTTGTGCTGCGTGTAAATAAGGCACTAACGTACAATGAATGTACATTACATTTTCTTCACCTACTTCACGACGCATCTGTCTGATAGCTTCCATAAAAGGAGTAGATTCAATATCGCCAACTGTACCACCAATTTCTGAAATAACAACGTCTGAATCAGTGGTCAGACCAGCACGCATAATTTTTTGCTTAATCATGTCTGTGATATGGGGAATGACCTGAACAGTAGCTCCGTGATAGTCCCCGCGTCGCTCTTTTTCCAGCACTTCTTTATAAATTTTACCGGTAGTAACATTCGAATATTTGCTGGTGCGTACGTCAACGATTCTTTCGTAGTGTCCTAAATCAAGGTCCGCCTCAGTACCATCATCAGTGACAAACACTTCCCCATGTTGATAAGGATTCATTGTTCCGGGGTCAATGTTAATATACGGATCAAACTTTTGCATTGTCACCTTTAAACCGCGGTTTTTTAGTAATCGACCTAAGCTAGAGGCAGTGATGCCCTTACCTAGTGAAGAAACGACACCGCCAGTAACGAAGATATATTTTGTCATTAGCCCAAACTCCTTTGCAAAAAATAAGAATAATCAAAAATAAAAAAGCTCCCATACGGGAGCTTAAACGCACATAACGTGCCCAAATAAAATATTATCTATTTTAGGACGCAAAGTCAAGAAAATTATTCATCGTCATCTTCGTCGTCATCATCATTCAATTCAGACAACTGACCCTCAATGCCATCTGGCAAGTCTTCATCATCGTCATCATCTGTATTGACATAATCATCGTCATCATCAAAGTCATCAGGCTCATCATCAGCAGTGGCATCCAAGTCTTCGTCTTCCGGATCATCATTATCATAGTCAATGATATCATCGCTACCTGTAGCACTTGCTAAAAAGGCATTAACTTTTTTATGGTGTGTCCGAGTATCTTCTTCATCCTCGTCTTCAGGGTGATTAACCTCTTCATCTACAGATTCATAAGGAAACCATGAACGAAGAGCCCACACATTTTCACCCATAGAAATGAATTCACCATCGGTATTCATGTCAGTGTAGAATTGGGGCAAACGTTCCCTTATTTCTTCATCGCTGACGCCTAGGTACTTTTGCACTGCATTAACAATATCAGCAAAAGCCATTCTCTTATTGTTATCTTCTAAAATTGCGCGAGCAACTTCAATCATTGATAATTCATTGCGATTTTTATTTTTAAAGTCGTTTAATCCCACAATGTATTCCTCTCTCTTAAACAGTCTTTCTTATTTTACTAGGCGTTCAAGTAAAAATCAATGTGACGGCATAGTTACCTATTAAGTATAGACCACTATATAGGTTATATTCAATCTGAAGTTCGCTTGAACCATCATTTTTAGGGAAAAATTTAATAAATTCAGTCGTACTTTGGAGATCCATTTGATAGCCTTGAGCAACATAGCGACAGTCTTTGCGCTCACCAACGACAAAATGGAGTTGTGAGTAGTTATTTCTGTCAGTTCCCCGCCTAATAATCACATTATCTTCTTTAATTAATATTTTAACGGGAATTTTGCCATCTTCCAAATAAAAAACTCTGGTATTACCTGCAGATTCAATTAATTCGCCATCAGCTTTTTTCTTGAAAGTTTCACTATCTTTGCCTTGGATTATTTTGCTAGTAAAATCAATTTTTACTTTAGTCATCTATCTGATTCTTTGAAATAAAAAAGCCAACCTTCCAGATTAGCAAATATGTCGTAATGTCCTTCTTAATTTTAGCAGAAAATATTATAAAACAAATTATTTTTTAACGCCAATAATTACTTTAAATAGTTTTTTTAGGTCTTGCCAGCAAAATATTTATACCACCTATGATAATTAAGCTTGCACAAAGAACAATAATAAATTTTTCACCAACATGATCAAGAATTATGCCAGAAACAACTGACGAAACGGGTCCACCAATATTGGCAAAAGTTCTGATTGTTGTTAAAACTCGCCCCAAATAATTGTCTGCTGTGGAAGTCTGAATGACAGATTCTGCAAGAACGTTATGAATACTGGTAACAGGACCAAAAAGAAAAAGCAATGCGCAAAGAAGTACCATGTTTTTTAAAGAAAACAACATCAAAATAAGCGGTATGGCGCTAATAGTCCAAGCCCAGCCAACTGTTATAATTTTTGCTTTCATTTTGCCGGCTATTAAGGCTCCCAGTATTATTCCCGCCAGTATGCATATGTAGAAAGTGCTATAAAGTGCCGGCTGTCCCGCTTTTGCGGCTATACGAGGTAAAATTAAAATCATTGCAGGTTGTGCAAACGAATAAAGCAAGCCAGACCAAAGATAGTGCAATAAAAAGACATTTTCCTTAATGTAACTGTAGCCACTGAAAATCTTTTGCCAATATTTAGTTAGGCCTTCTGCTTGGCTTTCTTTTTCTTTAAATGCATTATGAACAGGTATTTTTCTCAGAGCTGCAATTAACAATAACAGCCCCAGTAAACTCAAGCAGGCACAAGCTAAAATAATGTCTCCGCTTGCCATAAAAGCCAGTAATGAACCAGAAAGTGCAATGCCACCAACATTTACCAGTTGATCCACGATATTAATCTTGGAAATAATACTAGTCATTTCTGTTTCATCCAGAAGAGATTCTTTTAAAATAGCGCGATCAGCAGGATTAAAAAATTCATCACAAATTGATAGTAATCCAGCAATAATAATAGCTAAAATATAACTTTGGCTAAAATAAATCATCACAGCTGTAAGCATAAACAATAAGACTACCTGTATCACCATAGAATAGATGCTGGTTTTCTTAAAAGAGTGACTGTCAATAAAAGGACCATAAAAAATAGAAAGAGCAGCAGTTACTGTGAAAATAGCATTAGTAATGCCAACCATAGTTGAACTTTTGGTTTGAATTTGGATCCACCAAATAAAAACCATGCCATAAAGCGAGTTGCCCAAGCCACTAACTAAGCGTGACAATAAGTATGGTTTTTTCTCTAACATGATTTTTCTCGTTTCGCGCTAGTTCTGTTAAAATTCTATTTTAATTAAAAACTAATTAAATATTTAAAGCAATATATTTTTTATTAATTAGGTTAAATTCTTTTAGAACTTGCGGTATCTTGCATGTCTTTTATCTAGTAAATCGGTTAAATTTATCTTCTGAAATTTTTTCAACTTCTGCTCAATTAATTCTTTTAGTCCTTCTGCTTGGTTTTCTAAAACTTGTTCAGGCAAAACCAGTTCAACTATGCCCTGTTTCTTTAACCACTCAGGTTCAATGTGCATTATTTCTGCAGCTTTTGTGGCTAGTTTAGCATCTTTCCACATAATTGAAGCAAATCCTTCAGGTGACAAAACTGTATACATGCTGTGTTCCAGCATCCATACTTCATCACTGCAGGCCAAGGCCAACGCTCCACCTGAGCCGGCTTCACCAATAATAATAGTTAGAATTGGTACCTTTAACTGCAGCATTTCACTAATATTAGTAGCAATAACCTGTCCTTGACCATTCTTTTCTGCCTCTGCTCCCGGATAGGCGCCTGGGGTATTGATAAGCGTGACAATGGGAATACTCATTTTGGCAGCTGTTTTCATTACCCGCAATGCTTTACGATAACCTTGGGGCAAGGGACTGCCAAAATTCGTTGCCATGCGCTCTTTTAATTCTTGTCCCTTATTAGTTGCAATGACGCAGACACTCATACCTTTTATGGTTGCAAAACCCGCGATTATGGCTGCATCATCACTACTTGTGCGGTCTCCGTGCATTTCAAAAAAATCTGGAAACAGTTGAATTACCAGACGATGCATGTTACTTTTATGGTCACTTCTTGCCCCATCCATAATGGCTAAAATTTTATCACTCGCCATGAACTTGAGCCTCCCATTTTTCTGCAGCAAAAATTTTAAGTATCTGACTAAGTTTGGCTACCTGTTCATCACGAGGAACAATACTATCAATAAAGCCGTTTTGGTAGGCATGCTCAACTGTCTGAAAATCTGGTGGCAGTTTCTTATTAATAGTCTGTTCAATTACTCTGCGTCCGGCAAAACCTAATAAAGCTTTAGGTTCAGCTAAAATAATGTCTGCCTGCGAAGCAAAACTGGCAGTGACACCGCCAGTTGTGGGATCCATAATTACGCTGACATAAAGCAAATGTGCTGCGCGATGGTCATTAACTGCCTGCGAGATTTTAGCCATTTGCATTAGTGAATGAATTCCTTCCTGCATTCTGGCACCACCCGAGGCGGTGAACAAAACAACGGGTAATTTCTTGGTGGTTGCTTTTTCAAACAAGCGAGTTATTCGCTCACCAGTGGCTGTTCCCAGACTGCCCATTATAAACACCGGATCCATAATACCCAAAGCAGTTTCGTAACCGGCAATATTGGCTTGACCGGTTAAAACCGCATCCTTAAGTTTAGTTTTGGACTGCATTTTTTTAATTGTAGCTTGATAATCAGGAAAATTGAGGGGATCAGTAGTCGTTAAATCTGCATCCCATTCCGTAAAGTCCTTTGTCAGCATTTTCAAGCGAGCTCTGGCGGTTACCCGAAAACCGTAGCCACAATTAGGGCACAGCTGATATTTACCAGCACGATGAAAATAAAATTTACTGCCACATTTAGGGCAAATCCTAAAAATACCTTTAGGAACATTTTCCTGATACTTTTTTAAGGCACCATGGGGATGACTTGCAAATCTAATTGCCATTAACTTGCGCTTCCTTTTCATTATTTCTCAGTCGCTGAAGATAATTAGGTAAAAATTCTTGATCTATATACGTTGTTAAATATGTACCGGTCTGAAATTTATCATCATTAAGCAAAGCAATCAAAAAATCGCGGTTAGTAACTAAACCTGTAATCTCAAATTCCGTAAGTGCATCAAGCAAACGCTTAATTGCCATTTGTCTGTTAGTTGCATGTGCAATAATTTTGACAATCATCGAATCGTAAAATGGTGAAACGGTATCTCCACTGTGAACTCCACTTTCAATTCTAATACCCAAACCACTTGGTAATACCATTTTTGCAATCTTACCAGCTTGGGGGCAGAAATTTTTGCTAGGATCCTCTGCATTAATACGAGCCTCAATTGCAGCGCCATGGACATGCACATCTTCTTGAGATATGCTCAAATCTTTGCCTGCAGCAATATTAACTTGTTCTTTAACGAGATCGACATGAGCAACTTCTTCTGTAATTGAATGTTCAACCTGAATCCTGGTATTCATCTCCATAAAATAGAAATGATGAGCAGGATCCATTAAAAATTCGATAGTACCAACATTTTCATAATTTATTGCCTTTATTGCTTTAACAGTTATCTGTTGCAAATAGTCTCTTTCTTTTGCACTAATTTGTGAACAAGGCGTTTCTTCAATTACTTTTTGCTGGTGACGTTGCATTGAGCAGTCTCTTTCGGGAAGTGCTACCACATGTCCTGTTTTATCTGCCATGATCTGTACTTCGACGTGTTTGGCTGGGGAAATAATTTTTTCCAGATACATTCTGTCGTCTCCAAAAGAAATTCTGGCTTCTTCTTGTGCCTGGTTAAATGCTTCTGTTAAGTCAGCAGCTTGAGTCACACGTCTTATTCCTTTTCCGCCACCACCTGCAACGGCTTTAAGCATTACAGGGTAGCCCACTTTATTTGCAATTTTCACTGCAGCTGCAGCATCTTTAACAATTCCATCACTTCCAGGAATAACAGGTATATTATTCTTGCGCATCATTTCCCGAGCGTTAGCCTTATTTCCCATTAAAGAAATGGTTTTAGACTTGGGACCAATAAAAACCAGGTGGCATTCTTCACACATTTGAGCGAATTCAGGACTCTCTGATAAAAAACCGTATCCTGGATGAATTGCATCTGCTCCCGTTAAAACAGCCGCACTGATAATATTTTGCATATTTAAATACGAATCGGCTGGCTGAGGAGAACCAATACATATGGCCTCATCAGCTTCTTTAACATGTTGGGCATGTTTATCGGCCGTCGAATAAACAGCAACCGACTTAATTCCCATTTCGCGTAAAGCTCGAATTATCCTTATAGCAATTTCTCCACGATTCGCTATCAAAATTTTTTTAAACATAATGTCACACTTTACTGAATTGCAAATATTAACTGAGCAGTACAGGCAACTTTATCTTTAACAGTTGCTTTGGCCTCACCAATCCCGGCATTTCCATGCAGCTTATCCAACTTAACTTCTAAATTCAGAGTATCTCCCGGCTTAACCATTGTTCTAAAGCGAGCATTCTTGATACCACCAAAATAAACAGTTTTTCCTTTAAATTCCGGTAGTGTCAGCAATGCAACTGCACCAGTCTGCGCCAAAGCCTCAGTTATCAAAACACCCGGCATTACCGGATTACCCGGAAAATGTCCCTGAAAATAGCTTTCGTTAATTGTGGTATTTTTTTGAGCAACAGCATATTTTCCAGGCTCATAATCTAAGACCCGATCAATTAACAGCATTGGGAACCGGTGAGGCAAAATAGCCTGAATCTGCAAACTATCTAAAGTGTGTAACTTTTTTGGTTCACTCATATTTGCTTCCTTCATTCTGGAATAACCGTTATCAGTGGTTGATCATATTCAACCACTTGTTCATTTGTAACTAAAATTTTAGCAATAGTCCCTGTAAAATCGCTTTTAATTTCAGTCATCATTTTCATTGCTTCAATAACGCAAACCACATCACCTTTATTGACATGATCACCCGGCTTTTTATATTGAGGTTTTTCTGGACTTGCTTGTAAATAAACTATGCCAACAAGTGGTGCCTTAATTTTTAAAGTTTTCTCCTTGGGTGCAGCTATCTTGCCAAGTGGTTGATGTGCAGTTGCATGCCTCTCTTTAGCAGCTGGTTGACCATTTGACCTTTCTTCACTAATTTCTACTGGTGTAGCTTGACTTTTATCAATCTTAATATGGCCACCTTTAAAGTCTAAATCCAGTTTGGTGATATCACTTTGATTAATTTCTGCGATCAATTTTTCAATTTCTTCAAAAGTCATTTAATCATCCCACCTTTTTAATGCAATCACCGCATTATGTCCACCAAAACCAAATGAATTGCTGATGGCATAATCTATTTTTTGTTGACAATTTTGTTTATTGACCAAATTAACTTTGCACTCGGGGTCTTGCTGGGTTACTCCTACATTTATCGGTAATAATCCTGAATTAAGTGCCAAAATTGTGGCAATAGCTTCAATAGCTCCTGCTGCTCCTAGTAAATGACCCGTCATGCTTTTAGTACTTGAAACTAGCACCTTGCTCTTTTGACCAAAAACCTGATTAATTGCTTTAGACTCAGCCCAATCATTTGCTTTGGTACTTGTCCCATGAGCATTGATATAGCCCACTTGCTCAGGGCTGACCTGAGCTTCATTAAGAGCCAGTTCCATAGCTCTTGCAGCCTGACTACCACTTGGATCAGGAGATGTAATATGGTGTGCATCGGAACTAGTCCCATAACCGACAATTTCACCTAAAATATGTGCGCCACGACTTTGAGCATGTTCTAGCGATTCTAAAACAAGAGAACCTGAACCTTCTCCCATCACAAAACCGTTACGATTTTGATCAAAGGGAATACTTGCTTTTTCAGGATCCGTTGTCGTGGACAATGTTGAAATTGCAGCAAAACCGGCTATTCCACTTTCATTGATTGCAGCTTCTGAGCCACCAGCAATCATGACATCAGCATAGCCATCTTTTATCTGTCTAAAAGCTTCACCGATTGCATTTGTACTCGAAGCACAGGCAGTCACAATTGTGGTACTGATTCCTTGAGCATGATAGCGAATAGAAATATTGCCTGCTGCCATGTTAGCAATTGAAGTCGGAATAAACATTGGCGACACTCGATCCAGACCTTTTTCGTGCCATTTAATGACTTGCTTCTGGATGGTAGTTAGTCCGCCAATTCCTGTGCCCCAAATTACGCCAAAACGTTCACTATTGGTATTTTTTTCATCAATTCCTGCTTGTTCCATGGCTTGTGCAGTTGCATACATCGCGTAGAGTGTGAATGCATCCATGCGTTTAGTATCTTTTTTAGTTAAAAAAAGCAATGGGTCAAAATTGTCCAGTTGCCCAGCCAGAGTGACCCCACTTGAATCAGCATCAAAATAAGTAATTGGCTCAAAACCAACTTTTTGACTATTGAGTCCAGCTTCAAAGCTGGCAACGTCATTACCAATAGGTGTTAAGGCACCCAAACCTGTAACTACTACTCTTGTCATTACTTACTCCTTACTGCATTGTCAATCCGCCGTCTACCGTTATTGTCTGACCAGTAATATAGTCATTTTGGGCTAAAAAAACTGCGGTTTGTGCTATTTCTTCAATTTGTCCCAAACGTTTCAGCGGAATTTCCTTAACTAATTGTTGCTGGATTTTTTCACTAAGGCTTCTAGTCATTTGTGTGTCAATCATTCCTGGAGCAATGGCGTTACAGCGCAAATTGCGTAATGCTGCTTCTTTAGCAACAGATTTAGTTAAACCAATAATTCCTGCTTTACTAGCGGCATAATTAGCCTGACCAATGTTACCTGTTAAGCCAACTACACTCGATAAGTTAATAAAACAGCCTTTTCTTTGCTTATACATCGGTCTCAGTGACTGTTTAGTAACATTAAAGGTGCCAATCAAATTGGTGTTAACTACACTTAGAAAGTCTGCTTTAGACATGCGATTGAGCAGTCCGTCTTTGACAATACCGGCATTATTGACCACAACATCTAGATGTTCAAAATGATTGATAATTTTGGCAATCATTTCTTTCACATCTTCTTCTTTGGTAACATCTGCGCTAATATCCATTACTTCAACATGATCTTTTTCAAACTGGTCGATGACTTCAGAACTAATTGGTTTGCGGGCATTTAAAACTATTTTTGCTCCCTGTTTGGCAAAAGCTTGAGCAATTGCCAGGCCAATACCGCGTGAACTACCAGTGACCAAGACCACACTATCTTTTAACTTCATGAATTAAACTCCTTTAAAGCAGAAATCGTTTCTTGCATATTGGCCACGCTATCTGTTTGATAGGTTGGAACTCCTTTAAGAATCTTTCGCGCAAAAGAAAGCAAAGTTTTACCCGGGCCTAATTCAACAACCGTAGTTATATCTTGGCTGTATTGAGCCAAAGTTTTTGCAAAATAGGTAGTTGAAACTAGCTGCTCCGTCAAAGTCGAAACAAGGTTGCCAGGTGCAAACTCTTTTTGGGTCGTAGTGCTATAAATGGGAAAAGTACCACTATGCCAATCAACTTTTTGCAATTCAGTTTTCAAAGCTCCTTGAATTGATTTCATTAATGGTGTGTGAAAAGCACCGCTTACTTTTAGTGGAAATACACGCGCACCATCTTTTTCAAGTTGTTCACGCAAATTTTGAACTGCATTTTTTTCACCACCAACAACAATTTGATTAGGAGTATTAACATTTGCTATCCCAATCAGACCTTTTTTTTGGGCATCCTTTATGGCTAATTCAACATTTGCTAAAGAACTCTTCATGACTGCCACCATAACTCCTGGATTTTGACTGCTTGCTTGTTGCATAAGTTCACCGCGCTTTTTTATTAAGCGAAGTGCTGACTCAAATTCTAAGTAGTTAGCACAAGCAAGACCGCTATACTCACCCAGGCTAAGTCCGATACCTAATTTTTCAAAATCAGCATTTTCGCTAAGAATTTGGTACAAGCCGTAACTCATTGTCAAAATAGCGGGTTGAGAATAACGCGTTTGTGCCAGCTCATTTGCCTTTTCTGCATCAAATAATAATTCCGCGAGATCTAACTGCAATATATCACTTGCTTTAGCAATGATTTTCCGGTAGTGCGGTTCAGTTTGGTATAAATCATATGTCAGACCGGTTTTTTGAGCCCCCTGACCACTAAATAGTAAACAGATCATTAGCTTATCTTTCCCCATTTAGCAGTTTGTCTGCTTGACTATAAACTTCAGCTAGAATTTCAGCAGCAGGTTGTTCCTTTTTTACCATGCCGGCGATTTCACCTGCCATGAAAGATCCTGTTTCAGAATCGCCTTCAATTACCGCCCTTCGCAAACTACCGGTTCCCAGTTCCTCTAACTTGTCATAATCAGGATGCGGCTTTAACGCCTCTTCCTTTTCAATTCCAATATACGTTTTAGCCATCTTATTTTTTAAAACCCGTGAAGGATGGCCTGCATATTCACCAGTAACTAGGGTACTGGCATCTTTGGCACGTAAAACAGCTTTTTTATAATTAGGATGTATCTTTGATTCAGTTGCTACTAAAAAGCGAGTGCCCATTTGCACGCCCTCAGCACCCAACATGAATGCAGCAGCCATACCGCGACCGTCGCCTATTCCTCCAGCTGCAATTACGGGAATTTTAACTGCATCTACAACTTGTGGTACCAGGGCCATTGTTGTTAATTTTCCGATATGACCACCTGATTCCATCCCTTCGGCCACAACAGCGTCAACACCTACACGTTCCATCATTCTAGCCAAGGCAACGGAACCAACAACTGGGATTACTTTAATACCAGCATCTTTTAACTTTTCTATGTATTTTGCCGGATTGCCAGCTCCAGTAGTCACAACTGCAACACTGTCTTTATTGGCCAAAATAACATTGACAACTTCATCAGCATAAGGTGAAAGCAACATCACATTTACACCAAAAGGCTTTTTGGTTAGTGCTTTTGCTGATTCAATCTCGTCAGCCACAACATTTCCAGGTGCATTGCCCGAACCAATAATTCCTAAGCCACCAGCATTTGAAACAGCAGCTGCCAGTTTGCCATCCGCAACCCAGGCCATGCCTCCTTGAAAAATTGGGTATTTAAGACCCAGTTCTTTCATAAATGGACTTAATTCCATTTGTTAACCTTCTTTCGCTGCCAGTTGTTTTTTAACAAAATCGACTAAATCCTGAACTGTTTCAATGCCCTCTTCACTTTCAATTTTAATGTCAAATTCATCTTCTAATTCATTAATCACTTCAAATACATCCAGACTGTCAGCATTTAAATCGTCTTTTATATTGGATTGAGCTGTGACAGCACTTTCGTCTTCTCCGGTTTGTGCAACAATAATTTCTTTTACTTTGTTAAAAATTTCTTCTTCAGTCATTTGATTTCTCTTTCTTAATAAATTATCTTTAAAAGCTTAAAGCAATGCTGGCAGCCGTCAGACCACCACCAAAGCCACTTAATATTAGTTTTTGATTGCGTTTAATGATGCCAGAATTAACTGCTTCATCCAATAGTATTGGCACACTGGCAGCAGAAGTATTGCCATATTTGGCAATATTTTCCAAAAATTTTTCTTCAGCAATATTTAGATGCTTTGCTATCGCAGATATAATGCGTCCATTTGCCTGATGGAGCAAAAACCACTGCACATCATCCTTTTTCCAGTTTGCTTTTGTTAAAACTCGCCTAATGGAATTGGGTACTTCATGAGTAGCAAAGTCATAAACAGCTCTACCATCCATCTCAAAGTATTTCTTGTGTTTTGCAATCTTATCCGAACTATACGGTGAACATAAAGGTTGGTACCCTGCGGTTAATTTTGCTCCCAATTCTCCAAAAGCTGCCAAATCTTCAGCAACTATTCCTTCTGCTTTAGAACTTTTTTCAACTAACACGCCACCACTGCCATCCCCAAAGAGAACAGCAGTTGAACGCTCTTGCCAATCTATCAACTTTGACAAAACTTCTGCTCCGATAACTAATCCTCGTTGATAGGGTCCAGCTAGCAATTTATCTGCAATTGCCAAAGCATAAATAAAACCAGAACAAGCTGCATTAATATCAAATGCCAATGCTTTGCCAGCGTGCAGTTTCCCCTGCACAATTGCTGCAATTGAAGGTGTCAGATAATCAGGCGACATAGTTGCCACAATAATAAAATCTAGTTGTTCAGGCTTGAGATCAGCTTTTTGTAAAAGCTGTTGAGCAACAGTTAAAGCCAAATCCGAAGTCTGTTCACCTTGAACTACATGTCTTTCTTTAATTCCTGTCCTTGAAGAGATCCATTCATCTGAGGTAGTCATTATCTCTGCTAAATCATCATTGGTAATTACCTTAGGAGGAACATAATGAGCAGTCTGACTAATTCTTAAGCCCATCAATTAACGCTCCTTTTATTATCAATTCGTGGCGGAAATTCAAGAAAAGCACGCAGGTTCAATAGCGCACGTTCGATAATTGCCACCTGTTCATTATCAAAGCCTGCAATAAACTTTTTCACCATATGGCGGTGAAATGAATCGTGCGCCCTATAAATTAAGCGACCCCGACTGGTTAAACCCAGTCGGATTATCCTGCGATCATCTTCACCATTTATTCGTATTACATATCCCTTACGTACCAAGTTATTTACCATAGTTGACAGCGAACCTGCTGTTACCATCAATTCACTTGCTACTTGGGAACTGGTCTTGTGTTCATACATGGTAATCGCGTCGATTGCGTGCAATTCTCTGAGTGAAATGTCTTTAAATTCGCTTTTACGTAATTCGCGTTCTTCAACTTTCATAATATCTGAATAAACTGTGGACAAAAGATTATTGATGCGTTTTAAACTTGTCTCCAATAGCATCACCTCTTACTCAACTATATAATCTGTACAAATAAACTCTTGATACTAATTTATAAATATATATAAAGCTATAATTTAAATTTTTAATTCAAATAATTTCGCTTTATATTAACTAACAGCATCTCCTTTAAATACTTTTATATTCAAAATAAATTATTAGAGTATGATATGGTATTATTTATTAAATGTCAAACTCCTTTTTGCAATATTAGTTTATTTGCGTTATCAAGGCAAGTATTTTTTAAAAAACTCTAAAAATAAATAGTTTGAATATCAAAGTATTTTTACAAATTTAATTAGGTATAAGGATAGATTATTAATGAATAGTTTAAAAAAACAAGAATATCTCAAAATATTGTTGAACAAATTTCAACTAGAAATTAATTGGTGGGAAAGCATCGATTCCACAAACTTGTATGCAAAACAAAAACTAGCTGCTAAGGGATATTCAGGTCCCGTGCTATACGGAAGTGATGAGCAAACTTCCGGCTATGGTAAACAAAGTCGTCACTTTATTTCACAAAAAGGGGGCATTTATCTATCACTAGTTATCGAAGTGCCGCAATTGAACTGGCAGAATCAAGGTTTATTAACTACAGGTATTGCATGGCAACTGTATTTGGCTATTAAAGAGGTATTTCATCTAGATACTCAATTCAAATGGGTGAATGATCTGCTTTTTAAAGGTAAAAAAATAGCTGGTATTTTGGTTGAAGTACCACAGCCCCAAGTTGCCATTATTGGGATTGGCTGCAATCTTTACCAGGATCATTTGCATAATGAATTAAAAACAGCTGGCAACTTACTAACAAAAATCCCTAGTGAAAAGCAAATTTGTCAATTTATCGCACAAATTACAGAAAATTTATTAGAATTTATTCCTCATTTTGATCAAAGCAATTTTTTGCCTAAATACAAAAAGAAGCTGGCACTAATGAATCATGAGGTAGTATTGCGAGTGGGCAAACAAATAATACAAGGAAAGGTGACAGACTTAACGCAACAAGCAAATTTAGTTTTAGAAACTGAAGAGGGTTTGAAAAATTTTAATGCTGGCGAGGTAACAAAAGTGAGAAATTTTTAGCAAACAAAAAAGACGAAACCTCTTCGTCTTTTAAAAATGTATATTGTCTTAAACAGTTATAGCTTTTAATATAACAAACACACCTGCAAATAATGCATTTTACAGGTGCGTTTGAAAAGCTATTACTTTCTCTCTGCCTTATTTAAAGAATCTTTGAAAGCTTCTTTTATTCTTTGAATGGTGCTGAGTCGTTTTAAAGTTGGCCATCTAATTATAAAGACGACTATTTAAAATATTAGACTGTTATGATTTGGTCAAATTTATCTTTATTTTCTTCATGTAACTGGTGACTGACAAACACAACAGTAATTTTGGGTTGATTTAAAAAGTCATTTTCAACTTTAATGGCTCCTGCTTTGTCCAAGCTGCTTGTAGATTCATCAAGCAAAAATAACTTGCGCTTTCTAAGTAATCCACGAGCTAAAGCCAAACGTTGCTTTTGTCCGCCAGATAAACTAGCGCCTCCCTCGCCAACTTGTGTATCTAATTTCCGTGGCAAATTATTTACAAAATTCCATAAATCAGCCTTTTCCAATGCAGATTCTATTTCTTCATCAGTAAAATGCTGGCCTAGCTGCAGATTATAGCGCACAGTATCATTAAAAAGATATGCAGTTTGATCAATGTAAACAACGTTAGACCGTAACGTACTATTATTAATATTTTTAATCTCAGTTTTATCTAATTGGAGATCACCTGTGTAATCTGTCAACCTGCCAGCTAAAATTTTTAACAACGTACTCTTACCACTACCTGATTCACCCTCAACCGCAACTTTTTGACCATAAAGAATAGTAAAATTGAGTGGTTTTTTAAATACTGGTTTATCTGGAAGATATGCAATTTGTAAATTTTTAGCTGTAATATTGATATCAGCAATTTTACTGCCAGCTTGAGCATGAGCTTTAACTGGTTCATCTAATTGGTATTTGCTAAAAATCGGGTTGAGCGCTTGCAACTCAGTCAAAATTGGTGCAATAACAGCAAGTGAATTAAAAACATTAAAAGCAAGTGAAGTGGACGAATTAATTACCCCAATAATTACTTGTTTTTCTAAAATTAATAAACCTGTCCAAGCTTGAATAATTACTTGACTGATAACATTACTGGCGCCAGCTATACTGCCATTAAAAGACCTATATTTTGCTTGTCGAACTTTTGCCCCAATTAATTTATTAACGGCAATAGTAATCCGCTTTTCTATTTGCTGTTCTGCAGTAAAAATATTATAAGTGGCAAAGCCTTGCAGACAGTCATTAATTACATTAACCACCTTTTCATTTTCCTTACTGGTAGTGAAGTTGCTGCTGTCCACTTTCTTTCGCACAAGCTGAGGTAATCCCAAAGTAAAAAGAGTCAAAATTGCTACCAGAGGCAGAAAAGTCCAGTTAAATTTTATCAATGCAATTAGAGAAAAAACAGAATCACCAAAAATTTGTACCATTGAAAATAAATTGGTAAACCCATTTTCTTTAACTAAATTCATATCATTCGTTAGCCATGATGTATAAATTCCAGTATCATTCTTTTCAAACCGTGAAACAGAGTAATTTTCTATGTGTTCAATAATATCCTGACGTAATCTTAAGCTAAGAAACTGTACTGTTTTAACGCTCAATACTTGTTCACTAATTAAAAATACAGTCATCACCAAGAATAATAAAATATTTAATAAAATGTATTTAAAAAAGCCTGAAAATCAAGTTTAATTAAACTATTTAAAATAAAAACATTAATTAGTGAATTAAGAACCCTAAAAGCTGAACAAATTAATTGGAGGATTACCACCAAAGTAACTTTAGTCGGTTCTTGTTTAACATATTTGAACAAACTTTTCATAAAACTTGACCTCAAACTCAACCTTTTATGTTCAGATTCAAAATAAATTTGACCGTTAAAACTACTTGGGTAAAATTTTACCATTAAAATTTAATATTGACTTATTTTTGTAAAAAAATTTTAAGATTTAAAAGGTCCCAAAAGTTTGATACCCTTGAAACCCTCTTTATATTAAAACCACTTATTTTTAGTTTGATTTACTCAATCTTTTTGAAATAGTGCAGAACACAGTAATACGTTTTACAATTTAAGTACACAATATTAGTTCTTTTTGTTTTGTAACTAATTTTTCAAAATATCAGCCATAGTTGGACTAGCAAATTTTGATTAAAGAAGTTTAGTATGATTTTATTACTTTTTGTTTTTTTCATTATACTTAGATAATATGTAACTATTTGTAAGAAATCAGTCTGCAGTGACACGACAATCATAAGATTATAAACTCATTGACATCATTTTATCGACAGGTAGGCTCTCTACAAATAGAGCTTGGATTTAGAAAACTCAGTTATAATACTTTAAAATTCAAGACATTTGAATACGATAACTAAATCTTATTAGAGTTTTTACATAAAAAAATAGGTAAATATAAAAATTTACCTATTTTTTAAATTATTTTGATTTTATTCATCTGCAACAATAATGATTAATCCTCTTACTAGATCCATAATTTTCTCCCTCCCTTCATTAGCTTTCTATTTATATAGTTATTTTATAACTTTTGAATCTACAAATACTTAAGTTTTCATATTTGAAATTATTTATTCATTCTTTTTACTATTGATTTATATCCAGATTCATATAAAATCTCTTTAATTTGTTCTCCTTTTTTCTTATGTCCATTAATTAATTCTCCAAAATAAAGCCCCATAATTTTAGTAAATGCTAGTTCAATATCGTTTGGCAGTCTTTCTAAATATCTTAGCGGTTTATAACATAATTCAATTTTATTTCGTCTGTAACACCAATCTACATAATTTACAATTAACACACTTAAAGCTAACATTAATTTTTTATCAAGATTATCAATTTTTTGGTATCTTCTAAGAATGCTATTCATAAGAAAAGTTGCTTCTTCTAAACTATATATCTGAATAATATTAGCAATCAATATGATTCTATGATATTCATTTTCTTCAGTATCCTTTTGAAAAATGGCCCTCTTCAGTTCATTTTTTTGATTTTTGTTTAGGCTTTTAATTTTATTAATATTATTTGTATTTTTAATTAATTTTGCTTGCACTATAGAAAATTTTATAAAAGCTGTTCTGGGTTTTACTTGTTTTAATTCCACAATAATGTTATTTATTTCATTTTCGTCATTATTATAAGCAGCCCTGACAAATTTATGCATTAACATAGTTACTTTTCTCTTATTATCTTTTTCAAGTTTATAATCTCCAAAAAAATTTTGTGGACTCACATTATGCTTTTGCAAAATGTCTAAAAAGTCATTTACTCCAATATCATTTAGCCCTCTTTCGACCTTCGAGTAAAATGAAACAGAAATAACACCAGCTGCCATTTCTGTTTGGGTCAATCCTAATTCTTGACGTAAACTTTTTAATTTTTTACCTATATAGTTCATTTAATCTCCTATCTTTTTATGCTATATATGACTTCATAATTATGAGCACATTTGATAAAGCTGGCAAAACTTATTATTTAATTTTAATAAAATAAGCTAAAAGAACAAATGATGTTAAACTAAAGAGTCTAAGTTTGTTATAATTTAAGTTATTAATAACAGCTTTAGGGGATTCGACATGCCAAATTTTCATAACACTAAACTTAAAAAAGAAGTAGTTTTAAGAGATCCAGTTCACGAATACATCCACATTGAAGACAAAGTTATACTTGATATCCTGAAAACCAAGGAATTTCAAAGAATGCGCAGGATTAAGCAACTTGGTCCTATTGCCTATGTTTTTCCAGGTGCAACGCATACTAGATTCGAGCATAATCTAGGAGTTTATGAATTGACCCGCAGAATTTGTAATATTTTTGCAAAAAAATACCCATCGCAACGTTCAGGCGATGGACTTTGGGATGATAGCAACAGGCTTTTAGTAGAATGTGCTGGTCTCTTACATGATATTGGACATGGTCCGTATTCACATACCTTTGAACACCTTTTTGGCACTAATCATGAAAAAATTGGGCAAAAGATTATCACTGACGCCAGTACCGAAGTTAACCAAGTCTTGCAAACAGTTTCACCGAATTTTCCGAGTCTTGTAGCAAGTGTTATTGCCAAAACTTATCCCAATCCACAAGTAGTCAAAATGATCTCTAGTCAAGCAGACGCTGACAGAATGGACTACCTGCAGCGCGATGCCTATTTCACCGGGGTTACTTATGGGAAATTCGATTTATCCAGGATTTTGCAAGAAATTCGTCCATACAGTGAGGGAATTTGTTTTACTATGGCAGGAATGCATGCCGTTGAAGATTACATTGTTTCTCGTTATCAAATGTATCAACAGGTTTATTTCCACAGAGTCGGGCGCTCAATGGAAGTTATTTTGCAGCATTTACTTGAAAGAGCGAAAATCATTTACAAGCAAGGTAATTTGCCGGTAACTCCTAGTTTAGCAAAATTTCTGGCTAATGACTGGACACTTGATGATTACTTGAAGCTAGATGATGGCGTAATGGAAACCAATTTTTCAATGTGGACAAAAGCTAATGATCCGATTCTCTCCGATTTAGCAATGCGTTATCTCTTCAGAAAGCCTTTAGCCAGTGTGTGTATCAATCAAGAAACTAAAAATCTGTTGCCAAAATTAAAAGATTTAATCAAACAAGCTGGGTTTGATCCAAATTATTACACTGATACCAATTCAGCTTTCGATGAACCTTATGATGCTTATAAGCCAACTGGTAAAAATGCTAACAGTCAAATTGAAATCATGCAAGACGATGGACAATTAATCGAATTATCACATTTAAGCCCTCTTGTACGTTCATTGAATGGGACACTGCAAGGTGATGAACGCTTTTTCTTCCCTAAAATTATGATGTCAAATAGTGATGAGCCCCAAATTTTTGATCCGTTATATCAAAAATTTCAGCGCTATGTTAAAAATGGTACCTTAAGGTACTTGAGAAAGCCAAAAAAATAAAATAAATTATTAGACATGAAAACCCCGAATTGTTCAATTCGGGGTTTATATTGATTAAAAAAGGTTTCCAATTCTGATGTGCCCCCAAAAGTTGGACAACTCTTAGGGCACAGTACATAACTAATTTTTTACAATTCTATGACTCAATTTTTAAAATGATATCTTTTGTTAATCAGCCTAGAACTTTAAAATAAGCTCCTGCAATGCTGACTAACAGCATAATTAACATGATCCATAGGGGATTTAATTTCTTTTTTAGTAGCCAATAAGTTAAGCCAAAAACAATCAACACTGAAATACCAGGAAAAATGCCATCAAGTAGTGACTGAACAGTTGATCCACCAGCTTTAGTGCTACCTATTTTAGAAACAAACTTAACTTTTACCATATCCATGGTCATAGCGCCAACAACTATCATACCTACTATTGAAGCATATTTCGTAAGTTTTCCCATTAGACCAGATTGCTCAACTTCAGAAATTACGTTAGTTCCTAAACCATATCCTAAAAAAGTTCCATAGTATCTAAACAAGTAATGTACTGAATTAAAAATTAGAAAGAAGAGAATTGGTCCTAAAACATTTCCTTGTAAAGCCAAAGGTAAACTTATTCCAGTAGCTATAACACGAACTGTTCCCCAGAAAAAGCTGTCACCAATTCCACTAAGAGGACCCATTAATGCGGTTTTGACGTTTGAAATTGAGCTTTCATCAAAGTCTGAATTCAGTGAGTTTTCTTCTTCCATTGCTGCTGCAATTCCCATAGGAAAAGTTGATATATATTGCGTTACATTATATAGTTCCAGATGGCGTGTTAAAGCTTGAGAAAAATCCTTTTTCTTCGGGTATAATTTTTTCAATAGAGGCATTAGTGCCCATGCAAAGCCTACATTTGCCATTCTCTCATAATTCCAAGAATGGTTTAATGGTATACTTCTCCAAAAGATTTTTTGCAAATCATTCTTTTTAACTATTCTATTATATTGTGGTTTAAAATTCATCAAATCCGTCACCATCCGTTTCTGAACTGCTTACTTTACTAGATAGATTCTCTTCATTCTCTGGGATGTAAAATAACATGAATGCAACTATAATGAATGAAAATATTGCAACTTCCGTTACAGTAAACTTTGTAAAGGCAATAATGAAAAATCCAAAGAAGAAAAACAACAGATTTTTCTTGTTTACAATCATTTTCAGAAGCATTGCAAAACCTAATGCAGGTAGTATTCCTGCCGCTATATTCATACCTGATTGTACAAAATCAGGTATGAAATTCAGCATCTTCTCAACTGCGCCCGAACCAAAATAAAAAGCTAAAGGTATAAAAACCAGACCTGGCCAGCTTTGGGCCCATCCTGAAATTAACATGTCTACTGTAAATTTCCGCGTATTTGCCTGTGCCGCATCTCTATCACATTTGTGAATAAAAATCAGCATTACTGGTTGACCCAATGCTGTATTCAACGCCAACATCACGGTTGCAATTGGAATACCCATAGTTAGCGCGGCACCTACACTTGCATGACTTTGAATTGCCAGGGCAACTCCTAATACTGTACCGGCAACAGGATCTGGGGGATTATAAGCGCCAACTGAAATTGAACCAATCATAGCCAATTCAAGGGTTGCCCCCATAATTATTCCTGAAGTGAGATCTCCCATTGCTAATCCTACTAATGGACCAAGTACAATCGGTCTTTGAACATAACTAGTACCCAAAAACCATTCGCTATATCCCAAAAAGGTTAACAAAAAAATTAATATTGTTTTTACAATCAACTCTATCCCCATCCACTCTATTTAAATTGATGTTTTGTATCATCAGGTATCATTTGTGAAAAAATATTTGTTCCCTTATTCTTCATGTCTTTTAAGATTTTTGTTTCTTCATCATTTAAATAAACACTATTGCTAAACTTCATCGTGCCTTTTCTAAAAGGTACGTTTCCTAAATTCAAACTATTAAATCCAGTTGACTCAATAATTTTTTCCGCTATTTTAACAGTTTCACAAATAATTAATAGTGAATACTTATCCGTTTTTCCACTTTTCAGTTGAGCAATTGCTTCAGAAGTTGATTTAGCTACAACCTTTACCCCACTGGGTTTCGCTAAAGATATACTCTGCATTCTGATTTTATCTTTCTTCAAAGTTTCACTAACTAATAAAATTGCGTTTATACCTAGGCTTGATGTCCAAGAAACAGCCACCTGACCATGCAGTAAACGGTAATCTACTCTAACCATTTGTATCATTACATATCAGCTCCTTTGTGTTTCAAAATTCGTCTAGCTCATTTGAACCATTTTGGTTATCCAAAGCATTGCAATAAATTATTCCCTTTTGTGCTTCACTAACAGATATTTTTATTTCATTATCTATTTCTTTTCCTTTAACATTTACTATCAAAGACAAAATTAGTGGCAAATTGACACCGCAAATCAGGTGAATTCTGGCATCACTCTTAGTTAATTCTAAAAGATGGTTATTCACGCTGCCGCCAAAAATATCAGTAGTAATAATTATATAATCAGCCATAGAGTTTGAAATATAGTCATCAATCTTATTTTCAAAATCAAGGCAATGATTCACATAAGCAGTAAAGCAAGTTATATTTTTTTGCTTACCTGCAATAAATTCTATTGTAGATAATAAACCTGTAGCCAACTTGCTATGAGTAGCTATTACATATTCAATTTTGGGATCATTCATGTTTAATTACCCTGACTACCCATTTTTTGATGAAAATCTGGATCTTTTGGTATACAAGGATCAATGCCATTTTCCCCGGGTACTAAAGCAGCTATGACTTGAAACAGAATAGGATAAATAAATGTCTCAAATTGTCTTGGAACTTTAATATCATAACCAAACTTTTGCTGGTCACTAATATTAGAGCCATCAACAATGTATATTTTATTAGTCCACTCACTCAAAATTTTTATAATTCGGTTTAACTTGCCTTCTGAACCGTTATCAATGAAGAAAAGCGTTGATTGACTATTTATCGCATTGTAAACACCATGTATAAATTCATTAAATTCATATCCAGTTATTGGTAACCGACACGCCTCTAGAATTTTTAAAGTAGATTCTAATACATCCCCATATAATGATGCAGGACCACTAATTCTGATATCATGTGCATGTGCTAGATCCTTTTTATTTTCTTCTACCCAATTAATTGCTCTTTTCAATGAGTTTGGGAATTGCTTTAATGTAGTTTTCAGTTCCTTAACATCTTCATCAAAATCACTTCTAGATATATGACCATTATCTATGCCAATATATTCTGACAGTAAAAGCAAATTTAATTTTGTAGTGTAATAGCCTTTAGTTTTTGGACCTACGGTTTCCTTTCCCACTGCGACAGTTAGCTTTTCGTCGGCGACTTTATTGATATAAGCATCTTCGGTTCCTGACATTGACGCTATAATACAGCCATGTTTTTTAGCCATATTCATTGCATTAAAAGTTGTCAAGCTGCCTCCCTCTTGGGAAACTCCTATAAATAAAGTGTGTGAATTATCTTTTTGTGCATTAAATATTTCATCTGTTAACTTAAATGGGTAATATGCATCAACCGGCAGACCACTTTTTTGTCTCATTAATTGCTGCATTTGTTCTCCAGAATGATAACTGGTACCTGAGCCAGTAATCATTATCTTTTTTATTTTACGAGAAACGACATGTTCAAATAATTTTTGACTATCATCTAAAAGTTTTAATAATTGTTCTGGTGTTTCTTCTAAATTTTCAATAATACCATTCATACTTCTTATTCCTTTCGTAAAAACCGTAATGTTTTATAAGATCTTGAGTACTCATCATTAAAGTTTTCAGTTGCAACCTTCATGTTTACTTTATAATATAAGCTAAACGGTTGAAAGCGTTTTATGAAAATTGGAACTTTGTTTTCAATAATCTTTTGATACTGAAGCATTTATTGAAACTTTGTTACGTTGTTGAACGGAGGATTAATACTATGGAGTCTTTAGAAGATTTAGTTCGGATTAAAAATACAACTAATAATGAAGAAGAAATTATCAAATTTATAATTGAAAAGCCAGAACAAGTAATTAATATGTCCATTTACAATCTAGCCCAGGCAACACATACATCTACCTCATCAATTATCAGGTTCTGCAAAAAGTGCAATTACAAAGGCTTTAAGGACTTTAAAATTAGCCTAATTCAATGCATAGATAAAGAAATCAACGATATAAATAACATTGATGTTAATATGCCGTTTAGAAAAAATGATACTGACCTGGTAATAGCAAAAAAAATAAGCCAACTTTCTATTGAAACCATCAAAGCAACCTTTAATTTGCTCTCTTCTTCTAAATTACAAACTGCAGTTGATCAGATTATTAATGCAAACAGTGTTTTTGCAGTTGGTGTTGGTGATAACTATATTCGTTTGTGTGATTTTAAAACCAAGCTGCTGTTAATAAATTTTTATATCAAAATGACACAGTTAGAAGATGACCAAATTAGGCTAACAAATCTCTCAACTAAAAAAGACGTAGCTATCATATTATCGTATAGCGGCGAAACAAAAAAAGTTTTAGAATGTGCACAAAAATTTTTCCTTAACAGAACTCCAATTATAGCAATTACAAGTAATGAACATAGTCATTTGGCGTCCTTAGCCGATCAAATTTTTTTAATTCCTAATAAAGAGAATAGTAAAGTCAGCTTTTCCAATTTTTCTTCACATGTTTCAATCGAATACATTTTAAATACTATCTATTCCTGTATGTTCAGTAGAAATTATCTAGCTAACTGTAAATACACACAAAACTAAGCGAAATATAACACAATAAAAAAGGATTCAACTGAAGTTGAATCCTTTTATTAAGTGTTAAAAACACTTTATACCTAAACGTTCATGTGACCCGAAATTGAATTATCTGTTACTGGACTAACACTTGTATCTATCCCAACTTTCTCAGAAAGCTTAGCAGACAAAACTTGGAATGGCACTACATAAATGATTGGAGATAATAGTGGAGAAGTTTTAACGCTTAATTTTAAATCTCTCCTGGTAGTTTCAAAATCTTCACCTGAAACAACGAAGACATGCTTAGTATACGCACGGCGATAATACGCTGCTATATCAATCATCCGTTTAAATTCTGATCCCTTGTTACCTCCAATAAGAAAAATAAAGTTATCATCATGATAAGCACGAAGCGGACCATGAAGTTGTTCTTCCTGCTCATATGCACTTGTGGGACGACCAAAAGTTTCAAAAAACTTCAAGCGAGCCTCAAGCGCTGTCGGGAAGTTATAACCGAATCCTGCAATTGAAGCCTTTTGCATTTCAACAAGCTCTTCTTGCTGCTTTTCATACCAAGCTACACTTTCGTTAACAACAGTTGGAAAATTATTTACCAATTCCTGTGCGTCGTTAAAAAGTTGATCATATTTTTCTTTTCCAATTAAACGAGATTGGTATGCAATCTCAACAGCTAACATATAAAACTGAAGTAAAGTTTCTGTATAGCCTCTTGTTTCCGGTCCGATTTGTTCTTCTTCACAAACAAGATGAACGTAATGGTCAGCAATTTTTGTAATTGCTGATCCTAATTGTTCTGAAACTCCTAGTGTTGAAAAACCACATTTTTCTGCATGTTGTAATGCTCCGCAAGTAGAAATACTGTCACCGTGCTGAGACAATCCTACGACTAACACCTGATTATTTCTAAAAACACTGCTGGGATTTATACTTTCGGAATAAGTAAAAACTGTTGGTTCGACTGCTACGCCTTCAACTTTAAGAAGTTTAACAAAAATGTTGCGTATTACTCGCATAGCATTATATGAAGTACCAGAGCCAGTAAAGATGACTTTTTTAAAATTATTTTTTAGCCAAAAATCAATAAAGTCTTGACCATAATCTTTTCGTTCATCGATAGCTCTTTGTAAAACTCTCGCTGTATCTTTGATATGTCCCATCATTGTTAATTTAGTCATATTCTAAAATTCCTCCAATTTAATTGTTTTATTTGCAACCTTTTTCATTTCTAATAAATATTCTTTGACTTGCTTATTTAATCCCAGAGACTCACTTGCCTTAATTAAGCGATCATAAATTATTAACTTCTGTTGTGGTTCGTTAGCAACTTTGAGCTGATTATTTAATTCTGCCAGTAAATTTTGATCTGGTTCAAGGTAAACTCTATGTAATTGATCTATTTCTTTCTTTATTTCTGCTGTCTTACAATTTACTTTCAAATAGTTTTCCAATTTAAGTATGGATTCCTGATCGCTTTTTTCTAAGAAAAGAACATAACTGCGCATTAATCGAATTAATAAGTTATTATTCTTAGTTAAATCAGAAGGCTTTTTGATAAATTTTGATACAATCTTTTTAACATTTGCTATATCTCCATACGTCAAGAAATAATCTAACTTTAGAAGTTCACGTGATCTAGCGGATAAGCAAATTTTCGCTACTGGAGCTTCAAGCAATTGAAAATATTTGCTTTTTTGTCCTTTTCTTTCAAAAGACAATAACTTGGTAAACATTTTTTTACGTAATCTGGTTTCGGAAAGCCAGCCAAGTATAAAGACTGCAAATAGCAGCAATGCGATCAATATATTTTTCATGATTTGCTTTTATAATAAACCAACTGAAACTGCTAAAATTCCCAAGATAATTAACCCTATTAAGATCACTGTTCCGTTAACTTTCTTCTGCAATAATCCGTAGCAACCAAAGGTTAGCAATAATGGCAGTAAATCGGGCATTAGAGAATCTAAAGTTTTTTGTAAACCGATTTTAGTCCCGCCAAATTTCATAACTAACGGTACTTTGATAATTACCATTGAAGCAACCATCGCTCCAACAACCACTAGACCTAAAATTTTCGCTGCCTCTGTTAATTTTTGCAGGGTGCCACTTTCACTTGCTTCTGCAAGGAATTTGTTACCACCTTCATAAGCTAATTTAAATCCGAACCAGCGAAGCAATTCACTTGGTATTACGTTGATTAAGAAATAAAGAATTGGACCTAAAATACTCCCTTTAATTGCAAGAGGTGCTCCTACACCAACGGCAATTACCCGAAGAGTTCCCCAAAACATTGAGTCACCAATTCCGGCTAAAGGACCCATCAAAGCAGTTTTAACAGAATTAATTGAACTAGCGTCAAAATCTTCAGAATTGGCATTCTGTTCTTCCATAGCACAACTTATTCCCAAAATTAAGGGAGAAGTCGAAGTTGAGCAATTGAAAAATTCTAAGTGCCTTTTAAAACCTTTTTGCATTTCGTCTTCATTATCGCCATATAGTCTTTTAATAACTGGGGTCATTGCCCAAGCATAGCCCAGAGACATTTGCCTTTCATAATTAAAAGAACCAAGAAGCTGATAATGACGCCACATAACTTTGCGTAAATCCTTTTTAGTTAATTTCTTTTCTGGTTTTTGCGTTACTGAATTATCCATTACAGTAAGTCCTCCTCATTATTTTCACTAGGTTTGAATTGATAGTAAACATAGGCAATTATCAACCCGAATAAAGCTATACCAATCATTGGTACTTTCAAAAATGCTACCAAGCCAAATCCTAGGAAAAGAAATGGTGCATACTTTTTGTCATATGTAAGTTGCATTAACATAGCAATACCCAATGCTGGAAGTAAGTTCCCTGACTGAGTTAAACCGTCTTGAATTACTTTAGGAATTGAACGCACAATGACCTTAATAACCGGTGCACCAACTAAATAGCCAACAATTATTGGTACAAATTTAGATAAGAACAACATAGCTGTTCCTGACCATTGTCCAATTGCAATTCCTTTCCAATTTTTCTTTTCTATTTGTCTGTCAGCATAATGTGTGAAAATTGCATTAAAACTACCTATTGCAATGGCAATAATCTGTGCAATTAATGCAATTGGGATAGCCAGAGTCAATGTTGTTTGCCAGTTCGTACCTGTCTTTATTGCCAAAGCTGTAGCTAAAGCTGAACCAACTACAACATCCGGCGGAGTTGTAGTTCCAATTCCAACCAGTCCCATCCACACTAGCTCAAGTTGTCCTCCTAAAATTAAACCAGTGGTAAAGTCCCCCATAACTAATCCAACAATAGGACCTATTATGATTGGCCTATCCAACATATGCTGACCGCCAAGGCGACTCTCCATATAAACAGTTGCTCCTACCAGAGCAACTAAAAATGCTTGTATCATAATCTTCTTCCTCTTTAAATTATTTATTAAAAGCTTTTGCAATACCTGAGTAATTTAAACTCTCAGCAGTGGGAGTTACCTGTGCAAAAACTTCTACTCCTTGATCGTTCAATTGCTTGGCATATTTAAATTCTTCTGCAGTCATTTTTATCTGTGGCAAAACAGAAACTGCATTTTCATAGTGAATTCCAGCTGTTCCAATATTTACTTTATTGATTCCAGAAACCTGCTGTTTCAATTCAAATGCGTCTTGTACATTGATTGTTACAACAAAGATTTTTTTATTGGCGTATTTAGAACTATTTAAAATTTTGGCAGAAGTTTTTAAGTCTTTAATTCCTAAAGTAACACCAGCAGGTTTAGCAAGTTTCATTGTCATCTTGGTCATCGCATCATTTGCTGCATGGTCGTTAGCCACTAATAAAATATCTGGATGCAATTGATTCGTCCAAGATACTGCAACTAGACCATGAACAAGCCGATCATCAGCTCTCAACAAACTAATCATCTAGGTCATCCCCTTTTAATAAATCATTTATAAAGACAATTTGGTTACGTGCCTGATCCACAGCTGTTTTAATAGTCTCATCAGATATTTTATTATCTGTATTCATTACTAATTCCAACACTAGTGAAAGGTTAATGCCACTAACCACTTTACAGTCATAATCTTTTATTAAATTGAGCGCTTCTTTATTAACACTTCCTCCCAGCATATCAGTCAAAATTATTACTTGCTCTGATTTAAATTTATCCAATAAACTTTTTAATTCTTCTGCAAAATTTTTTTGTTCATCAACATATGCGTTAATAAAATGAACGTTAGTAATTGTGCTATTAAAGAAATTAATTGAATTCTTATAGCCATCAGCTAAATAACTATGAGTAGCTATGATAAATTGACTCATTTACATTCTTCCTTTCACTTTTTTGATTAAAATGTTAGCGTAAACATTAAAACTATGTTAAATATACTACTGTATATACATTTTTACAAGTACTTTTTTATAATTTTTGTTTATAAGCCTTTAAAAATAAGATTATTTCAAAGAAAAATATTTATACCTTTATTAGTTTATTTAAGGTATATACATTTAAGCAAAAATATTTTTTATTTTGCTAAAAACTATACAAATTATCTATAATTAATATTAGAAAAATAAATTCAAAAATATAAATTACTAAGGATAAACAAGTGAAATCTAAATATGAAAAAGTAGAAGACTACTTCATAGAAAAAATTAATAGGGGTACGCTTAAATCTGGAGACAAGTTGCCACCTGAAATACAAATTAGTAAGAAATACGGCTATAGCAGAATGACCGTTAACAAAGCAATGAAAAATTTAGAAAAACAGGGATACGTTACTCGAATCGCTGGACGAGGAACATTTGTAAAAGAAAAAAGTGTTTTACGTCTGCTTACGGATAACATCAGCCTTAGTGATATCATTAAGCAACAAAGAATGACTCCTGGTTCGACCCTGCTTTCTTATAGCTTAGCTGATGCTAGCGAAGTGCCTTCGGCAGGGGAATTTTCAACACCGATTGATAAATTTCATCATACTGAAAGATTAAGAACTGGTGATAACAAACCAATTGCTCTAACTCAGGATTTTATTTGTGCAAATCTCATTAAGAATATAGATTTAAATCTTATAACTGGTTCTCTATATTCATATTTAAAGAAATTAAAATTACCGGTAATCCAAAATTTTGTTGAAATCAAAGCTGTCAAGGCAACCAAAAAACAACAAAAATTACTGAATTTAGATGTTGATTTCTTATTAATGACATTGGCAAATACAGATACTATTACCTCACAAGATCAACGAGTACCGCTTGGAGTTTTTATTTCTTATTACAATCCAGATCTTTATACGTACCGCTTTAATGAAGCTCAACAATAAAAGTGCTTAACTTTACGACTATACGTAAAGCTAAGCACTTTTTATAAAAAGATATTGTAAAATTAAAAAATCCCTAAAAAGGCTAGAACAATTGATACCACTAGTAATCCCAAAACCAATGTCATTGGTTTAAAACCTTTTTTCATTAAATACATAATTGTAAAGAGAAGGATTAAAGACAATAATCCTGGCATAATTTGGTCAAAAATACTACTTAATTTTAGTGTTTCTTTGCCAAACTTAAATGACAAACTTAGTGGAACATTAACGGTGGTAGCCACCATTGCACCTACCATAGATAAGCCAAGCATTGATGAAGCAGTTGTAATTATTTTAAGCAATCCAGAATTAAATACTTTATCAATAAAAGTAGTACCATACTGGTAACCAGCTACTAATAAATACCAACGAATCATTAATTCCAATCCACCAAATAATACAATAAATAAAAGTGGTCCAAAGATCGATCCCGTTTTAGCAATACTAATTGCAATCCCGGCAATTATTACACGTAAGCAATTAAAAATGAATGAATCACCAACTGCTGCAGTTGGTCCCATTAATGATACTTTCAAGCTTTCGATTGTATCCGTTGTTACATTATTATTCTTGACTCGATCTTTCTCTAATGCATAAGTTAATCCGCCCAACAGACCAAACATTGTATTATTAGTATTAAATACACCATTGGCTCGCGCTAATGCCTCACCACGAGATTTAGCATCATCAGGAAATAAATCCTCAAGAGCAGGTCCCATAGTATTAGTAAAGCCATTACCTTGCATTTTAACAACATTAAATCCAGAAAAAGCGAGACCTGAACCCCAAAACATTTTTTTCAAAACTTTTTTATCATGTGCATTAATTTTACTCATCAGAAAAAGTCCTCCTCTTCATCTTCGTTTTTAGCATTAGGTTTAGTCTTGATAGTTTCGTTTTTGTCCGAAATAGTATTACTCATGACCAGGAAATAAACCATAGCAATTGTAGCTACTATGATTGCTATTGGCAGAGCTGGAAGTTTTAAGTACTTCGCTAAGACAAAGCCAAAAACTAAGAAAATACCAATTTTATTATCCCAAATCATATTAACTAAAATTGCAAAACCAATTGCTGTCATCATTCCAGCACCAGCAGTAAATCCTCTCATCACCCAATCTGGAAGCATTGCGAAAAGACTTTGCAGACCTTTCGTTCCAAAGGCAATACTAAAAAATAAAACAAAAAATATGGGTAAACGATCCCCAAAAACTGATTGCAGAATTGATAATCTTCTGAATTTTTTAACATTACCTGTTTTAGCTAGCTTTTCCCAGTAGGCTGACATAGAAGCTAAAACTGGAGCCCATAACGTTTTTACAGTCTGCATTAGAGCACCAATTGGTATTGATAAACCAATTGCCACACCCATTTTTGAACCTGTGGCAATCGTGTATGCAACACAAATCACAGCTGTGGGAAAAGGATCTGCTGGGATTGCTCCACCAATAGGTGACATCCCCATAAAAATAGCTTCTAATGAGGCTCCCATTAAAATTCCAGTTTCAAGATCGCCTAATAAAATACCAGTTAAAGTTCCAGCAACTATTGGCCGTTCAAACGTTTGCCAACCCATGCAACGATCGATCGCATTACCGATAAAATAAGAAAGCGTAGCTAATAATGCAATTGATACCTCCATAATTATTTTCCTCCCAAGATATCTTTTAAATCTTCTTTTTTATCTTCAGGTACAGTTTGAAAATATATAAATCTACCAGTTTCGACTAATTTTTTAAATTCTCGGCGTTCTTTACCATTTACATAAATATTTTTTGTCAATTGTTTACGCTCATCAGGTTCATGATTGATTGAGTTCCTGCCATAATTGCCAACGTTTATTTCCTTTATTTGGGGAATTTGTCTGATTAATTCTAAAGCATCCGCTGGATTATCTACAATTAACATTATGTTGGCATTATCTGCTTTAGGATTTTGCAACATCTTTGCAGTACCAGCAATGCTTTGAACAGCTACCTTAGTTCCTTCAGGAGCTGCCATTTTGAGCGTCTTTTTCATTAAGTTATCTTTTACTAGCGAGTCTTTTGCTACTATTACATGAGTAATATTAAACTGCTTAATCCACTTTACAGCTACTTGGCCATGAATTAATCTTTCATCCAATCTCACAAATTTAATCAATTTGATCTACCTCTTTCTAAAAAAAGCTGCCTTCATCGTCATCATCAGTACCATAGTCTTTGAACAATTTAATGGAATTTTTAGCTTCTTCAATAGCTTTCTTCAAATCATTTTCTGTTAATTCCGAGTTATCATTAAGTATTATTTGTAATAACAGTGGTAAGTTAACTCCAGTTATCAAAAATGTTTTTGGTCTGGACAAATACTTATAAAGTAGCTGATTTGCACTGCCATTTTCAATGTCGCTTAGCATTATCAATTGTTCATCATCTAGGAGTTGATCAAAATACTCTTTAACAGCTACAACAACATTTTTTGAATCTACATATGCATCTATTGCTGTCAATTTGGAACAATTTCCTGTTATAATTTCTAATGTACTTTTAACTCCAGTAGCCATATGTCCGTGTGTTACAAACAAAAACTTAGTCATTATTTCACCTCTTTCAATGCTCTATGGGAAAGAAGTTGCACTTGATGATCTTCAAACCATTTTTTAGTATTTTTTGATTTTATCATTGCTACATCATGAGTTCTGATTTGTGTAAATGAAGATTTAGCCATAACTATGTCATCCAAATATCCAGGATGAATTACGATATATGAAAATTTATTTTTCACCAATTCATTACTGATCAGATTAATATAATTATTTGGATTCCCACCTTGTTGATAAAAATTGGCAGAACTAGACAATCTTATAGGATTAGTAGACAAATTTGCACTAAATTTAGGATCAGTTGCTAAAAATATCATGTTGTATTCTTTAGCTAACTCCCTGACTACAGAATAAAGATGATCAGAATGCACTGCATGTGTATCTATATACTCAGGCAACTTTCCCGTTAATTGATAAAATCTGTCAATTTGTGCCTCGACTTCAATTCTGACAGCAGCTTCATCAGTAAAGACCTCCTTACCTTCCTTTAATAACCTGCGGTATGTCTTAGAGGTAATAAAATCACCATTTTCTTGTAATAAACTACCAACAATACTAGGATCAGCACTAGGTCTGCCAACCACCAAATTTGCATGAAGCCCAAGACATACTTCTGGGAATTTATTAATTATATGCAAAGCTTGTTTTGTTCCCGGCATATTAACCATTAAGCCTATGCTCTTGACTAATCCTGTTTTTAAGACAGCAAGCTCTCCATAATTAACTCCTTCAGAAAATCCAAAGTCATCTGCCCTAATAATTAATTTCATTTTTATAAAACACATCCTTCAAGTTGATAATATCAATGAACACTTAACTATTAGCAAAAATTATGCCATCTTTGATAGAAAGCCTTTTTTAGCATAAAAAAAGGATAGTGCTGAAATTATATTCAGCACTATCCTTTATATAAATGGTGACAATAATTGATAAATCAGGCTAATCTCATAATCTTCTATAATGATGTTGTACTTAATTTCTACACTCTTAAAAATATTTTTAGAAATTGAGAAAAATTCTTTTTCTTTATCAGTTTCAGAATTAATACTAACAAGATCTTTAGACTCTCTCTTTGTCAAAACCATTCTTTCAATCATTAATGAGATGTGAGTATATAAATTTAGTCTGGTTTTTTCATCAAGTTCAATATTATAATATTTTTCATAGCGTTTAGTAATAGACTGGACTTCTTCAATTACGACGTCTGGATTAAGAATTTGCAATCTTTCACGTATTCCCGCAATTGAAAAAAATCGTATGAATTGCTCAATCATAACTTTAATCTGGACTAATTTTTCACCACTATTTTCTAAAAGCGTTGTTAAATGTAAGGCACCACTTTTATCTAAAACGTCATATATGTCAATAATCTCAATGGGAATTTTATTTCTAATTTCTGTAGTTGTTAAGACGAATTCAGTATTGCTAAAGAAAAGCCTATCTTCTTGATCAAGCAGATGACGTAACTTTTTATAATCAACAGTAATTATTTTTAACTTACCAGACAATGTATTGTCCATGATTTTTTTGATTTCACGAGAAACGCCATCCCCAGACATACATGCAACAATAACATTTTTCTGATCTGAAAAACCTTGATAATATTGTGAACCTGTTGTTTCTCCATATTTTGTACTAGCCTTTGCAATCTCCTTAAACTTTTGTTTTTGCTGAATTCTCAAACCCACATCAAGAGCCATAGCAGTCGTAATATTATTTATAACCAAAAGTTCTTTGTTTGAAATTGATTTGATCTCTTTGAACATTTGATTCAAAGAACCCATATCAAATAAAACAATTGTTCCCACAGTGTTTTTTCCTTGTTGGTCTAAATATTCTTGAACTTTGCTATTAATTTGCTTAATTGAGCTGTCGATAGGCATATCAAAAGCCTCAAAAATATAATTACCACAAAGAGAATTCACAACTGCTTGGATACTTGTTGCGGTCTTTTTTCCATGTGCAAGCAAAATTGCATTATAATTAATTTCCTCTATTTTAGGAGAAATTGAACCAAATAAAGGAAAAAATAATATATAAGTAAAATCTTTTACTTTTTTATTTGGCAAAACAGATTGCATAAATTGGTTAAATAAGTAAATACTGCGTGGAAATTTTATACGTAGTAAATTAAACAAACTAGCATCTTGATCATCAAACTGATCGTAAACTAATGTGAACAATTCGAATATTTGCGAAACTTTTTGCCAATCAATTTTTGCAAAATCAACATTCACACCATATTTTGAACCTATTTTTTGGATAAAGCTTCGTTTCATGTTGTCCGCATTATTTACTGACTTTAATTTAAACCATTCATTTAGAATATCAAAAATCATAATATTTATTTCTGCAGCAGTTTTTTCTTGTTGCAAAAATAGTTTAATCTCCGAAGTTACCTTCTTAATTTTTGGTACAAAATTGACTATCTCTCGTCCAAAACTTATCACGTCTGAGTTAGAAGAAATTAAACGAAAAGTTTTGTTTGGTTGACCTATTATTATGGGGTCTTCAACAGGATTATCAGCAAAAGCCGAAGCACAAAGATGCTTAATTTCATTTTGAATTGAACCAATATTACCCGGAAGATCTTTTTGCAAAAGGTTATTTAATATATTTTGTTCAACTTTTAGTTGCCGATGTACTGTTTGAGCTTCTTTCACAAAAGCTTGTAACACAATCTGTAAACGTTCATTGAGTGGCCTGTCAATGTATTTAGGCAGACATATTTGTAAAGGGATTCTCCGTAGAAAAGTTTTTAAAAGAATATTATCTACATTTTCTGTAGTTGCAAATAAAAATCGAACTTGTACTCGATGAGGCTTTTTGTTCTCTCCTAAAGGATAAAACTGACCGGAATCCATCAAGGAAAATAATTTTTCTTGGCTTTCAAAATTTAAGCGATGCACTTCGTCTAAGAATAGATAGCCTTGATCAGCTTGATCAACTAACCCAAGACTATCGTGATCGGCACCTGTAAACGCACCTTTTTTATATCCGAAAAGAGCTGAAGATAATATCTCCGTATTATTGGCATAATCAGCGGCATTTAAAACCACAAATTTTGCTTTGGGTGAAATAACTTTCTGTCTTTTAGCTTCCTCAAAAATTAGTCGAGCTAGGAAAGATTTTCCTACTCCACTGGAACCAGTAATTAATAGTGGCATCCCATCAGGAGGATATAATATTGTTTCCTTACATTTGGCAATTAATTTTTTTAAACTGCCTTCAGCTCCTATCATTTTTTTGAATTTGCCACTATCATTTTTTGCTTGCCAATAAAATGGTCTGGTGCCAGTTTTATTAATTTTCCCTCTTTGAAATAATTTTGTCAGATAAGTACTAACATCTCCTCTTGTTAGTCCTAACTCTTGAGCAACTTGTGTTGTTGTATATTTTTTAGAAGTATTATTCGCTAATACCTGATAAACTTTGTCAATTGTTCTCATGTAACCACTCCTCAAATGTTTAACTACCATATACAGGTAATAATATTTATATTTTTGGAATGTTCATTGATATTGAATTCACTATTACACAGATACTAGAAAAAGGCAAATCAATATTGAAATAATAGATACTGATTTGCCATTTATAATAATCTACCTTTTGCTATTTGATTTAACTTTTTTGACCAAATGAATTTCTCTGTCGAAAAGCTGTTTCATTTGTTCATTAAAACTGTGAGCGATAAAAATAACCGTAGCAGGAGTAGACGTCACTTCATGCAAGATTTGCATAGTAGCTTGCTGATCGATTGCACTAGTTCCCTCATCAATCAAAATTATTTCACTTTGATGAACTAGAGCCCGCACCAGAACAATTTTTTGTCTTTGTCCTCCCGAGATATTTAACTTGTTCAAATCGATTTTTTGATTTAATCCTTCATCAAATTTGGCAATATCACCTGCTAATTGTACTTTTTCAACCAATGACGGTAAAGCGCTCTTTAATTTGTCTACAAACATCGTCATGTTGTCAGCAACGCTCACCGGAAAAAGCACAGGATCTTGGGGAATATAGCCAATTTTACTCATATCTGGGTTAACAACAGCACCATCCTTGTCTTTAAAAACAATCTGCCCTGAAGTTGGTTTGATTTGTCCGAGAATGAGTTTAAACAAAGTTGATTTCCCAGCTCCAGAATCACCAGTCAGAAGCACTTTTTCACCTGACTTAATATTAATGTCTGGAAAAATTATGCTTTCACCATTAGGAAATTGCAAACTAAGATCATGGGTACTAAGTGATGCTGGAGTTGCTACTTCTTCAGCTTGCTCTTTTTTAACTGGCGCAGCCGTTTGGGCAATCTCCTGATTTAAAGTTTTGGAGCCCTTTATTTGTCCATAACGACTAACTATGATTTGAATACTTTGCCTTAAGTAGAAATTACAATTGCCTACTCCAGTGATTGCACCAAATGCTACTATTTTAGCTTGGAACAAATAACCCGCTAGTAAGAATAAAATTAATGAAAAAGAAACTGATACCAATCCATTAATTATACTTAGTAATTGTGTAACCCCATTTTGCTTGACATAAGCATCTTCTAGCTCTTTAGCTGCATCATTAGTTACTTTAAATAGTTTTCCTCCGGCAAAATAACGTTGTAGTTCTTCAAGGCCATTAAGCCACTTTTCTAAGCAATCGAGATATTGATTATTACTCTTTGATATCTTGGTCATTGAATTTTGTAGTGGCTTTTCTAATAATTTTGGTAACACTAACGAAATAGCCACCATCAAAATAATTGTGAGAAGTAAACTCCAGTGTAATGAAATAAGCAGAACAACTACAGATACTAAATTAATAACTCCACCAATTAGACTAAAAAATGGTGCAAAATAATTTTCTTGGCTCTGATTCAGGTCATTTGTTAATCGATTTTGAATCTGGGCAACAGAATGCTCTTTTTGATCCGCATAAAAGTGAGATACAGATCTTTTTCTGATATGAAAATTAAATTCCTCTTGTTGTTTTGATAGAAGGAACGCATGCAGTCCTTGTATTATATATTGAAATAGGAAAGGCATAAATGAAATGACATTTATAATTAAAAACTGTTGGAATTTCTGTTGCTGAATTGCTGTGGTTTCAAGCATAATTAATTGTGTAGTTACAATTGGTAAAGTCCACTCTAAAACGGTAATCAAAATTAGTATCATGAAGCGTAAAGGGTTTTGCTTATAAAAGTCCTTAATTGTCATAATATCTTACCTCCTTTTTATTGCTTTATGTTTTCGTTAAGTGAATTTCTCTGTCAAACATTTCTTTCATTTGATCATTAAAGCTGTGTGCAATAAAGATTACTGTAGCAGAACTCGATGTGATTTCCCGCAAAATTTGCATTGTCGCTTGCTGGTCAATAGCACTGGTTCCTTCATCAATCAAAAAAATTTCACTTTGATGGACTAAAGCTCGTACTAGAACAATCTTTTGTCTTTGACCACCAGAAATATTCAATTTGTTTAAATCGATTTTTTGTTCTAAACCATCATCAAACTTGGCAATATCGCCAGCAAGTTGAACTTTTTCAACTAATTGTGGCAGTGCACTTTTTAATTTATCGGAAAACATAGTCATGTTATCAGCAATAGTTACCGGAAAAAGCACAGGGTCTTGCGGAATATAGCCAATTTTACTCATATCTGGATTAATCCTTGAACCATCTTTATCTTTAAATATGATTTGTCCAGAACTTGGCTTGATTTGTCCTAAAATAAGTTTAAACAATGTTGATTTGCCAGCTCCTGAATCTCCAGTCAACAGTATTTTTTCACCTTGTTCAATATTAATATCAGGAAACTGCAACCTTTCACCATTGGGAAATTTCAAATTAAGATTGTGAGTGCTAATAGCGACTGGTCTTACCTTTTTTGCAGTTTTCACCTTTTTTACTGGTGTCGCTGTTTTAGCAATTTCTTTATTTAGAGTTTCGGACCCCTTCATTTTCCCATAAGAGGTTACTATAATCTGAATTCCCTGTCTCAAATATGATTGGCAGTTGCCCACTCCGGTAATGGCACCAAACACAACTAGTTTTTGTTGAAACAAATAACCAACTAATGAAAATAAAATCAAAGAGAAAATAGCCGATACTAGGCCATTTATTACGGTTAGTAGTTGCATAGCACCATTCTGTTTAACATTAGCATCTTCTAAATTTTTAGCAGCTTTACTCGTTACCTTAAATAATTTTGCACCACTAAAATAGCGTTGTATTTCTGCAAGTCCATTAAGCCATTTCTCCAGGCAATCTAGATATTTTTGGTTGGTCTTAGAAACTTGAATCATTGAATTTTGCAAGGGCTTCTCCAACAGCTTTGGCAAAATTAAGGAGATTAGTACCATTATTGATATGGTAACAAGCAAACTCCAATGTAATGAAACCAATAATATAATGGTAGAAACTATAATGACTACTCCCCCAATTAAGCTAAAAAAAGGAGTAATATAATTTTGCTGACTTTGAACTATATCATTCGTTAACCGGTTTTGAACTTGTGCTACTGCATGGTCTCTTTGATCTGCATAAAAATGTTTAGTGGTTTTATCCCTGATTGCAACATTATATTGCTCTTCCTGCTGAGACAAAATATATTGTGACAGCCCTTGCAGTAGATAATCTGCCATTAAACATACAAAAGCACATACATTAACAATTAAAAATATTTTAAAATTGCCTTGTTGAATTGCCGTAGTTTCTATAATACTGAGTACAGTACCAAGAATTGGCAGTGCATATAAACCAATATTGATTAAAAGTAAAACAATAAAGCGTAAAGGATTTATCTTATAAAATTCTTTAATTGTCATTTTGATTACCTGATTTTTTACTTGATTTTAAATTGATTTGATAATCAAACTTGCTTTTTAGTTCCGGACTGAAGTTATGTGCAATCATTAAAAGTGTTTTATCGGTATCGAGCAAATTGCCAATAATTTCACTGGTAGATTTACTATCAACTGCACTAGTTGCTTCATCAAGTAACAAAAATGGTTCATCATGAATTTCGGCTCTGGCCAAAACTACTTTTTGTCTTTGTCCACCTGATAAATTGCCTTGATCTAAATCGACCGTTGTATTAATTTGATTTGGAAACTTGGCTAAATCTGGCACCAATTGAACTTTTTTAACAGCTTCTTTTAGTTTGCTAACCAGTTTACTGTTAAACATCGTAATATTATTTGCAATAGTATCAGGAAAGAGCGTTGCATCTTGTGCTATGTAACCTAGTCGAGCTTGCTGAGGCGATATTTTAGTCCCGTCTTGAGCAGTAAAGAAGACCTCACCAGTTTTGGGCTTAAGTTGTCCGAGCAGGACTTTGAATAGAGTTGACTTACCTGTGCCTGAATCTCCTGAAAGTAAGACCTTATCGCCTTTATTAATAGTAAAATCAGGATAAGATATACTTTCTCCATTTTGATATTGCACTTTCAAATTGTGACATTCAACACCATAAACAACCGTTCCAGGCTTTTTTTCAGGTATTGGTTTTGTTAAATCAGCAATTTCCTGACGTAACTTTTTGGTTGATCTCATTTGCGTCATTGCGTTGATAACTTCCCAGAGACCATTAAAAATGGTCGAAGCAAAGCTACCTGTTATAAACCAATCACCCAAAGTGATTATATGATTAAAAAATAGTAATCCACTGAATAAACTTGACCCAATTTGACCAATAGCATTACCTAAGCCGTTAATACTAATCGAGATCCCTTGTACTTTTTTTCTATAAACATTGGCTTCTGCCAGTTTCCGACTATCTTGACCAAGCGCTCTATCTAGTCGGCCACTTGCACTGTATCTGCGCAATTCACTTAAACCAGAAAACCAATTTTCAATTGTATTTAAAAGCTGTGCGTTTTTCTTGGCTGCTGCGGCTGTGGAATTAGATAACTTTTTTGTCATAATTTTAGGTAGAGTCAACACAATAATTGCCGCTACAGCAACAAATAAAATTAATGACCAGTGAAGAGTTATTAATGTACCAATTGCGAAGATAAGACTTAACAAGTTGGTCCAAATTTGAATCCAAGGCGTAGCATAATCGTCTGTTAAAATCTTGAGATTATTACCTAGCTCATTTTGTATTTCTGATACCTTATAACCGCCAGAATTGTAATACCGCCGCATTATTTGGGAACGAATATTATGTAAGCATTCTTGAACTTGCTTATTAAACAAAAATGTTCCCAATGGTAAGGACAAAACAGTAAAGATTGAGACAATAAAATCAATGACTAACCAAAATACAAATCTGTCCCAGTTGCCTCTTGTTAAATCATTGATTGCATATTTAAAAAGGTATGTTGCCAATGTTCCACAAATGGCATAACATAAGAAAATAATTAGAATGAAAATTCCTCGAAAAATATTGGTTTTAAAAAGATCTTTAAGTGACATTGCTCTTTTATCCTTTCATCTTTGGTATGTTTTTATTAAACTTTAATTTTATTTTTAATGCAATAGGATTTCACTAAGGGGTCAATAAAGCTGACTAAGTGGTAATTCTGTCAAACTAAAAGATCTGCTTAAGTTAAGCAGATCTTGGTAAATTTTATAATTTATTAATGTTTATCTTTTTCATATCTGGTGTTAAACAATGGACTAAGTGGTTCATGCTTCTGAATGCATTTAATTGCATCCCCAATAAGCGGACCAACAGATACCAGAAGAGTTTTTTCCAATTTCTTTTCTACTGGTTGATTAATAGAATCAGTTAGAACCAGATTTTTAATCGGAGAATCATTCAATCTTTGAATAGCAGGTCCTGATAAAACTGCGTGCGTAGCACTGGCATAAACTTCAGTTGCCCCAGCATCTATTAAAGCTTGGGCAGCTAGAGTAATCGTACCCGCAGTATCAATCATATCATCAATAATGATAGCGCGTTTACCTTTAACGTTGCCAATAATATTCATTACTTCTGAAACATTGGCTCGTGGACGGCGTTTATCGACAATTGCAATTGGTGTCTTTAAAAACTCTGCTAACTTGCGGGCACGCGTTACGCCACCATGATCAGGTGAAACGACAACAGCATCTTTTTGCAAATTGTTTCTCAAAAAGTAATCAGCAAGTAGTGGTGCACCCATTAAGTTGTCAACAGGGATATCAAAGAATCCTTGAATTTGTGGTGCATGTAAATCAAGTGACAAGACCCTGGTAGCTCCAGCTTCTTGCAACATGTCAGCAACTAACTTAGCAGTGATTGGTTCACGTGGTCTAGTCTTACGATCTTGGCGAGCATAACCATAATAAGGAATCACGATATTAATTGTTTGTGCACTTGCCCGACGCACAGCATCAATCATGATTAATAATTCCATTAGGTTATCATTAACCGGTACACTGGTTGACTGAATCAAATAGACATCTTTACCCCGGACAGATTCGTCAATGTTAATTTGAATTTCACCATCGCTAAAGCGTTGAACACTGGACTTACTCAGGAGTACCCCCACCCGCTGTGCAATTTTTTCCGCCAGCGGAACATTGGAATTGAGGGCAAACAACATCATATTGTCTTTATAAGACATAATTTCCTCCGTATTAAAATTGTTAACAACTTATTATTTTACCAAAAGTTGTCTGAAAAAGTTACTTCCTATATTATTATTCAACTTTAACGAACGACATTCAAGCCCTGAATCTTAGTTTATGTAGTAAATTACTGAAGTTTTAAACTAAACTCCAGTTAATACCAAAATAGCAGTTGATACTATTTGAAAAAATGACTGTCAAGTTTAAGTACTTCACATATTCAGTTTTTACTCTTGCAAAAAATATTTTCACCAGTTATTTTAGCTATATGAATATTGTTTTATTGCACATTTAGCCATTTTAGGATACTTTTGCTTGATCAAAAAGTCATTGAAGAAATACTTTTACTTTGCTAAAATTCAAAACATAAACAAATATCTATATAATGTCGAAATGAGGTCGGCAGTTTCTACACGTTAACCGTAAATTACGTACTATGGATAAAAGGTGAAGAGAACTTTTACGTTCTTCTGGTCTTTTTCTATGCACTAGAAAAAGATTTTTTTGTATTTTACTTTTGAAAGGGAGGCAAATATGAATAGTAATTTCCTTTGGGGCGGCGCTACAGCATCCTATCAGTGTGAGGGTGCCTGGAATGTTGATGATAAGGCTGAATCCATATGGGACCATTATTTACATGAAAATAATTTAGAAAACGGTGATGTAGCTAGCGATCATTATCATCATTTTGAAGAGGATATCAAAATGATGAAAGACGGTGGTCAAAATGCATACCGTTTTTCTTTGTCTTGGCCGCGCATTATCAAAAATCGTGCCGGTGACATTAATCCGAAAGGAATTGAGTTTTACAATAAACTAATTAATTGTTGCCTTAAAAATGGCATAACGCCTTTTGTGACACTTTATCACTGGGATCTGCCACAGTACTGGCAAGAGGTTGGTGGCTGGCTCAATCTTGATACCAGCCGTGCTTTTGCCCACTACGCTGAAGTCTGTTTTGAAGCTTTTGGTGACAAAGTTAAACTCTGGACAACTTTTAACGAACCCAAATGGTTTACTGTCAATGGCTATTTGATTGGCAACTATCCGCCGGCTGAACATGATTTGCAACACACGATCACTTGTGGTTTTAACGTGATGTATGCCAGTGCATTAGCTATTCAAAAATTTCGTCAGGGAAAATTTCAGGGACAAATAGGTATTGTTCATAGTTATTCACCAATTGATGGCATAGATGATACGATTGAAACTAAAATCGCTATGCGGAATGCTGATAATTATGCTAACAACTGGGTTTTAGATACCGCTGCACTAGGTAGTTTTCCCATTGATTTGATAGCTAAACTTAGTGAGACTAATGATATTTCTTTCATGAAGTCTGACCTTCTAAAAACAATAGCGGAAAATACAGTTGATTTTTTAGGTTTAAATTATTACGCCCGTACATTAGTAAAACCATATACGACCGGCGAAACGAAAATGGTATTTAATAATTCCGGTAAAAAAGGCTCGACTCAAATGAGAATCAAAAATTGGTTTGAACAGGTAATGGATCCAAATAGTGAATACACTGAATGGGACACTGAAATATATCCGAAAGGGTTAGAGGATGGCTTGATTCGTGCATACCAAAAATATCATTTACCTATCTTTGTGACAGAAAATGGTGTTGGTTTTCACGAAAACATTGATGTAAGTGAAGTCAAGGATGACTACCGCATTTCTTTTATGAATGATCATATAAATGCTTTGATGAATGCACAAGACAAAGGAGCTGATGTCAGAGGTTACTTTACCTGGTCCCCATTTGATCTGTATTCATGGATGAACGGGGTCGAAAAACGTTATGGCTTAGTGGCTGTCGATTTTTCAACATTAAAGCGTAAGCCAAAAGCTTCCTACTTTTGGTACAAAAAAATTATTAATTCAAATGGTAAATTGATTGAACGTAGGGAATACTAAAGTAGGAGATTAAACATGGAAACTACAAAAATTACTTCTTGGATGGATAAACACATTACACCATTTGCTAATAAAATGGCCAATCAACGTCATCTTGCAGCAATTAGAGATACTTTTATGACACTTCTGCCAATCACATTGTTTGGTTCAATTTTTGTCATAATCGGTGCTGCGCCACCTGTTACCAAACATAGTAATGGCTTATTAATAGCTTGGGCTCACTTTGCTCAAAAGAATGCTTTAACGCTTTCTTGGCTAAGTTCCGTTTCAATGAGCGCAATGTCTGTTTTTATTTGCGTTGGTATTACCTACTTTTTATGCCAGCATTACAAAGAAAATCCTTTATCACCTATCATGTTTTCTTTAGCAGGATTTTTTATGTTAGTTTTTGATCCTAAAAAACTCGGCTTCACTGGAAATTTTGCAGACATTAGTTATTGGGATGGCCGGGGAATTATCATTGCCATTTTGATTGCTATTCTAACAACGGAAGCGTACCACGCAATGCGTAAGCACGATTTTGGTCGTATTAAGATGCCTAAAGGAGTGCCATCAGCTTTATCAGAAAGTTTTGCTTCATTTGTTCCAGCACTAGTTATTTTAGCAGTAGACGCAATTATTTTTATAATCTGTCAAGCAAATCATACTACAGCAGTTAAAGCCATTTACAGTTTCTTATCACCAAGCTTTAAGGTTGCAGACAGTTTGCCAGCAACAATCTTTTTAACTATTTTAGTACAGCTCTTTTGGTTCTTTGGTATTCACGATGCTGCTCTCGCTGGTATTCTGGGACCAATTCGTGATGGTAATCTCTCTATCAATGCTAGTGCTAAGTTAGCAGGTAAAGCACTGCCAAGAATTTTCACTACTCCTTTTTGGGTTTACTTTGTTATTATCGGTGGCTGCGGTTCTGTCTTAGCTTTAGCGATTATAATGTCATTTTCGAAATCCAAACAACTAAAAACAGTAGGTAGAGTGGGGTTAATTCCAGCACTATTTGGAATTTCTGAGCCGATGATATTTGGTACCCCGTTAATGCTAAACCCAATCTTTTTCATTCCCTTTATTTTTACTTCCACGGTTAACGCTATTCTCAGTTACCTTTCAATGTCATTTGGACTAGTGAAAAAGACATTTGCACTATTTTCATGGCAAATGCCAGCCCCAATTGGAGCATTTTTATCAACTATGGATTGGCGGGCTCCGATATTAGTAATATTATTAATCCTAATTGATGGCCTAATGTATTATCCATTTATGAAGATTTATGAAAGAAGTTTATTAAAAGAAGAAAACAGTTAGTAACAGAGCTTTAATTAAATTTCTTATTCGATTAAAAAAATTAAATTCTATTGAGAACTAATTTCCAATATTCAAGCGAAATTAGTTCTTTTTATTTGAAACTTTTCTCTCCTTATAGTTAATAATAGAAATTTTCTTTTCTATATTATTTGGAATTAAAAAAGTGTTCCTTATAATTATAGCTTTTGCTATTAAGGAACACTTAACTAAAACTTTTAATTCAAACTATTTAAAACATCACTTACAATGCCATGATGTTTAGCCAACAATTGTTTGGCTACTATTTTATTTTTACCAGTTTTAGCCATTATTATTGCAAGAGCAACATCATTATCAGCTTTTCTTAAGAAACTCAGAGCCTTAGCAGGAGATATTGCTGCCGTTTCACTAATAATACGGCAAGCACGGTCGACTAACTTATCATTAGTCGGTTGCACATCAACCATCACATTTTGATAAACTTTGCCTTGTCTGATCATTACACCAGTTGAGATCATATTTAAAATCATTTTTTGAGCAGTACCGGCTTTCATACGAGTTGAGCCAGTTATCACTTCAGGGCCAACCACAGCATTAATTGCAATTTCAGCGATTTGACCTATCACTGAATTTGGCACACAAGCTACGGCTATAGTTAGAGCTTGAACTTTAGCGGCATATTTTAACCCACCAATAACATAAGGAGTTCGGCCACTGGCAGCTAAACCAATAACAATGTCATTTGCCATTAATTTAAGATTTTTCAGGTCGGTTTCTCCCATTGTGATGGAATCTTCTGCACCCTCTACAGCAGCAAACATAGCTTTTTTGCCACCTGCAATCAAGCCAATTGCTCTTTCTGGCTTAATACCGTAAGTCGGAACTAGTTCAGCTGCATCAAGCACACCTAATCGTCCACTAGTTCCAGCACCAATATAGATTAAGCGTCCTCCAGCAGAGTATCTTGTGGAAGCCTGATCAATTGCTTTAGCAATTTGATCGCTCTCTCCTGCTACAGCAAGAGCTACTTTTTGATCTTCAGCATTAATTGTTTTGACCATATCCGATGTAGACATCGTATCAATGTGCGTTGTTACTGGATTTCGCGCTTCGGTTTCTAAGTTTTTAATTTCCATATTTTATCCGTAAATTAATTTGTTTTTACAGTTGCAACAATCTGATTGGCAGTAACCTTGCCTGCAGAAATTGGAGAAATACTTGTGACATCTTCCATATTGTTAATCATGACCATCACGTCTGTTGGCTTTCCCGCAGCTTTGATAGCTGGAACATCCATTTGAGCAATAACGTCGCCGCGTTTAACATACTGTCCACTTTTTACTTTTATTTCAAATGGAGCACCCTTTAATTCAACAGTGTCAATTCCAAAATGCAAGACTAATTCCAATGGACCTTGATCTGATTCCATTGTAACTGCGTGTTTCGTATCCATAATTGTTAAAATACGTCCATCAACTGGAGCAACAATTTTACCATCATTATCAGGAATTACAGCAAAGCCGTCCCCCAGCATTTTTTGAGCAAAAACATCATCTTTTACAGCAGATAATTCTTCCAATTCACCATTCACAGGGCTGGCTAAATTAACTGCCACACTTTCGTGACTTGTTTCATTATCCTCGGGATTAACAAAAGAGCCATCCTCATTTTTAGCAACTACAGCGCTCTTAGGTACGCCAAAGAAATAAGTTAGAATAAAACCGCCAATATAAGCTGCTAATAGACCAATACAATAATTTAATGCTTTATTGTGGGCAATTAACGGAATTAAGGCAATACCAGATGTACCAATAGCAATTGAGCCAACATTGCCGAAGGCTCCTAAAACGGCACCACCAATACCACCACCTAAACATGCAGTAATGAAGGGACGGCCTAAAGGAAGAGAAACACCGTAAATTAGTGGTTCGCCCACTCCTAAAATTCCGACGGGCAAAGCCCCCTTAATTAGTTTAGTTAATTCTTTGTTCTTACGACATTTAACCCATAAAGCAATTGCAGTACCTACTTGTCCGGCACCCGCCATTGCTAAAATAGGCAAAAGCGGGGTATAACCCATCTTTTGAATCATTTGCACATGAATCGGCGTTAAAATTTGATGCAGGCCAAACATAACCATTGGTAGGAACACTGCACCTAAAATAAAGCCGGCAACAGGTCCACCAACCTTTAAGACCCAGTTAATTCCGCCAACGAGTGAGTTTGAAACCCAACCAGCAAAAGGCATAATGATAAAAATAGTAATTAATCCCATTATTAATAAAGTTAAAAATGGTGTGAAAATAATATCAACTGAATCAGCCATGTATTTGTGGAAAAATTTTTCAACATATGACAGAAGCCATACTGCAAGCAAAACTCCGATGATACCACCCTGTCCAGCAGCTAACGGCTGACCATTAAAAATATTTGGTATTACCATAGGAGCTACTACACCGGGTAGCATTACCACACCACCGATGATACCACCAAGTCCAGGTGTGGCATTAAATTCCTTAGCAGCATTAATACCAACATAAATATTTAAGTAGGCAAATAGTCCATTGGCAATCACACCTAAAACGGTGATGCCCAGGTTCCAGCTTGCCGGCAGCATTTTGGCTGTCAACATATTTCTTAAAATACCTGATACACCAGAAATTAAACCGGCACCAACAAATGCTGGAATTAAAGGTATGAAGATAGCCGAAATATGTTGTAAGACAACACGCCACCAAGTTTTCTTTAAGCTGGCTTTATGGGCTGCGTGAACTTCTTCAGCTTTCTCCATAACTTCGCTCTTGTCTTTTTGATAAGAGCTTTCCTCAGCTGTTACATCTGGAAAAGGATCATTTTCATTTACTCCAGCTGCATTAACCATGCTTTGAGCAACTTTAGCATTTACACCAGGACCTAAAACTACTTCCAGTGTTTCACCATCAACTACTCCCAAAATGTCTTTAACTTGTTTTAAACCAGCTAAATCCACTTTAGATTTATCCCTGACCGTAATTCTCACTCTGGTCATACAATGGTATAAAGATTTAACGTTTGCAATACCACCAATATGATCATAGATTTTTTGGCCTATTTCGGAATATTTATCTGTACTCATTTTTTCCTCCTTTTTTAAAGACAAAATAAGTATATTATTTATTAGACCAATTTGCAATCTATGATGTAATTTTGCTAAAATATATAGTTCATTGGATTATACCATTCTAAAAATAAGCAATTATAAATTTGTCATTATTTCTATTTTATATAATATAAAAAGTTATCCCAATTTATTCGTGACAGGTTTAAAAATAATTTTTTGTCCCGATCCTATTTGATCCAAAAGGGGTAAATCAAACGCTGTCACGTGTCCCAAAACATTAACTTTCTTATCTGCTGGTAAATCACGCTTAGTTATTTGTAATTCACCCTGATAACGTAAATATTTCGTATTGTCACAGGTAATTGTTCCTTTAGTCCGAGATCTAGAACTTTCCTGAGGTGTGACATCAAAAAGCTGCCGGCTGCGTCCTTCATTAAGCCTAACAACATCACGCGCTACGTCTGGTCTATTATGCCATTCATATTGAAACAACTGTGGTAATTTTTCCTTGACATGAAGGGTTATAATCTTCTTTTTAGTATAATTTTTGAAACTATCAATCATTTGCGGTGATAAAGAAGCATCACCGATAAAAATATGATCACAACCCATGTGTTTTAATTCCAGCATTGCTGCTAAAGGATTCTCTCCTCTTTGCTTTTCCAAAGTAGGTAATCCAGCATGAATTGGACCACGTAAAACAGCATCACCAGCGACAAATGCCATCGTTTCCAGATTCATGTGATGTAACCAATCATTTTTCTCTTTTAACCAATTCGAATCCAGACCGGTTTCTGGACGAGGATAAAAATTATGCCAAGCCTGCAAATTTTCGAAGTTAGCGCCGTGTTCACGTAAAGCTGTGAGGTCATCCTCATTTACAGTACTTGCGTTCAGAGCAATTGGCATTTTCTGCGAAAGTTTGGAAATAGTAGCTGGGGATACGCCATCGTCTATTCTAAGGCCAGTCAAGCCTAAGCTTTCAAGCTGTTCTTCATTTTCTAGTGAAAGCCCCAGCTTTGCCATACCACTCTCAGAAACATCAGCAATGACAGCAGTTTCTAAATTTTTACACCATTTAGTCAATTCTGTTAATCTTCTCACTACAATTTTAGGATCATCTTCAGGAATATGCAGTGAAGTAAAAATAGTTGTTAATCCCGCATTCCGCATTGCAAGTAAATAATTATAATCATCAGCCGTTAAATCACGGTTGAGATAAATTGAAAAACCTAACATAAATTTTTCTCCCCTTTACATGTGAAATCACTTACAGACATTATTATATTATATATACGGAGATTATGAGTAACTAAAAAAATCGTGAACTGTGTCCACGATTTTTAATAATCAAGTCAATGTAATTAACTTTTTTGTAATATAAACGTACTCCAAGGTTCAATAAATTTTAACAAGTCTAAATCATCGGGATGTAAGTGTCCTACAAGATTACGTCTGCCATCATTAACAAACGGTGTTAAAACAATTTGAAGCTCTCCTTTATACCTCGGGTATTTATCATTAACAACAACTATATCTCCTCTTGCAAAAGAAGCTTTGTCATTATTATGAGCTGGAATATCTTCCTTAGCATAAACAACTCGAGGCTGCGTGTCGCGTAACAGAAATGCAGAAGCATCACCGCGATACAAATGAGGCTCTTTTAAGCAAATCGTTTGCTCAATTGGTAAAATATCATCTTCAAAATCGATTCCTAAAGTAGGAAATGAACTGTTAAAAGCATTTGCTGCAGCAGCTAACTCATCTTCACTGGCAAAAGCGTTGCCCATAATAATATCATCAATCATTTTGCTCAAACGTAAGTGAGTAACCTGACTAAAAATGCTCCGTTTACGATCACTTTCAAGTGTAGGTAAGCCTTCATGAACAGGCCACGGACCAAATTTCGCATTTTTAGATGAAATAAACGCAGCAGTATGCAAACCATAGTCACGATACTTTTGTGAATATTCATTAAAAATCTTTTCACTTAAACCCGTATATTCTTGTGGATAAAAGTTATGACAACCAATTAGATTATCATTCTCAGGGTCATAAGCCATAATACTGTCAAGATAATTAGTACCCCGACTCATATTCAGTTCAATCTTGAGTCCATATTGATTACGAGTCATGGCAGCTTCTTCCATGCCACTAAAGCCTTCATCTAACCGCAAGCCCCAGACTCCGAGATCATGAAAGAAAACTAGATCATTATAATCAATTTTTAGGTCTTTAAACAAAACGGGATTAATATCGACTACAGTTTTAAAACCCAAATCGTTTGCATAAGCAACATCTTTTTTTAATTTTGCAAGTATATCTTCACCACTTGCACTTTTTAACTGCAAAAGTGAGGTGAAAATTCTCCTGTAACCATACTTATGAGCCAAATCCATATACTCTTTATCCCGCTCAAATGTACTTTGCTCAGGATAAAGTGAAATACCCAACTGTTTCATAAAATTATTGCTCCTTAAACTTTATTAACTTTTTGAGGGTCCACGTTATTAGAAGCAATTACAAATGGCACATAAATCAAGAAACCAACGACCATATTGACAATTTGTAAAATAACTGAACGCCAGTCAATAGTAGCAATGATAGCATTAAGAAATGGCGGCATTGCCCAGGTTGTCTGTACGGCAACTCTGTTTACCAAGCCAAGACTTAAGGCACCATATGCAATTGATACCATAACTAATGGAGCAAGAACAAATGGAATAATGTAAATTGGGTTTAAAACGATTGGCATACCAAACATCATAGGTTCATTAATGTTGAAGATCCCAGGTACAAGTGAAATCTTAGCAACGGCACGTTCATCTTCACGCTTTGAAAAAGCAAGAACGGCTAAAATAAGTAACAGAGTTGAACCTGCACCACCGATCCAAACATAAAGGTCAAAGTCACTTCTAGTCCACATATACGGTAATGCCTTTTGCATCTTATGGGCATTAGTATTGGCAATCAATGCGGTAGTCCAAATACTTTCTGTGACCGGAGCCAAAACATTGGTGCCATGAATACCAAAGAACCAAAATAGTTGAACTAAGAACACTATGAGTAATAATGAGCCATAACCTTGCCCCATCTTCATTAACGGCTCTTGAATTGTTTTAGCAATTAAATCAATCACCGTTGTATTTCTAAGACTGAATAAATAGTTAATAATACCAACAACGAACAAACCAGCGGTTGCAGGAATAATACCTGTAAAGGCATTAGAAACAGCTGGCGGAACACTGTCAGGCATTTTAATAGTAATATGTCTCTTAACTAAAGCAATGTAAACTGCAACAGAAATAGCACCCATAATCATTATGGTAAAGAAGCCGTAAGCTCCAAAGTACTTATTAAAATTGAACCAGCCCCAAGCACTAATATTCTTACCATTAACAGCCATTTGAGCATCAGTTAATGTTTTTATGTCTCCCTTGGTAAGAACATTTTTTAAGTCAGCTGAAAAGCTCTGAGGCAAGCTCATGATAAAGGTACCTAATGTCAGCAAGCCCCCTGCGATCGGTTCAACTTTATATTGAACACACATGTGATAGCCAAATGTAAAGGCAAACAGCAGGCCTAAAATTGCAGTAGAACCTGTCCATACCAACGCATTGATATTGATAAGCCATTGCATTGAGTTAACAACGCCCGTCCATCCTAGGTTAGTGGGAACATCCCTAAAGATAGCATTTAAGACACTAGCTACTGAACCAGCCAACATAATCGGCATAATTGAGATAAAGGCATCGCGCAATGCAACAAGCCAGCGAACAGAACCGATCTTAGCTGCAACAGGAACGAGATGCTTGTTTAGCCAGTTAATTATAGCATTCATAATAATTCCTCCTACTAATATTTCACTACACTTGCATTATACCATAGCAAATGGAAACGTTTACCATTTTAAAAGCGTAAATTGTTGTGGCTGTATGTTTTATGGTTTTGGTCTACACCAATATAGTTCAATATTCTCTAATCGATATTAGTCAGGTGATCAAAATGGTATATACCATATTTTTTTACTAATAAAATGCATCTTTTTAATTATTATTTAATAAAAAGATGCATCTATTGTTTGTCACCCTCAATGAGAAAGACTTTGATTTAGATTTTTTCTTTAAATGGACGAAAGGTTTCATGTTTAGTTGAATATTCCACAACCTTCTTTATCTTATTCCCAGTAAACTCTATTAGTGACACCCCATCGAAGCAATATTCTTCTTTTTCTACAGCATCAAAATACCAAGTAACAACAAATTTACCAGTATCAGTTTGTTCAATTTTAAAAATATCCCATTTTAAAACTGTCTGCTCTTTAGACTTCGAATTAATATAGGCTTTTAACTCATCTAACCCTTCATAAGTAGCGCCATAGCATTCACGGTAATAGACATCCTGGTTAAACCAGCTATCAAGAGCAGAAAAATCTTTTTTAAGCCAAGAGTTAAAGTAATCTCTGATAGTTTGTTCGTTTTCTATAGTTTGACTGGAATTTGATAACATAATATTCATCTCCTAATTTATAAGCAAAAGATCCTAATATTAAGTCTAAAATGACCACTTCTTATAATTTATTATCAATTAATATACATATCAAAGCAATAAAAAATAACGAACTTACCAAATAAGCTAGTTATTCTAGACTAAATTGAATTTTACTATACTAAAGTTTTACTTCTCAGACCTTACTTTAATTCCTTTATTACTTGCAATCACAAATGGCATGTAGAGGAATATATCTAAAATGAAAAGCAGTAAAGATAAAATTGTTGCAGGAATATCTCCAGCAGTTGTAACCCAGGTAGTTAAAATAGGAGGGATTGTCCAAGCTGGTATTACAACACTTTTGGCAACTAAGCCCATCATAGTCAAAGGATAAGCTATTGCTAAATTAATTAATGGTACAAAAATGAATGGAATTACAAAATATGGATTCATAACTACTGGAAGACCAAACATGATTGGTTCTGAAACATTAAAAAAGCTTGGTAACAAACCTAATTTAGCAACATCCCGGTAATCTTTTCGTTTAGATACAATAAAAATTGCTATTAAGAACGGTAATATTGCTCCAGTGCCACCGAACAAAGTATACATCCCGAGCCAAGGATTAGTAACAATATTAGGTACTGCTTTATGAGCCGCGAATGCAGCCATATTTTGTTGGATTGCAGCTAACATAGGAGGAGAGGTAACTGAAGCTACAATATTTTGTCCGTGTAAACCAAAGAACCATAAGAATTGAGTAACAAACTGAATGACAAAGCAGCCAATCCAAGATTCCATAGCAGCTTGCAGAGGCTTAGAAATAATTGTTTGAACCAAGTCAGTAACTCCTTGATGAAATATTTGAACATAGGCAAAACTAAAAACAGCAAAAACAATTACTACAAGAGATTCAGGAATCAAAGAATTAAATGATTGAGCCACTGCTGGTGGTACTCCATCTGGCATTTTTATTCTTAATTTCTTAGATTTATAAAAGAATAGTAATAATTCGGTACTCAAAATTGCAGCAATCAAGCCAACAAACATACCCCCAGAAGAAGTTAGCGCTTGGGTGTAGACCCCAGTTACCGTCACATTTTTCATTGAACCAGAAACAACAGCTTGATTATTTAAAGGAAACATTATCAAAGCGGTAGCTACACTTAATATTCCAGCATGAATAGGACTAATGTCATTATTACTGATCCTACCGTCTGCAATATAAGAATTTAGTAACCTATAATAAAAGTTACAAAAATGGTCATAAAACCCATGGTACCGTTATTTACCATAGTTCCCATTTGGGTCAAATTTGCAGCATACGGAAACACTTTTAAAACAGCAGGCTGATTTAAAACCAGGGAATTTAATAATATAAACAATGAGTTTACCATTATAATAGGTGTAATGTCGACAAAGGCATCACGTATAGCTACCAAATGCCGTTGATTACCAATCTTAGTAGCTAGCGGTAAAATCATTTTGCTAATTTTGTCAGAAATACTCATTTTCTCCCCTTCAACTTTTTACCTTAAAATATTAACTTTTGAAACGTTTCAACAACAATATTATAACTCTAAATTGGAAACGTTTCAACAAAAAATGTAAGTGATTTCAACAAAATTTGAATATTTTGAGAGGCTTTTTATCACTTTTTAATTTCTATTACACTATATGGAAAAGCAGTTTTCGGCAAATTAATAATACCGTTGTTAACAAAAACTGATTTTCCCGTTTCTAAGCTTAAAACTGTATTCGATTTTACTGGCAAATCATTGACTGAAATTTTGTGATTAACTTCTTCACTGTTATAAAATAAATAGTAGTCTGCGTTTTTCTTTGTCATAAAAATGTTCTTATTGACATATTCTGGACAGCCACGTGTATCATAGACGGCTTCACCAAAAACTTTTAACCAATCCCCTAGTTTTTTCATTAATTCTAAGGCAGGCTGTGGCAAAGTACCGTCTGGTTTAGGACCAATTCCTAAAATGACGTTGCCGCCCAATGAGATAATTTTGATAATATTATCTAGTATTTCTCTAAAACTTTTATATTGATCATTAGGTACATATCCCCAATTTTTAGCCAAAGTTAAGTTAGACTCCCAAACCTTTTGTGGAGGTATGGTAGGTATTTGTTGTTCTGGTGTAACATAATTTTCGTATTTTCCGCCAATTGTGCGGTCAACAATCAGGGTATCTGCTTTAATTTGCCAAATTTTTCTGGCAATTTGCTCCATAGGCAGGAATTCATGGTGACCGCCATTAACCCAGCCAGCATCAAGCCATAATATGTCAATTGGTCCATAATTTTGGCAAATTTCAACTAACTGATTTTCAACAAACTTTTGAAATTTTTGCCATAACTCTGGTTTTTGAACAGGATCATAGCTTGCATATCTTCCTCGGGGATCAGAGCCAGGTTCCCAATAAAAAGGACAGTGCCAGTCAGCCTTTGAATAATAAGCACCGGTAGCGATTCCTTCCTTGCGAAAAGCCTCGTTAACATATTTTAAGATATCAGCCAATGGATTATTATGAAAAGCAGAATCTTTACTGGTAATCTTATAGTCACTATATTTGGTATCGTACATGTTGAAACCATCATGGTGCTTTGTGGTAAAAATCATATACTTAAAGCCAGCATATTTTGCTGCTTTAGCCCAACTTTCTGGATTAAAATTCACCGGATTAAATTCATGGTTTAATGCCCAATAATCATGTCTTAATTCTTTTAGATCTTTGCGAAAAGCACCATGCATACGAGCCCAATCATCTTCTTTTGATAATTGCCATGATTCAACAATACCTGCTTGGGCATATAAGCCCCAATGAAAAATAATACCCAGTTTTTGATTTTGAAACCATTCTAATTTATCTCGGATTGCTTGCGGTAAATCTTGATAGCTTTCCTGTTGCGCTTTCTTATTCTCAACTATATCTTGTCTCTTCTCATTTTTTTCATTCATCTTGCAACTCCTTTTGCCAAAATATCTTGTCTTGAATAAAAACCTGCTTTTCAACTTTCTGATGGTCAAGCAGCTTTAATACTGTTTCTGCCACTTTTTCTGCTACCTTCTCTACTGGTTGCTTTATTAAAGTAACTGGTAATTTCATATTTTGTAATAAATGGGAATAGCCAAATCCAGCAACAGCGATATCTGTTCCTACCTTTTTACCACAATCACGAACCCCTTGAACGACTTGAATAGCATTAGTATAATTAGTGACAAAAATTGAGTCAAAACCTTTTTTATTCAATCCTGCAACTGCTTCGTAAGCTTCAGTCGTACCGTAGTTGACATAAATTACTTGATCAGGAGTAAGTGTTACCCGCATTGATTTGCATGCGGCGTTGATACCAGCTAGCCGCTGTTGCAGCACATAGTCACTTTCAGTTGGAATCAAAAAAGCAGGTTTATTTCTTTTTTGCAGTATTTTAGTGACAACCTTTTGCGAAGCCATCATATCAGCACTCATGATTTCTGGCACTTTTTTGTCTGGCAATGAGGCTTCAACTGAAACAACCGGTAATGGCAGTTGCCCAACTTTTTGAAAAGATTGCCACTTAGTTTCCGCTTTCAAAATGATTAAAGCATCAACAGATCGCTCAATTAATTTTGCTAGTTTGAATTCAAAAGTTTTTTCATTATTACGATGACTGGTTAATAGTAAAAAATAGCCGGCATGATCGAACAATTGCTCCAAAGCTGCTATTAATTGAGAGCTGTAAAAATTATCCATGTTATCAACCAGTATCCCAATTGAAAAAGACTTGTTCATTTTAAGAGATTTAGCGGTTTGATTTGGTATATAGTGTAATTCTTTGATAGCCTGCTTAATCTTTTCTTCATTCTCTTTTTTTAAATGAATACCATTTAAATAGCGAGAGATAGAACCAACTGATACACCTGACTTACTAGCAATATCTTTAATTGTTGCCATTTTTCACCTCTATAGCATAATCTGAGATAAAGTTATATGCAGCACCATATAAATTCGCATTATTGTGGTACTGGCACTCTTTGACTTCAGGCATTATCTCACCCACTTTATTTTTTACCAATTGTGCATATAAACGTTTAGATAATTCAGAACTAAAACCTTTATGAGCTGAAATACCACCACCAATTATTAAAGCATCGAAATCAAAAGCAACCTCAATATTGTATAAGCCAACAGCCAAAAAACTGTAAACTTTATCAATCAGATCTTGTGCTAATTTATCTCCTTGATCTGCTAACAGAAATAATTTTTCACCATTGATATTATCGACATGGGTTTGTTTTTCATATTCAGATGCAGCTTTAACAATTGTTGCCCGTGTACTCAGAGTTCCACCATCACTGGTTTGCATGAGACCAAATTCTCCACCAAATAAATGATTGCCTTTATATAATTTTTTATTGATAAAAACTGCACCCCCGATTCCTGTTCCAATCACAATGAAAGCTACATTCGTAAAATCTTTTCCGGCACCTATATTAATTTCACAAATACCAGCACAATTAGCATCATTTTCAATTGCAACAGGTAATGAAAACTCCTCTTGTAATTCTTTAAATATTGGTCTGTCATGAATATAAGGTACTGCACTGATGCCTTTAATTGTGCCACTTGACTTATCAACAGCACCAGGTGCGCTAATAGCTATGCCATTAAAAGCATGCTTATCAATGAATCGGTGCATTTGTATCTTCAAGCCTGCAAAAGTCTTGGGTGTGGCAAATTTTTCTATCTTAGTTATCTTATTATCCTGAAAACTACCACACTTGATATTAGTTCCACCAATATCAAAAACTGCTAATTTCATATTTGTGCCTTCTTTTTAATTCAGGCTTGCGCCATTACTTGATATTACCTTTTTAAACCACCAATAACTCTTCTTAGGAATGCGTTTAAGATCCAATAAGTCGGTATTAGTGCGATTAACATAAACCATGCCATAACGCTTAGCCATATCTCCGCCAGAGCTGGGTATATCAATTAACCCCCAGACTAAATAGCCTAGAACCTTAACACCATCATTATTCATTGCTTTTTCTAAAGCACGTAAATGTTCTTTGTGGTATTCAATTCTCTGATTATCCTGAATTTCTTTACCGTCATATTTTTCTCTTAATCCAATGCCGTTTTCGATAGGAAACAGAGGTACATGATACTGATTATAGGTTTTAGTCAAAACATCCCTAAAGCCGTCAGGATCAATCGACCAACCCCACTCATTTACTGGTAAAAATGGATTCTCTTTTCCACCAAATTTAAAGTAATAATTAGGAGCAGTTTTTTCGGGTACAAGAGTGCTGCTAATTGTCGAGCTCTGATAATAACTGAATGCGATAAAATCACTTTTCATTTTACTGACTTCTGCAAGATCGCTGGGTAGGACACCAGTTTGAATATCATTTTTTTGGACAAAATTAACTACTTCATTTGAATAATGTCCTAAAACAAAGGCATCGAGCAGGTTTTTATTAAGAAATTCGTCAATTTGACGAGCATATAAAATATCTTTAGGCATTGATGAAGCTGGATAAACTTCACTATATGCCAACATACCACCAATTTTATCATTCGTTGTTTCATGTAAGTAATTAGCAATTTGCGCATGAGCCAGCATCAGATTGTGACTAATAATATACAAATCATCGATTGTTTCATCACCTTTTATTTTGCCAGCAATTTTTGCTGCTCCAGGCATAAAATAAAGATTTTGTTCATTAAATGTTAGCCAGTATTTTACCCTTTTGCCAAAAATATCAATCATTTTTTTGCCATAACGAACAAAAGCATTAACTACATAGCGGCTGCTAAAACCATTATATTTTTGAGCCAAATTCAATGGCATATCAAAGTGGTAAAGACAAATCATTGGTTCGATATTTCTTGCAAGTAAACTATCGACTAAGTCTGAATAAAATTTAATTCCTTCAGGATTAAAATCTCCATCACCCAAAGGATTAACTCTACTCCAAGAGATTTGGAAACGGTAGCAATTGATCCCTAGATTAGCATATAAATCAAGATCTTCTGGATAGCGATGGTACTCATCGATTGCTGTATCCCAAATTGAACTGCCATCCTTTGCTCTATAAGTATCATAAACTGACTTACCCTTGCCTCCTTCTTTGACAGCTCCCTCAGTTTGCATACTAGATGTAGAGTTGCCCCACAGAAAGTTTTTCGGGAAAACCTTTTTTACCATTTCCTAACCTCATTTCATTTCTTTGAAACGTTTCAATAATATTATATAAAAATGACTTTATTAAGTAAAGTACATAGCTAATTCACTGCAAAATTACATAAAAATTAAAAACGACACCTCAAAGGATGTCGTCTTGTTTTAATATGTTATAACTACTTATTTGTTGTAGCATAGTCTGAAATATTTAAAGTTTGCTGGAAACCATTAGCACTTGTAACAGTCAAAACTGTATTATTGTTGCTAAACTGAACTGCACTTTTATCAACGCCGTTTACACTGGCAACCAAATCAACTATTTCATTAGATTCATTGATAGTCAAATTTTTCAAATCACTAACGACAACCTTTTTGCCATTTAGAGCAGCCTTCGCATTATTTATTTGGTTTACTGTATCACTAACTTGCGCTACAGTCGCAATAGCTGTATTAACTTGACTACCAGTTGAAATGGCCGAATCATAAGCACTACGCAAAGCTTTAGCAGAAAGTTTATAGGAATCACTTGCTTTAACTGCCGCATCTTGAGCTAACAAGTCTTGTAAGCTCTTTTTATCAGTTGAAGTAGCAGTAACCGTCTCATCTTTAGCTGTATCAGGAGTATTGACTGGAGTTAGTTTAACACCACTAACTTTACTAATATCGTCTTGCTTAATATAACCGTTCTTGTCACTTTGTAATTTGTAGAACAATTCAGCCTTATTATCATCCTTTACCCAAATGTACCTTAATTCGGTAACTCGTGCTCTGTGACCTTTAGCAAAAGTTTTGGTTGGTTGAGCCACACCTTTGCTGTTATAAACATTAGTAGTACGTGCCAAAGTAATTGTCGTGATGTCCGTATCATCTTCTGGCTTAGAATTTGTCGGCTGCAATTGTTTACCAGAAACTATACCGACGTTATTCTTCTTAACCCATTGATCTTCGCCAGGGAAGTTATCGTCTTTAATACGATAAAACAGCTTTTTGCCGATATATTTAAGTTGATCAACTGTAATCTTTTCGTCTTTTCTAATCAAAGTTTTAGTCGAATGACCATTGCCATCATAAATATAAGCATTATGACTTAATGTGATCACAGTAGGATCGTTCTGGTTGTCACTTGGTGAATTATCATCTTTACTTGGCTTTTTATTAACTGGCTTTAACTTAGCACCTGTCGTTTTTCCAACATTTGCTGCCTTAATAAACTGGTTGCTTTGACCGCTGATTCTGTAAAACAACTTTTTGCCGATATAAATAAGCTGGTCAACTGTAACTGTTTGCCCCTTTTTTATCTTCTTTTTCTCGGTTTTACCTTTTGCATCATAAATGTAGGCATTATGCTTTATCTTGGCTTTCGCTGTAGCTGCAGGTTTTACAACCTTCTTGCCATTAACATAGCCAACATTGGCTGCCTTAACGTAAGCATTGCCACCCAAATTATAATATTCCTTATTTTTAATTGTAACTTTCTCACTAAATGTCAAGGTGATGCCTTTACCAATTTTGGTATTCTTAGCACTACCCATATAAGTCTTTAATCTTTTACCATTTTTGTCATAAACATAAGCATTATGACTTAACTTAATCGTATTTTGCTTTGAATTGTTGTTTTTCTTAGTTGCAACCTTGTCAGCCGCTTGCACAACAGTAAATTGACCTGCTCCTATTACAGGGCTGACACCAATTAACGCAGCAGCCGATACCATCATAAATTTATGACTAAATTTCATTTTGCTTCTCTACCTCGTTATTTATAAAAATTCTATCAATACATAATATTGTATACTAAAAAATTGCTGATACAAATAAAGTAAAGCATTGCTAACCTTTTCTTAATACTCTTGCATAAATGTAAAAAAACTGCAAAATTTTTTAAAACTAAACTATAAGTTTTTTCATTCAATTAACTTTTATATTTTGCTTCTGTTTTTTAATAGATTTGAGCTTAAAAAATGCAATATACTTAAAATACTATATAAATATATTTTATATCAAATTTATTTTATGATATCAATTTCATCATTAACTTCTCTGATAGCATAAATTCATCACCTTGTTTGCGCTTATTTTTACACTATATAGCAATTTTTACTTAGTTAAACTTCCTTAAGTTTTTAATTTATAAACTAATGATATTATAATCGCAATAATTGACATTTATATAGGCATCTATTAAATTGATAATTGTATAGTAGTTGAAAATAAGAAAGGACATTTGTATGTTAGGAAAGAATAATAACAATGAACGGGTGAAAAAAATGGCAATGCAAGCTAAGCAAGACCATTTCTCAATTCGTAAATTGAGTATTGGCGCTGCCTCAGTATTGCTTGGCTTTACTTACCTAGGACTTAGCAGTAAAACAGTTAGTGCTGATACTGTTATTCCACCCCAACAAATAAGCAAAAAGTCAAAAGTAACAGCAAAAATTGACGCTCAGGCAACTCCCACTCCCACCCCTAGGGATGATGCTGCTCAAAATTCAACTACTGCTACTAATAATATAACCAAAACCACTAAGCCAGAAAGCGAACCCAATTTAGGAACGTTTTCTGGCTTAAGTTCTTTTTTAAGGGAAAATAGCAGCAACAATGAGCAAAGTAATGCAAAGGTCAAAACGGACGGCGAAGACACCAACGCGGTTAAAGATGACAAACAGAATTCTGTCACTGGCAATATGCAAAACGATAATGCGCAAAAAAGCCAAGATGAAATGGTTGATTCTACCGTAGTTAATATTTCGGATAGTGTTCAACCTGAGCAAAAGCAAGACAGTTTAACTGCTAAAATCACCAATAGAGATTTAAGAGATGTTGGCGAAAAAAGAAGAAGCGTGGGTAACTGGAAGGACTTTATTAACGCTCTAGCAGATAGTAATGTAAGCGAGATTGATATCACCAATAATATTAGTGCTGACAAAGAGACAGGTCATAATCGCTATACTTTACAGGGCAGAAATTTATTAATTAAGTCTGCAGGTAATGCTAAATATACCCTTGATTTCAAGAGCAACCACCCTACTCTTTCCAGTAACTCTTCTCTAGATATTACTTACGAGAACTTAATACTTAAAAGTACCGACTACTATGGTGTCATTAATGCCTCTAATATGAATAGAGGACAAACAGCTAAAATCACTTTTAGAAATATTGATTTTTATGGTTCACAATTAACATATACCAAAAATAATACTGACATTATTTTTGAAGGCAAAATTCACGCTGAAACTGTCAAAATTCCAAGCAATATTGGCGGTTGGTTTGACGGTAATAATCAGCAGCTTTTAGAATTCACCAATAGCAATAACAGCATTACTTTTAAAGCAGGCTGCCACTTTGACGGTTCAACATTTGGCGGGACTTTGATTGAAATGAGAGGAGAAGGCAATTCTCTTAATGTTGAACAAGGAGCAGTTGTTAACCTGACCCCACTTAAGACGTATGATGGCTCAAATGGTGCTAATAACAGTGAACACGGCAATCCAGTCAGTGCCATCTTCATTAGTGACGATGCGCAAGTAACTGTTCACGGTCAGGTGAACATTAACATCGGACAAAGTGAAGGAATTAATTATGTGGGCAGACAAAATAATGGTCAAGCCAGGGCTATTTACCTAGATAACGCCAAATCAAAGGTAAATATTAGCAAAAATGGTGCAATTACCGTTAACACGAATGGTAATATTTCAACTAAAAATAAGCAAAACCTGATTTATATTGGGGGCGATTTTGCTATTAACTCCGGTGGTGCTCTCAAGATTACCGGACAAAACATGGGCAATTATACTGGTTCGCTAGTCCAAATTGATGGTACAGCTAACGTGCAAAACGGTGGCTTTGAAATCCAATTAGTTGGTGATGCTGGTACTGGTGCAATAAAATTGGTTGATGTGGCCAATACCGGGCAACTGATTGTTAATAACCCTACTTCTCTTGTGTTGGACGCCCATCTGAATAACAATGACCGCACCAGCATTATCGGCGATAATAAAATCACGGTCACAAATGTTCGCCAGTACTTAAACCTTGGTGAACTGTTAAATGGATCCGCTCTTGGCAGCAACTTAGTCTTGCCGCCTTTTCATGTTTTACAAGTCGAAAAAACTGCTAAAACTGTCGCAGTTAACAAACTGGAAGTATTAAACGGTCAAAGGATCTTCGACTTAGAAAAAGTCAAAAAAGATAGCCCCCAGCTTAGCGCCATTCTCAAAGCACTTGAAAACTTTCAAAAATTGCTACAAAATTACAACCATCAAAGCTATGACCAGCTCTTTCGAGCCATCGTGGAAGCAGCATTTTCCAATAAAGACAACCCAGGCTACAATAACATCAGATTTACACCGGCTAATCAAAGCGGCTTCTTAGACATAGACCCAGAAGATGTGACGGTAACTAGTCAGGAAGATGGTTCCAAGCTGGTCAAAGGTCATGTATTATACTATGATCTTGCAAAAGATGGTCCTGATAGTGACGGCTTTTTCAAAAACATCTTACCTGGTGGTACCGAAGCCTATGTTTTAGCCAGGTTTAAAGATAGTGGTGTATACAGAAATGGTCAAGCTGTTATTGATTCCACAATCGCTAATCCCTACGCTGAAACTGTTGATACTTATCGCGGTGAAGCAAATGATTTGGCAGCATTACCTACCAAATTTGCCGCTAAAGTTGCTCCTGATGGCACCTTCACCATTACCATTCCTGCCGAAATTACTACCAGGATGGCTAAAGACGCCACAATTCAACTAACTCCACATGCAAACTTCATTGAATATAGTCCGTTAGACATTGCCAGTGGCGACCGACCTACTATAGTTAGTCTGGGAATTAAACCATTTAGTGCAATACAACAAGAAGCCGCTCAGGCAATTATAGCTGCTATTAATGCTGCTAAAACCAATAAGCCAAGTAGTTTGACTGCAGATCAGGAAAAAGCATTAACTGACGCACTGAATGAAGCCGCTAAGTATGCTGCAAATAGTAGGGACAGCAATTATGATTCCGGCAAATCAGTTTACGGGGTGCAACCTTCCAAGACTGCGATTAGCGAAGTAAATAATAGAAAAAATACGGTTTTAGACTTGGTTGAGAAGGCTATACAAACAGCCCAAAGTCAAGCAGAGTATGAAAATGCCAAAAAGGGTGCAAAAGATAAGTTAGCTAGCCAGGCTAATGAGCAAATTTCTAAGTTTCCTTCACAGACAGAAAAAATAAATGCAGCAAAAGATAAGGCAATAAGCACTGTTGATGCTCCGGAAACAAACGCTACCAATATCGATCAGGTTGTTAATGACGGTATTAATGCCATTAATCAAGCAGGAAAAGATTACCGAGATAATGTAAAAACTGATATTAACCAGGCAATTACAAAAGTCGAAAATGCTATTGACGCAGTCTCAAAGGATGAGAATGTTAAATCACCGGTAGACGAGTTAATTAACGGTATAAAAGATAAGCTCAAGCAGCCAAAAGAAATTGTTGCTCCTGACGGTGATCTTGATCAAGACGATAATGAAGCGGCTATTAATAACCATCAAAAAGAAGCCAAAGCTCTACTCCCAAGTGTGCAAGATACTATTGATGCAATTGCAGCATTAGAAGCTGCTGCTAAAAAGCAAATAGCACAGTATGGTGATGATCGACCTGAAATTCAAGATGCTTTAACTCAAGCTATCAAAGATATTATTAACAGCAATAATCCTAAAGATAATCTTAACAATGGTATTGATAAGATTAATGGCACACATACGGATAAAGTAAAAGACCAAGTAGCAAAAGATATTAAGGAGACAGCTGCTCAGGCTAAAGAACGGATTCAAAATTCTGATTTAACAGCGGATGAACAAAAACAATATCTTGATGAAATAGAGCAAGTGGTTGCTGATACGACAACTACAACTGGTGATACCAGTAAATCTATTTACGGCACTGATGATGACGAAATTATCAATAAGAGAAAAGCTGCTGCTGAAAGTTTAATCAATAAAGCTGCTGCTAAAGCTGAAATTGCCGACTATACTAAGGGCTACGAGAATGTCCTTGGTCAAGTTGGCCAAGCCGAAACCGCCATGACAGATGCCTTAGCGGCAATTGATAAAATTGAAGATAATGCTGCAAGTAGTCAAAATATTGTCCAAGAAGAAAAAACAGCTAAAGAAAATATCTTAAACGCATTTAAAGAAAATGCTAAAGCACAAGTTAAACAAGATGCAGATATTGCTAAGAGCAATTTAGGAGTAACTAAAGAAACTAATATTGATGATGCAGTCACCAATGCCGGTAACACGATTGACAGTCACAATTCTGCTACTGATATTAAACAGGACATTATTGATGGTAAAAAGAATGTTTTAAATTCCTATAAGGCTGCTGCTAAAAAGCAAATTGAGCAAGATGCAACTAAAGCTAAAAACAATTTAGGAGTTGAGCAAGAGTCTAATATTGATAACGCGGTCACTAATGCTACCAACACGATTGCTAGCCATGACTCACTTACCGCTATTAACCAGGATATTATTGACGGTAAGCAGAACGTTTTGAGTGCTTATAAGGCTGCTGCTAAAAAGCAACTGGAAACAGTTAAACAAGACATTGTTAACAAAATTCAGAATAATCCTAATTTAACGGCCAAGAATAAAGACGATGCTGCCAATAAAGCCAGTGAATTGCTTACCGGAAGTCAAGGCTATAATAGCCGCATTGATAATGCCGAAACTATAGCTGATATTAATACAGCTACTAAAGAAGGCACTGCCGCATTAAACAATTTACTTGATAAGCAAAACTTAAGTGGTCGACGTAATCAAGCTATTGCAGCAATTCAGGATGCAAAAGACAAAGCCATTGCTACGATTACAAATAATAAAAATCTGAGTGACGAGGAAAAAACCAAATATCAAGAACTAATTAATACTGCAACTGCTGCAAGTGTTGCTAAAATCACTCAAGACGAAGATGAAAATGCAATTGAAACAGATCGAGACAATGCTATTAAAAATATTACTGGTTATCAAGAAAATGCTGCTAATACCGGCTCTAATAATTTAAATAAGCAGCGTCAAGATGCAATCAAGGAAGTTGAAGAAGCAGCTAATAACGCTTTAAGTACAATTGACGACTTTGACGATACTGTTTTAAGTCCAGAAGATAAACAACATTATCAAGAAACTATTAATAAAGACTTAGCTAACGCCAAAGCAGCAATTAATGCAGCTAAAGACAATGATGGTGTTAATTCCGCTAGACAAGCTGGTAAAACCAGTATCAATGAGGATTTGGCGGCTAGTCAATTAATAGTCGCAAAATCTCAGGCAAATATAGCGTTGCAAGATGAGAAGAAAAAAGACTTAGATACTATTAATCAGGCTTTTACCGATAATAAAATTAATAGCGAGCAAAAAGACGCACTAACAGACAAAATTAATGGCTTCTATGAAACGGCAACCAGCAAAGTATACAACGACTTGACTGCTGAACAAGTGGCTAAAGATAGGGATAACGGCATTGCTGCTATGGCCAGCGTTGCTAGCAGTATTGCCAGTGAAGAAGCAAAATACTTAGAGCAACAAAAAGATGATGCTTTAACCAATAAAGATACTGGCTTAAATGCTCTAGCAGAGAAAATTCGGACAAGTATCGAAAAAGATCCTAACCTTTCCGGCAAAGAAAAAGGTGATTACTATGACGAAATTAGTTCTGCTTTAACTTCAGCCAAAACTGATATTCAAAATGCTCATTCTCAAGATGAAATTGCTACTGCAACAAACGCCGGTCGGGAAGCTTTAAATAAAATTCTTGCTAACGTTGTATTGCAATCAAGTAAAAGCGCTGCCCTTAAAGAATTGTTGAACACCTGCACCGATGTTTCTAATCAAATTACCAACTTACAAAATGTTAACAGCACTACTAAAGACGGATTAATTAAACAGTTAACTGATTACTATAATGATGCAGTTGCTAAAGTAAAGAATGTTCCTGCTGCTCAAGTCGATTCTGAAAAACAGCAAGGCATTGATAATATGAACACAGTTGTTAGGGATGCGCAAAGCCTTGATACCAATATTGATCATGCTAAGCAAGAAGTCGACAAGCAGGCTGATCAAGCAATTTCTACCATTAATCAATCTGCGATGTCTGACGCGGATAAAACTCAAACCATTGCAAAAATCAACGATGAAAGAACTAAAGCTAAGCAAAATATTGAATTGCAAAAAAATAATGATGCCGTAGACAAAGCCAAAAATGATGGTAAAGATGCTATTGGTCAGGTTGCAGCCACAGCTATGACAGCTGATTTGGAGAATGCTAAACATCACAGCGAAGAGGCTATTAACCAAGCTGCTCAAGAAGCAATTAGCAGATTAAAATCTTCATATGACACTCTAAGCGCTGAAGAAAAAGAAGAAGCTAGTTCCCAATATAATCAGGCAATCTCTGATATTAATCAGGCTGTTGCGGATGCCAAGAGTAAATTACAAAATGGCAAGACAAAAGATGGTATTAATAAAATCACTACTGATACCATTAATGCAATCAATAAAGCGGAAGCAAGTGGTAACTTAGCAATCACCAAAGCACAGGCCAGAAAAGCTATTAAAGATGTCGCAGACGAAATCAAAAACAACTTAAAAGATAAAAAGGATCAAGACAGTGTTGATTCTATTCTAGAGAATGCCGCTTCAGCCATTACTGCTGCTGAGGATAGTAGCACTGTTTTGAACATTAGAGATTCTGCCATTAATCACATCAAAGGAATTAAGACTACAGCAGATTCTAATGATGCTGCCAAAATAAAAAATGCTAAAGACGAAGCAATTAAAGCATTGACAGCGGAACTAAACGGTCAAACTAATAATCCTGGTGCTCCGGGAATTTTAGCTCAAATTGATCAAATTACAGGCTTAAGTGCTGAAGAAAAAGCTCAGTATACGAGTCAGGCAACTGCTGCCAAAAATAAAGCCGTCAGTCAGGTTAACGGTCAGCAAACAACAGACGACATTGCATCCGCTAAGACTACTGGTATTATCAACATTGACAAAGCTTTAAGCGCTGCTCAATTACAAGCTGCTAAGAATAATGCTAATAAATATTTAGAAAATATTGCCAAAACAGCTGCAACTGATATCCAGAAGATCGAACAGTCAGCTCTAAGTGATACTGAGAAAGCCCAGCAAATTGACTTAATCAATTCAAATAAAGAGACAGCTATCCAAAATATTAACAAGGCGCAAAGTCCAGACGAGGTAGAAAAAGTCAAACAAGGCGCTGAAAATGCCATTACTGGCATTGTACAAAATGCTAAAGAAAACGCAGCTTTACTGCAGGAACAAAATGCCGCTTACAACTCACTGGTTGAGCAGGCTAAAAAGCTGAGCCAGCGCTTAAACGATGACCGTTTGCATAACAAAATTGATCAAAATCAATATGATGACTTAAGTAAGGCTATTAGTGACGCTTTAAGTGCAGCTAAAGCCGAAATTTCTGCCGCCACTCATCTGGATAAAATCAATGATGCCAGAAGTAAAAGTGAGACTGCTCTTAACAACATTGGCAGTGATATTGATAAAGAAGAAGCCTTAACTAAAGCCCTAAACGATCTACAAACTGCTGCCATTAGCGCTAAGGCTAAAGCTGATAAAACTGAAGACAGCGCTGTCGCTGACAAAATGAAAGCCCAAATAGACCAAGAACAAAAGAAAGCTGCTGCTAATATTATTGCCGCTAGAAATAATAAACAAAACACTATTACGCAAATTCAAACAGCGGCAAGTGAGGGCATTGCCACAATTAGCAAATTAGGTGATGACTTTGATAATAAAAATCAAATAGTTAAGGGTCTGAAAGAATATGCTGCAAGTGCCAAAACTGATATTGATGGTTTAGACTTAGCCGGTAATGATGTCGCTAGCGGATATAAAGATATTGAACGAGTTTTAAATAACTTTATTAGTTTAATTTATGCCGGTACAAGAGATAAGCTGTCGCAGTTAGAACAAGATGCCAAAACAAATATTGATCAGGCCAAGTTGCCTAGTCAACTTACTGCGGAAAAAAACAATCTGATTAACAAGTTTAAGGAATACCTTAAAAATAAAGGTGAAATTGCCAGTGTGGCAACTAACCTAGAGCAAGACCAAATTGAAGGACTGCAAAAGCAACTTGATGAAGCCGTCAATAGAACTATAGATAAGATTGCGGGTGTTAAACTTGATAATACTTACGAAAATGCACTAGCACAAGCTCAAAATGCCCAACAAGGTAAAGCTCAACAGGATGAAATTCCTAATTTCGGTAAAAAAGAAATCGACCGTATTTTCCAAGTTGCGCAAGAAAAAGCCGAAATAGTCAAAGCTAAACAAGAGGCAATCTCTCAAGTCGAACAAGCTCAAAAAGAAGCAAATGATGCAATAGAAAAATCAGGTTTGTCGCCAGCAGACCAGCAAAAGCAGAAAGACCAAATAAAAACTATTGTTGAGCAAGCAAAAACTGACATTAATTCTGTTCAACAATCTGAAACAGAGGCTAAAGACCAAATAAATGGCAAACGAGATCAAGCAGTTGACAAGTTTAGTGTTATTAAAGATCAAGCTGCCCTAGCTGGTCAAAAGACAAAAGCTGAAGGTATTCTAAAGGATAAACAAACTAAGGCCCATAATATAATTGATCAGTCTCAGTTAACTGTCGAGCAGAAGAAGGCAGCTAAAGCTGCAATTGATGATGCTTATCAACAGAGTTTCCAAGATATAGAAAAGGCTACAGCAATTAGCGACATCCCAGATGAAGCAAACATTGGTCAAAATATTGATCGTCTGTTAACTAAACCTGAAACCGGCACTGAACCAGAATGGTTTAATGATGAACAAAAAAATGCTTTTGCAGGTGCTAATGGTGTGACTGGCATCAAAAACGCCTACAAGACATTAAAAGACAGATTAAAAGATAAACTGGCTCAAGAAGTGCTAGATCGTATTGATGAACAAATAAAAGCTATTGATGAAGCTCAAAATATCCAGACTGTCAGTGCTGCTTATGATGAGGCTATGACTATTATCAATAAGGAAAATGCTAAAGCTGACATTGACGAAGAAGCTGATAAGGTTACTAAAGAAATTGACGTTAATAATAAATTATCAACTGAATCAAAAGACAGGCTAAAAGAGCAAATTAAAAATGATAGCCAAAAGGCCAAGGATAAAATTGATGCAGTTAATGCTCCTAAAGGCGATACAACTGACAAAAAGAACCAAATTGATAAAATCACAAAAACTGCCAAAGATGATATTAACAGCGCCGGTAATGCTGCCAAAAATGAATCCATTAGTTTACTTAAAGTAGAGGCAAATAACGATTTGGCTGATAAACACCAAAAAGCAGTTGCTGAACTAAAAGACAAATTTGGTGAAAATGCCGATACCACCAGCGTTGATCAAGCCTACCAGGAGCATTCACGCGTCAATGGTGATTCACCTGCAGATATTGCAGCTGATAAGATTGCAGCTGAAAAAGAAATAGCTAAAGGTGCCGTAATTGACACCGTCACTAACGCTAAAAACCAAGTTGATAAATTAAAACATCAGGATGGCAACGATTATACTGATACTGAAAAACAGGCAATAAAAGACCGCATTGACCAAGAAGTAGCTAAAGCCAACTCGGATCAAACGGGCACTATTAGTCAAGCTCAAGATTCTACTGGAATAGAAACTGCCAGAAAGGATGCAGTTGACAGAATAAGCAGTATTATTGTAAGCGATAGTAAAGAACTTGATGATGTTTTAAACAACAATAGCGAAGTACAAGGAGAAAGACTGAAAGCTGCCTATGATTCTGCAGTTAAAGCTCTTACAGACAGGTTTAAGGATAAAGCAAACACTACTAGCGTTGATCAAGCATACGAAAATGCTAAAGATGCGCTCAATGATCCTGCCAACGCGGATAATCTTGCTGCAACAGAATTAGCTGGTGAAAAGGCAATCGCTGCTGGGGCTCTAGCGGAGGCACAAAAAGCAGCTATAAGTGAAATTCAGTCCTCTAGCAATTACACTGAGCAGAAAAAGAAAGCTATTATTAACCAAATTGATACTGATATGAATACTGCTAAAGATGCTATTAATCAGCCTGAAGTTAATGATAGTCAGACCATTACTAAACTCTGTGATGATGCAATTAATCAACTTTATCTCGATAGTACAGATTCTGATACAATTGACCATATTCTTGATAGTAACGACAACAGTCAAGAAAATGATGATAACCATAGCAATAACATTAATACTAGTAGCAGCTCTGCCCCTGCTCCATTCAACCCTAACCCGGTTAATACTGTCGACAAAGAAGAAAAAGAGGAGTCAAAACTTGATTTAAGTCACAGCGAAGAATTAGCTCTAATGCATAATGCATACCTATATGATGAAAATGGCAAGCGTGTAAATAAGGTTGTCCTTGGTGCCGGCTCAGTCATTACTTCGTACGGTACAAAAGTAATTAATGGGAAACACTATTACATTCTGGTTGATAGGGGCAATAAGAACCAAGTCTACTATGTTGCTACTAGCAACGTAGTTTCAACAAGCCGAAAATTAAAACATAATGCTTATGTTTACAATAAACATGGCAAACGGATTAAGAAAGCTGGTATGTTAAGAAAAGGCAATAATATTAATACGTATGGCAGTGCAGTAACCATTCGAGGCAAGAAGTACTTTATTATTGCTCAAAACCGTTTTGTTAAAGCCGCAAATATTGCAGTCCAAAAAGCATCTGTTGCTACTGTTACCACAGCACCGATTACCGAAAAACCACAACCAGTAGTCGAAAAAGAAATTATGCACAATTCATATTTGTATGATAAGCAAGGAAAACGTGCCAATAAGTTAGTAATTCTTGTTGGTTCAAGTGTAAATACCGCTAACAAGCAATTAATTAATGGCAGGTCATTCTACGAACTGGAAGATGGTCTATTCGTTTCGGCTGCTAATATCGATTCCAAAAAGATCAAATTAAAGCATAACGCTTATATTTATAGTCAACATGGCAATCGAATTAGTAAAAAAGGTTTGAAGAAAGGTAAAGCAGTTAAAACCTATGGCGATCCTGTCAAAATAAACAACAAGCAATACTATATTATTGCTAAAAATAAGTTTGTTAAAAAAGCTAATTTTAAATAATTAATTTTACATCAATAGCTCCAGAAGTTTAAAACTCTGGAGCTATTTTTTTAGTTATACTGTAAATAAAATGAGCTGGAAAAATCTTCCAGCTCATTTTTAATCTTATTTCCAATTCGGATCATCAGACAAAGGCAATTTATGCCAGTAATCAGGTTTATTTACCTGACGACCGCGAGCAATCGCCATATCATATTTGGCCACATCTTTGGTAATTGTTGAGTCTGCTGCCACAAAGGCATGGTCAGCAATATTAACTGGTGCAACTAAAGTAGCACCTGAGCCAATGAACGCACGATCACCCACGTTAGTATGATCTTTTTTCACGCCGTCATAATTAGCGAAAATAGTGCCACAGCCAACATTAACATCTTTACCCAAAGTAGCATCCCCGATATAAGTCAAATGACCTACTTTAGAATTTTCACCAATTTCAGCATTTTTAATTTCTACAAAGTTTCCGATATGGACACCCTTTCTTAGGATTGCTTTAGGGCGCAAATGAGAATTAGGGCCAACATCTGAAAATTCATCCATCTCAGCTTGTTCAACTGTTGAAGAAGTTACAGTAACATTGTTACCAACTTTGGAATCAATAATCCTGGAGCCAGAAGTTATTAAACAGTCGTTCCCAATTTCAGTATTGCCCTTAATCACGACATTGCCTTCAATCTGCGTATCACAGCCAATTTTAACATTCGCATCAATATAAGCCGTATCAGGATCAATGAAAGTTACACCATTTGCCATATGCATTTTATTAATCCTTTTTTGCATAATTTTGGTAGCTTGAGTCAAAGCTGATCGATCGTTAACTCCCAGGCTCTCGCTGAAATCTGGCATTTTGTATGCACCAATTCTTTGACCTTCATTACGCAAAATTTCTAGCACATCAGTTAAATAATATTCTCCTTGAGCATTTTGATTATCGACCTTTTTTAAGGCACTAAATAACAATTGATTGTCAAAGCAAAAAACACCGGTATTAATTTCGTTGATTTTTAATTCATCTGCTGTGGCGTCTTTTTGTTCAACAATCCTTAAAACATTATCTTGATCGTCTCGAATAATGCGACCGTAGCCATAAGGATTAGGAGCTTGAGCGGTCAAAACGGTAGCCGCATTGCCTTTGCTTTGATGGTAATTAAATAATTTTTGAAAAGTTTGGCTTGTAAATAATGGCGTATCACCTGTAATTACCAAAGTAGCACCTTTTTCTGCTGCTAACTCATCTGCAGCAGTTAAAACTGCATCGCCCGTACCAAGTTGCTTTTTTTGTAAAACAAACTCAGACTTAGCGGCAAGCACTTTTTTAACTTCTTCTGCACCATTACCCACAATTGTAACTATTTTATCTGGTTTTATTGCTTGCGCTGCTTCAACAACATATTCGACCATTGACTTGCCGCATACTTGGTGTAAGACCTTGTACAACTTTGATTTCATGCGGGTTCCTTTGCCCGCTGCCAGAACAATTACAAACTTTTTCATTAATTTTAGCCTCTTTTATTTTCCTAGATTATTATTATATTTTAGTATATCATCTTATAAACTAAAAGCGGTCAAAATCGGTGTGCGCAATTAACGAACCTGGCTCTGCCACAATGACTTTCTTTTTGTCGTCAATTCTTTTAATTTTTACTAAAGAAAGATGGCCCTCAATTAATTTAACATCATCAAAATCTGCTTCACATAAAACGCAAACACCAGCAATATTACCATTAAATTCTCTAACTAATTGCTGCATTCCTGTTAAAGTACCACCCGCCATCATATAGTCATCTATGAGCAAAACATTAGAATTTTCTTTTAACACTCTAGTTGGCAATTCCATTTTAGAAACACGATCAAGTGAAGAAGAAATATAGTTTACTGAAACCGTCGCACCTTCTGTTACTTTTGAACGTTTACGTGCAATGATAAATGGCACATTTAAATAGCGTGCAACTGCCTGTGCTAAAGCAATACCCTTAGTTTCAATAGTCATTACAACATTAATGTCAGAATATGCATACCTGGTGGCAATTAATTTGCCTATCTTGTCTAAGTCTTGCGGATTACCAATGATATCGGACAGGTAAACGAAACCTCCCGCTAAAATACGGTCAGGATCTTCAATACGACTAGCCAGTTCATTTAAATACTTCTGAGCATGCTTTTTACCCCAAAAAGGAATATAGCGCACACCACCAGCCGCACCTGCTACAGTTTCTAAAATACCATCTTGATTATTTGCTAAGGTGTGTTTCAAAATGGCAAGGTCTTCCGAGATCGAAGACTTTGCCGCACCATATCTTTTTGCAAAAAATGGCAGCGGAATTAAGTCATGTGGTCGTTCCATCAAATATTTAGTCATATCAACTAATCTCTCTGAACGTTTCATAGAATTACCCTCCTATTGTTTGTCTTTTGCCAGTTACTACTATACACTCAACCATAAAAAAAGGCACTAACATTTTACCAAATGTTAATGCCAAAAAGTATTATTTAGATATCGCTTTAGTTTTACTGCACAGCGTTATCAAATTTTAATGTAATGTTTTTGGTTAACAAATCCGTATAACTATAAGAAACATGTTCAAAATTGTTTGAATCTTGGTCTAAATCAACTACAAAAACTGCGGGAAAAGTATTCTTTAAAATTCCACGTCTTTTTGTAACTTTCTTACGTCCGGCTCTTGCAACTACAGTCAACGAATCACCCAAATGTGAATCCAGCTTACTCTTAATGGTCATAATAGATGTTGGCAATGAAAACAACTCCTTTGGAGTGAATTATACCACTTTATTATTATTTTTTCAATTCTTTTTAAAAACAACCACAGAATATTTTCGTCAATTTTTAACTGGGACACTTGCAGCAATTTGGACAAATTGCTTAAGAGTCAGCTGTTCAGGACGAACTCGGGAATCGACGCCTAACGACTTAATTAAATGTGTTCGATCTTCATTGTTCGGTATGAGTGCTTTCAAGTTGTTATTTAATGTTTTCCGCCTTTGTGCAAAGCACATCTTAACTACCCAATTAAAGTGCTTAGAATCAGCTATATCGATTTTACTTTCTGCGGGCAAAGGTGTTAAAACCACGACACTAGAGTCAACCTTTGGTCTGGGAATAAAGGAAGAACTTGTTACAGTCATAAATGTCTTAACGGCCATTTCTGTTTGAACGGCGATTGTTAAAGGCCCATATTCTTTTGTTCCTGAATGAGCACTTAAACGATCTGCCACTTCTTTTTGCATCATCAGCGTTAAACTAGCAAATTCTAATTCAGAATTATTAAGGAAGAAAATAATTGGCGTTGTGATGTAATAAGGCAAATTCGCTACAACTTTGACCGGTTTGCTTAAATCAAAAAAATCTTTCAAATCTTGCTTAAAATCAGCCTTCAGTATGTCCTCTATCTTTAATTTAAAACGTTGATCCAAAGGATAACCGTTTATTTTTTTCGGTAATTCATTTTGTAATACTTTTAAAAGATTTTCATCAACTTCATAAGCAAAAACCTTTGCGCCGGCATCCAGTAATTGCTCAGTTAAGGAGCCAATCCCAGGGCCAATTTCGATTACCTGGTCATCGGGTTTAATTGCTGCCGCTTTGACAATACCATGAAGAGCGTCCAGGTCTACTAAAAAATTCTGACCCAGGCTCTTTTTAGCTTTCATAAAATAGCGATTAATAATTGCCTGAGTTCTAACAGGGGAACCAATGGGAATCTCACTGCTCATCTTGTACCTCCTCAACTGCTTCTTTAAGTTCAGAAAGTGAAATACCAAAAGTTTGTAAACGGTGATAAAACTGCTTACCATTTCCATAACCAATGCGCAGTTTATTGCCAACTTTTTCACGTATTTTGCGTGAATTAGGGCCACTTGCTAAACCCAATTTTTGATACTTTTCTCTTGTTAAATCAGTATTTGGCACCTTTTTTTCATGTAAATCACTCAGAGCTTTTTTTAAAGCCTCTTTTGATGCATGTTCAACGCCAAGGGAACCTTTTTTATGAGGCTCTCCCTCTTTACGAGTAATAAAAGCCTGTTTAGCTGTTGGTACTGCCTGAGTCACCAGACGCCTTATTCTCTCACCATTTAAATCAGGATCAGTCAAAACAATAATTTCTCTTTTGCATGCCAATTCCTGCAGTTCCGCAAGTACAGTTTCAGGAACATCTGAACCATTGGTTTCAATTGTTTCAATACCTGGGAAAAATTGCTTAAGCCGAATTGTATCGTCTTTTCCCTCAACGACTACGACGGCATCAAAATGTTTTTTAGTTAAGTCCATAGACCCTCATTGTATTTGCATATGTTGCCTGAGCAACCTCATCTAGCGGAAGACCTTTTAATTCAGCAATTGCACGTGCCACATAATAAACATTACCCGGTTCATTTTGCCTGCCGCGGTATGGTTTAGGAGTGAGATAAGGTGCATCAGTTTCAACCAATAACCGTTCTAAAGGAGTTTTTTGAGCTGCTTCATGTACCTCCACCGCTTTAGTAAAGGAAACAACCCCAGAATAAGAAAAATATACATTCAAATCTAAGAATTTGGTCAGCCATGAAATGTCACCGTTAAAGCTATGCAAAATTGCACCATATTCCAAATTGCTGTTTTTTAGTATTTCGTAACAATCCCCAAACGCATCTCTAGTGTGGATATCAACTGGCTTTTTTAATTCATAGGCCAGTTCAACCTGCCTGGCAAAAACTTCTCTTTGTTTGTCACGCGGAGATTCATCCCAATAATAGTCAAGTCCTACTTCACCTACGGCCACAACCCCGGGAAGCTGCACTTGCTCGATCAGTAAATCTTCTGCTTTTTGGTCATAATCTTTGGCAACATCAGGACAATAGCCCACCATCGCATAGACTTGCGTAAAACGTTGACTTAAATCAATGGCACGCTTGTTAAAATCAGGATCCTGCCCTGCACAAATTATTTTAGTCACACCCAGTTTTTGCGCACGTTCAAGATAAAATTCTTCTTTACCGCGAAACGGCTCATCCTGTAAATGAGTATGGTTATCAATTAACTCCATTAACTTAGTTGTGCCCCGACTTCATGCTCGTCACCAACTAAAGCTAATTTTACTTTGCCATTTTTCTCACTGGACAAGAGCATACCCTGACTCAAATGACCCAGCATCTTGCGCGGCTTAAGATTAGTTACAGCCAAAACTTTTCTACCCAATAATTCACTGGCATTAGGATAATATTGCCGGATACCACTTAAAATCTGTCTTTCATCACCATTGCCAAAGTCCATTTGGAATTGCAACAGTTTCTTAGACCCTTGAACAGGCTCAACAGATAAAATTTTGCCAACTTGAATTTTTACCTTAGCGAAAGCGTCAATTGAAATTTCCTTATCTTTACCTTGTTCATTGCGGCTTTCTTTCTTTGGCTTAGCTTTAGCCATCTCATCTTGAATGTATTTAATTTCTTCTTTAGGCTCAACTCTTGGGAAAATCGGTTTTGGATCAGAAATAACATTAATACTCCAAGCACATGCACCAAATTCAAATTTCTTTTCTTCATCGTTCTTCCAGTCAAGACCTAATTGTCTGAACATTTCAACTGGAGTTCTGGTCATAATTGGAGCAATCAACAAAGCAATAATTCTCAAACTTTCTGCTAAGTTTGACATTACACGAGTTAAGTCAGCTGTTTTGCCTTCCTTATTCAAATTCCAAGGCATAGTTTCATCAATATACTTATTAGCACGATTAATAAACTTCCAAATATCCTCGATTGCCTGAGTAAAGTGCAGAGTATCCATTTCTTTTTTGTAGCTGGCAATGACGTCTGCTGCAGTTTGGGCTAAATCCTTACCCAAGTCATCCTGCTCTTGCGCAACGGGTTCAACTTTTCCATTTTGATACTGATTGATCATTGAAACAGTTCTGTTAAGCAAGTTGCCTAAATCATTGGCCAAGTCATAGTTAACCCGTTCAACAAAGTCCTCTGGAGTAAAGACACCATCAGAACCAAACGGCAAGGCCCGCATCAAGTAGTAACGCAGTGCGTCCACGCCATAACGGTTAATAATAGATTCAGGATAAACAGCGTTGCCCTTTGATTTGGACATCTTGCCGTCTTTCATTAAAACCCAGCCGTGACCAATAACATGCTTAGGTAATGGTAATCCCAAGGCCATCAGCATAATTGGCCAGTAAATAGTGTGGAAGCGCACAATTTCTTTACCTACCAGATGAACATCTGCAGGCCAGTATTTCTTAAATAGAGAATCATCATCCGAACCATATCCCAGAGCTGTAATATAGTTAGATAAGGCATCAATCCAAACATAAACAACGTGCTTAGGATCACTTGGAACAGGGATACCCCAGGAAACAGTGGTTCTAGTAACTGAAAGGTCTTCAAGACCTGGCTTTAAGAAGTTGTTGACCATTTCCTTTTCACGAGTGTGAGGAAGAATAAAATCAGGGTGATCTTGATAATATTGATAAAGTCTATCAGCATATTTACTCATCTTAAAAAAGTATGAAGGCTCTTTAACAAGCTGCACTTCATGACCTGATGGAGCCTTACCACCAATCACATTGCCATCATCGTCTTTATAAACTTCAGCCAATTGCGATTCTGTAAAGTACTCTTCGTCTTCTACGGAATACCAGCCAGTATACTCACCAAGGTAGATATCCCCCTGTTTTAGCAACTGTTCAAAAATTTTTTGGACGCCTTTTACATGCTCTTTGTCAGTAGTACGAATAAATTTATCATAAGAAATATCAAGGCTTTGCCACAACTTTTTATAAATAACTACCATTTTATCTACAAATTCTTGCGGTTTAACTCCCTGCTTCTCAGCTTTCTGCTCAATTTTTAACCCATGCTCATCAGTACCGGTTAAAAAGAAGGTGTCGTATCCTTGACTACGCTTGTAGCGCGCCATTACATCTGCAGCGATAGTAGTATACGCATTACCGATAGTCAATCGGCCAGATGGATAGTAAATTGGTGTTGTAATATAAAAAGTTTTTTTATCAGCCATATTCATTTTCTCCTTAATTTTTGTTTAATTATATTATATTATACTACACCAATAAAAAAGCGAATTCCTTACGGAGTCCTCTTTTTTAGTAGATATTTAGCATTTTAGGCTTATTTTTAGATTAAAAATTTTTCACTCTTTAAATAGAAATGCTTGATAACTGTAGTCAGTAAAATATATAGAACAAGTATACCAAATACTACCCACATGAATTCAATTGGCATCTTGCCAAAACCCAGTTTTGTTGCTAAAAATGAAAATGGGATCAATGTTCCAATTACTCCAGCTCCAAATGTAGCTAAAGTTACTCCAGGTGCAGCATGCTGTTTAATAAACGGCAAACGTGGATCACGCAAAGCATGAATCACCATTTCCTGAGTCCAAAGTGATTCAATAAACCAACCAGTATGGAAAAGTGCCACAAATGCCACTTTTTGTGTTGCTCCAAGTGCGCTGTAATTTCCACCTGTTAATTGGGGACAAATCACAAAGAATAATAAGGCAAATGTCAAAATATCAAAAACAGATGAAGTTGGGCCGAAATAAAACATGAATTTAGGCAGCTTTTTGGTTGACCAGGTACGTGGCTCTTTTAAAAACTTATCAGACATATCATCAAATGGCAGTGACAGACAACTAGTTCCATAGAGCAGGTCAAGAACTAACAGCTGCAATGGCAGCATTGGCAGGAACGGCAGGAAAGAAGAAGCTACCATAATTGACAGGATATTACCAAAATTGGAAGAAAGCGTGATCTTGATATATTTCATAGTGTTGCCAAATACTTTGCGCCCGATTCTCACGCCTTCTTCTAGTACATTCAAATCTTTATGCAGCAGAATAATATCAGCTGATTCCTTGGCAATATCCACAGCAGTATCAACAGAAATTGAGACATCAGCCGCTTTCATCGCTGGAGCATCATTGATGCCATCACCCATGTAGCCTACTGTATGACCGTTTTGCTTTAGCAGGTTAATAATTTTGGTTTTATCTTCTGGTGATAGTTTGACAAAAATGTTGCACTCTTCCACCATTTTAGCTAATTCTTCTGGTTTCTTACCCTCTAAATCTGCACCTGAATAAACTGTGTCAACATTCAAACCAACTTGCAGACCTACAGTTCTGGTAACAGCTTCATTGTCACCTGTTAAAATTTTAACGTTAATGCCGTCATATTTTAGACGAGCTAATGCATCTTTAGCGCTCTCTTTAGGAGGATCAAGAAAGGCCAGATAACCACATAAAATAAGGTCATTCTCATCTTTAACCGAAAATTCGCCAACAGGAGCAGGATTACGCTTATAGCCCAGCATGATAACGCGCAAGCCGTCATCATTCATGTCGTTAACCTTAGCCATTACTTTTTGTTTTCGCTCAGGAGTTAAAGGTAAAATTTGCCCGTCAACTTCAAGTTTAGTGGCCACAGCCATCATTTCTTCTGAAGCACCCTTAGTTACTAACAGGTGCTCACCATGTTGCTCATCAGAGTTTTCCACCACGACGCTCATGCGCCTTCTGGAAAAATCAAAGGGAATTTCATCAATTTTATTGTAATCACGCTGAATTTCACTGATATCTAGTTCATCGCCAGCTGCTTCAATAATTGCTTTATCAATCAGATTTTTCATTCCCGTTTGATAATTAGAATTAAGATAACCTAATTCCAAAATACGCGGATTTTCTCTTAAGTTGAGATCATAATGACGTTCCAAAACTACTTTATCCTGCGTTAATGTTCCCGTTTTATCCGTACACAAGATATCAGCAGAGCCAAAGTTTTGAATTGAATTCATCTTTTTAACAATTGTGCCTTTTTTGGACATCTCAATTGACCCCTTGACTAGATTGGTGGTCACAATTACAGGCAGCATCTCAGGGGTTAAGCCAACAGCTGTAGCAATTGAGAAAATTAAAGCATTGACCCAATCACCTTTGGTAATGCCATTAATGATAAGGACCAAAGGTGCAATGATCGCAGTCATGATAATCAATAATTTAGAAACATTTTTGATACCAATGTCAAAGGTAGTATTCTTAACATCATTATGTGAAATATCATGAGCCAGTTTGCCGAATATAGTTCTCTCACCAGTAGCAAAGACAATGCCCAAACCTGAGCCGGATACGATTGTCGTGCCCTCGTAGAGAATGTTGGGGTAATCAAGATAGTCGCGATCAGCACTAAGTTTAGGTTTTTCTGTAGCAATCTTTTCTACTGGATTTGATTCACCATTTAAAGAACTAGATGAACAAAAAAGGTCCTTACTAGTCAAAAGGCGCATATCGGCTGGTACCATATCTCCAGCAGCCAGGCGAATTACATCACCTACCACTACTTCACTGGTATCAATTTCCTGGTCTTTGCCATCACGAACAATATCTGTTGTGACAGAAACCATTTTTAATAGTGAATCTACCGCATTTGAGGACCTAACGTTTTGTACAAAACTGGTAATACCAGAAATTAAGACCATCGTTAGCATAATGGCAACGGTTGTCAGATCTTTTTCACCTGCTGGCACAAAGATATAATCAGTAAACAAAGACAAAGTTGCTAGAACTAGCAATACTAATGTAAAAGGAGTAATAAAAGCTTCAGCTAAAAAACGCAACTTAGAATTATGTTTATTTGAAGCAATAGTATTAGAACCATATTCCTCCCTATTTTCTTCAGCCTGCTTGCTGGTTAGTCCGTTACTGCTCGCATGTAGCCTCGCCAAAGTTTCTGATCTGCTTTCCTTGGCAATTGCCTTAACCAGTGCCAAATCTTTGTTGCTAGTTGTGCCATTTGGTTTTTTCAGCATTATCCCCACTCCTCATCACATAATTAATCCAAACAAACTAAAAAAGAGCCGCCCATGCTAACCGCTTGGCGTCCCTTTTCAATAGGTATTATTATACTCATCGTTCAGTTTTAACACTACGTGACGTAAGTCTTACAGCTAGCTATCTGGTTTTCGCCTTATATCGACGAAAACTATTTGACCCGTTGGCATCTCTGGATGTTTCCGGGCGATAGCATTTGTTCACGTAGGAGTCTCACCTAACAGTTTATTTGTTGTTTATTTAATTTGCATTGTGAGTGTAATACATAACACATGATAAAGTCAATATTTTTATCTTTTTTTATTTATCTTTTTTTAGGTTCAAATTATTTTTGAAGAAATAAATCAAACCGCCAATTAATAAAGCAAGCGCCAAGGCTATAGGCAAGGCCAACCTGTGAGGGTGAGAAAGCTGTGCCCGCTCATCACTGGTCAAATCATACTTATCCAGTGAATATTGGTAACGTTGATCAATAGTAGTGGCACATGCTCTAAATACAAAACGCAAGCCTTCATTAAATTTCTTTTTATTAGTGCTACGCAATTTATCTGATTGCGATCGAATGATATTGCCTCGCACATCGGCCGAAAATGCGCTGTGCAAGTCTTTACTGGAATAAATTTGCACGTTGCGCTTTTTATTTTTAGTGCCAACAACAATAAAAACCGTCCGCTTATACTTATTTAACTTTGCTGGTGTCAAGTGATCAGTGCGATTCACCGTTTTTACAATAATTTGTGGCTGCTCACTAGTCTGAAAATAACGATCATTTTTCGCTAAAATTAATTTGCTGGTTTCACGCTCAAGCAGATTGCTGTTATCTTTAATATTAGGACTTGAAAAACCGGTCATTGTTAGAAAAATACCAATTAAAGCAGTAAATAATACTAGTTTAGTTTTCAGCGTCTTCCAGTTTATGGGCCAGTTGCTCCACATATTGCCGATCGATCTTAATTTGTTCATAAGGAACCCCGCAGTCTTTAAAAAGTTTAATCGCAAGTGGGCTGTCATTGTAATCAAAGTAATAATTGATTTTTTTCACTCCAGCCTGCACTAATGCTTTAGCACAATTATAACAGGGAAAGTGTGTGACATAAATTTCTGTGTCATCGGTTGAAACGCCGTTACGCGCACATTGAATCAGTGAATTCATTTCAGAATGAATGGTGCGCACGCAGTGCCCATCAACCAGTTGGTGTCCAACATCATCGCAATGAGGTTGTCCCGTAACAGAACCGTTATAACCGGTGCCAATGATCCGATTCTTTTTTACCAAAACACTGCCTACTAATGCCCGATCACATGTTGAGCGCTGAGCAATTACTAAGGCCTGCATCATAAAGTACTGCTTCCAAGGAATTCGCTTACGCATTTTTTTACCTCTTAAAATAATTCAAACCGATTGCATCCCTTACCTCTTGTAAGGTCTGGTTTGCTACTTCGTTTGCTTTTTTAGAGCCCTCAATTAACATATCATAGACAGCAGATGTATCCTGTTCATATTTAGAGCGTCGCTCGCGTATTGGAGCCAATTCTTTTTCCAAGACTGTATTTAAATAACGCTTAATTTTGACATCACCCAAGCCGCCTTTTTGGTAATCTTCCTTCAATTGCGCTACCTTATTCTTGTCAGGATCAAAAATATCAAGGTAGGTAAAGACAGTATTGCCCTCTACTTTGCCTGGATCTTCAACATGGATGTGCTGGGGATCAGTATACATTGACATTACTTTTTGTTCAACGGTCTTGGCATCATCAGACAGATAAATAGCATTATTTAAGGATTTGGACATTTTGGCATTACCATCTAGACCAGGCAAGCGCCCCTCACCCTTTTCTGGGAAGTAGCCTTTAGGTTCTACTAAGACATTGCAGTTATAAACGCGGTTAAAAGTGCGCACAATTTCACGTGCTTGCTCTAGCATCGGCTCTTGGTCATCCCCAACGGGTACCAAAGTTGCCTTAAAGGCTGTGATATCAGCTGCCTGTGATACTGGATAATTTAAGAAGCCCACGGGAATGGAATCGTTAAAACCTTTTTGCTTGATCTCAGCTTTAACAGTTGGATTACGCTCTAAGCGGCTAACTGTAACTAAATCCATATAATAGGCTGTCAATTCAAACAAAGCCGGTATTTGTGATTGAATAAAAACTGTAGAAATTTCAGGATCGATGCCAACTGCTAAATAGTCCAACGCTACTTGAATTAAACTTTTTTGAATTTTTTCAGGATTACGGGCATTGTCAGTCAGTGCTTGCGTATCAGCAATCATAATATAAGGATGATATTCACCGGAATTTTGTAATTTGACCCTGTTTTTTAGTGAGCCAATATAGTGTCCTACGTGCAATTTTCCTGTTGGGCGGTCACCTGTAAGGATAACTTTCTTTTTCATCATAATCTGCCTTCCTTAAATAATTAAAATCTTTTTAATATAATAATTTATAATAATTCTACCAAAAATCACGTAATGATTAAACACGGAGGAAAAAATGTGCAATCAATTTCAGCTGCCAAGCCTGGCAGAAATTAAAAAATACTTAGCAAACGACTTAAATTTACCACTAATAGAACCAGCAAGTAATTTGCCCCAAAATCAAAATATTTTTCCTAAGGGAATTGCCCCGGTACTAGTCTACACAGATAATCAATTACAATTGTTGCCTAAATCTTGGGGTTATCCGAGTCCGTATGATCACAAAAAAGTAGTTTTTAATGCCCGTATTGAACGTTTTTTTGAAGAAAAACATTCCATGTGGGACTCTTCCTTTGCCAAGTCTCGCTGCATTATTATTGCCAGTCAATTCTTTGAATCTGGTCATGATACCTATGAAGCTGGAAATGAACACAGGTATCATGAACGCTTTAGTTTCAAGAATGCAAATGCTGCTCTGACACTAATTGCCGGGATTTACCAAAAGGATCATTTTTCAATGGTTACTACTCAGCCAAATAGGACTTACGCTGAAATTCATAATCGGATGCCTTTAGTTCTCCAAGCTGCTGAGTTGCGCCAATGGCTATTCCAGAACTTTTCATCTTTAGTTGATCGCAGCCAGTTAAGTCTTAATTCTGTTAAGTTACCACCTAAAAAGTGACAACTATATCTCCAACTTAATTCAAATAACTTCTTGCTCCTATTTATTATTACGCAAATTTAGACTGGAACTCTTAAAAAATGACGCTGCTTTAGGAAATTTTTCCTTCAGCTAGCAGCTTACTTGTAAAATTTTAAAAAACAAAACTTGGTTTCGAAAACGAAACATGGTAAACTGTTTGAGTAATGCGGGTATAGTTTAATGGTAAAATGTTAGCTTCCCAAGCTGAAGATGCGGGTTCGATTCACGCTATCCGCTTAATTAAAAAGCAATGGCCATCAAAGTCATTGCTTTTTAGCTGCCGAATTATTAGTTACCAGCAATAAATTTAACTTTTAATTATAAATTATTACAACTATCTTTTTAAAAGGTAATTGCACTTTTTCTTGTTAGCTGGGCATTAAAATGTGCAAATAAATAATCAAGATCTCCAATGCAATCATTAGGGTGCAAGATTAGTTCCCTTGTATTGCAAAAAATAATTTGTAGAACTTAACAGGGTGATAACAACTTTTGAATAAAAAATAAAAGCCAGGAAACATTATTTCCTGACTTTTTCTAATTTCGATTATTAAGTCATAATCAGTAAAATAATTCCATTTAGCACTGCTAAATAGATTGGCATCCATAAAGTTTGCGTATAGAGGTATGACCAAGCAAAAAGCGCTCCAAAAATCATGTTAATTAATAATAGTGGCAGTGAGCTTTGCCAATTAAGTAAACTAAACAGAATTCCCGAAGTCAATATTCCTAGAATTGCAGTTAAAACAGTATTGCTCCTAAAAGCATAATTGAATAAAAAGCCGGTAATTAAAAATTCTTGTAGTATTGGTAAAACGATACCAATTGCAACTACTAAAAACCAGTAAGTTATTGTTGTTTCATGATGCAAATATGCAATTTGAAAATTATATAATTTAAGTCTGCCGTAGGATTGCAACCAGGAAACACTGATACGCAATGCTGTTACCACAGCAGTCAAACCAACGATCAAGCCAAAATTGCTAAGCCAAGATCCCGCGAAACTACGGTCAAAAAAGCGTTGTTCCCTATTAAAGCGATAAATAAAAAACAGTGAAACCATTAATGAGATAGTTGCAAATAAAATTAGATCCCAAATATGAATTGGTGAATTAGCAGTAACTAACTTAATCACCCCGGCAACCATCAAATAGCTAATAAAATAAATAAGATAGCGTATTATGTTGCCCTGCCTTGATGCTGGTGTATTCACAAAAATTACCTCTATACTATTATGTACCTTACAAGTTCCATATTATAGCAAAAAAAGATATCTATATAAAATATCAAGGTAATTTTTCTTAATCTACACTGATATTATTTATATCTTCTAAAGCAATTTTTTGTCCGTCAACAATAATGCCGTCTTCACTATAACCATTGACAAAGCCGCAAATATCAGCTGGTAATTGATTATCGCTGTTCATAACTTTAACCTGCAGATGGACTATGCGGTGATTGCCATATGCTTTAAGCAGCAGCAAGCTTATGTCCTCTATATTCATAGTTTTTTTAACGGGATGCTGCACGCTGCGCTTTTGCTTATCTTTGTTAATTGCCATTGTATGATCGCTTAAAAAGAAGCCTTGCCACTTTTTCATTTTGCGATCTTGATAGTTTTTAAAAAAATCTTGGACAATTTTATCAAAATCATTCATATGCATTTCCGCCATTATGCCCGCCAACTAAACTGCTACGCCTGATTGCTGTTGCACCTTTAGCCAAGCTCGATGCTTTGACCAAACTGGTAAAGCCATATTTCTTTCTGATTCTATCAATAGTTATGTTTATAGTACGTTTTTTTATCTGCTCAGAAGCTGGAACAAAAAAAGTTAATTGCTGGCAATTATCAGGTTCTAAGCGACTACAATTGACTCCTAAGGCTCGGACCGTTTCTCCATGCCAGTTTTTACGGAAAAGAGCCAGTATTTCTTCAACTAATAAATCATTATCATTAGTAGGGCAAATTTTTTGCTGCACATTAAAGCCCTTACGACTGCCATCTTGTTCGTACTTAGAAAAGCCAACAAACAAGCTGATACAGCCTGCTTGTAAACGGTGTGCCCTTATTCTGGCACCCACCTGCTCGCCTATTTCACGTAAAACTATTTCTATTTCTCGCTGATTCGTATAATCACGGTTTAAAATCTGTGAATTGCCGTAATTTTTCATTATGGGAAAATATTTTTCACTAATAATGCTACGATCAACTCCCCAGCTAATCGCAAATAGCTGTTCGCCAATCACGCCAAACTCATTTTTTAAAATTGCTGGATCAGTATGAGCCAATTCATACATATTGTTAATATGCAGGCGGCGCAAACGTGCAGCTATTCTTTTGCCAATCCCCCAAACTTCTTCCATATCTTTAATTTGCCAAATTGTATCGGGTACATCAATATAATGCCAATAATCAATCATCGAACACCGATGTTTAGCAGAAATGTCCATAGCTAGTTTAGCTAGCAGTGGATTCTCTCCTATTCCGCAAGTAGTATAAAGACCAATCTTATTTTTTATTTCTACCTGAATTTTGCGAGCAACCAGATAAGGATCATCCCCAAACAAACGCCAAGACTTGGTCATATCAATCATACTTTCATCAATTGAGTAAACATGGATATCTTCATCTGATGCATATTTCTGAAAAATTTTCAATACCTGCATGCTACGTTTAATATACAAATTCATATGTGGGTCTGCCAAAATAAGGTCTGGCGCTTCTTTTTTCGTAGGTAAATCACGTACCCGCATAACATTAGTTAACCCATATTTTTTCTTTGCTAAAGGTGAGGCTGCCATAATTAGCCCCGAGCCATAATTTGTATGTGGCTGATGCGAAACAACTGCTAACACAGCTTTCATTGGGTTTAGACCTAATTGAAGTGCCTCACAACTGGCAAAAAATGATTTGTTATCAATCATAAAAATTAAACGATGGGGCTCATAACGATAATCATACATTGCTTTCACTTCCTAATGCAAACTCATGTTCGCTAAAATAAATTATACAAACACCAGTTCGAATAATCAAGTGAAAAATTATTCAATTGCTTCAATCGTTACCTGATATTCCCCTGCCGGAGCCTCCACTTTAACAGTTTTGCCAACTTTCTTTTTCATGATAGCCTGACCTAATGGCGAGTCGAAAGCTATTTTACCAGCACTGATATCTGCCTCCATTCGGCCAACAACTTGGTAAATCTCAGTTTCTGCATCATCACCAAATTTTAATGTAACCGTTTTGCCCAGATCTACCTTGCCGTCAGCTGTTTTTTCAACAATTTCTGCATATTTCAACTGCTTTTCCAAATAACGCAAACGACTCTGAAGGTGTCCTAAATCACGTTTTGCCTCTGTATATTCGGTATTTTCAGACAAGTCACCCAAGGAGCGTGCTTCCTGCAAAATTTTAATTCTTCTAGGTCTATCTTTTTTCAAACTAGTAATTTCATCTTTAATTTTTTGATAGCCTTGAGGCGTCATTTTTTGATAATAAACCAAAATATTCTCTCCTAATTTTTTCTTTTCAATATTATCCACAAGCTATAATTACTTTTATGGAGGTTCTAATTTTTATAAATTAGCACTCTAAAAATAATAGTGCTAAATATTTCCTTTTTATGAATCTGCATACTATAATAATAATTGTAAGGAAGAAATGAAAGTCTTCTGTTACAAATATATAAATTTTGAAAGGAAGTTTTTTACTATGGCAAATGATATGATGAATCGGCACAATGATTTATTCGATGCGATGAACGATTGGTTTGATCTTCCAAGAAAATTTTTCGATGATAACGAAGTAGCAAAATTAATGCAATCAGATGTTGTTGAAAACGACAAAGAATATGTAATCAAAGTTGACATGCCTGGAATGGACAAGGATAAAATTCACCTAAATTACAATAATGGTATTTTAAGTGTATCAGGTTCAAGAAAGTCATTTAAAGATATGTCCAAGGATAACAGCATTATTCACCGTGAAAGAAGTGAAGGTCACATTTCACGCAGCTTCAGATTACCAAACGTAGTTGCAAGTGATATTCATGCCAAATACGATAACGGTGTATTGACAATTACCCTGCCAAAGCAACAAGCTGGCGCAAGCGATAACTCAATCCAAATTGACTAATTGTCTTCAAATTATCAAAGTATATTAACTCACTGAAATAGCAGAAAGTCTATTTAAATTTGTCTGAACTGTTTTTAAAATAAAACATATCAGAAGCACCAAAATAAGCCATCCTGATCAAAGTCGGGATGGCTTATTTTGTTTCTAGCTACTTTTTAGATTTTTCTTTAGCAGCAGATTTAGTAGTAAAGTTTTGAGACTATGTTTCATTTAAAATTCCAGGATTATTAACAGAACCTGTTATTTTAAATATTATTTTTGCACGTACTTCCTTCTATAGATTCTTTTATGCAGTATTTAAAATTCGCAAAGACAATTGATATCTATTTGCAATAGTTTTAATCTAATAATATTAGTAAAATTTAATATTTAAAATTTTGCACCTTTGTCATTGTTAATACTAGGACTGCTAAAGTTTAGACTTAACTCTTTCTTCTCTTCTTTTCCCAATTTCAAGATTATTAGTTATTAACCTCAAATAATAGCTGCCCAGTCCACCACAGCCAGTGACGTTAAACCTAGGGCAAGTTTTCCTTAGGAGGAGTATAAATTGAGCAAAAATAATGACATATACATAGAAAATCGAGCTTCGAGTGCTGCTAAAAAAATAAATAAATTGAACATACCAGATGAAATTAAAAAACAATTAATTGATAAGAAAGTTTTTGATTTTTGGTTTAACAATAAAGAATTAAGAGCCCTGTCAGATAATATTGATATTGCAGGCGGTGAGAGTATCCAGTATGCAGCTAGTGGCAAATACGATAATCATACTGCACTGATAATTTGTACAAACATGCGTGTAATGATAATTAATAAGAACATGTTTATTGGGGGAGATTTTACAGATATACCACTTAATATGATTAATGGTGTATCAATAAAAACGCGACTTTTCTTATCTGACATTCAAATAACTAATGGAGCAACAAATATTTTTCTTAACGATTTAGATAAAACTGCGGCACCAATTTTAGCAGATACTATTAAAAGCATGTCACAGAATTACCAACAAAGTATTCAAAATGTTCCAGTACAAAATACAACAGATAATACTCAAGATATGATTGCAGAATTAAAGCAATTAAAAGAGTTAGTTGATGAGGGAATATTGACTGAAGAAGAATTTTCGGCTAAGAAGAAACAAGTTTTAGGATTATAAAACCAAAGCATGGTCAGCTATTGAACTCGTTTTTCTTTTAGATTAAAATATAAGGTAATTTAAAAATAGATTAAAAAAGGAGAATATATATTATGGCTCACAAACTAACTGTTCAAGAACTAGAAGAGTTTGCGAAAAACTTTAATGAAAAACCGCAAAATCAAGTTGTGGCACGAGCTGCTCAAAAAAGTGGTGTTTTTGCAGCATCTTACAATGAACGTGTTCAAGGCGAATTGACCCGTGTATTTTCAACAGAGCTGGATACTGAAAATGTTACTAACCAGCGCCAGTCAGGTCGTTGCTGGGAATTTGCCACCTTAAATATTTTACGGCATTATTTTGGCAAAAAATATCACTGCAAGAATTTTACTTTCTCGCAAAGTTACAACTTTTTCTGGGACAAAGTTGAACGGGCAAATATTTTTTATGACAATATTTTAGCTACTGCCGATGAACCGCTTGATTCCCGTACCGTAAAAGCATATTTAGACAGTGCTGGCGGAGACGGGGGTCAATTCCACATGGGTGCCGCTTTAATTGAAAAATACGGTGTTGTGCCTTCTAATGCAATGCCTGAAAGTTTTAATACCAATAACACTGCCGGCTTGGGTAAAGCTTTGGGCGATAAACTGAAAAAAGACGCTCTGGTTTTACGCAAGTTAAAGCAAGACGGTAAAGATGATGAAATAGAAAAAGCCCGTAAGAAGTTCTTAAGTCAAATTTACCAAATAACAGCAATTGCTGTTGGAGAACCACCTAAGAAATTTGACTTGGAATACCGTGATGATGACAAGAAATATCACTTGGATAAAGATTTAACCCCATTGGAATTTTTGCATAAATACATGGGCGATGTTGACTTTAATGATTACGTTGTACTGTCTAATGCACCGGATCATGAATATGATAAATTATATGGGCTGCCATTTGAAGATAACGTTGAAGGATCATACCGCATCAAATTCTTGAATGTCCCAATGGAATACTTGGAAACTGCAGCTGTTAACCAATTAAAAGATGGTGAAGCTGTGTGGTTTGGTAATGATGTTGGTGAACAGAGCGATCGTAAAAAGGGATATCTTGACAGCGACTTATATAAACTAAGTGATCTTTTTGGCGTTGACCTCAAGATGTCCAAAGCTGACCGCTTGCGTACCGGTGCTGGCGCTTCAACTCACGCTATGGCTTTTGTTGGTGTTGATGAAGATGGTGGCCATGTGCGTCAATGGAAAGTTGAAAATTCCTGGGGTGAAAAGAACGGTGACAAGGGTTTCTTTGTTATGAACAATGATTGGTTCAATGACTATGTTTATGAAGTTGTTGTCCACAAAAAGTACTTGACACCAGAACAAGTAGCTATTGCTGAAGGTCCAATTACAGACTTACCAGCTTGGGATTCACTAGCTTAAGCGAATTTATAACTAATAAAAAGACGAAATTCAAAAACGAATTTCGTCTTTTTTATATTACAAATAATTATTTACTTGCCACGTAATAATAGCTCATCAAATTTTTTAAAGAATAAATCTTTATTTGCTTTAGTTACCAAAGTAATTTCGCGTCCATTAGGATCATCTTCCATTCGTCCTGCAGCCAATCCCTGTGTAACCACCTTTACCCTGTGCTTTTCAGTGGCCAAAACGACTTCCGGATAAAGAGCACTAATTGTCGTTAATACATCCCAAAAATAAAGTTGCGAGCTTGGAATTGGGGGATTAACCAGCAGACAATAACCTTGCGCAACCAAATCTACAGCTGGATGTGCACGCATACTGGCCCAATGCATCCTTAATTCATCAGTTAATGGTAATTCTTCACTACTTTCAAGGCCGATAATTTGCATAGGAATATTTGATTTCAGAACTCTATCGACAGCAAACGGATCCCAAAAGGCATTCCATTCTTGCGTACCATCAACATTAACCTGAACAACATTACCATGACCATCAAGAGAGCCGCCCATCCAGTATAGTCGCTCAATTTTATCCGCAATTTGGGGATTAGTATCCAGCGCACGAGCCAAGTCGGTTAAGGGTCCCGTCATAACTAAAGTAACAGGTTGCTTTGCTGCCAAAATCTTTTCAACCATATCCAAATGAGCTGGTTTCGCTGCCATTTTAGTAATCATTTTTCCAGATTCGTTTAATAATGGCAGATAATTAAATGAATATGCCGCTTTACGCCAAGCTTCCGGAAACTGATTGACAGCTCTTGAATCTGATTTGGCGATTTCTAATTGATCACCCCTTAAGTTAAACCGGTCTGTCATCTTACGACAAACCTCAACAGCTGGGTCAACGTAACCATCCGCATCAATTGCGCCAACACCTAATAATTTAATCTCCGGTGCTTGCAAGAGTAACAAATATGATACTAAATCATCAATATTACCGTCATGATTAAAATAAATTTCTTTCATTATTCTTTCCTATTTTGACTTAATATAGTTCTGACCATCTGCTGCAGGAGCAACAGATTTTCCAAAGAACAAAACTAAAACTAAAATGGTAATTACGTAAGGAGCAATCTGCATGTAAACAGCAGGAATGTGACTAAAGAATGGTAGCTGATTGCCAATAATACTGATACTTTGAGCAAAGCCAAAGAAGAGCGAAGCCATCATTGCCCCTAGTGGGTTCCATTTACCAAAGATCATGGCTGCCAGCGCCATAAAACCTTGTCCAACAATAGTAGAAACTGAAAAATTGCCTGAAATTGCTTCCGCAAAAACTGCTCCGCCAATTCCGCCTAAAAAGCCGGATATTAGCACGCCAGCGTAACGCATACCATAAACATTGATCCCTAAAGTATCAGCAGCTTGAGGATTTTCACCACAGGAACGCAGACGCAAGCCAAAACGAGTTTTATACAAAATCCACCATAATAAGATTGATACAATTATTGCCAGCCAGGCAGGTGCAGAAGTATTTTGAAAGAAAACAGGCCCAATAACAGGAATATTAGCAAGGCCTGGAAAACTAAAATAACCAAAGCTCTGCGTAATGTTTTCAGTTTGACCTTTATCATATATAGCTTTGACTAAAAACACTCCTAATGGTGGAGCCATAAGATTGAGGACAGTTCCACTGATGATGTGATCGGCGTGAAAATTAATGGTTGCTACAGCATGGAGCAGTGAAAATAGCAAACCTACAACTCCCCCAACAAGAAGGCCAATCCAAGGAGTTGCTTTACCAAAAGTAGAAGCAAAAGTCAGGTTAAACACAATGGCAGAAAAAGCGCCCATTGTCATTATTCCTTCAAGGCCAATGTTGGTAATGCCTGAATTTTCACTATAAACACCGCCTAAAGCGGTAAAAATTAATGGTGCTGAATAGACAAAAGTCGATGACACAATTAACGCTAAAATCGTAACTAAATTCATGAATTTTGTCCTCCCTGGGTCTTTGTGGAACTCACTGTAACATTATTTGGTTCAGTTTCTTCAGTCGCTGTATCTTTTTGGATTTCTTTAGCCCTTTTAGTTTTAAACAATAATCCAATTACATATTGAATAGCAACAAAGAAAATGATAGCAGCAATTACTATTGAAACAATTTCATAAGGAATACCGGCAATGGTTTGCATCCCTAGACCGCCAATTTTTAAAATTGAAAATAATAGTGAAGCCAGTAAAATGCCAACAGCTGTCCCACCACCAAGAAGAGCAACGGACAGACCATCCCACCCGATATCTAAGCTGGTCGTTTGGGTGAAATAGTTTTGATATGTGCCAAGACCTTGAACAACACCGCCTAAGCCAGCAAATCCACCAGATAATAACATAGAAAGCATGATATTCTTTTTGGCTGACATTCCTGCATAACGACTCGCCTCAGCATTGGTACCAACTGAACGAATTTCAAAACCTGTAGTAGTTTTTCTCATTAAATACCAATATAAAAAAACTGCAACCAAAGCAATAAAAATACCTGCATTAATGCGTGAATCACCAAACATTGTGCTAAGCCATCCAATCTTCAAACTGCCGTTAGCAGTAATTGTTTTAGTAGTATCCGTATCAATGCGCAATTTTGCTGACATTACTTGCTGCATTAAATACTGACAGGAATAAAGCACAATATAGTTAATCATAATGGTTGTAATTACTTCGTTAGTACCAAATTGAGCACGCAGCCAGCCGGCAACACCGGCAACAAGTGCACCAGCAATAATACCGGTAATTACAGCCAGTGGCAGTAAAAATACTTTAGGCATGTTCGGATTAGCCAAAACTACCCAAATAGATGACAGCCAACCCGCTTGTGCCTGACCGGGCAAACCAATATTGAAAAAGCCAGCAGTAGAAGCAATGGCAAATCCAATAGCGGTAAAAATCAACGGCGTGGCTTCACGAATCGTTTCACCTATGCCGTTCATGTTTCCTAACGCACTGGAAAACATTGAAGCATACGCTTGAAACGGATTGTAGCTCCAAACCAGCATGATGATTGCCCCTACTAAAAAGCCTGCCAAAATAGAAATGATTGGTACTAAGATTTTCTTGGTTTTTAGTGTTACTTTAAGCAAATGCGCTGCCTTCTTTCTTAACGCCGGTCATTAACAAACCTAATTCTTCATCGCTAGTATTTTCTGGCTTGACTTCACCTGAAATTCTACCATCGTGAAGTACAATAATACGATCAGACAGTTGCATAATTTCATCAAGCTCATATGATATTAACAAAATTGCTTTGCCTTGAGCTCTTTCGTTTAAAAGCTGATTATGAATATATTCAATCGCACCAACATCAAGGCCACGGGTCGGCTGAAACGCAATAACTAAATTACTGTTGCGACTTAATTCACGGGCAATTATCACTTTTTGTTGATTACCTCCAGATAAATCACTTACAGGCATTCTTTCACTTGTAGTTCTGATATCAAATTGTTTAATTAATTTCTTGGCATGTTCATGAATTACATCATAATGCATCACGTTATGGCGAGAAAATGGTTCCTTATAATAAGTTTGTAAAGCCAAATTATCAGAAATCGAAAAAGGCAGAATCAAACCATATTTTTGCCGGTCTGCTGGAATATATGACACGCCCTTTTCGGTTATTTGCCGTACTTTATGATTAGTCATGTCTTCGCCGTCAATTATGATTTTGCCAGAGTCAACGTGTTGTAAACCGGTTAAGGCCCTGACAAGCTCATCCTGACCGTTGCCGTCAATACCAGCGACTCCCAAAATTTCGCCAGCATGCAAATTAAAAGATAGCCCTTTAACTACAGCAACATTTTGCTTGTTTTTTACATGCAGGTCTTCAACTTGCAACATTGTGCGTCCAACTTTTTCTGTGGGCTTATTAACCTGCATGTTAACGTGACGACCCACCATCAATTCTGCCAGACGATTGTTATCAACATTAGCAACGGCAAATGTGCCCACGCTTTGACCAGCACGAATCACAGTTACACGATCAGCTGCTCGTTCAATTTCTTCCAGCTTATGCGTGATTAAAATAATTGACTTACCCTCTTTTGCGAGTTCATGCAGAATTTGAATGAATTCAGTAATTTCCTGCGGAGTTAAAACGGCAGTAGGCTCATCAAAAATCATGATGTCAGCACCGCGGTATAGAACTTTCAATATTTCTACTCTCTGCTGTTGGGCCACTGTAATCTCACTAATCTTTTTCTGAGGATCAACGTTTAAGTTATAGCGCTCAGACAAGGCCATTATTTGCTTTTCCGCTTTTTTAAAATCCAGTTTAGGACCCTTGGTAGTTTCATGACCCAAAATGATATTTTCTAAAACAGTAAAGGAATCCATCAACATAAAATGCTGGTGTACCATGCCTATACCCAAATCTTTTGCGACAGTTGGATTTTTAATATTAACCTTTTTCCCCCGAACCAAAATTGAACCTGCGGTAGGGGTAATCAAGCCAGATAAAATACTCATTAAAGTTGATTTACCTGCACCATTTTCTCCCAAAAGAGCTAAAATTTCACCTTTCCTTAAAGTCAAATTAATATCATTATTGGCTTTAAAACCGTTAAAATCCTTCACAATATGGCGCATCTCTATTACGTTCGTCATATCTTTCATTTTATGTAAATTTCCTTTTTCTAAAAAAACTCTTTGCATAAATTTACACAAAGAGTTTTAAACGTTAATTTACTTTAATTCTGCGCTACTGTTATTTTTCCGGAAACTACTTGCTGCTTAGCCTTTTGTACTGCAATCCATGCCTTTGGTGCCAGATTGCCTTTAGTAATTGAAACACCATTGCCTTTTAATGAATAAACCAGGTGCTTTCCTCCAGGGAACTTACCTTTGGCTGCATCATCAGCTAAAGATTTGGTTGCAACATTTAGTCCCTTCAATACAGAAGTTAAAGTAAAGTTAGCCTTTTTACCATCCTTTGTTTTGTAGTTTCCCAGGTTTTCCTGATCAACATCAACACCAATTACCCAAACCTTTTTATTTTCCGGCTTAGTTTGATTAAGTGCTTTAGCTTCTTGGAAAACTCCACTACCGGCAGAACCGGCAGCTTGGAAGACTACATCACAGTTGTCAGCGTACATAGATTGTGCAATTGACTTAGCTTTATCATTTGAAGTAAAGTTTCCGATATATTGCGTGCTGACACTGATCTTTTTATGTTGAGCTTTGGCAGCGTCTTTTACACCCTGTTTGAAACCTGCTTCAAAAGTATCAATGATTGCAGATTTTGCTCCGCCGATAAAACCAACTTTATTAGTTTTAGTTGAATAAGCTGCAGCTACACCACCCAAATATGATGATTCGTTACTCTTAAAAGTAACAGAAGCTACATTTTTCTGACCAGTTATCACATCGTCAACAATTACAAAATTTTTCTTAGGATTCTTCTTGGCAGCAGCCTTAACTGAATCTTTTAGCATATAACCAATACCGAATATTGTTTGGTAGCCAGACTTGGCAGCCTGATTAAAATTAGGCGTATAGTCAGTAGCACTGCTAGATTGAAAATACTGGTAGCCTTTGCCTTGTTTAAAGTTATGTTCTTTACCATAATCTTTAAAACCGGCCCAAGCAGCCTGATTGAAGGACTGATCGTTAATACCGTTGCTATCCGTAATTAACGCAATACTGTCCTTCTTGTTTTGACTGCTTGTTCCCTGCTTTTTTCCCGAGCAAGCATTCAAAAACAAAGTAAATGAAGCCATTAAGATTCCTAATGACAAAAATTTCGTAAATTTCTTACCCATTTATATTACCCTCCACAAAATACGAACTTTTCATAACTAATATTATAATAAAATACGTATTAATTCAAGATAATTATTTTTTTGGTAAGATTTAGATAAAGAAATCGGATTATCAACGAACTATTTACTTGGGTGAATTGGCACTTTAATATTGCCCTTAATTATTTCATTACGTGCCTGACGTGAATATTGCCAAGCTTTAGCACTTATTTGTCCGCGTTTGATTGAGACACCATTGGTTTTTAGGCCATAAACCAATTGCTGGCCACCTGGGAATTTACCTTCATAAGCACGGTTAGAAATATCTCGGGTAGCAACATTGACACCAGTAATCACAGAAGTCAAAACGAAGTTATCTTTTTTACCATCTTTAGTTTTATAGTTGCCTAAATGTGATTGATCAGAGTCAACACCAATAGCCCAGACTTTTTTAGCACCTGTTCTAGTTTGATTAATAGATTTAGCTTCTTGGAACAGACCATTGCCTGCTAAACCAGAAGCATGAAAGATAATATCAGCTTTTTTAGCGTACATTGACTGAGCAATGGCTTTTTCTTTGTCTGCACTCTTAAAATCACCCACATACTGATTTAGCAGTGTAATTTTTTTATGCAGCTTTTTGGCTTGATCATTAACACCTTTAGTAAAACCAGCATCAAACAAGTCAATAATATTGCCATGAGCACCACCAATGAAACCAATGACGTTGGTCTTTGTTTCAGTTGCTGCTACAACACCCGCTAAGTAAGAAGCTTGCTCACTCTTAAAATTGGCGGAGGCCACATTCTTCTGCCCCTTAATTACTTCGTCAACAATAACGTAGTTCTTTTTAGGATTCTTTTTAGCAGCTGCTTTGACAGCGTCTTTTAAGCTATAGCCAATACCAAAAATTGTCTGATAGCCAGCTTTGCTTGCTTGATCAAAATTGGGTTCAAAATCTGCAGCACTGCCAGATTGAAAATACTGGTAGCCATTACGTCCACGACTAAGACTGTGATCTTTGCCGTATTCTTTAAATCCTTGCCATGCAGACTGATTGAAAGAATTATCATTGACCCCAGCAGTATCAGTAATTAGCGCAATGGAGTGCTTGGCACTGCTGCTCGAATTACTACTACCTCCCTGCTTTTTACCTGAGCATGCTGTAAGCGCTAATCCTGCAGCGACTACCACCGCACTAATGGAAAAGAATTTTCTAAATTTTGACTTCATCTTGTGACCTCCTATTTTTTACATTAATTAACATACCACATCTGGTACCATTGTCAAAAAATCACTACAAGATAAAGTGTTGATCTGATAGCATTTCTATTTTTTCATGAAAACGAAACTAAGCTTTATTCATAATGTTTTGTATACAACAATGAAAAAAGTTAAAATTTTCGTATAGAACTGGTTAAGCTTCTAAATCTTGAGTAAGCTTTAGTGCTAAAAATTGAAATCACCTATTGTTCAGGAATTAACGTATAATACAGTAAAAAATTTATTTATTACAGAAGAAATAAAATGAAGCTATATAAAGAATTTTTCGAATCAGAATTAGGAACATTAACGCTTTTAAGTAACGAAAATAATTTATTAGGATTATGGTTTAACGGTCAAAAATATTTTGGTGCCGGCTATGATTTGAATGTTGCCGAAGTTTTTGCAACTAGACCTATTAAACAAACTCTAAAATGGCTAACGAACTATTTTGCTGGCCAAACTCCGGATCCATTTGCTGTACCAATTAAACCCAATGGGTCTACTTTTAGTCAAAAAGTGCTTAAAGAACTACAAAAAGTACCTTATGGTGAACTAGTCACTTATAAAGAATTATCTAATCGCGTACAAAAAGCACAAAATAAGATAAATTTGGCGCGCGCTGTTGGCTATGCAGTCAAACATAATCCAATTAGTTTAATTATTCCCTGTCACCGTGTAATTGGCAGTGATGGATCTTTAACTGGTTATGCCGGTGGTCTTGAACGCAAGAGGGCACTGTTAAAAATGGAAAATTCCCAAATCAAATTTTCCAGTCAGTTAGACTTGCTGTGATTTTTAATGTTCGTGTTTTTAAAAAGAGCAAAATAAAAGCCACATAAGGCTATATGCAGCTTAAACATTCCATTCAGTCATAAATTCTTTCACATAATCACGCATAAATTCCGTTCTTTTTTGCGCTTCTTTTTTACCTCCAGCAGTATTCATTAAATCAGCCAAATGAAACAATTTTTCATAAAAATGGTTAATTGTTGTTTCTGTATGTTCACGATATTGATCATGACTTACAAGCTTCTGTGGTTTGATTCTGGGGTCATATATCACATTGCCATGAGCACCGCCATATGTAAACGCACGAGCGATGCCAATTGCACCCAAACTTTCAATGCGATCAGCATCTTGTACATATTCTCCTGATACTGGCAATTGATAATGATGCTCTATATTAGCGGAAAAAGACATATGTTGCATAGTGAATAAAATATCTTTGACTTCTAGGGAAGTAAAACCCACTTTAGGAAGCAGTTCTTTAATGTTGGCAAGAACTTGATCAGGGTCAGCACAGATTTTTTCATCAATAGTATCGTGTAAATATCCCGCAGTTTGAATAATAGCAACCATGCGGCTATCTTCATGTGCATCAGGATTATCCTGTAAATACATTTTGCTGGCCAGATGAGCTACTCGTTGTCCATGATAAAAATCATGCCCTGTTTTTTCATTTTTCAACTGCTCTTTAACAAAATCAGTTACTTTAGTTAAATCCAAGTTAATTTCCTTTCTAATTTGTAAAATACTTTTTCATAAAATAAGCAGTTCCAATAATGGCTTGGCTTTTACTTAGGCAATTTAAAGTCCCTTAGGCACCAAAATGCTCAGTTATTTTAATTTTTATGAGTACGACAACAGCTATTACTAGCTTTATTACCCTTTATATTATAAAAAAAGAGACTATTAACTTTAGTAATTTATACTACTAGTTTAATAGTCTATCTCTTTTTTTTAATTTGACCAAATTTATTTCATAACGAGCTAACAATACTGTTAAATTAATTCTCTTTTAACTCGTATTAAATATTTAGTTTTTTATGAGCAGGCTTGAATTTATGGCTCTTAGTAATTGTTCCGATGTGATCATAAGTCACTGTTGCTTGTTTAAATTGACTTAAATCTTTGGTTTTAATATAACTAACAATCAATTCACCATTTGCGACATAGTTATAAAGGGGGTAATAGTTTTCATAAGTATTTGTGTCATCAACTCTGAATTTAATCGGTGTACGCCCAATCCAAAAGCCTTTGTGTTTACCTTTAGTTTGACCATCTTGCTTCAAGGAAACAGTAAATGTGGCATCTTCCTTATTACTATAAATAATATTTTCTTTAGTTAATGTTTTACCATATTGATGATCAGTTTCACTATAACCATTATAAGCATTGGCTAAAGACCCATTGTAATCGTGAACTACGGCATGTCCTTTTTTAAGTTGGTATCCGTAAGGCACCTGACAATATGCTGCTGGAATTATATATTTCGTTTTGCCATCTTTTTCTTTAATATTGCTAATGAAATAACGAGTACCATTAATTGTTCCAGCACCTATAAAAATATCCCAATCATCAACTCCAGGATCGGATCTAGTTTCCAATAGTTTATTTGACGTTAAATGCCGATATGCTTGGACATTATCACCCGGGACAAAGCTGGCGTACCATTTCCTCTTTTTAATGTAATGAGCACCAGGCTTTTTAGAAAGCTTCTGCAACTTGTTATAATCCTTTGTCGTGGCAACTGGCAGAGATTTTGCCAAAATAGGCTGAGCGCTTACACCTAATGAAGCAGAACCGATAGTTAACATCGCTCCTGCAATTAACATTTTCTTAAATAATTTAATTTTCTTCATAGCAAATAAACTTCCTTACTTTAATATACATGTCAATAATTTTTCCTATTATAAATTTCACGTCTTATACTATTAGTTATATAATTAGCGCGTAATTTAGGCAACATAAAATTATAAGATTATTGATTTATTTCAACTTATTTAAGACAAAGTTTTATACATAAAGTGGTTTATAAATGTTATCATAACAGCTTTAAAAGCTGCTTTATGTTTTTGCATCACATACGAATAGAAACATAGCCATAATTATTTGCCAAAAAAATAAGCCACTTCCCAGATTTGAACTGAGGACCTCCTCCTTACCACGGCGGTGCTCTACCTTCTGAGCTAAAGTGGCAAATCAACAATAATAAAAAAGCATCCATCTCTTATAGAGCGAATACTTCAAATAATACTATATCTATTCGTTGTCTGCAATAAATCTCACAGCGGTACCGTAAGCAACCACTGACTGCATGTCGCCACTGATTGAACTAGAGTCAAAACGCATCATTACAATTGCGTCTGCTCCCTTATCCTCTGCAGCTTGACGCAGTCTTTCTAAAGCTTGACTGCGTGAATCTTCAAGCATTTTGGTATAACTATGAATTTCACCACCAACTACAGATTTTAATCCTGCACCAAAATTTTTAACAAAATTTTTGGACTGAGTCGTTAAACCAAACACTTCACCAATAATTTCATATTTTCTACCAGGTATATTTTCGGTAGTAGTTACTAACATTTCTCTGTCAGCCATTTTTTTTACTCTCCTATCTGAATATTCAGATAAATATTTTACTAACATAATAGTATGAAATCACCGCATTTTTTGTCAAATCAGAGTTACTATTTTAGCAGCAATTTCAGGAGGCATTAAATTAATCTTTGGCAGCTCTTTAACGGCCACCCATTCTGGTTGATAAACATTATTGCTGCTCGACCGCTCTCTTTCTTCACCACTGATTTTAGGAGCAACAATATATGGAATTTTAGCATAATAGAATTCCTCATACTCTTTTTCTTCATATTTAAAAAAATGCATCAGATCAGTTGGTTTTAAGTGAATACTTAACTCTTCATTTATTTCCCTGATTGCAGTATCTATTGGGGTTTCATTCTTCTCTGCACCACCACCAGGTATTACCCAGTAGTTACGACCATTTTTAAATCTGTGGATTAATAAAACAGCCTTATTTTCTTTATTATAAAGTATTACGCGTGCACGCATTTTTATCCTCCTCTTTAAATTCAGAACAGAAATTAAAGTGCTTTTTATTATACACTTTATAATTCACAACTAAAAACAGTCTATTGCCATCTTTGCAACAGACTGTTTTAGACTAATCTTTAATTGTAACTAAAGTATATTTTCTTTTACCTTTACGAATAATGACATATTTGCCGTCAAAAGCCTTAGAAGGTTCAACTTCAAAGTCGACTGACTGCTGGCGGTCACCATTCACATAAATTGCTCCGTTGGTAACATCTTCTCGAGCCTGGCGCTTAGAAGGTTCGATTTTGGTGTCAACCAAGAAGTCTACAATATTTTTGTTCTGAGATGTTGATTCGGCTGCAGGTGCACTCTTTAAGCCCTGCTTAATCTGCTTAACTGACAGATTTTTAATATCTCCGGAAAACAAAGCATCTGTAATCATTTCTGCTTCTTTTAAGCCTGCTTCTCCGTGAACGAATTTTGTTACTTCTCTAGCTAATGTTTTTTGCGCTGTCCGCTTCCACGGTTCAGCTTTTACTTGCTCCGCCAGATCATCAATTTCTTCATGACTAAGGAAAGTAAAGTACTTCAAGTACTTAACAACGTCACGATCATCCTGATTGATCCAGAATTGGTAAAATTCATAAGGACTGGTCTTTTCTGGGTCAAGCCAAACCGCTCCACCAGCAGATTTACCAAACTTGGTACCGTCAGCTTTCAACATTAATGGGATCGTTAAGCCAAATGCCTGTCTGTCTGAACCCATCAACTTGTGAATTAGGTCAATTCCTGCTGTAATATTGCCCCATTGGTCACTACCACCAATTTGCATTTGAACACCATAATTTTTATTTAACTGGTAGAAATCAATGGCCTGTAAAATCTGGTAAGAAAACTCGGTAAATGAAATACCATTTTCCAAGCGGCTGGCAACTACGTCTTTATTGATCATATTATTAACTTGGAAGTGCTTGCCGTATTCACGCAAGAATTCAATTAAACTTAATTTATCAAGCCACTCTGCGTTGTTAACAATTTGAAAGTTATCAGTGCCAAACAATTTTTCCATTTGCTTAGTCAGAGCAAGTTCATTTTCGTGTAATTTTTCTGCACTAAGGAGCACTCTCTCTGACTTACGTCCAGAGGGGTCACCAATTGTTCCTGTGCCGCCACCTATAACGATCACAGGGTGATATCCAGCCAGCTGAAACCTTTTTAAAATCATGAAGGGAATAAGATGACCGATATGCAGTGAATCACCAGTGGGATCAGTGCCGCAATAAAGGGCTAAGTCATCGTGGTCTTGTAAATATTTGGTCAGTCCTGCTTCATCAGTCTGCTGGTTAATCGCTCCACGCCATTTTAAGTCTGCTAAAATATCAAAGTTTGCCATCTTTTTTCCTCCAATAAAAAATCCCTAGATTCTTAAACGAATCTAGGGACGACTAAATACTTTTTCAGCCGTGGTACCACCCACGTTCGCACTTCAATGACAAGTGCCTTAATTATGGTCTTTATGGGAACCACCCAACTTGTATTTCGCTACGCTTGACCTGTCTAGCTCACACTAACCGCTAGTTCTCTGAACGCTGAATCAAGCTGCTACTTAAATTTGTTATAAATGATAATACTCATTTTTTCTTAATAAGTCAATATAATTTTATTACTTATAAAAGCCTTTAATCTTAAGACCATAGGCCTTCCCAGCTGTCATGTCATATTGAATAGCCTCATAATCGGCTAAAACTTCCTGCTGCTTCTTGGTCAAGTATTTCGGTTCTATTACTTGTCCTTGCCTTCCAATTAACTCGAAGCCTTTATCACCTTTAAAGTTAATAGTAATAGCTGGTAATTTCTTATGAACTTCTGTTAACAGAGCCTGGTAAGGAGTAACTTTCGAATCTGTCTGTTCAAGCATCATTGCAATAAAGTCACTTGAGCTGACGAAATTATTAGCCTTACGTGGCAGTCTCTTTTTAGCACCATGCTGACGGGCATATTTATTTGAATAGATAAAGTAGCGCGTTGAGTGCATTTGTACCGGGTATTTAGCAGTATAACTCTGAGAAAGGATGCTTGGATAGTGATCACCGTAAAAGACCAAAGTAATTGGCTTTTTAATTTTATCAATCTGCTCGATAAACTGTTTAACTGCCTTGTCAGTATATTGCGTACCCTTTACGTAGGTAGCCATTTGATCACGTACTGCTGGAGATTTGAATAATTCTCCAGAAATCTTGCCCATATATTCGTTATTTGGATACCAATTATTATATGGCATGTGATTTTGAATTGAAATCAAGTTGATAAACTGTCCGCCATCGCGGGAATTGATTTCTTTTAGACCATTAGCATAGGTAGTAAAGTCAGAGTTATAACCACTCTTACCCAATTTCTTCTGGTCAATAACCTTATATTTCGAACCAACATAGATAAACTTATCAAATTTAAACCTATGATAATCTTCCTGTCTTGAGTAATAAGTACCAATAAAAGGGTGGACAGCAGATTTATAATCGAAGTTCATCCCTATTGTTGGGTAAAAATCATAGTTTGGAACCACTTGAACATAAGGGGTCAAGGTGGATTTAAACATTCCCATGTTTAAACCAGTTAAAGTTTCCCATTCCATGTTGGCGGTTCCACCACCATAACCAGCACTGAGCATGTTGCCGTATGTTGAACGCGACTTCATTGATTGAATAAACTTAACTGGATTTGGAACATCACGGTCAAGCCTAAATGTAGGGAAAGTGCTTGGGTCAACAAAACTTTCACTCAAATTAAAGACAATAGTTTGATCTTTAAGAGTATTTTTGCGTTTCTTATTTATCCTAGCAGCAACTTTTTCATATTTATTATTTAACTGCTTGATACTTGTTTCTGAATATCCCTCAGGCTGATCCATAATTTGCAAATCAATATAATTCAAGAAATTAAGTACAGGACCATTTACCTGAATATCACGTTCGGGATTACGGAACCTTTGTTTATTATCAAAACCGCGATTGATATGATAGATAACTCCGCCGTCATGGTTAAAACGCAATGGTGTTACAAATAATAATAAGCTTAAAAGTGCCCAAATACCACGTCTCTTCCATGATCCACGCTTTTTAACAGGGAATTTTATCTCTAAGAAAATGTCAAGAGCAATAACTACAACGAGTGCAACTAAAATCACAATGACAGTAGTTTTACCGATCATTGGTATTAATGTTTTCCAATTAACAATTTCACTAAGTTCAGTTGGATAAATTGGCTCTCCACGTAAAATCAGCTTAATCTTATTAGCAACAGCCCAGCCGACCGCAATCAAACTGACTAAAATGTTTGAAGTCCAGTATCGTGTAGTTACAAAATAAAAGACGGAGAACAACGCATCAAGAAAGATAGTTGTCAAAATCATGGCAAAGAATTTAGTGCCTAGAAGATAAACTATCGCATTAATTGTAGAAGCTGTACTTATTTGAATTCGTAAATTATCAGATTCAATTAGGAAAGAACCAAAACTTAGAATGTAGAACCAGGCCCAAGTAAGCAAATTTACTCTATTAGTAACTATAAACTTGGTAAAGATTGCCCATACTTTTTCACATATCTTAGCTAAATTAGGTTCGTTATCTAAATAATTAATTATTTTTGCGAACGGATTGATTTGGAACAAATAGCGGTCAAGTAACTGATACCAAACAATCACAATTAATAGCATAATAACAAGCATAATCAACTTGTTAACTATTGAGGAGTCAGTGAACTGAAATGCTCTCATAAACCTCGGAGAAATGGGTGCATCCATGATCATGATTACCGGGATAAAATAGCGCATTTGCTTTTTATTAAAAGTCATAATAACTTTTTTGAATAATAAGAAAACCGCTACTACCAGTAAAAACATGAACGGAGATGAAGGATTGTTTAAGAACTCCCTGTTCCAGTCACCACCCCCGTTGCCAGAAATAATTTGTGACCAGTAAACAGCATCGAACCCAGAAACACCGATTATCACAATGAAGAAAGAAAGAAAACCGCTAATTAAAGATAAAGTTAACAATTTTTTGCCAATGTGGATATTAGCTAAAAACATGCCCCAGGCAAAAAATAAAACCAAGTAAAGACCATATAGCGAATATTGAAATGACAGGTTGCCGGCACTTAGGGCAAAGCCGAGTAGAGTTAATAAACTCAAAACCAGGAGGTTTTGCTTAATTGTCAATTTATGCAAAAAGTCATACAAATGTGGTTGAATCAACAAACAGAAAATCAAACCAGAAAACAAAACAGATGTACTGGTAATGATCGGAAACAACATGCCCCATACACGCCACATATTAAAGCGGGCAGGAACTATAAAGAAAAATAAAATGTAATAGACAATCAAAGTCACGCTGGCTAACAACCAGTATTTAAAACTTTCGCTAACACTTTGTTTTTTCTTACTATAAACAGCACCAAATATCATGGGAATAAGCATTAAAGTCGCATTATGCAACATATTTGGCATAAAACGGACAAATGAAAAATGTGCTCTGGCAGCAATTCCCTTCAAGTTGAACATTTGGATCAGCATGAACAGAGTTGCTACCAGAAGGCAGACTATCTGGATGGCTTTTAAAGATTTTTTGTTTTTATTCATATTTCTAGTTATTTTCCTCACTAAAAATGATGCTATTAATTATTACGCTTAATACCCAACTTTTTCTTAATTGAGTATAAAACATCAACCTTTTTTCCTTTCCCGGCAAAAAAGTCACGAAGATCATATCTAAATTTATAGACCATAATCAACGTCATAATCAATAATACGATTCCGGCTTCCTTAGTTGTTAAAAATTCATATAAACTGAACAATATTATAAAAATTATTGGTGGAACCGTCAAATTTTGTAAAATTATCAACAGGAAAAAAGCAATTAACAATGTAACTGCAGCTACCGGTGTATCATATAGTGCTGCTACTATAACAGCGACCGTTACACCTTTACCACCATGGAAATGTTCCCAAAAAGGAAAACAGTGGCCTAGCATTAATCCCAAGCCTGCATATAACAAAGCAATACTGTCTGAGAAAAAACAGTGTACTATTAAAAGACAAATGAGAGTTTTTAGTATATCGCCAATACAAGTTAATATACCCCATTTTTTCCCAAACACGGCTCCGACATTTGCAGTTCCCGGATTACCTGATCCCACCTTTGTAGGATCTTGATGCAAAGCAAAACGACAAATCAACACGGCAGTGAGTAGACAACCAAACCCATATCCAATAATGATTGACCACAAACGCATTATCAATAGTCACCTTCTTCCTGGTAACTTTGATCTTGATAATCCTCATATATGTGATATTCTTGACTATCAGGGTTTTTAAAACTGAAACCATCAATTTTATTGCGCTTATTCTGATAAGTTTCATTATTATTTACAGGCGCTTCGGGTAAACCAAGTTCTGCTCGCAGGTAATCTGATACTCGCTGTAATTCTTTAGTAGATTGCACCTGATAAGAAGAACCATCTATTGTAGCATTGTGTCCATGAAGATAATCATTTTTTACGTTTTTAGTAGAATCACGATAATTGAAGGCAATCTGACGCAATGCATCAAAGGGTAAATTGGTTTTAAGATTTCCAGAAACTGACGATAATACTGAATCCAAGCGAGTTAAAGTATTAATTGAAACTGCCTTTTTTATAATAGTAGTAATCACTTGGCGCTGACGCTTTTGACGACCATAATCACCTTCTGGATCATCATAACGCATTCGTGAATATGCCAAAGCACCACCGCCACCCATGTGGGTCAGCTGATTTTTCTTAAAAATATAACCACCATACTCAAAGCTCAGAGTAGGTCTGATATTAATACCGCCAACATAGCGGATGAGACGCATAATGCCCTTCATATTTACCAAAACATAATATTTAATTGGTACATTTATTAATTTGGACACGCTCGCCATCGACATGGCAGCCCCACCAACAGGATAAGCGGCATTTATTTTTTCAACCTGAAACTGGTCAGCACCAATCATTTGAGCCATAGTGTCTCGTGGAACTGACATTAAAGTGTAGCGTTTCTTTTGAGGATTAACAACGGCAATAATAATGGTGTCAGTGTTGCCTTTCTTCTCTTTACGGTCAAGCGCTCCAGTATCGCTGCCCATTAACAACACCGCAAATTTTTTCTTACCGTTGAACTCACCATTTTTAATCTGTACGCCGTTTTTAGCGTCATACGCATCGTCAACTGTATCTTTTGTACGAAAATAAATATATGCTGAATACACGCAGACCGCCAAGACTAAAAGTGCTATAAGACATGATAACCACGCCAAAATACGTCTTTTTTTATGGTAATCTTTTGCATGTAATTCAACTCGACTTTTATTCGGATGATTATCGTTGTGATCCATAACTTTTTATTTACCCAAATTTTAATTACAATGAGTACATTATAGCAAAAAAAACAAGCCATTGCCGGTTTGTCTATTTTATCTTATTAAAATCGTTAATTATTTAACTCAAGGCTAGGCTTAATCTCAGATCCTCATCACTGTCACTAGCCAGTGTAGCTGCATCATAAGCAACACTAATCTGATTGTTCTCAGCTGTTAATGTAAAATTAGGAGATGCTATGGTCAAATTAGTTTTATCTTTATTTAATACGATTTCGTTAGCATTAGTATTTACTTTCCATCCTGAAAAAACTGGTATCACGAATTTCAGCGAAAACGGCATATCTTTATGAGAATTATTTTTCAGGTAAAATTTAATATCTATTCCACTTCCCTCTAGTGCGTACGTTAATATTGCTTCAAAGTGGAACGGAAACTTTTTATAACTAGAATTGTCGTCAATCAAAGCCAAACTAACACGCGAATCCCCCTTGTCTACAACTGTCCAAGGCAGAATATCTGCTAGATTTTCCTTCTGTTCGGCTCCTCTAAAAATAACTTCTAATGCTTTTTGCGTAGCAACATCTTTAAAATAATCAATTTGACTATTTTGGGCAACAAAGTTAACCACTTTAGCTCCCTTTTCAGAAACAGCAACACGCAAAACAGAACTTTCAATTGTTTGCATAATTTACTCCCAAACTTTTTCTCTTTCAAAAATAGCACTCAAATAGTGCTATTGTCAATTTGAGCTCAAAATACAAGATTTTTTGCAATGCCTTCTTTTTATTCAATCAAATTATTGAAGAAAAATTATACTTAAATTTTCAAAAAATGATATAATACTGCGCTTTTCAGATAACATTTTAATCTAAAGGTTATTTTAAAGCATTTTTACTAAAAGAAACTAAATTTATTAGCAAAATTTACTTAGATATATTATAATTAACTTGTTCCCGAAGATTATAAAAAAGTTTTTGGAACAAGTTAATAAAAAGGGCATCCCAATTGATTGGGATGCTTTTTTTTGTATATTATATTTCGTAATTAATGCGATCACGAGAAGCTTCGGTAAGGTCTGCAGAAACAGGTGCAACAAATGAGCCATCATCTGGTAATTCAATATCACTAAGCTTGCTAGCCTTGGGCAATACTGACTTATTATAAAGACGACTGGCAAGGGTGTCAGCGGCCATTTTCATTGACTCGCGCAAACCTTGACCTTCAGTTATTCCACCTTTAACATCAGGGAAACTAATTACATAAATATCATTTTCCAGTGGCTTAAAAACAGCTGGATACGTCACAACTTTATGGTTCATCCTAGACCTCCTCATTTTGCTCTTTACTTCTACCATAATATACCCAAATTGACCAAAAGAAGAAATAATTATTAAAAATTATTTTTTAAAATAAAAAAGAGTTGATTTTTATAATTGATGTGACCCCCAAATTTGTCCTAAATTTGGGGGTCATATCAAATTTTCAACACTTTTTTATATTTAATTATTTATTATTTTTAAATAGTCTCCACCCACTCAGAAGAACAGTAATCATACAAATTATCATTGAAATAATAAAAACCACATGCATGCCATAAATAAAAATTTCAGGTTGTTTGGGCAGATAAGCGGTAACTCTTGCCCCCTTTGCTTTGCTCATCGCAGCAAACAATACAGTAGTAGCACTTGATATACCAATGACCATTCCAAGATTTCGAGAAAGTGAATTAATACTGCCTGCAATGCCTAAATCTTTTTGCTCGACTGAACTCATAACTAAAGAATTATTTGGGGAACTGAATATGCCACTGCCTAACCCCATAATTGCGATACTAATTATGAATAACCACATAGATGAATCTAAACTGCATAATGTATAACCAATCTGACTGATCAGCAATAACACCAGACCAATAAAAGTAATCAATTTAGGACCGATTTTATCAGATATAGAACCAGCAACTGGGGCAGCAAAAAGTTGAACTACTGGTAGTATCATTAAAATTAAACCGGTTTTCCCTGGTGACAAGTGACGGGCATTTTCAAAATAAAAGGGAGTGACCACATTAAAGAAAAAGTTAGTTATAAAAATTAATAATGCACAAAGCAGACTAACTGAAAAATCTGGATTTTTAAATAATTTAAATTGCAATAATGGATTTACTACATGATTCTCAACGTAAACAAACCCGATAAAACTGACCAGACCCACTAGCAACATAAGTAAAACGGGTAAAGAACTAAAGCCAAGCTGCTGCCCTAAAAAGATACCGCCAAATAATGTAATCATACCTAAAGCAAAGCTGAAAGAGCCGGCTTTATCTAGAGCAGATTTAGTAAAAGTAATATCCTTGGGCAAAAATATAGCCCCAATCATTGCAGCTATTAGGCCGACAGGAACATTTAGCAAAAAAATATAAGACCATGAAAGGTGACTTAAAATTAAGCCACCAAGTCCAGGACCGGCAATGGAACCCAGAGCAACAAAAGAGCCGATTGTACCTAATGCCTTTCCTCTTTCAGTAGCTGGAAAAATTTCAGTAATGATTCCATTATTAGTAGCCATGGTCATGGCAGCACCAAAAGCCTGCAGTGCCCTGGCCAGCAATAAAAATATTAAATTAATTCTAATTCCTGATAAAAGCGAACCGGCAATAAAGAATATGGCTCCTAAGCGAAAAACCTTTATTTTGCCGTATGTGTCACTTAATTTGCCAAAAAATAAAATAAAGCTGCAGACTACAATCAAATATAGTGAAACTACCCATTCAGATTGACTCATCGGAATATGTAAGTCCTTACTGATCACTGGCAAAGCAATATTAACAATCGTACCGTCTAGGGTTGACATAAATGTAAACAGCCCCACAGCAACTAATATCCACCAGCGATTTTTTTGTACCTTTTGATTAGATTGATAGCTTAATGTTTGTGCCATTTTAATATACTCTCCATTTCGAAATTAGTTAGGTACCTTAATAGATTGAATTATACACCTTTTTTTCTATCTGCCAAGTATAAAAGCGACCACATATTTATGTAGTCGCTTTTTCTGATTAGCAGGTGAATATTATGTAAGTAATCTAAATTGATAAAAGTAATTTACGAACTTCTTGTGGACTATGAGCATTTAACAAATGCTTGACATTGTCCGGATTTCTAACTATATCAACTAATTGTTCCAGCATTATTTTTCCTCTTTCCAGATGTAATCGTTCTCAACAAATATTCAAGCACGACAACAGAGTAAGCAAAAGTCAAGGTTATCTATTATTTCTGGTGCAATCAGTTAACTAGAGATTTTGACAACAAAAAAGCACATCTTTTAGAATGTGCTTTTTACTTTTGATTTAGCTTTTCTTTTTCTAAATAAAATATTGTTACCTTTAAGCAAAAACGCAGTACAAAAATATTAATTACATTTTTAAATGAGGCAGCTATTTATATTAATGATAAGTCCAGCAAAAGCAATAATTTGTAATATCATTATCAAAAGGCTAATTATTTATTTTTTAACTTTACTTCTTCTTTTTGGTAAACAAAGCGATTTGTATTAAAATTAAACTATCATAGATGCGAAAGAAGCACGAAACATGAGGATTAATAATTTTTAATTTTTTTGAGAAATACCACTTAATAAATTTATTTACAGAAAGAGAATTAAATGATTGAAAATACTCCACGTAAAACAAAAGCATTTATTGCTGGAGCCAATTTAAATGATCCTAATTTTGACTACTACATGAGTGAACTGGCTAACCTTACAGAAGCTGCAAACATGGAGGTTGTAGGACAAGCTCGACAAAATGAGGAACATATAATAGCTGGCACTTATTTTGGCTTAGGAAAAATCAATGAAATTAAGGATATGGCACATGGTTTAAAAGCAAAAGTTCTAGTACTTAA
>NZ_KQ033871.1:1640670-1718972 GCF_000967195.1 Lactobacillus kullabergensis
TGATGAATTGACGCCAGTTCAAATTCGGAACTTAGAGAAATTAACTAAATTACGAGTAATTGACCGTACCGAATTAATTTTAGAAATATTTTCAAGTAGAGCACGCACTAAGCAAGCAAAACTGCAGGTTCAACTGGCACGCCTGCAGTATGAATTGCCACGTTTGCACCCATCAGAAAATACCCTGGACCAGCAACGCGGTAATGGTGGCTCAACTGGCGGCGGCTTTGCCAACCGTGGTGCTGGTGAATCCAAACTGGAATTGAATCGACGCACTATTGGTAAACAAATTTCTATTATAAAAAGGGAATTGCAAGCAATTGATAAGCAGGAACAAATCAAAGCCAAAAGACGTAATCAAAATCATATCCCTAAAGTAGCACTAGTTGGTTATACCAATGCTGGCAAATCTACCACCATGAATGGACTGCTAAAAGAATTTTCCAAACATAGCGATAAACAAGTTTTTGTGAAAAATATGTTATTTGCCACATTAGATACAAACGTACGCAGAATAGACTTAGAAAATAATTTTAGTTTTATTCTTTCAGACACAGTTGGTTTTATTTCTAAATTACCTCATAATTTGATTGAATCTTTTAAAGCTACTTTGCAAGAAGTTAAAGATGCCGACTTATTAATAAACGTTGTTGATGCTTCAGATCCTAATATGATTCAAATGATTCGCACTACACAAAATGTGCTTAATGAAATTGGTGTCAAAAACACTCCAATAATAACTGCCTATAACAAGGCTGACAAGTCGGAACGCAATTATCCCCAAATTGAAGGCAGCGGCATTTTATATTCCGCAGTTGACACTAAATCTATTGAAACCCTCGCTGATTTAATAACAAAACGAATTTTTACCAATTATAAAAAAATCAATTTGTTATTGCCTTTATCCGCAGGAAAGATTTTATCCTATTTACATGAAAATGCCCAAGTATTAACAGAGACATATCAAAATGATGGTGTTCATATTGCTGTGCGGCTCTCACCTAGAGAACAAGCACAATTGGCCAGTTATATTGTCTAGACGAAAATAAACGATAGAAAACTAACACTAATAAAAAAGATTCTCACTTCAATATGAGAATCTTTTTTAATATAAATTAATAATCGAAAATCAATTTGATCATTAACTTTGCCTGTAAATTAGAGAAGAACACGTTTTGCTACACAAGGATAAAAATATGAGCTGATTGTTTGTAATACAACGCCTTGTTCCGGTGTTGCAGCACTGACATACTGATTATTTCCAACATAAATGCCAACATGATAAGGCGCCTCTGTCGAACCCCAATATAATAAATCTCCGGGTTGTAATTGATTCATTGACACCGTTTGCCCAACCTTCACTTGATCAGTCGTTACACGAGGTAATTTCACACCACCAACTTGATTATACACATACTGCACCAGACCAGAGCAATCATAGCTATCTGGTCCATTGCCACCCCAGACATAACTTTTGCCTAATTGACTTTCAGCTAAATTGACTACAGCCTGTGCACGTCTTGAAGTATCGCTTGAAGAATTATTAGAAACAGTTTTATTACCTAAATTAATTGGATTTACGGTAGTTTTATTACTCTTCCTTTTAATAACATTATTTAAACTAGGAACAACTACTTTTTGTTTTTGAACCTTTTGCTTTTTTGGTACTTTTAATGCCTTTTTAGGCTTTATTTTTTTATCTTTCTTTTTTGTGGCAACAGATTTTACTTGTTCACGAGCAGTTTTAGCATCAGATTTTTCTTCTAGATCTTCAGTATAGCGAGCTTCAATCCACTCACTGTCACCAATCATATACCATAGCTTACCTTTGCGGTCCACTGCAGTTTTAGCAACATTCCACTTACTTTTATTTTTAGCACGAAAACTTATTAGTTGTCCCCCCTCAAAATTAGTCCATATCTTGACATCTTTATTTGGTAAACAACTAATTTGAATCCTCTTGACTGGGACTTTTAATGTAGCAGCATCCACAGCTTTCTGCGGTGAAGCCACACCAATTCCGGTTAGAGTCAATGCCGCGGCAAGACCCATTTTCCAAAAATTACGCTTCATCAAATCAGTTCTCCTTCAATAGCTTAATGTGATCAAAAATTAGTATTCAATTTTATTTTAAACGCTTCAGATTTTTAATCAAGTTACACCAATCAATTAGCAATAAAAAAACACTTAGAAGATTTTCTAAGTGTTTTAAATTTCAAACTTATTCTTATTCAAGAACACGTTTTGCAACTGATGGATAGAAATATGAACTTAAATTTTCTTTTACAACCCCTTGAGCCGGAGTAGCAGCATGTACATATTGATTGTCACCAACATAGATACCCACATGATATGGAGCTGTTGATGAACCCCAAAATAGAAGGTCACCGGGCTTTAAATTTTGCATTGAAACTTTCTTGCCCTGCTTAACTTGTGAATAAGTTGTACGACTCAAGTTTACTCCGGTAGCTTTGCTGTAAACATATTGAGCTAGACCTGAACAATCAAAACCTTGAGGACCATTTCCGCCCCACGCGTATGATTTACCAACTTCAGCATTTGCCAAATCAACAACTTTTTCAGCTTGTTTTACACTTTTCTTCTTGACAGTTCTGGCTTGAACTTTTGCTATTTTGACTCCCGGCTTGACAGTATAACGAGCTTGAATCCATTGATTTTCACCAATTTGATACCAAGTATTTCCCTTTTTATCAATTGCACTGCTTAAAATGCTCACTGTTTTACCGTGCTTAATTCTTTTTCCAGTAAAAGTAGGATTTTCATAATTATCCCACACATTAATGCCGTATCCAGGAACATAATTGATTTTTAACTTGTTTGTAGAAGCCTTAACATTAGTAGCCACAGAGTTGGTATTTACTGCATTTGCAATGCCAAATCCAGTAACAGTCAAAGCTGCAGCAGTAGTAAATTTAACTAAATTACTTTTAACTTTCAAAATCAAAATCCCCCCGTATTCGCATCAAATTTTTTAAAATTAAGTTCTATTTCTATGTTACAAAATCAATTTTACTCGCATATTGTTACAATAAGGTTACAATAATAATACCAGTAAGTAAAAAAGCCCTTTCAACTTCACTATACTTGAAAGAGCATATCTGCAATTTTATAAATTTTAAAATATAGAACTAGAGTTTAATTAATCTAAGATACGTTTAGCAGCGGAGGGATAGAAATAGGCACTAAGTGATTGCTTTAAAACACCTTGACTTGGGGTAGCTGCATGAACAAATTGGTTATCTCCAACATAAATGCCAACATGATAAGGTGCAACAGAAGAACCCCAGAAAAGCAAATCACCTTTCTTTAATTTTTTTAATGAAACCTTTTTACCCTGTGCTACTTGAGAATAAGTGGTTCTTGGTAAAGTTTTATCCCCAGCTTTTTTATACACATATTGTACTAAACCGGAACAATCAAAAGAGTAAGGACCTGTAGCACCGTACACATAGCCTTTACCTACCTGTTTTTTGGCTAATTTAGCTACAGCTGTCCGTTTCTTAGTTACACTACTGGCACTGACATCATTTGCAGTGGTAGCACTAACTAAAGTTACACTAGTTGTACTAGTGAAAAACAAAGCAATGAAAGTTATTAACTTAACTAATCTCTTTGAGTGTCCGTGTTTCAAAATTAAACTCTTTTCTAGTTCATAAGCAAAACTTTTTAATTCCAACAAATGATAATTAGAAATCATTCGCCCTATTTCTTCGACATTTTCTATAATACTCATTTAATGTTACACATTTGTTTCAAACGAGCTACAAAACGTTAAGAATTTTATTTTGAAACGGGTATTTTTTACAAAAGTAATTTAATTAGTTCGGTGAGTTTCTAAGACTTGTAACAATGGTAAGAAGTTCTTTTTCAGTCTGCTGCCAGTTATCATTAATTAATATGTGAGCGTCTTTTTTCAAGTTATCAGGTAATACATTTAGCTCGCTGCCACTTAATCGTTCTTTAATTTTATGCGGATCATCACCCCTTTTTAATAAACGCTCAGCAAGCATCTCTTTAGAGCTGGTAGTAATATATAAAAAATAAACTTGCTTATTGATTGCAGCCAAATATGAAGCAGCTCCCTTAATATCAACAATCAAGGATACTACATCATGGTTCAGCCAGGCTTTCTCTAATGCTTCTCTGCTCGAACCATATTGATATGAGCCATATTTAACGTGCTCAAAAAAATGCAGTTTTTTAAAACTGTCGTTAGTTTCAAAATGATAAGATCCCTCTGGGCTTTCTCCTGGTCTAATTGGCCTGGTAGTATGAGTCAAGACTCTGGGAATATCAAACTTATTTGCTAAGTATTCTGAAACAGTAGTTTTGCCTGCACCACTGGGGCCAGCAATTAAAATTAATTTTTGCAAAATCCAGGCTTCCTTTACTTGAAAACAATTCGCTTTTATAATAATATCTTTCTATTATAATGAAACATGGGTAAGAGAGGAAGTAAAACTTATTATGAAAAAAGCAGATGTGAAAGCAGATGACATTCTTAGCGCTAAATCTGAAGAAGAACTGACCAAACCTTTTTTAGGTAAAGTAGAAAAAATTTACGAAAATTCTGCCCTGCTAAAAATCATTGATTATGATCCTACTGACAGAACTGCAGTTAGTGATCTTAATCAAAAAATTGTAGTGAATTTTAAAAACTTGAAAAGCATTCCTAAAAAGAAGATCAAAGAAATTCAGGCTTTGGCCAAAAGTGATGTTAAAGTAGAAAAAATTAAAAAAGCTGCCAAAGAAAAAGCAAATACTGACAAGAAAAAAGATTAACAGCTATTTTTTAATTAAGAAACAGTGAATAAAGATTCACTGCTCTTTTTTTTTGCTGCGTTTTTGCCTAAAATTAAACCATGAAAATATTTATAATATGGAGAAAAAAGTGAAAGAAAAAGCAAGAACTGTCTTATTTTGGTTCATTTTAATACAACCGTTTTTAGATTTATATTGGTTTTACCATGGTACTCTGGCTAATATTTTACCATTTACTCTGCCTACCATTATTCGTATTTTAGCTGTGGCAACACTAGTTTGCCTTTATTTTAGTTCGCAAAATTCCTGGCAGAAACTATCACGGGAAAAGTGGCTGTTAATTTATATTATTCTTTTAGTTGTCTATTCAGCACTTCATTTACTGCATGTGCAACACTTTACCAGTGTCAGCCCTAACAATTATGGTTACACTGCCAGTGGAGAAATCTTTTATTTAATTAGAATGATGCTGCCCTTAACAGTTCTTTATTTGACTAATGAATTAGACTTTGATCAAAAACAATTGCAACTTGTGATTGAGGGTATTTCAGGACTTTTTTCAGGCACTATCGTTGTTTCCAACCTTTTTGTCATATCCCTTAAATCATATGAAACAGGAACTATTAGCGCCAATTTTTTTGAATGGTTTTTTAATCCTAATATTGGCTATTCTCATATGGCTTCCAAAGGTTTCTTCAACTTTACCAATATGATCTCGGCAGTCTTGTTCATGCTGCTACCACTTATGCTGTTCTACCTTTTTACTTCATTTAGCTGGCATACAGTTTTGCTAAATGTTGTGCAAGCTCTGGCAATGATCGAGATTGGTACTAAAGTAGCAGCAATTGGCCTAATTGGTGGCATAATAATTGGCCTTATCCTGTTTGGACTACATAAATATTTGATTAAAGATGTAAAAAACGGTGGTAAGGCATTTTTAGTTGCAGTCCTAATTGAAGTAGGATCTCTGTTGATTTTGCCTTTTGGCCCTGCAATTCAGCGTTACAATTATGAAATTTATTTAGCCAAACAATCTGACCACGACTTAACTGATGAAAAAAAGGAGCTGGCTGCGGGCTTACAAAAATATCCCAGTGGCGAAAAAAGAGCTGAATTTTTACGTTACTTCATTAAGAAAAATTATCAGGAATATGCTCTCAATCCCAAGTTTGTTTTCAAAAGCTATCCGTACCAGTATGATCCAGAATTTTGGCTCAAAATTATGAATGAACCGGGTCAAGCGCGGATGGAAAACCGCCATATTGAAAAGGCTATGCTTAATCAAGTAGTCAAAACCAATAACAACAAGCTAGACAAGCTTTTTGGTATTTCGTACATTCGAGAAAATAATATTTTTAATTTAGAACGCGATTTTACCGCCCAAATATATTCTTTAGGCTGGCTCGGAATGCTCCTGTTTGTCGGACCATATTTGGCAGTTTTATTTTATGGAGCATACAGGTGGCTAAGATATAAGTCAGCACGCACTTATTTAGTCAGTTCTTTAATTGTTGCCAGTGGCTTCATTCTGCTAGCTGCCTTTTCTTCTGGTAATGTAGTCGACTTCTTGACTGCCAGCTTTATTCTCGCTTTTGTCGAAGGAAATCTCCTGGTTCAAGTTCGTAAAAAGGAAGCAATACAATACAAAATTGCGAATTTATCATAAGATTCAATTTTAATTAAGGGGCTCATGTCGCTATCGGACTCGGTCCCTTTATTTTTACCTTTATTAACTTTTTTGACCATTAGAAAACCCCGAAATTTATCCAATTTCGGGGTTTAAACTAAGTTAGTTGCTTAAATTTTATTTTTTATTTCTCTTTGATAAATGATGAATCTGGAATTCTAATTAAATAGTAGCGAGTCGCATTATGACCAGCATGCATACCAATGCCATTCTGCCATACCTTTTTATAATCGGCCGTATAAATTGCAACATAAGCACGTTGATACTTACGGTCCATTTTCTGTAGTTCTTTTTTATCATACGGAATTTTTGCAGCATTAAGGTCTAAGGGACTTTTGCCATATGCAACAGTGGCAAAATCGCTGGATACTTTGATCTTCTTACCTGGTCTATAATAGGTAAAAGTCTGAGTGCTAATTCTTTTCTTTTTCGAATTAATCGTAACGTAACTTGAATTACCTTCCCCGGTGTTCATGACAATAGGTTCGTAAGTAATATGCGACGTAATTTTACTTGTATCCTCAAGGTCAGGATTGTCCAGTATAGTTTTGTTAAACAACCATACAATACCTACTATTAAAGCAACCACTTCAATAATATCGATTAAAAAATTTGGCCAGCTAAACTGCCTGTGCTTCTTGATAATCATAGTAATTCGGCGTTTGCGAATATTTTGCACAACAAAAACTAAATAAAGAATAACAATTACCCATAACAAAACTCCAAGTAGATTCCAGCTAACCATAACGGACCTCCTGCTTCTTTTTCCATTATATTGTAAAAAGTATCTTTTGAATAGCTGAGCTTAAAAATAGTATTATTAACGCAATAATTAAAAAACTTTTACCTGTTAAAAATTGAATATTTTTATTTAGTCTTTTTAGTAGTAGTTTTCTTAGTTTTTGCAGTATTTTTAGTGGCAGGCTTTTTTTTGGTCGAAGATGAAGTCTTTTGATATTCACGGACCTGCTTAATTTTTTCCTGCATTGCATCTGACAGTCTATCTGCAATTTCTTCTTGATTTTGTTCAATCTCTTCTTCTGTCGCTATTTGATCAATTCTAAACCCTGATGCATTCAAATATTCTGATTGTGTCTCAAAATATATAGCAACAGGATATTCTTTACCTTCTTCGAAGAAATTAGCGATCTTTTTGTAATTGCTATAAGGCAAATTAATGATATTGCTTTCCAAAGCAAAGACAACAGGCCTCTGTCCGCTTATTTCAAGTGCAACATGACTTAATGAACTATGTTTAAGTGCTGCTCTAGTTTCTGTAACTAATTTAGTCGCCAGCTCATGCATTCTAGCTTTTGACTTGCTAATGTCTGCATATTTAACAGTTTCTAAGTCTTCAATATAATCTTGTTTTTCTATTTTTGCAGTTAAATCTTTTAAGCTTATTTTCAAATTAAAAACCCTTATCTAAATTTATTAATTTTTATCAGTCTTTTATACGATACTCAAATTTTTGTTTAAAAACAATTTTTTTATTTCTTTTAAAAATATTTTTTAAAAAACACTTTTGCTAGTCAATGTTAATTTAAAATATCTAAAAACCGTTTTTATCCATAGAAAACCACTATTAAAGCAGAATTTTTGCTAATATTAAATAACACTTTGCTCTATAAAATTTTAAAAAAGCGTTTTTATAAATTATTATTTAAAAAACTTGGCCATATCTACTTTACAAGCGTTTTCACATAGAGTAAATTTAACATGTAACTAAAAATTTTTCACTAAATTTTTTAACTGAAAGGTAGACGAATATGTCAGATAAAGTTTACACAGATTATTTCTATAATTCCGAAGATTTTGATAAAAATCACGAAATGGGATACAAGGATCTTCATATTCCTGAAGGTGTTGAAGCTCAACCTTTAATTGTTCCACCAGTATTAGAGCCTGATAAACAAGAAAACAATGATGTTTGGTACACAATTGAGTCCCAAGAAGGTGACTTCCAATTTTTGCCAGGTAAAAAGACTCATACTTGGGGCTACAACTTCCCAGTTCTTGGTAAAACTATGGTTTTGACCAGAGGTCAACACGTTCACGTAACTTTGAAGAACAGCTTGCCAGAATTAACTACATACCACTGGCATGGTATGGAACTTCAAGGTCCTGGTAATGATGGTGCTTGCCACTCACCAGTTTATCCAGGTGAAGAAAAGCATATTGACTTTACTGTTAAGCAACCGGCAGCCTTAACATGGCTTCATGCTCACCCATGTCCATCAACAGCCATGCAAGTTTGGATGGGGCTGGCAATGGGTGTCGTTATTACTGACGCCAACGAAGCTAAGTTGCCAATTCCTAAGACATACGGCAAGGACGAGTTCCCAATTATTTTACAAGACCGTATTTTCCACGAAGATAACCAATTTGACTACAAGGCAGACTACAACGCAATGGGTATCTTTGGTGATACTCCAATTATCAACGGTGTCGTTCGTCCATACGTTGATGTCACTACCCAAAAAGTACGTTTGCTCTTCTTAGGTGGTTCCAACCGTCGTGAATGGCGCCTGCACTTCAGCGATGATTTGGTAATGACCCAAATCGCCGGCGATGACTCATTCTTGGAGCACCCAGTTAAATTGACTAAAGTCTTAATTGGACCAGGTGAGCGTCAACAAGTAGTTGTTGATTTCAGCAATTACAAAGAAGGCGATGTTGTCAACCTTTACACTGATGACTTCAAGTTGGTTGAATTCAGAATTCACAGCTATGAAAAAGATGACAGCGTAATTCCTGACACATTGTTCAAACCATACGATCCAGTTGTTAACCCTAACTCATCAATTCCTCATGTTACTATGGACAACCACAACATGATCAACGGCAAGTTGTTCTCAATGGAAAGAATTGACATGAAGCAGGAATTGATGAATGCTGAGTACTGGGATGTAACTAACACAAACGATAAAGTTAACGGCATGTTGCACCCATTCCACACTCACGGTGCCCACTTCTTGGTTGTATCACGCAACGGTAAAGAACCATATCCAAACGAAAGAGGCGTTTACAAAGACACTATCGAAGTAGCACCTCAAGAAACGGTTCGCATAAAGGTTTACTTCCAAAACACAGGTGTGTTCATGTACCACTGCCACATTATCGAGCACGAAGATGCCGGTATGATGGCGCAAATTCAAATTGTTGATCCAAAACACCCAGACAAGAAATATCATTTGATGGACATGGAAACTTTGACTAAGGCATTCGCCGAAGAAAGAGGAGTACCTGAAGACGAAGTCTTCTGCCCAGGAATGGACGTTGAAGGTATGGCAGTTAAAGGTGAAGATCACAGTCTTGATGCTTTATCAAGCGCAACTCACCACTAATTACCGCTTTCAATAAAGAAAAAATAAAATTTAGCAAAATCGCTCATTAATTTGAGCGATTTTTTGCTTTTAATAATCATCCTATGTTTAAATAGCTTTATGAAAAAGAAAAGATTTTCCTTTAAAGCTATTTTGATATTACTATTGGTTATTTTTTCTCTAGGTTTAGTCTATACAATCTTTAATTCTACAGGTGTTAAAGACCGCTATGATTGGTTAACCTTGAAATCATCCCAGAAGTTAGATGTTCCTTTAGAAAATCAGTATCCGGATTTGCCCAACGGCTGCGAAGTGACTTCTCTTTCGATGCTTTTGCGCTATTATGGTGTTAAAGTTAATAAACTCGATCTCTCAGAGAATATTAAGCACGTTTCTTCATATACGGATGATGGCAAATACCGCGGCAACCCTCATGTTGGCTTTGTTGGCTATATGAGTCAGGCCAATGCTGGCTGGTGCGTTTATAATGAACCGCTAGAACAAGTCGGACTAAAGTACACTAGTCGTATTAAGAATTTCACGAATCATGATTTTATCCAAGTAATAAAATTGGTTTCTGATGGTCATCCAGTTTTAATTATTACTACCACCAATTTTAATCATGTTGGCGACATGCAAACGTGGCAGACAGCTCAAGGTGAAGTTCATGTGACTCCGTCTTCACACGCTTGCGTTATTACCGGCTTTGATAAAAAGGCACGAATCGTTTACGTTAATGATCCCTTTGGTCATAAAAACAAAGCAATACCTTGGAAAAACCTGGAAAAAAGTTATAACCAGCAAGGAAAGCAAGCATTATATGTGGAATAAAAAAGAGCAGATTCAATTAAGAATCTGCTCTTTTTCAAATCGAGGCCCGTTAAAATTAACAGGTGACTACTTCTGTTCACATCAGGTTGGTCAACCACCAGCACTTCCCGTGCCTGCCACTTAAGGCGGGTGTCCTCATACAAATACGCATCTCGCGTTTTTGTCGACTCGCATTAATTATTATACTTATCTGAGTAACGTTTGTAAAATTTTTTTATTCTGAAGAAAATTTCCACACACATATTTGATAAAAGCATCCCCAAAGCAATTGATCCTGTGACAATTATTACTCTTAAAACTGCGTCATTTGCACCCCTAAGGTTGCCGGATGTTAATTCACGCACAGCCTGGTATGCTGGAACACCTGGCACTAAAGGCACAATCGCAGGGATATAAAAAACTGTAGCCGGGCATTTTTTCATTCTGGCAAAAACTATCCCTAAAATACCAATCGCAAAAGAGCCAAGTAAATTGGATAATAACCGACCCATCGACGCTCTCATTGACAGCCAATAAATAATCCAGCTAATAATTCCACTCACGCCGGCCAAATTAAGTACTCGTCTTGGGACATTGATTGTTAATGCAAAACAGGCTGAAGCCAAATAGGCGAAAGCAACATTAATTACTATTTCTAACCAAAAAGGCATTTTCTAAGCTCCTAAAAATTTTAAGACAATACCAACTCCGCCGCCCAATGCAAATGCTGTAAGCAGAGCCTCACAAATTTTCACCATTCCTGAAAGAATGTCACCTTTAAATAAGTCTCGCAGTGCATTTGTCAAAGCAAGACCCGGAACTAAAGGCATCAGCGCACCAGTTAGAATATGGTCAATAATCATTTGCGGAAAAAGTTGAACTAAACCGGCTGCAATAACCGTCATAATCAAGGCTGCAACAAGTTCAGCCAAGAATTTAACGTTAGTAAAACGTTTAAAATAATAAAATGAAAGAAATCCAATAGCTCCCACAATAGCCGCAGCAGGAAAATCAATCCAATCATAATTATTCATGAACAATACCATGAGCGTTGCACTTAAAATTGCGGCTCCAATCGTCTGTAGCCATATGGGAAAATTGGGATAATCACCCTTTGCCATCTTGGTAACTTCTTTTTTAACTTCTTGCAAAGTTATTTTTTTATCTGCAAAAGCACGGGACAAAGAATTGATACGGTCAACTAGTTCAAGGTTGATATTGCGCTCATGTACAAGTGTGCTCTGGCAATAGTTACCATGATCCAAGCTCATAAAAACACCCGTTGGTACTACAAAAACACGTGGATCAGGTTCACCAGCACTTTTGGCAATGCGCACCATCGTATCTTCAACCCGATACATTTCGCTTCCGCCTTCAATCATTAATTCACCGACAGTTAAGCAGGTCTCAAGCAAATCTTGGTAAAACAATTCACCTGGTCTAGCATTCATTTTTCACCTCAAAGTTTATTCATAGTCTCAATATCAATAGTTTTATCAACCCAATTGCCTTGGAAAAAATCACGTTCATGGCTAACGATAATTACTCCTCCCGGAAATTTAACGATAGCCTGTCTTAATGCGTCTTTAGAATCCCGGTCCAAATGATTGGTTGGCTCATCCAAAAATAATAAATTTGCCGGTTCAAATAACATTTTTGCCAGTTTGACTTTTTCCTGCTCACCGCCTGATAGCTTTTTCAAAGGGCTCATTGCCTGTTGAGCAGTGACGCCCAATTTTGCCAAAGCCCCTCTTAATTCTTTGGGTTTTATGCGTTCAAAGTTTTCCTGCAAATATTGCAAAGGCGTCATGTTATTATTTGGCCAAGTTAATTCCTGTTTAAAGTAAGCAATTTTAGCAGTTTCAGACAATTTATAGGTACCAAAAATCGGATCAAGTTGTCCCAGTATGGTTTTTAAAAGCGTTGATTTCCCAATACCATTAAAACCGGTAATAGCAACTTTTTCATTACCTCCAACAGAAAAATTGAACGCTTCTTTGACTAATGCCTGATCATAGCCAATTACTAAATCCTGTGTTTGCAATAAAAGATTGGCTGCTGTAGCCACATAAGGAAATGCAAAGTGAGGTTTATGGTTATTTTTAGGTGGATTCAGTACATCCATTTTTGCAAGTTGCCGAGCACGTGATTTTGCACTTTTTGAACGGGTACCAGCCTTATTTTTGCGAATATAAGCTTCTGTTTTGGCAATTTTACGCTGCTGGTTAGCATAAGCTTTCATATACGTTTCCCGATTAGCTTCTTTTTGACGCATTGCCTGTTTTAAAGTACCTGTATAACGTGTAATTGTGCCGATATCTATATCAATGATACAATTGGCAATTCTGTCTAAAAAGTCATAATCATGGCTAACTACGATAAAAGCACCGGCAAAATTGTTCAAATAGTCAACCAGCCAATCGATATGAGAAACATCAAGATAGTTGGTCGGCTCATCTAGCAGCAACACATCTGGAGTCTGCAAAAGCAACTTAGCCAAAATAATTTTTGACCTTTGACCTCCTGACAATTGACTCACATCATGATCATACCCCAGTTCTGCCAGACCTAATCCAGATGCAACTCGTTCAATTTCGGTATCAATATTATAAAAATTATTTTCTTCCAGGTAGGTTTGCATCTTACCAGCTTTTTCTAATATAGAGCTATCACCCTCAGCTGCATACTTTTCATATAAAGAGTTTAACTCTTTTTCCTTATTATAAAGTGATGCAAAAGCCGTACGTAAAAACTGGCGAATTGTCACCCCTGGTTTCAACTTGGCATACTGATCAAGGTAACCAATTGCAATTTTGTTTTGCCATTTAATTTGTCCATCATCAGGTAATATTTCACCAGTTAAAATTTTAATCAAGGTCGATTTGCCAACCCCATTTTGACCAGTCACGCCCATATGATCTTCTTTGTTAAGTACAAAACTTGCATCTTGATATAAAGTTTTATCTTCAAAACCTTGTCCCAAATTTTTAACTGTTAGTATGCTCATTATGCATCTCCCTAAATATCATTATAAGTTGTACAAAATAAAGTAAAACTATCTTTAATCTTTTGGCTTGGTTTTGCTAATATGCACAATAAAAAAGTGGGCTATTTGCCCACCTTTTCGTCATTTTCTTGTTCATATTTCTGCAAGGAATCCAATACTTTAGGCCAATAACGCTTAGGTAAAATCAACTGCAATTTATCATTATATATTGGAAAATCGCTTGCTTTCATGCCAGTAATTTTAGCTAAATCTTTATTAGATAAATGATGTTCACGTGCAATTCGTTTAATTTCAGCAGAAGCATGACCGCGAAACCATGAAAAAGCAAAGAAAAATAAGGCAAATATGCTTGCTGCTAATACAGAAGCAGGTAAATTCCAATGAAATGTGCGTAAACAAATGAATACTATGGCAATAAAAGCAATAAAGGCTGATATTGTACTATAAACAGCTATAAATGCAGATTGCTTACGCATATTTATTATCCTCCTTTACCAAGCACAGTTATTGACCTGCAGAATTATCTCCACTTGTTCCAATTCCTGAGGAATTGCCATTTGACTCATCAGTTACTACTGAACGGTAAATCTGATAATTAGTAAATGGTCTGGGATCTTTCCACTTAATATTATTGTTCTGCTCATTTAACTTATTGAGTTTCGTTTCATCATTATCCAATACTTTTTTATCCAAGTCAAGATTGGTACGTATCTTGTCAGAAGCCTTTTGAAGCTCTTTAGTTGATGCTACCTGAATAGATGCTCCATCAATCCAAGCATCATGCCCCTGAATATAACCACTGGCAATATTCTGGGAACAGCCGCGGTAAGTCAGAGCTAAGGCTAACATATCATTAAACGTAAGATTAGTTTTGACATATTTTGAAAAGATCTTAACCAACTTGCGATAATTGGTAATTGAGTCAACTGAAATAGCTTTATGAACTACAGCAGTGATAACCTGTCTTTGACGCATTTGCCTGCCATAATCACCTCGAGGATCATCATGGCGCATTCTAACATATGCTACAGCATGGCGTCCGTTTAAGTGCTGTTTTCCTTTATGAAAATCACACCAATCATATGAAAACTTGAACGGCACTTTAACGTCAACTCCACCAACAGCGTCAACCAGGCTTTTTAGAGCTTTCATATTTACTTCCACATAGTAATGAATGGGAACACCAATTAAAGCTGAAACAGTTCTCATTGAAGCAGAACTGCCACCAATGCCGTATGCCGAATTAACCCGAAACATATTGTACTTATTTCCAGGATCACCTAAAATATTAGCGAGAGTGTCTCGAGGAATTGAAGTCATTGTCGACTTATTTTTAGCAGGATTTGCTGTTGCCAAAATCAAAGTGTCAGAATTACCTTTATCATGTCGTCCTTCAAGTCCCTGATCAACTCCGAGAATTAAAACAGAAATCGGCTGTCTGTTGGCAATTCTTGCAGATGTGGCATAATTGCCACCATTGCCATCAATTGCACTGTGCAAAGCAAAATACATGTGTGCTACCCAAGCTAAGCCAAAGCTGACACACAAAACAGCTGCAATACCACAAATCCGAGCAAAAACGCTGCCTTTAAAGGCTTTAGCAGGTTCTGCCAAAGCAATATTCCGATGAAGATTTAGGGAAGAATGCTTTTTGTGGTAATCTTCTCTGCGTTTTGAATTTGGATTCATTCCTCTATTCAAACCCTTTCGTAGTTTTCCATCTATTATTTTTAACACTTTCAAACATGAATTAAAATAATATCAATTATAATTAATAATATCTTATTTTTTAATCTTTAGTATAATTTAATTAAATAGCTAAAAAGGAGAATTTTTATGTCAATTCCTAAACGTAATGAAGTCCCAGAAAATCTTAAATGGGATTTAACCAGGATATTTAAAACTGATAATGACTGGGAAGATGAATATACACTTGTCAAAAAAGAAATACCAGTTTTAAGCACTTTAAAAGAAAATTTTACCACTTCTGGTGCATCTTTATATAATGGTATTACTCAAATTTTAACAGTTAGTCGGAGACTGGAAAAAGTCTATTCTTATGCTACTCTTGCCAGTGATGTTGATACTGGAAATGCCCATTATTTGAGTTATGTAGCTCAAGTGCAAGGACTTGCAAGCCAGTTTGAAGCCGCTACTTCTTTTATGAATCCAGCAATTTTAAGTCTTTCAGCAGAAAAGTTGGGTGCTTTAGAACAAGAAGAGCCTAAACTCAGCAACTACAAACACTTACTTGATCAAATTACCAGATTGCGACCATATACGCTATCTGCAGAAGAAGAAAAGCTAATTGCAGATGCTGGTGATGCTTTATCTGCTTCAGAAAACACTTATAACGTTTTAACCAATTCAGATATGGAATACGGTTATACTCAGGATGATAACGGTGAAATGGTTCAACTTTCCGATGGCTTATACTCATTGCTTATTCAATCCCAAAATCGTGAAGTACGTAAAAATGCTTTTGCTTCCATGTACGCTACTTATGGCCAATTTGAAAATTCCCTGGCAGCAACTCTTTCCGGTGCTGTCAAGGAGCATAACTATAGTGCCCGTGTTCATCATTATCCATCAGCTCGTGAGAGTGCAATGAATGCAAATGGCGTACCATTAGTCGTTTACGATACTTTGATTGATGAAGTCGATGAACACTTAGACCTATTGCATGAATATGTAGCGTTACGCAAACAGATTTTAGGCTTAAAGGATCTGCAAATGTGGGACATGTATGTTCCATTAACTGGTAAACCAGCATTGAGCTATACTTTTGAGCAAGCTAAAGCAGAAGCCAAAAAGGCATTGGCACCATTAGGAGAGGACTATTTAAAGCAGGTCGACTATATTTTTAATAATCGCGTAATTGACGTGGTTGAATCACAGAATAAAGCTACCGGAGCATATTCTGGCGGCTGCTATGATACAGATGCATATGAATTGCTCAATTGGGAGGACAATGTTGATTCATTATACACATTGGTTCATGAAACAGGACACTCAGTCCACAGCATGTATACCAGGCAAAATCAGCCATATGTTTATGGTGATTATCCTATCTTTGTTGCTGAAATAGCTTCTACAACTAATGAAAATATTTTAACAGAATACTTTTTGGCTCATATTACCGATCCTAAAACACGCGCTTTTGTCCTTAATTACTACCTGGACTCTTTCAAAGGAACCTTGTTTAGACAAACGCAGTTTGCTGAATTTGAACAAAAAATTCACGAAATGGATGCAAATGGTGAACCTTTAACTGCCGATCGCTTAGATGATATCTACGGTAAAATTAATCAGCGCTATTACGGTGATGCAGTAGAATCTGGTGGAGAAATTGCTAAAGAATGGGCCAGAGTACCTCATTTTTATTACAACTTCTATGTTTATCAATACGCTACAGGTTTTGCCGCAGCCACTGCCTTAGCAAACAATGTCGTTCATGGATCGACCGAGCAACGAAATGCCTATTTGAACTTTCTAAAAGCTGGCTCTAGTGATTATCCTGCTGAAATCATGAAAAAAGCTGGAGTTGATATGACGAAGCCAGATTATTTAGAAGAAGCTTTTAAAACTTTTGCCAATCGTTTAAGCGAATTTAAGAAAATTATCCAAAATAATTATAATTAATACTTGCATCTTTTAGTTACAAATAATATAACTGGTATGTAAATAATAATTTCTCACATCAAAAGCCACTCCTATTTTTAAGAAGTGGCTTTTTTCTGTTATAAAAATATTAATGATAGTCAAAAATCAGTCTAATGAGTTCCAAAACTGCCTTGCTAATTCTTGGTATAAACGACAGCCATCTAAATAAGCATTTACTTCTATATACTCATTTGGTTCATGATCAGTAGTTCCAGCTCCCGGTCCCAGAATAATAATAGGGAAACCTCCAGCTTGAATATATTCTGATGCATCTGTAGCAGCAGTCCCTGCAACAAATTCACTTGGCCTGCCAATTTCTTGCTCGACAACTTTTTGAGCCATTTTAGCTAATTTTGTCTGAGATTGGTCAGGTAAAGGCACCTCAGGAAAACTATATCTTATTTTTAGCTGAGCGCCATTTTTATTTAAATCAGCAACTATTTGTTCAAGTTCAGTATAAATTTGCTCATTGGGATATATAGGCGTTGTTCTGATATTGCCGGAAAGCCAAGCACTGTCAGGAACAGAATTAATTTGACTGCCACCCTGAATTTGGCTAACCACATGAGTAAAAGAGCCTAAAACCGGATCCTTTTTTTGATGACTGTCCATTAATTGTTGCGCTGCTTGTGCAAACTCAATCAGTGGCATTATAGCATTCTGACCTTTTTCTGGGGTCGAAGAATGAACACAAATACCCTTAGAATAAACGTAATAGTCAATAATACCCTTATGTGTCACACGTACGTCAAAGTTTGAGGGTTCACCAATAACAAGTCCATCCAGGTCAGAAGCATAGCCTTCTTTAGTCAACTGAGCCGCCCCATATTCACCGGTTTCTTCGCCTACAGAAGCTAAAAGTCTAATACGACCGGGCAGTTCTTTCTCACTATCAAGTAAATCAAGCATTGCAACAATCATTGCCGCCAGACCGGATTTCATATCACTCGCACCACGCCCAAATATTTTTCCGTCTTTCAAAACGGGCTTAAATGGGTCTGTATGCCAATTGGTCAAATTCCCAGCTGCAACAACATCTTCATGCCCTGAGAAACCTAACAATGGACCATGATCTCCAATGGTTACTACCAAATTATCTCTGCCGGAAGAATAAGAAAGTCTGTGAATTTCTACTGGATATCCGCTAAACAATGCGGTTACATAATCAGCTATCAGGCTTTCATGATCATTTGCCGAATCTATCGCTAACAAGTCTGTTAATATTTTAATCGCTTGTGTTTCTTCCACTTACTATCTCCCACCTAAGCCTCAAGAACTTTTGCCAAAAAGTCCTGTGCGCGCGGAGTTTGTGGCTGAGCAAAAAATTGCTGTGGTGCAGCTTTTTCTTGAATATAACCGTCAGCCATAAACCATACTTCATCTGCAACATTTTTGGCGAAACCCATTTCATGAGTTACAACTACCATAGTCATCCCTTTTTGTGCTAAATCCTGCATTACTTTCAACACTTCACCCACCATTTCCGGATCAAGCGCTGAAGTTGGTTCGTCAAAGAGCATTACTTCGGGATCCATTGCCAAGGCACGAGCAATGGCAACCCTTTGTTGTTGTCCACCTGAAAGATTGGTTGGAAAGGCTTCTGCTTTATCAGCCAAACCGACCTGATCCAACAATTCCATTCCCTTAGCTTTAGCATCACTGTCACTCATGCCCTTAACTTTCATGGGCGCTAATTTAATATTTTCAATAATATTCATATGGGGAAACAAATTAAACTGCTGAAAAACCATTCCCATTCTTTCACGCAGTTGATCAAGCTGATCTTCGCTTAAGGCAGTTAACTCCTTATCCTCAAAAATCACTTTGCCAGAAGATGGCTGATCTAATAGGTTCAGACAACGCAAAAAAGTGCTTTTTCCGGCACCAGACGGTCCAATTAGACAGATAACCTGACCTTCATTTACCTGAGCATTAATATCCTTTAAAACTTTATTATCACCAAAATTTTTCTGTAAGTGTTCAACTTTAATTACGGGATTTGCGTTAGTCATGATTCATTTTCCTTTCAAATACTTTCATTAGGCTAGATAAACCAAAAGTAATGATAAAGTACAAGATCATTGTGATTACCAATGGCATTACTCCACGATAAGTGTCAGCCTGAACTACACGCGATTGATAAATCAAATCCTTAACGCCAATTACTGAAACTATTGAACTTTCCTTGATGAGAGAAACAAATTCGTTTCCCAGAGCCGGCCAAATATTTTTCATTGCCTGTGGCATAATAACATAACGCATAGTCGCTGTGCGTGACAGCCCTAAGGAGCGAGATGCTTCAGTCTGTCCCACAGCAATTGAATTAATGCCTGATCGTATTACTTCTGCTACATAAGCTGCAGAGTTAAGAGAAACGGCAATTATACCTGACAGTAGAGCCGGGAAGTTTACTACTACTCCCAAGCCAAAGTAAATGAATAATAATTGCACCATTAATGGTGTGCCCCGAATAAATTCTACATAAGCTGTCGCAATTGAACGTGCAATTTGGTTATGGCCTAAGCGCATAAACGCCAGTATCGCACCTAATAAGAAACCAAAGAATACTGATATAGCAGAAATAAGTAAAGTGTACCCGACGCCCGCAATAAAGAAGTCTTTATATGCCCACATTGAATTAGACGCTTTGACTTCCTTTTTTGTCTTACCGGCGGTTAAATATTTTCCAGCTTTGGGTAAATATTCTTTATCTATTAAATCTTTTTGCTTAATCTCCGCTATTGATTTATTTGCAGCTTTAACTAAACTATTGGCTCCTTTATGAAAAGCAACAGAAGTAGCGGATGACTCTGTCTTGAGGCCTGCCGGAATAACCATAATCCCGTCCGTATTTTGGGCAAAAGCCTCGGCTGTTGCCTTGTCAACTGAAACTGCATCAACCTTACGCGTTTTTAATCCTAAAACTAAGTCGTTATATTTATCCATGGTTTTTAGTTTGACATTTTTGGCCTGATTTTTGATCATTGTGGCCTGCATACTACCAGTTTGAGCACCAATTGCTTTGCCGGCAAAAGACTTATAATTATGATATTTGCCTTTATCTTCTTTTCTTATCAGTAATTTTTGATCACTTCTATAGTATGGCTGACTAAAGGCAACGCTTTTAGCCCTCTTAGGCGTCGCGTTCATTCCGGCAATGACCATGTCAATTTTACCTGTCTCAAGACCCACTAAAAGAGAGTCAAAGTCCATTGACCGCACAACAAGCTTAACACCCATATCATGGGCAATTTTTTGCCCTATTTCAACATCCATACCAACTATTTTTGATTTGCCCTTAATATTTTTGACAAACTCGTAAGGAGGATAATCTGGACTAGTTCCCATGACTAGTTCACCTTTTTGCTTGACTCTTCGTAGATAATTGTCGGTTCTTTGTTCAGTTTGGCCTTTGTCAGCAGCTGCTGCATTCTGGGGTAACAAGGTTAACATTATAAATGCTATCAACAAAGTTTCAAGCAATTTCCACGCTTTCTTCATAATTTTCCTCCATTATTATTTTTATTATGACAATTATAAAGATATAAAAATTAAATTACAACTATTAATTAAAAACAATCATTTTTTAAGCAATAAAAAAGGCTCTGCATGTCAGTTAAAGCACCGAATATATGCAGAGCACTTTTTACTACTTAAAACTAAAAGCTAATTATGCTTGAGAAGCACCAGTTACAGCGTCTGAGTCATCTTCTTTTAATTGATTCTCAGCTGTTACAGGATATGGCTTAACTCTTGTAGGATCAGTATTTGACTTCAAGTTGTCGGCAGTGTAATTAATATGAGTAATCTTAGCGTGTTTAACATCTTCAATTGTCTTGCAGCCAGTCAATTGCATATCAATTAATAATTCTTGGTTCAATTGCTCAATAACTGATTGAACGCCCTTAGCGCCACCAAGTGCAAGGCCGTATAAGTATGGACGACCAACACCAACCATATCAGCACCAAGTGCCAAAGCCTTAAAGACATGCGAACCACGACGAACGCCTGAATCAAAGACAATAGGAACACGGTGGTTTACGGCCTTAGCAATCTCTGGCAACATATCAATTGTTGCAGGACCACAGTCAACTTCACGACCACCATGGTTAGTTACATAAATACCATCAGCGCCAGCACCCATGGCTAAGTAGGCATCTTCTGCACAAACAACGCCTTTAACAAATACTGGTAAGCCTGACATTTCCTTAATACGTCTAACATCTTCTGGCCCGATCTTTTGGGCTGAAGAAGCATACATCTGTGCTACAGTTTGGCCTTCACCCTTTGCTCCTTGGTAGCGAGTAAAGAAGTCTAGTGGAACAGGGTAGGCAAACTTAGTTCTGAGGTTAGCTTCACGAAAGCCTGATACCAAAGCATCTACTGTCAGGAAAATGCCCTTGTAGCCAGCTTTTTTAACTGCATCAAAGACCATCTTGTTGAAGCCCCAGTCTTTGCTGAGATAAAGTTGGAAGAAACGTGGTGCATTTGGAGCTGCTGCCGCAATCTCTTCCACACTCTTATTAGCATAAGTACTCGATGCAAACAAGGCACCTGCTGCAGCTGCACCCTTTTGAGTAGCAATTTCTGCATCTTTGTGCGCGATACCATGACAGGCAATAGGTGAAATCATTACAGGTGTCTTTAATTTCATGCCCATAAATTCAGTATCCAATTTAGGATTATCCATATTGGTCAAAGCACGAGGCACAATCTGAAAGTGATTGAAAGCAGTGGTGTTATTACGCCAAGTCCACTCATTTTCTGAACCTGAAGCAATATAGTAATATGCACCTTCTGGCATAACTTTCTTTGCACGTTCCTCGAGTTCATCGAGGTTAATCATCTTTAGTGTTTCGTCACGATCACTTTGGGGAAAACCATTATAATATGATGTCATTTTTAAGACTCCTTCTTTATTTAATATTTCCAATTTCTATTATACATGTAAATGCTTACAAAAGTTAGTGAAATTTAAAAATAAATGTTTAAATAACGGGATTCCCACTGTTTATTTTTTCACAAAGTAAAGCAAAAAATAATAATTGATGTTATTTTTATATTAATAATTACTACAAACTATGCTTAATAATATGAGTGAAGTATGTAACAAGATAGATCGTAACTTCAATGACAGCAATAAAAAAAGTTACTGGCAGATTCGTAATATAGCCCAAGTATAAGCCAAGCCAGACGCCAATCAAGGCAAAAAAGACAGACCAGCCAATCATCGCCGGAATTGTTTTCCCTAAATAGTTTGCAGTGGCTGGTGGTAATGTTAGCAAAATAAAAACTAAAAGCGAGCCCACTATTTGAGCACCAATTGATACCGACATCGCCAGAGCAATTAAAAAAATAACACTTACTGCACCAGTTTTTACTCCATGAGCAAGAGCACCAATATGATCAAATGAATCAAAATTTAATGAGCGCTGGATACTAAAAATCATCAGCAATACAATTATAGAAAGGGCTATAAGCTGGATCACGCCCTGATGATCAACACCAATAATACTGCCAAATAAAATATTCGTAGCATAATTGCTGTTAGCTCCAGAAATGGCAAGAAAAAGTACGCCTAAACCCGTAAACAGGGCTGAAATAGCACTAATTGAGGATTCTTTTTGCTCACTATGAAGTGACAATTCCCCAACACTGATTGAACCCAGAAGGGTAAACAAAAGCATCCCCCACAAAGGTCCAATTCCCAGCCAAACAGCAAATGCAGCACCTGCAAAACCAATTTCGGAAAGCGTATGTGCTAAAAAACTAAAATTACGTGCGACTACATAAACACCGACAGTGCCACAAGTTATCGCAATAAAGGTACTCGCCAAAAATGCGTTGCGCATAAAACCATATGCAAACATTATTCATATGCCTCCTTAAATTGGGACATTTCACCATGTTCAATTTGACCATGATTTAAATATAAATAGTTTTGCATATACTTGTGAGCTAATGATATATCATGAGTTACAAACAAAACTGTTATTTTATGTTTTTCATTCAAATGTCTGATCAGCTTCATCAGCTCATCTTTAGCCATAGGATCAAGACTTGCCGTAGCTTCATCTAAAATAATCATATTAGGATTATCAAGCAGGGCTTGAGCTAAATAGGCTCTTTGTTTTTGTCCACCTGAAGCTTCCCCCATACGAGTATTTTTAATTTGATAGAGATTGGTTTCCTCTAACTGCTTTTTTATTGCTTCCTTAGTTTGACCGTTTTTAATAATCGGTGCATTCAAACCAACAAAAGCTTCAATTGATAATGGATATTCAGCATCTATATTGCGAAACTGAGGTACATAACCCAGACGAACATCATCTGCAAATTTAAAAGATCCCGAGCTAGGAGTCAACATCTTCATTAGAATATTTATTAAGGTAGTCTTTCCAGTACCATTGGGACCTAGGAGTGCAGTTAACGAACCCCTTTTTAACTTGAACTTTAAGTTCTCAAAAACATTATTTTTATCAAATCTCATTGAGAGATTATTAACTTCTAAAATATCAGACAATTTGTATTTTCCTATATTATCTATTTAAAATTGCCCACTTTGACAAATTGATTAACATCAATTGGGTAATATTTACGACCCTTAATCTTAACGCGACCGCCATATGTCCGCACATAATTGCCGCGGTATAACTTGTTTGTACCAACCCGTTTCCCTTTGCCATCGTAAAGGTAAGCATTGTGGCTTAATTGACGTAATTTGCCTTCAACGTTGCTGGCAACAACATATTGATTAACACCTATTTGCAAATACTTTCTTTTTTTAATGGTTTGATTGCCATAAATTGTTAACTTGGTACCAGCCTTTTTAGTTGGTAAATCAGTCGCCACACCATTTTCATTATAAACCAATGCATTATGAATTAAGACTTTGGTAGCAACTGGCTTAGGTAGAACAGCCGGCTTTTTAGCAGGTGCAGCAGGTGCTGGTGGAGTTACTGTATCATTATCAACAGGTGCATTATCAGCTGGCGTTCCTTGATCATAATAATATTTAACCAGATCAAAGAAATCATCCATTGAATAACCCCATTTAGCAAAGTAACCATCCGGATCAGTATGATCAGTACCTCCTAAAAAGGTAGACACAGCATGGTGAGACCAAATTGTCCCTTTGCCATCATGAACAGCGTTGTCAGGTTCCAAATTATATCTGTGCAAAATTTGCGCAACATAAATTGCGTCATTATTCACGCCTTTGGCAAAATCAGCCAGATTGTTTTCTTCACACAGTTCCACTTGCACAAAACGATTGTTGGCAACAGGACCAGCACCCCATACACCGTAATCTGGGCTTGTCATTTGAATGACACCTGTTTTATCCACAAAAGCATGAACATAAGAATAAATATTCATCCATTCACGATTAAAATAAATACATTCATTACGTGCAGTAGCATTGGGTGTTGCAGTTTCGTGAATAACAACGCCTTCAGGCTTGCCATTGCGATAATTAATCGGATTAGCAGCAGAAAAATCGTTATATTTAATACCTTCTTGCGCTAATACTTGTTCTGCATAAGTTACACCGCTGAAACTATTTTGCTTAGCAGTATCATTAATTGTACTTGCTTGTACTATCATCGTCTCTGGAGCAGCAACAGTTGCAATGCTCGCTCCTAAAGCTAAAACGGCAATCAATTTCTTCATTTTTAACGCCTCATAATAATCATTTTCGGACTACTTCAGCCAAATCCTGATAACTATCATTCATCCAATCAAGATAATTGGTATTATCCGGGATAGTTTCCCTTATTTTTAGGATACGGATGTTTTGCTTTTTTGCCAATTTCAGAAAAGTGTCAACTGTAGAACTTGAAGTTTGTTCATTGATCACAAAAAACGCAATTTTCTGCTTCTTAATACCATCAGTCATTTTCTGAACAGCTGCTGGACTCGGATCTGTATTATTTTGGATTGCTTTCTCAAAGTCTTTATTTGCGACTTTAATGTTGACAGAACTTAACGCATAGTCAAAAACCGGCTCACTGACATAAACGGGCTTTTCAACGTGGTGACTTAATTTAGCAGAAGTCCTTTTAATACGGGCAATTTCAGCTAAATACCTTTTCCCGTTTTTTCTATAATAACGAGCATGCTTTGGATCTTTTTTACACAAGCTCTTAACTAAGTAATTAACATACTTGGTGGGCATAGTCAAATCAAACCAAATATGCGGATTATCACCTTTTTTTAAACCCATCAGGTCTTCACCAACGCGAACCGGCTTTTTGTCAACTGAAGAAGCCAATTTATCCATCCAACTGTCGTAACCTAGGCCATTTTCTATTACTATGTCTGCGTTAGATAGAGCCTTGGCATCGTTAGTAGTAGGTTGAAAATCGTGAGGGTCAATTGCAGATTTTTTAATAATTGCTTCTGCTTTGCCATATTTGCCAACTATATTTTGAGCAATGTCAGAATAGACATTCGTCGTCGTCATAATTGATATCTTACTGCTTTTGTGTGACTTTTGTGAACATGCACCTAATGTTAAAAGAACTATGCCTAATAAGGTAACTGCAGCAAATAACTTTCTAAATTTAACAAATTTCAATATTGTTGTCATTCCTTTTCGTATTTAAGTGTAGTTTTTAAGTAATAAGGCAACTTTTTAATTGCAGTACAAAATAAAAGTTACTTACAATTAATAACCATTATACACTAATTAGGGAGTGCTTTAAAAGCAACGCCTTATTATAGTTTCGTTACAGTTTCATTTCTCTATAAAGCAAATATACGACAATCTAAAAAGCACACGATTCATTCGTGTGCTTTTAGAGTAAGTAAACAAACAACTATAAAATTATAAAAATTATAAACTACAACCCAATTAAATGGGCAAAAACTGGAACTAACAGATTATCCACTAAAGCTGTCGCAACAACTGCCACTGCAGCAGTTGCTCCTTGCACAGAGCCCATTTCCAATGCAAAAGCTGAGCCGATAGTATGGCCTGCAGAACCTAAACCCAAGCCTGTTCCCAATGGATCACTATTTAAGTTGAACCACTTAACTAATTGTTTGCCTAAGGCGTAAATTACTACAGCATTAAGTATGCATGCCATAGCTGTAACCGAAGCATTGCCCCCGATAGCTTTTGTTATTGGCATAGCTACTGCAGTAGTAGCAGACTGACTTAGCATTGACTTTATTCCGACAGTATTTAAACCAACTGCTTTAGCGACAAGTGTTATTAAAGCCATTGAAATTAACGTACCGAAAACCAACCCTAAAAGAATAACCAGCCAGTTTTTCTTTACAACATCATTACGCTTATACAATGGTACCGCGAAAGCAATTGTAGCTGGCGTGATGAACCAGAAAATAATATCTCCACCTGGTTTATAAGCTTTAGCATAAACAGTAGCTGTTGAAACATCAAAGCACTTAGCAAGGATAATCAGAATTGCTATTCCCAAAACCATTGCTACAAAGAGTGGTTGAAAAAGGAAAAAACCTTTTGATTTTTTGAACAGCCATTGTCCAGTTAAAAATACAATTAATGACAAGAAAACTCCAAATAATGGATTCGTAATATATTGCATTATTTAACATCCCCTACTTTTTTGTGATTCATAACAGTTAGTTGATTATTAGTTACTTTTCCTATAACCCAACTAAAGAATTTAGTGGTATAAGCAGTTACAACTAACAAAATGATTGTAGAAGCAATTACCACTATAATTAGTTGTATTCCCTGCTCTTTCATAATCTTTAAATTTGCGGCTAAAGAGATTCCAGAGGGAACAAACATGAAACTAATTAGTGAGATTAGTGCACTGCCAAAAGAATCTACCCATTCAACTTTGATTACATGAAAAGTCAATAAAAAATAAAGCAAAACTAACCCAATCACTGGAGTCGGTACGGGAAAAGACTTTGGCATCAAATCAGAAATTACTTGTGCCACAAACAAAATTGCAGCATAAATAAACATTTGTACTAAAATTGGAGCTGATTTTGTTTTTTCTTTTTTCATAAGATCGATTTCCTTTCTCATTTTCAGCTTTCTTGCTTTCAAGTAATAAGATAATAGAAAATATGATTTTTGTAAGCGATTAACTCGTGAATTGCAAAAAATGACCTGTGAACTGCACTAAAGCAAATTCACAAGTCAATATAAATTAGAGAACTATTTACAAACCTAATTTTTGATTTAATTCTTTGCGGTAGGATCGACCTACCTGAACTCTGGAATCATTATTCATAATCAACATCAATGTATGATTAAACCAGGGCTGGACCTCCTTGATATCTTCAATATTTACAATTGCATTTCTATGGACTTGTAGAAAGCATGAATCTGTTAGTCGTTCCTTTAGCCAAGCTAAGGTCTTGCGTGTTTCATATTTTTGCTTGTTCGTTTCAATTGTTAGTACACCATTATTAACCGTTGCAGCTATTACTTCCAGTTTCTTAATAACTACGTTGCGATCTTCAAGTTCAATACTAAGAACGTCACTTCCCGCTTTTTGCGCCTGCACAGCATTGTTATTTTGACTGTTTAAAACTTTCACAGCCTTTTGCAGTGCCTGATCAACCCTCTCTTGTTCGAATGGTTTTAAGACATAGTCAAGTGCACCAACGTCAAAAGCCTTCACGGCATAATTATCATACGCAGTAGCAAATACAATCATCGGTGAATAGCTCAGTTGTTTCAATTCATCGGCCAGTTCAAAGCCGTTTTCTTCATTAAGCGAAATGTCCAAAAACAGCAAGTCAATTTTATATTTAAGCAAAGTTCCCTGTGCTTCCTTGATATCTTCTGCTTCATAGAGTTTAACGGTTTGCTTATTTAAAACTGAACTTTTTTTGATCAAATAAGATAATTCAGTGCGGGCTAATGGTTCATCATCAACTACCAAAATTTTCATTTTTAGCTCCCCCTTGACCTTCAAAATCACTTTTTTCAGCTTGTCTCAATGGTATCTCGGTTTTAAAAGTAGTTCCATTTTTACCAGTTTTGATATGCAATTGACTATTTGTGCCATATAAACCTATCAGACGCTTATTTAAATTATAGAGTGCCGTACCACTGCCGCCAGATTCACTTATTGGCTCTTGACCCAGCCTTTTTAAAATTTCCGGTTTAATACCAACACCATTATCACTTACTAAAATCTGCAAGTAATCTTTTTTTTGACTTAAATTAATGATAATTTTGTTACCAGTTTTTCTGCCTTTGAAGGCATGTTTGATAGCATTTTCCACAAAGATTTGTAAACAAAACGATGGCAGAAGCGTACTATCAGGCACACTTATTTGATAGTCAATTTTAAATTTATGCGGAAAACGCAGCTCTTCAATTCCAGTATAAGCACTAACATACCTTTTTTCCTGATCAAGGGTAATTTCTTTTTCCTGGCCATTTTTCAAACTTAATCTAAAAAATGTACTAAGCTGCATTAAAGCTCTGTGAGCTTCACTAACATCAACCCTCATTAAGGCGCCAATTGTATTAATTGCATTAAATAAAAAATGCGGATTAATTTGAACTTGTAATGCCCGAATTTCAGCTTCATTTACCAAACTGGTCTGCTGTTCTGCAATGCCAATAGCCAATTGTCCTGAAAAAATCATAGCAAGACCGCGAACCAAATTTTCTTCAACTACTGTCATTTCTTGTTCAGCACAAAAGTACAGCTTTAGTGCTCCAATCGTTTTTTTGTTTACTTGCAGTGGACAAACGATAGCGGATGTTAATGGGCAATTCGGATGAGGACAACCAATTTCTTCTTTTGAATGAGCCAGTTTTTCATGTCCTGAAGCAATAACTGTTTTAGATAAATCAGTTATTACCGGCTCACCAGCAATGTGGTGATCTTGTCCAGCGCCAACATGAGCCAGTACATTAACACGATCAGTTAAGCCAACCGCATCAAAATTAGTGTATTTTTTGATAATTTTACAGACATGCTCTGCAGAATCAAAGTCCAGTCCATGGCGAAAATAAGGCAATGTTTTATTAGCCAATTCCAAAACGTCTTTAGTTTGCACAGCCCGCAATTGACGCTCATTTGATAAATAGGTTTTCAAAATTTCTATAAACAAGCAAGAACCAATTGTGTTTAACAATATCATGGGTACAAAAATTAATTTAATCAAGCCGAAACCATGAAATGCAAAAATAAAGGCCATCTGAATTAGTTCTGCTAAAAAAGATAAAACTGCTACCCAAAAAGTAGAAGGATACAAGTTATTTTTCTTAACCTTATCACCTAAAACGCCAATTAAATACCCAATTAAAACTGAACTGACAATATAAAAATAATCCGAAAAGCCACCAAAAATCACACGGTGTAAACCACCCACTAACCCAACTAGAAGTCCTACATAGGGTCCAGCAGTCAAACTTGCAGTAGTGATAACCAACATCCTGGTATTTGCTATTGAATCAGATTGAGGTAATTCTGTCAGAATAAGCGGGGTAACTATTTCTTTTGTGCTCGAAATTTCTACACCAGTGAGATTGGCAATGACAACGAAGAGTGAAAAAATGATAAATAACCAGATTTGCGATTTTAAGGTTCTTTTTTCAATTAAATCCCTAAAAAATCGCATGTTAACAAGGAGAAACGCCAGAATCATAATAATACCCAGGCGTTCTGATAATAATATGAATAGACTGAACACGTTTTTCTCCAATCCGTAAACTAAGCTGGAATTAACCTTTTATATCATATAAGTATGACAATTTTTTCAGCTTACGCAATAGAAATCGTATTCAACTGCTCAAAATAGTGGCTGAAATGATTAAATCTTCGCCTTAAATTCACTAAGATTTTTGAAACTTATTGCTTATGAAATTTATTAAACAGATAAAGGGCAGTCATCTAACTGGTAATTTGCTTTTATTTATTTGCTGTCAAGTGATACCATTAATAATATATTAATTGCTAAAGCAGTTTAAAAGGAGAGAAAAATGAAACTAAAGAAATCACTAATTTCAGTCATTGCTTTAATAAGCTTGGGGACGGTCGGAAGTCAGATCAACAATTCCGCAACTACTGTAGAAGCGAAAAAAGTACCAACCGTTTATCCTAAGGCAATGCGGGGCAACTGGTATTTTTTCAATAAAGAAGATATAAATTATCCGTTCGTCACCAAAGAAACTTTTACTAAAACTAAAGTTACCAGAACATATTATTATGGCGAAAATCCTAAAAAAATGAAGATGGGAACTGATTCTAAATTTTTACATAAATATATCCCACATACTGCCACAGATGCACTTGGCAGCGATGATAATAAAGCTTTACATTGGGAGTTTCTAACTGGTTATAAAAAAGAAGGTGGCCATAAATGGTTGAACGTAAAACAGTGGAACTCAACTAATGCCATCGGCGGTCACGAAGAAGATGGAGGTCTTTTTTACAACGTGTCTAAGCTTAAAGGACATCAAGTATTAACTGAGGCTAATGTTATGCATGGCAGCAAAATACACAATTGTGCTCACTGGTACCGTTCCAAGAAATTGGCCCGGAAATGGTCATTACATGAATACAAAGGATTTTTATATTAACGTTTTTATATAGTCAATATTTTTTAATCTTTTATTTATAATGCAATAGAGTGATCTATATAATTGAAGACATTCAGCTTATAAGCATTAATTTACAAGCAAAAACTGCACTGAGCTTTTTAAACAGCCCAGTGCAGTTTTTGTATAATTCAATTAAATTTTGTTATTTATCTTCTTGTTGGTAAACCGGCTTTTTCCACAGACCTAAAATGACGCCTGCAACAATGGAGCCAATAAGAGTAGCAACAAAGTAAAGCACAATATGGTTAGCAAGCGGAGATACCCAGAGACCACCGTGAGGTGCAGGAACACCGATGCGCCATATGCCCACTAAGGCACCACCAACAGCAGAACCAATGATGCATGAAGGCAGAACGTGTCCAGGATCAGCTGCAGCAAACGGAATTGCACCTTCAGTAATGAAGGAAAAACCTAAAATCCAGTTGGTTAAACCTGCACGGCGTTCATCTAAAGTATATTTATTCTTAAAGAAAGTCGTACCAATTGCAGTCGCAAATGGTGGTACCATACCCCCAACCATTACGGCAGCCATCATTACAGCAGCAACAGTTGAATGCGGGTCGTTGGCAAAAGCACCAGAGGCAAAGACGTAAGCAGCCTTGTTGAAAGGTCCACCCATATCAATTGACATCATGGCAGCTAAAATAGTTGTCAAAACAGCTAAGTTGCCCGTACCCATTTGGTTTAAAAAGTTAGTAATGGCGAAGTTAACTGCACTAAAGATTGGGTTAACAATGTAGTACATGATAAGAGCAATGAAGAGCAGGCTCAAGATTGGATAAATGAGCATTGGCTTCATTCCTTCAAGAGACTTCGGCAATTTAGCAAACAATTTTTTTAAGCCGACTACCAAGTATCCGGCAATAAATCCAGAAGCCAGGCCGCCTAAGAAACCGGCAGGTGATTTAGCATTAGTTACCACATTGGCAACATAAGCACCACCGTAGGCACCACTGTAGACCGTAGCCATAAAACCACCGACAAAACCAGGCATTAAAGCAGGCAGGTCACCGATTGATTCAGCGATGTAACCTGACAAAATTGGTACCATGAAAGCAAAGGCCATGTTACCAGCATTATTCAAGAAAATAAATGCAGGAGATTTTGGACCACCAGCATAGTTTTCCACAATAAAGGAAATTGCCATTAAGATACCGCCACCGATAACAAATGGCAACATGTGGGAAACACCGTTCATGAGGTTCTTGTAAATTGAGCCCCAAACGCCTTCTTTAGCATTGTCACTATCATCGCTGCTCTTTTCACCATTTGAATGGTAAACGCTAGCTTTAGAATTCAAAATGTTATCAATCAATTCGTCAGGTTTGTTGATACCGTCAACAACTGGACGAGAAATTAACGGCTTGCCATCAAAACGAGGCATGTCAACTTTCTTATCAGACGCAATAACAACACCTTGAGCGCGGCTAATCTCATCAGCGGTCAATTTATCTTTGACACCTTCTGAACCGTTGGTTTCAATGCGGACATCAACGCCACGTTTTTTGCCGGCTTTAATCAAAGCTTCTTGAGCCATGTAAGTGTGGGCAATGCCGTTAATACATGCAGTAACGCCGACAATTAAAGGTTTTTCTTCCTTCTTACTGTCACTGGTACTTGCAGCCTGCGCTTTTTCAGCTTGCTTGTCTTGATCCTTTTGTTTTTCAGCATCTTCAAAAAGCTGAATTACCTCTTCAGGGGTTTGCGCCTCTTTAAGTGCGCTAACAAGATCCGGATCAATTAGTAAACCAGATAACTTAGCTAGAGCTTCAAGGTGAGTGTTATCAGCACCATCAGGTGCAGTAATCATAAAGAATAAATGAACTGGTTGACCATCAAGCGAATTATAATCAATTCCCTTTTCGCTTTTAGCAAAAAGCACGCGTGCCTTGTTAATTGTCTTATTACGGGCATGAGGCATTGCAATTCCATCACCAATACCGGTGGTAGATTCATTTTCACGAGCCCAAATTGACTTAATGAATTCATCTTCGTCATTGACGATGCCAGTTTTGACTTCTAAATCAGCCATTTCCTTAACAGCATCTTCTTTATTAGTCGCTTTAAGCGCCATAATCATGGATTCAGGAGCCAAAATATCTTTAATTTTCATTTTAAATTCTCCTCAAATTACGAAATTTCTTCAACATTAATTTGCGGCAAGACCGCATCAATCTGACTTTTAACAGCAATATCTTTAGTAAAGGCAGTGGCAGCACCACAGGCCATACCGATGCGGAAACTTTCGGCCGGATCTTTCGTTTTAACATAAGTACCGACAAAGCCAGCTGTCATTGAATCTCCAGCTCCAACCGAATTAACGGCAGTACCAACCGCTGCTTTGGCATGATAAAAGTGTTTAGGTGTAATCAAGTAGCCACCTTTACCAGCCATGGAGACCATAACATTTTGTGCACCCATGTCAAGCAATTTGCGCGCACACTCAAGCATTTCCTGATCTGACTCAAATGTAGTTTTGAATAGATCAGCCAGTTCATGATGATTTGGTTTAATTACCAGTGGCTTATAACTCAAAGTGTCTAGCAAAGCCTGACCAGTAGTGTCAATTACAAATCCTGCTCCTGCTTCTTTAATAATAGGTAAGAGTTCTTTATAAAAATCAACTGGCAAGCTTGGTGCTAGGGAGCCACTCAAAACCACAATGTCACCTTTTTGCAAATCGCTAAGACGTGCTTTAAAAGCGGTTATTTCCTGATCTGTAATATTAGGACCAGCGGCATTAATCTCTGACTCCTCTTCTGCATGTATTTTAACGTTCACGCGAGTCACGTCAGAAATAGTGACAAAATCATTAACAATGCGGCGCTGGTTTAGCTGACGTACCAGCTCTTTGCCAGTAAAACCACCAACAAAGCCCCAGGCAGTATTATCTATATCCAACTGGTTAAGAATTTGGGAAACATTAATTCCCTTGCCGCCTGCCAGAAACGTGCAGTTATCAGCACGATTAACTTCACCACGGTTAACCTGCTCTAATTGAATTACATAATCCAAAGCAGGATTAACGGTAACCGTATAAATCATTAGCAAATCTCCTTCAAATTAATTTTAGCGGGCAAGAATTTTTTATTCTTGGCACTTAAAGAAGTAGTAAGAACTGTTACGTCTTTTACTTGTGCAAAAGTCGCAAAACTGCGCTCCCCAATTTTAGAAGTATCGGTCAAAATGTATGCCTGATCAGCCTGAGCAATCTCTATTTTCTTAATTGCTGCTTCTTCAGTATCAGGTGTAGTCAAGTTTCCCTGGCTATCAAGTCCATTGGTGCCAACGAAACTGGCAGAAAAGTTCATTTGCTGCAATTGCTTTAGAGCTGTTTGCCCCACCACAGCATGAGTATTTTCTTTAATCCGACCACCTAAAAGTATAGTCTCAATTCCATGATTAAGGGCACAAAGAGCAGTTTCTAAACCATTTGTGACAATCGTTACTCCTGGAATCATAGCAATAAAAGGAACCATTTCATAAGTTGTCGTACCTGCGTCAATAAAAATATAATCATCTTTATGCACAAAGTTTTTAACAGCATACTGAGCGATTAGCTTTTTATCATTATGATTCATTGAAAAACGAATGTGTTGCGACACATCATGAGTAAAGCTTTTGACTGACTGCGCACCACCATGCACTCTTTTGATTAAACCATGTTCTTCCATCTGGTTAAGATCACGCCTAATCGTTGATTCAGATGTTGAAGTCATTGCGCAAAGGTCGCTCACCCGACACAAGCCATGCTGGTTAACGTAGTCTTCAATCACTTTTTGCCGTTCCTGCGTTAACATACATTTCACCTCCAGTCAGTATTTTATGCGCTTTAATAATTAAAAGCAATCATTTTCAATCATAATTTGTCATTTTCTTGCAAAAGCGAGCAAACTTAACATTTATTAGCCATATAAATTAAAAAAGCAACTGATAATTCAAGTTTAACTAATACTGAATTATTAGTTGATATTACTTAAAAACAAGCAACAGTAAAATCTTAACTAGTTTTGTCTTATTTGTGGTTAATTCAACAAATTTTTTATTTTTCTTTTTCAGACAAGAATAATGAGCCTAAAAATCCGATTATTGCAAAAGTCAGCATTAAGACAAAACCCCAGCGGTATGCAACTGTCAAATTTGCAGTCTCAGCATTTGAAGTACCACTCGCACACAAGCTAATTACTAACATTGATAACGCCGTTCCCAGTGAGCCACCGATTTGTCTTACTGTGGAAGAACCCGCATTAGCATGTGCAGTCATTTGAGGTTCTACCACATTGATGCCTGCGGTAAACGTGGTCATCATAGTAAAAGATACGCCTACCATGCGTAAGGCATAGCATAAACTAATTAAAGCCAGACTTGTTTTGCTATTAAAAACAGTCATTGGGAACGTCCCTAATAAAAGCATAGAAAAACCAAAAAGTGCCAATTTTTTAATACCAAATTTATCAAATAAAACGCCCGATACAGGATTGCAAATGATCATTAATAGAGCCCCTGGCATCATTACTAAACCAGAAGTTAATGCACTCTCTTGTCTAGTAGTTTGTAAATATAAAGGTAAAACTAATTCAATTCCTACCATTGAAATGTTGCTAATAGTACTTAATAAAGTACACAAATCAAATTTTAAATTTTGAAAGACTCTAATATTAAGCAAAGGTTTTTTCATATGCAACTGCCGACGACAAAATAACAGAATAATTAGCAGACCTATTGTAAAGAATGCAGCTATTGTAATCGTAACTTTACCAGTGTTCCCAATATCTGACAGGGAGTACAAAATTAAACCAAAGCCGGCAATTGATTCAATAAATGATATTAAATCGGTAGTATTTCTATGGGGTTCAATGATATTTTGCATACAAAAAGTTGCACAAATGGCTACCATACCACTGGCAATACTTAAAATGATAAAAAGCATTTGCCAGTCTGCATATTTTAAAATTAATCCTGAAATTGTGGGACCAACAGCAGGTCCAAAACCAATTACTAGTCCAGTAATTCCCATCGCCACACCTCTTTTTTCAGGAGGAAACATAAGTAAAATGACATTTTGAATAAAAGGCATTAAACTACCAGCCGCAACTGCTTCAATAATTCTGCCTAGCAATAGCACCGGAAAATTAGGCGCAAAAACACAAATAAGTGAACCTGCTAAAAAAATAAGCATCATTGTTAAAAAGTTTTGTCTTAAGTTAAATGATTCAAAGATCCATGCCGACATGGGAATCATTAGCCCTACGACCAATAAATAAGAAGTAGTAAGCCATTGAGCAGTGGATTGATTAACTTTAAAAACCGTCATTATTGTTGGCAGAGCATTATTGAGAAAAGTTTCGGCCAACAGCGAAACAAATGCTCCAAATAGTAAAACAGCCATCATTAAATTTCTTTTTTTACTAGAAATATTTTTGATCATTTTTATCCTTTCATCTATGTAGCATGCTACATTTTTGTTAAAATAGTAAAACAGCCATCATTAAATTTCTTTTTTTACTAGAAATATTTTTGATCATTTTTATCCTTTCATCTATGTAGCATGCTACATTTTTGTTAATAATAATTAAAAGTTATCCGAAATTCTATTTAAAACTTGTTCAAGATTTAAAATTTCTTGCTGAGACAATCCCTTAGTGATACGAGTATTAATATTTGTCATTATTGTGCGAATCTTGGCAATATTTTTATTTATCAAATTAAAGCCTTTATCCGATAGCTTTAAAACAATTTGCCTTTGATCATTTTCTAAACGCGAAGTAGCAATTAATTTATTTGCTTCTAAGCGTTTAACTATTCCTCGAATTGTAGGATGACTTAGCACAAATGCATCTGCCACTTCTTTTTGGGTAATTTGCCGTGCTTTTGATTCATATAAATAAATCATCAGAGAAATTTGGGCACCTGTTAAAGAATAATCTCTAAATATTTCTGCAAACTGCTTGTTTAATTCCTTTTCAATCAAAGTATTCGCAATTTTAATTTTGGGACCAATTCGGTTCAAAAAAGCTGTCATATAATTTCCTTAGAAGTAAATCTCATACTAATATTTTATCATACTGTAGTATACTACACTTTTTTATAATAAACATGTTTTTAAAAACTCAATTCTACAAAATTGGTCCAACCACGAGTGTGATAAAATTAAAATATTACGTTATCAAAAGAAGGGTTATAAATTAAGTTATGAAAGACAAGCAGACTCCAGAATCATATCCCAAGATTTCTAGTAAGCATCACATGAGAATTCACTGGAAAGAGTTCTTTAAAAGTTCAGATGATACTTTAGTTAAAGATATCACCTTGGTAGAAAAGGGATCTTTAGTAGGCAGAGTTGGCATAATGCTACTGCAATGCGGGACAGGAGCCTGGCGTGTGCGCGATTCCATGAATACAATTGCAAGAGCACTCAAAATCACATGTTCAGCAGATATTGGTTTAGTAACTATTAGCTATACCTGCTTTGACATTGACAACAAGTCTTACTCACAGACTCTTTCCTTACCAACTACAGAAGTGAATATGAACAAGCTCAATGAGATGGAAGAATTTGTCCGTAAATTTGAAACTGAAAATGATTATTGGACAATTGGCGCAGTTCACCACAAACTGAATCAAATTGAGCGCCATACTCAAAATTATCCTTTAATCATTTCCGCTTTGAGTGCCGGCCTGGCGTGTGCTAGTTTTATTTTTCTGCTTGGTGGAGGAATACCGGAAATGTTTTGCACATTTTTTGGAGCCTTTATTGGGAACTATTTGCGTCAATTATTAGGAAAGAAAAAAGTTACCTTGGTCGCCAAAATAACTGTCGGTGTGGCAGTTTCCTGCGCCGTATATTTCATCTGTTTTAGATTAGGCACAATAATTTGTGGTTGGAGCAATAATCATGCCTATGGTTACATCGGTTCGATGCTTTATGTCATTCCCGGATTCCCTTTTATCACTTCTGGCCTTGATATGTCGAAACTTGATATGCGTTCAGGCCTTGAAAGATTAGCCTACGCAATACTAGTGGTCATGATTGCAGCAATGGTAGGCTGGGGCATGGCTACTATGCTCAACTTATCGCCAGGTGCCATGCCCAAATTAAATCTTAGCCCAACTTTATTAACAGTTTGCAGAATAATTGCCAGTTTCTGCGGTGTTTTCGGATTTTCGATCATGTTTAATGCCAAAGTATCAATGGCGACAGTAGCAGCAGTCATTGGTGCGTTAGCAAATACCCTGCGTTTAAGTCTAGTTGAATTTAACCACGTTCCGGCTGCCTTAGCAGCATTCACCGGAGCATTATTAGCAGGACTAATTGCCAGTTTTGTGCGGGATAAAGTTGGTTTCCCCCGTATTGCAATCACGGTTCCCGCAATTGTTATCATGGTTCCCGGTTTATACATGTATCGCGCTGTCTTTAATTTTGGTATCACCAATATCAACGTTGGTGCTTATTGGATTATGGATGCTTTAATGATTATTACTGCTCTGCCAATCGGTTTACTTACTGCTCGCATTTTAACGGACGCAAAATGGCGCCATTGCGACTAAAATACTTAACTGGAATTTTTAATTATTTTACCTAACTAGATTTTTAGTTAAGTATTTTATTAGGAACATATATGCTATAATTCTTTAATTTGTTCGTTTTTTGCTCTATTATTGTTATTAAAATTATGCTAAACTAAGATAATAAGTTAAATACAAGAACATTATCAAGGAGGATTACATGAGTTCAGTTGTTACACCAGAATTTACCCGTGGCCTGCCTAAAGCCGAATTGCACTTGCATGTTGAAGGTACTTTAGAACCTGAATTGAAACTAAAATTAGCTAAACGCAATCACGTCGATATAGGCCAAGCTACAATTGAAGATGTCCAAAAAACATATAACTATCATGACCTAGCATCATTTTTAGCTGTGTATTATCCAGCAATGAATGTTTTACAAACTGAAGAAGACTTTTATGACTTGGCTTGGGACTACTTAACTAAAGCTGCTGCAAATAATGTACGACACGTTGAACTCTTTTTTGATCCCCAGGCTCATACTAGTCGCGGTATTCCTTTTGAAGTTGTACTCAATGGTCTTTATCAAGCTACTATTGATGCAAGGGCATTAAACGTTGACGCTCATCTGATCATGTGCTTTTTACGTGATTTTTCAAAGGAATCAGCAAGAAAAACACTGCAAGAAGGTCTGAAATACAAAGATAAAATTATTGGTATTGGACTTGATTCTGATGAGCATAACAATCCGCCACTAAAATTTGCCCGCCAGTTTGAAGACGCAGTAGCGGCTGGACTTCATATCACCACTCACTGTGACATTGATCAAAAAGATTCAATCGAACATATCCGTCAAGCTTTAGAAATTATGGAGGTTGAACGTCTTGATCACGGTACCAATATTGTGGAAGACCCTGATTTGGTAGAATTAGCTGCCAAAAGACAGATTGGCTTAACTTCTTGTCCATTGTCTAACAGTTTTGTGTCACCAGAGATGAAGGGTAAAGAAGTAATTGACCTTTTGAATGCAGGAGTCAAAGTATCAATTAACTCGGATGATCCTGCCTACTTTAAAGGCTATATTAGCGACAATTACTATGCTTTAGCGCAAAAATTTGATCTTAGCAAAGATCAAATAGTGCAACTTGCTAAAAATTCTTTTGAAACTTCTTGGATAAGTCAACGACAAAAGCAATTATATTTAGATGAAATTGATCAATTTGTAAAAGCAAACTCATAACTTAAAAATACAAACAAAAAGGAGTCTGGGAAAAAACTCTAACTTAACTAAAAAGGCTGACAAATCACGTCAATAAAACGTTGATTTGTCAGTCTTTTTAAATTGTGAAATTTTTTAATTTAACTTCAAAGAGCACTTTTTTCCCACACACTTTTTCGCTAGTATAGTGTTTTATTTTATCTCTTAGAAATTATTTTTTTGATTATTTTACTTCTGGTCTGCAATTGCTTTGATTGCATTACGTCCTGAAAAGATGCAATATCCTGCATGTGTCCCCGGAATATTAACACCGTAAGTGTCACCATAAAGAACTGCAGAGCCATCGCCACCAATAGCATACAAACCCTCAATAGGTCTGCCCTTTGTATTCAAAACTTCGTTATTGGTGTTTACGCGTAGTCCATCACCTGTAGTGTATGCACCTACACCTAATTCGATAGCGTAGAATGGACCGTCACCATCTACTGGCAACATGTATTTAGCCGGTTTATGAAAATCAGTATCTTCACCATTTGCAGCCATTTCATTATAGTGCTTGACATATGCCACTAGGTTAGGGGTATCAATTTCTCGAGCTAATTCTTCCAGCGTTGCAGCTTTATGCAGGTATTGACGACCTTCTTTTTCAGCTTTGGCAATATCATCACGCAAAGTGGGATATCTGTCTTCTGGAACAAATGGCTTCATGGATCTCGGATAAGACTTGTCAGTAAAGTCATCCAAGATCTTTTGGCTAAAAATGCAGAAGACGCGGTCTTGACGGTTCATTGAATTGCCTTCATTAGCCCAGTTGACCACAGCTGCACTTTCGTCGACAAAGCGCTCGCCCAGTTCGTTAACCCACATTTGCGGTTGATCACAAACTGAACTCCAGATAGCAGTACCCCACAATTTAAATGATGGCACCGTCTTATCTTTCAGCTGACCGCCAAACATCATTGCCATTCCAGTAAAGTACTTTTTAGCACCTAACTTCCAGGCAAGTCTCAAACCATCCCCAGTGTTTTTACCAGAGTTAACTGGAATAATGTTGTCTGGATTTTGGTGAGGAGTACTTTCTAATAACTTTTGGTCATTTAAATAACCACCGGTAGCAAGCACAACATTTTTAGCAGTGACTATTTTGGTAACTTTTTCAGCCACATTGGTCAGTGTGACATCAAAAGTGTGGTCAGAATTTTGTTTTAGATCAGTCACGCTAGTTAGGGTAACTATGGTGATGCCCTTCTTCTTAGCATACGGTTCCAAGCCATTGTGTATGGCATCATGACCCTTGCCTTTAAACAAGTGCCAAGTTCTAGCTCCAGAACCTAGATTTGCTACCATTTCAATTTCAGCACCATGATCCTCAAGCCAGGAAACATTTTTGCCGGCATTGGCAATGTATTTTTGCCACATCTTGCCGTCTGCTTTGTAGTGCGAATATGTTAACTCTTCTTTGAGTAAATCATCTTTATCAAGAGTTGCATTATCCTTTTTTTGCAATTCAGAATCGGCAGCAAAAACTCCTTCAACATAGTTACCAGTGCCACCAGTTGTTTTACCTTTTTCGACCAGCAAGGTCTTTAAATTATTATCTACAGCCTCATCTGCAGCAGCAAAGCCTGCAAGACCTGCTCCCACAATGACTACATCATATTTTTCTTGTGTCATAATCTATTCCTCTAGTAAAAAATCATGTATAAATCAATTAATTCATACATGATTTTTGCCATAATCTACTTACCGGCTTTAGCAGTTTCAGCCGCATCAATTCCGGCTAGTCTACCAGAAATATAAGCAAAACCTAAAGTACCACCTTCAAAATCAACGTAAGCTTTGCCATACATTCCTGATGCATCGGCACCAGCTACGTAAAGGTTTGGTACTGGTTCACCATTTGGAGCTAAGGCGTGCATTTTTTCATCAATGGTTGCACCACCAAGAGTGCCTAGGTTACGAGCGATGAATTTCACAGCGTAAAATGGACCCTGCTCTACTGGAATCATTCTCTTCGTATCAGAGAAGAACAAGTCGTCCTCACCTTTCTTCTTAGCATTGTTGTATTGCGCAACTGATTTGACCAAATTATCTTTGTCGACACCCATCTTTTCAGCCAATTCTTCGATAGTGTCTGCAACAAAAATAACATTGGTTGAAGCCAGTTTATTCAGTAATGAAGTAAAGTCAGTCTTCTCGTGTTCGTGCTTGATATTTTCATCAGTATCCGTTGGGAAGTTAAATTCCATGTAAAACTGATGGCGATTCTTCCACTTGCCATAGTGGTCTTCAATTGCGACTGTTCCGCCTTCTTTAATCTTATCCAGCATTGCCTGATCAAAGACAACGAATTCAGTTTGTTGTGGTTGTTCTGACAATTCTGCACCGTGAACAGCGAAATCTAGTGCATGGGTTTCACTAGCATAACGTTGACCACGATTATTAACACGCAAGTTCGGAAAATCAGCTAGGGCATTGACAGGCATCCAGTTTGGACCAACAAGTTTAGCCATTTCGCCAATATCTTTATCACTAAAAGTTTGCCAGAAGTAATGAGTAGAACCATTAATGTGGTGAGCAGTACCAGCATCCCAGGCCATATTCAAACCATCACCAGTATTTTGCAAAACTTGACCTTGCGTGCTGACGTCGCCAAGATACTTTTTGCGCATTTCAGGACTGCCGCCAAAGCCACCAGTTGCAATAACTACTTTCTTAGCATTAACGTGAAGAGTTTCTTCATCACCTTCGGCAATTAAACCAGTGACTTTACCTGCACTATCTTGCAACAATTTTTTACCTGCAAAGCCAAAGTACATCTTGCCACCGATTGACTTGAATTTTTCAATTAGTTTGGTTACGGCCTTAGTACCGCCTTCTTGATAGCCATGAAGAGTGGCTGGCATACCAATGTGATCGTAACTGCCACCTGTACCAGCGTCAACCAATTTCATAATTGCACCGTTTTCATTTAACCAGTCAACCGTCTTACCTGATTCGTCGATAATGCGGCGCACAAGAATTGAGTTCATGTAGCCTTGGGAGGCATCCATGTATTCGTCATAAAGCCATTTCTTAGAAACAACCGCATTTTGATCTTTTTGTTGTTGACTGTCGCCGGCAAACATACCACCAGCAAAAGTAGTCGCACCAAGTGGAGAAATGGTTTTTTCAAGCAAAGCTACACTTGCACCATGTTGACGAGCTGCTAAAGCGGCTGCTACGCCTGCACCACCAGCACCAACTACTGCGACATCAACATCAATAGTTTCTTCCTTCTTGCCAGCAGTTTGGCCACCATTTTCTTTAAGGGCATCAAAGTCAACCCCTGCCTTATTCAAGGCTTCTTTAACGCCTTCAATAATACCGTGTGAAGTTTCAGAAGCACCAGAAACAACATCAACATCGACTGATTGCTGATCCACAATTTTTTGTGCCATTTTCTTAAATGCGTTATCAGCTAAACTATCGGGAGCATATTTATCTAACGGTTTAACATTTACTATCTTGTCTGAGTCAACCTCAACTTCAAGATTAATTTGACTTTCCTTACCTTGACCAGAACCAGTATATTTGCCTGGATTTTCGGTTATTTTTTGTGCCATATAAATGACCCCTTTCACTTTAAAAAATCTTATTCAGCATGACGACGAGCAGCATTTGCGTCTGGTAAAACTGCCAATACGATAATTTGGACTACAAAGACAAGGCCTTGAATAATAAAGGTTAATGCATAGTTCTTACCAGCAACTGAAGAAATAATAACGGGCAAGAAGAATGATAAGAGCAGTGATACTGTCCCAACGAGTCCACCAGCACTACCAGCATTCTTAGGACCGATCTCTGGGAATGTAATTGGCATAGCCTGCATAATTGGGCCAGTCATAGCGCCAAATACGCCGCCAAGGATTAGTGCAATGCTTAATGGCATTCCTAATGGAATATACCAAGTTATGGCCATCAACAGACCACCAAGAGCAGTAATGACAATCATCATTGGTTTGGCCTTTTTAGCCTTATTAATAACAGCTGGGCCAAAGAGTGAACCTGCTAAACTACCAATAGTAGCAACAGAAGCAACCACACCAGCAGCTGCAGGAGTCATTCCCCTAGCAGCAAATGCTTGGGGCAAAATGCCTGAAAAGGCTTCACTAGCACCCATACCAAAGCCAACGGCTAAAGCAACGTACCAAGTTTTCTTACTTTTAGCAGCAGCCTTGAAGAATTCAAACGATGACTCAGATTTGCCTTGTTCTGTTTGAGGTTGTGGAACTTCTTCACCCTTAGGAGTGTCTTTAACAAAGATCACCCAGCAAACAGCTAAAACCAATAGTACAGTCGATGAAAAGATATATGCCTTTTCAACAGTTGGGAACAAAGAACTGGTAGCTTGGGAAAGCATAATTCCGACACTGGCTGAAGCAAAGAAGACACCCATAGCTGTGTTAGTATCTTGTTTAAACCAGGTACCAAAGATTTTCAGAGTATTAGCATTTAGCAGAGCCATATAAACTCCGAAAAGTAACAGGGTAATAAACATTGTGATAAAGTTATTAGCAAAAAGGCGACCATACGCACCTAGTACTGAGATAACTAAACCAACAGAAACGATTTTCTTAGCTCCGAACTTATCAGCAAGAGAGCCGGCAGGAATACTTAAGAAAACTGCAATAAGCATTGGTGCCATAAGCAAACTTTGGAATTGCGCTGGTGAAATATGCAGTGCTGGCATAATTTGGACAGCTAAAGCAGAGATCTGAAATTGAATGTAACTACTAATTGCATCAAGCAAAGCAGCTATTGCTAAGATTACCCACCTATAATTTGAAAGCTTAGGTAACTGTTTTTCATCCATGATATATAAAAACTCCTTTTATGATAAAAACTAATTTTCAGCAGCATATTGTCCGGCTAGACGACCAAAGGTCTGGGCGTGACTGCAAGTAAGGCCAGGAATTCTATCTGGATAACTGCCCCAGAAGAAACCACCACTGGCGTTACCGGCTGCGTAAAGGTGAGGAATTGGATCACCATTCTGGTCAATAACTTCCATCTTAGTATTGATCCGTAAACCATCCAGAGTAGCAAGCAAACGTCCGCCCATGATGACACCATAGTATGGCGCTTTATCTACTGGGAATAATCTGAACTTTTCTTTACCAAAGTCGGTATCTACGCCTTTTTCACACATTTCGTTATAGCGTTTAACACTGTTAACTAAGTTATCTTTTGGCAAATTCAATTTTTCAGCTAATTCTTCAATGGTATCTGCTTTCTTGACTAAGCCATCATCAATCCTGCGTTGAATTTCTTCTTTGTTTTCCTCAGTATTGTAAATACCAGGCCAGCCTAAACGAGAACAACCTTGAGTATCAAATTGTGCCAAATGATCCATAGTATCTTCAGACCAAATTTGTGCTTCCAGGTAGCCTGGTTGCTTAGCCATTGCATTAATATCAAATTGGTAAGGTACACTTTCGTTGCCGAAACGCTCACCTTTTAAGTTAACTTTTAGTAGTGGGTAAGCACCCATCCAGAAGTAGCCTGGATCCTTAAAGTCAATGACATAATGGTCTTCAGCCTTAGTGCCAACAGGAACTGCACCACGGTCAAAAATGATTTCAGCTGGTTCTTCATCGCGGGCAGCACCGACTTTAAGGCCAGCAAGAATACCTGAACCATCATCACGAGGTCCATCTGAATAAACATTCTTCTTGTAGCCAAGTGGATCCCATTTCTTCATCAATTCAACATTGGCACCGTAACCGCCAGTACAAATGATGACACCCTTATTAGCTTTATACTCAGTCTTTTCGCCACTTTCACGATCACTGGTAATTACACCGGTTACTGCACCACTATCATCTGTCACTAATTCTTCTAATTTAGTGTTGTATTTAAGGGTTACTCCTAGTTCTTTGACCTTATCAATTACCCAATCGCCATAATGAGCCCAGCCGTTGTCAGGTGTTGCAATTGCTAACTCAGTATTGAAAGCTGTATTAACAACAGTTTCATAGTGGGCATCTTTTTGTGGTCTCAAAACACCGCCATTTGGTTTCAAAATGTTATCTTCCAGCCAATTGGCAGTTTCATCTGCATGATTTGCCCAAGTCCAAAGTAAACGTTCATCAACGTTATCTTGGAAGAACAAAGTTAAAAAGTTCATTAGTTTAGCTTTATCAACTTTAATTCCTGCTCTTCTTTGGGCGTTACTGTCCAGCGCAGCAAAGAATGAACGGAACAAAAATCTTGAACTTCCTTGCTTATCAATCAGGAGAACTTTTGCTCCCTTTTCAGCAGCGGCACAAGCTGCCATAGCGCCAGAATTGCTTGCACCTGCAATAATGACATCATAAGTATTTTCCATTTTTATACCTCACTTCTTTAAACAAATCCTTTAACCGTTTTCATAATACTATGAATCAAGTGAATTTATGCACCATATTTAGAATTAAAAATTACTAAATGGAATACAGAACATAACAATTTAAAAAGGCAAAATAAAAATGCTTGTAAGATCAACGTTTAAGCGCTGACTACAAGCATTCCAAAAACAACTTTTATTTGTGCATTACTTATTTTTATCCTCAGATAAATATTCGTTTATTGCTTTTTTTAACGTACTGGCCACTTTTTCAAGTACAGAGTCGTTAGTAAAGCTTTCCATGTATGCAATACCATATGGTGAAATATCATGAAAATCAATGGGAATATATTTAATTCCCTCTGATTGATAATCTGCAATGAAATTGGGCAAAATACCATAGCCCCAGCCACCTCTAACATAAATATCCATGGCCAAAAAATCTTGTACAAATTTAATATGTTCAATTCCTAATTTATTGATCAAGGTAGTTTGAAAATTTAATTGCACATTTAAAGAACTGTTAGGATCAAGCAAAAATACGTCACGATCAATTAAATCTGAAATAGAGATCTTAGATTTTTCTGCTAAAGGAGAACCTTTTGGGCAAGCTACAACTACTTTACCCTGAACCATTGGTTCGAAGTGAATATCTTCAACAACATCAACATCTTCTCGGGCAATTGCACATAAATCAACGTGATGGTTAAGAAGCTCACCAATAGAATTGTTGAGTACAAAGACAAACTGAATGTTCAAGTTACTACCGGATTCACGCAATTTGCGCAAAAAAATGGGCAGAATTTTTTGTTCAAACGGTGTATCACAGACTCCTATTCTTAAAAGCGTTTCAGGGTCATTCTTTTTGCTTTGCAAGTATGCTACCGTGTAATCCATATCATCTACCACATTGCGCGCAACACGATAGAAGTACTTGCCAGCGCTCGTTAAGGAAATACGGTGATGAGCACGATTGATTAAAGTTACCCCCAGTGTATCCTCAAGATCCTTAATATTTTTAGAAACTGCCGACTGGGAGAAATTTAAGCGCTCAGCTGCAATAGTAAAACTGGAATTATCTATGGCCTTAATAAAACAGCGTAATTGAGTGAAATTCATTTTATTACCTCATCAAATTAACAAAAAATTTTCTTTCTGTGTATATTATACTAAAAATTTTTCGTAAAAATAAATTTGCCAAAAGTAGAATCCATACTTGATTTACTTGTTACTACTATTATTTTTGCCGATGAGGATAAAAAAAGCAAAATTCTATTTATGCTTTAGAGAATCTTACACTTTTTTGATTAAAAATCACCTACGTTTATTAACATTATTAGCATCAGGTAGTATAGCAATGAAAATTGCTGTTAAAGCAATAACAATACCTTGAATGAAGAAAGTAAAAATATAACTACGTCCAGCAATTAAGGAAATAAGAATTGGAACTACATAAGCAAGTAATAAAGTTACTGTTCCTATTAAGCCACCTGCAGAACCAGCATATTTTGGACCAATTTCAGGAAATTGAATAGGCATAGCCTGCATAATCGGTCCAGTCATTGACCCGAACAAGCCTCCAGCTACTAAGCTTATAACTAATGGCAATCCGGCAGGAACAAACCAAGTTATTGCCATTAAAATTGCTGAAACTAAAGTTACGGAAATCATGAATCCTTTTGCCTTTTTAAGCTTAGCAATAATGGCTGGCCCCAGTAAGGCACCAAAAAGACTGCCAAAAGAGGCAACTGAAGCAATAATTCCTGCAGTTGCATCTGACATTCCCCTAGCAGCGAATGCTTGAGGCAGTATACCGGAAAATGCTGTCGAAGCAGCAGAACCCAAGCCGCCACAAATTGCAATTAACCACGTTTTTTTACTTTTAGCGGCAACTTCAAAGTATTTTATCGTTGATTCAGAATCAACAGTTTGCTCTTTTTGAATACTCTCCCCCTTAGGGGCATCTTTAACAAACACAATCCAGCAAATAGCTAAAATTAATAAAACTATTGATGAAAAGATATATGCTGCATTGACACTTGGGAAAAATGAGCCTGTAATTTGCGAAAGAGCGGCACCCACTCCAGCGGAAGCAAAGAAAACTCCCATAGCCATGTTAGTATCCTGTTTAAACCAGATACCAAAAATTTTTATTGTATTTGCGTTTAATAATGACATGTATACACCAAACATCAATAACATGATCATCATTGACCAAAAATCTTTAGCAAATAATCTGCCAAAGGCACCGATTACCGATATAATACAACCTATACTTACTACCCTTTTTGCCCCGAACTTATCAGCAAGTGAACCAGCTGGTATACTTAAAAAAACTGCAATTAACATTGGTGCCATAAGTAAACTGGAAAATTGCGGAGGCGTAATGTGCAAAGCCGGCATGATCTGTGTAGCCAGCGCGGAAATTTGAAACTGCACATAATTACTAATGACATCCATTAAAGCGGCAATTGCCAAAATTACCCACCTATAATTCGATAGTTTAGGTAGTTGTTCTTTATCCATCTTAAAAGTCCTTTCATGAATACTTTTCACAAATTTATCTAAAGTTAGACTATTATTCATTAAAAATTTGAAGCAAATCTATACTCATAAATATAATTACTAAATAAAATATTATTTTTTCTTACGTCAGTATTTTTCTATGTAGAATATTCACAGAATATTCACACGTACAAAATAAGTAATTGCTTTCACAAAAACTTTTCCCATTAAATTTCATCCCTTCTAGTTCAAGTTCTTACTCTTCTCAAAGTAACATTTAGAAAACTTATTAAGACAAGACCATTAGAATTAATAATAACTAAATGGAATGCTAAAAAAGCCACAAAAGTTATTGGCTTTTGTGACTTATCAACATATTTTTGTATTTTTTACTCTAACACGTGGACACAGACTCGCTTAAAAGTATTGATTACTTTTGCAACATCCATGTCTTGGACTGACGAATTGATATAGGCAATGCCATAAGGTGAAATGGCCGGATAATCTAAAGGAACGTATTTAATAGCTGTTTTATCATAATCTTTAGCAAAATTTGGTATAACACCGTAGCCCCAGCTGGCTTTTACATACAGTTTCATTTTAAAAAAATCACGGACAAATTTAATGTGTTTAACACCTATTCCCGATATTAAATCATTCTGCGTTTTAAAATTGAGTGTACTGTTTGGATCAAACAAAAAGACTCTTTGCTTTTGCAAATCTGATAAAGTAATCATTTTCTGTTTACTTAAAGCGGAATTGACAGGACAAGCAACCAAAAATTTACCGGTAATTAATTTTACAAACTGAATATTTTGGATTGCTGCCACAGTATCATATGAAACCAAGCAGATATCTACATGATGATTTAAGATTTCAGAAATTGTAGTCTCCTCTACATTGATAAACTGGATATCAAGATTGCTATCATATGCACGTAATTTACGCAAAACTGCTGGTAATACCTCTTCTTCTAATGGTATTTCACAAACACCTATTCTTAATGAACTTCCAATCCTACCTTTTTGACTTTTCAGAAATTCAGTTGTGTTGTCCATGTCATCGACCATGTTACGTGCAATTTTATAAAAATACCTGCCACCTTTGGTAAGAGTAATGCGATGATGCTCCCGAATTATAAGGGTAATTTCCAACTCATTTTCTAAATCTCTAATATTTTTTGAAATTGCAGGTTGAGTAAAGTTTAATTCTCTAGCAGCAAGTGTAAAGCTGGAATTATCAACAGCCTTGATAAAACATCGTAATTGTGTAAAGTTCATGTTGGCTTCCTGATACTTATCTTAATCACTTTAATTCTCTATACTGCAATTATAATATACAAAAATATTTTTCAACCAAATTTTTTGAAAGAGTTGAAACAAATTTTAAAACTTACTATTTTATTTTACTTAGCGCATCCCTAACTGCGTCTTTGAGACCGCGTGATGAACTCGAAGCACCACTGACTGCATCAACATCAACAGTATTTGCATAAAGCATATTTTCCCGCTACTTCTACCAAACAACATAAATGAGCTTATCGCAGTTGTTTAAAATATGTACTTATTGTTAATGCTAATATACAGTATTATAATGCTTATGATTGAAGTTAGATACGGAGGTAACTCAATGAAACTTAAAAAAATGTGGATTACACTTATAGCTATCTTTAGTTTGGGGATGATTGGCAGCATTGCAACAATTAAATTAGCTAATCCCGTACAAGCCAAAATTAATGTATCTGTTTTTCCAAAAAAAATGCGTGGCACATGGTATCAATATGATAAACAAACTCATTTAGTCAATAAAGAGACCATAACCGCTAAAAAGTGGATATTCTATGAAGACAATGGTAAAAAAAGCATCTATCCATTACATGTTCTACCTAAAAATGGGTCACATTGGAATAAAATGAGCAAGAAAAAAGATAAATGGATGTATATAGTTAATATGCCTGTAAAGGTTCATGGTCACACTTGGCTAGCTATTCGAGGTTGGTACGAAATGACAGCTGGACCATTTTTCACTGTTTCTAAATTAAAAGGTCACCAAGTGCTAACTAATGCAGCTGGACACCTTGTTACTGGTGCAAACCATTGGTATCATTCGGTAAAACTCGCTAAAAAATTAAAAAATAGGCATTATGCACACTTTGTTTATTAAATTTCACCTTTTAATAATGAAATTAAAACTTATTTAAATAAAAAAGTCTGGAAAAGCCATTGATCGTTTCTACAAACATTTTTCATTTCTTTCACTACCAATGGGTTCAACCTAGTAGCATTCAAGCTACTTTGGTAATATGCATAGCAACAAGCAGAGACTCATTAATTATAATCTGATCTAGCATCATTTTGAAAGCCAATCTAAAACAGCTTTTAGAAGTAGAACCTGCAAACGTATTCTACGACCAGCGTAAATTAGTTGTAGAATCAGTTCTCAACATTTGTTAGAGACTTTTAGCTTACAGCGAACGCACTTCAGATGATAGACATAATTTGAAAACAATCTCAATTTTATGTTTTTAACAATGGATTTGAACAAATATTGTCACAAAAATGCCATACTATATTGACAAATAAAGCTACGGATTAAAACATAGTAGAAAGGAAAGCAGGCAAATCACTAAAATTGTGGTTTGTCTGCTTTTTATCTAGATCTTTTTAGCAATATTCATTAATTTATTTTACTTAGCGCATCCCTAACTGCGTCTTTGAGACCGCGTGATGAGCTTGAGGCACCGCTGACCGCATCAACATCAACGGTATTTTCCTGAACCATTTTGGCAGGTAAAGTCTTGATAGCTTTCAAGCCATAGTCATCTGATTCAGCTTGCTTCAAAACTTCAATATTCTTTAAGTTCTTTTGTTCATCAACAGTTACCCGGACAACTATTTCATCACCCATGCCTTTAGTTGATTTACCAATATATTGGTTCTCTCCTGTTTCATAGGTTTCGTGTTTAAGATCTGAAGTTAAGTGCTTTTCAGGCATAGTAGCACCACTTGCTGCATCAGTAGTTGCAGCAGCTTTTGGCTTAGCAGCATTTTCCCCTGCAATCTTGCCCCAAATTAAGCATTCAGCCAAGTTATTGCCACCTTGATATTGGTTAGCACAGATACCGCCAAGTTCACCAGCAGAATAAAGATTAGGAATTGCTTTACCTCTGGTATCTAAAATTTCGGCATTCTTATTTCTTCTAGGACCACCTTGCGTATTAAGCATAGTTTGTTCTAGTTTGACAGCATAAATTGTGTTACCAGTAAATGCACGTAAAGTTGCTGGATCTCTTCTAAATTCGGGATCGTCTTGTTCTTGACAAGCTTGATTGAAACGACTGAGAGTGTCAGACAAAACTGCCGGTTCAACACCAATTTTATCGGCTAATTCAGCAGCAGAGTCAGCCTTGATAACATTTTCTGTATATGGTTTGTAATCGCCAATAATTTTATCGCTATCTAATTCATGCTTTTTAGTTTCATCAAAAATCAAGTATGGGTGCTCTTGATTTAGCGGCACTTTCCATTGACCATGATTCTTGATATGGCCGTGGCGGTTTTCTTCTGCTTCATTAAAGTATCTGGTACCGTCATCACCTACAACAAAGGCACTACCGCTAGAAACAGCTTCATTTTGAGGCCCTAACATTAAGCGACCGCGTTGTCCTGCTGGTACCGCAAAAGCCATGCCATGAAGCATACCTAAAGATTCATAATTATGTAAATGCCAAAAATCAGCGCCAACTTCCTGGGCCATTCTCAGACCATCACCTTTGTTGTAAAGGGTGCCTAAAGGTGCCAGTCTTTTGGCGCCAATAAAGTCTTCAATCATTCTTTGATTATTTTCAAAACCACCGGTAGTCATGACAACACCATTTTTAGCCTGAACTTTGAGCAGCTTACCGTCACGCTTAATCACTACGCCGTAAATCTTTTTAGTTTCCGGATCTTGAATTAGTTCTTCTGCAGGTGTGCTGTACAAAACATCTATTTTGTCTTGCCGTTTCACTACTTGCTCTTTTAAAATCTGCCATAAGGAAGCATCAAACCAATGTTTAGTTACAGTGGTATAATCGTAGGACTCTGAACCTGGAAATTCCGGGAATTCCCTGATAGCACTAATTCTGTCAGGGGCATATTCTTTAGCGCTCTTTGGTTTAACACCCAAATATTTTGAAACAAATTCAGGAATGTGCACCATCCCATCGACATAAGTATCAATCATCTCTTCGTCAAGTTCCATTGGCGCTGTTAGTTTCTGATAATACTTTTTCAACTCATTAAAGTCATTACTCGTACCAATTAATTGGGCAGAATACCGGGTATTACCACCTTCGTGCCCTTCAGGAGCTGCATCAACCAGCAGCACTTTAGCGTCATGATCAGCCGCAAACTGAGCAGCAATGGCACCAGCACCGCCAAATCCTAAAACAACAACATCATAATTTGCATCCCATGCAAAATCTTTATGATAAATCATATAAATCTCCTTTGTATAAATCGCTTTCATTTATCAAATTAATTTTATCACATTATATTTTTCCAATATATACTATTCGAAAAAAAATAATCTTTATTAATAAAACTCATTGAACTCATCTGTTAAAACAACTTGACTTAAAGTTCACGTTAAGGATTAAAGTAATCTTATTAAATCAAATATAAAGGAGTTAAAAAAATGGACGATCATAAAAGTGATGTGCAAGATGGTATTTTTGCTTTAGGTGCCAAAAATACTGCTTATCAAAAATATTTTAAGGGTCAAAGCTACCAGCAAAGTTTAGTCAGTGATCCTGATATTAATGTCAGCGTCTCAAACGTTAGTTTTGAACCGGGTTGTCGCAACAACTGGCACCAGCATATTGGCGGCTTTCAGATTTTGTTAGCAACAGCTGGTACGGGCTGGTATCAAGAAGAAGGCAAAGCGCCTCGTAAATTGCATCCTGGTGATGTAGTGGTCGTTCATGACAGTGTTAAACATTGGCATGGCGCAACTAAAGACAGTTGGTTTGCGCATATTGCTATCACTGCGGGAACACCCAAGTGGCTCGAACCAGTCACAGATGAAGAATATGGAAAATTGGAGGATTAAAAAATGAAAAAGCAAACAGCTGGTAGAGATAACTTAGGTGATTTTGCACCTAAATTTGCAGAATTGAATGATGATGTTTTATTTGGTGAAGTCTGGTCAAGAGAGGACAAGTTATCTGCTCATGACCGTAGTTTAATTACTTGTGCCGCATTAATGGCACAAGGAGCTTTTCCTCAACTTAAATCACATATGATTATTGGAAAAAAGAACGGCATTACGAAAGACGAAATGGTCGAACTGATTACTCATTTGGCATTTTATTGCGGCTGGCCGAAGGCTTGGTCTGCTTTTGATTTAGCAAAAGAAATTTTCACTGATTAAAACCTTTAATTTAAAGCAGCTGGCCTTTTTGAAGTGACACCCAAATTTAGGACAAATTTGGGGGCTATTTTATGTCTAAAATCTATGGTCTTTAACGGTTTCTGCATCCCTAATTTTATGCTAACCTGTAGAAGTATTAATTAAAGAAATTACAGGAGCAAAAACCTATTATGAGTAAAAAAATTCTGATCTTACATACTGGTGGCACCATTTCAATGTCAGAAGATGAAAATGGAAAAATTAAGCCTAACAGTCAAAATCCCTTGGCTGACCTCTCTTTAAACGTTAATGATGATATCCAGATAGTTACTGAAGAAATTTTCAACTTGCCTTCTCCTCATATGACACCAGAGCGCATGTTGCAACTTTCTTTGCGGATCCGCCAAGCAGAAGCTGAAGGCTTTTTCGGGGCAGTCGTGACTCACGGCACAGACACTCTGGAAGAAACAGCTTTATTTTTAGATTTAACCATTTCCAGTAAAATGCCTGTGGTAGTAACCGGAGCTATGCGCTCTTCTAATGAAATTGGCAGCGACGGGTTGTACAATTTTAGAACCGCAATCATGGTCGCCAGTTCTGATGCTTCTATTGGCAAAGGTGTTGTAGTTGTGATGAATGATGAAATTCATCCCGCCCGTTATGTTACGAAGACCCATACTACAAATGTTGCTACTTTTCGCACCGCTACATTTGGTCCTATAGGCGTTGTATCTGAAGGTCACGTTAATTACGTGCAAACTATCAATCCCCAGCAACACTTACCAATTGACCACATTATTGCAAATGTTTATTTAGTAAAGGCCTATGCAGGAATGGGACCCGAGATCTTTCAAGCTTTAAACAAGCCATCAACAAACGGGTTAGTAATTGAAGCTTTAGGTGCCGGTAACATGCCACCGCAAACATTACCTGAATTGCAAAAACTACTTGATAATGGAATTCCCCTGGTATTGGTTTCCCGTTGTTTTAACGGTATCGCTGAACCAGTTTATGATTATCAAGGTGGCGGTGTTGGCTTAGCCAAAATGGGCATTATCTTCTGCCGCGGCCTCAATGGCCAAAAAGCCAGAATTAAGCTCTTAGTGGGCTTAAGCGCCGGACTTCATGGTGAACAATTAAAGAAATACATTAATAATTAAATCAGCAATAAAAACCATCTTCATATAAAGATGGTTTTTTCTTGCAAAAATTGGCGAATATTTGTAAAATGACCGTTGGTCATTATTGAATGAAAGGAGTATATCTGCCATTATGTATGTCTTGACTCCCAAAGAAAAAGAAGCAAAAAAACAGCTCATTGCAGCTGCTGCCAGCAAGTTATTTCAAAAAAATGATTTTAACCAAATATCTATGGCGCAAATTGCCCATGAATCTGGCGTTGCCAAAGGCACACTATTTAATTATTTTAAAACTAAAGAAAATATCTTTATGTACTTATTGCTTTCTGGTTACCAAGATTACCTCACGGAAGTTCTTCAGCGTTTTCAAAAAACTGAAAATATCACTTCTTGGGCTGATTTTTCCTCTTTTATTTTAGAGCAAAACCATTTGTTAATTAGTCAGAGGACTGATTTATTACGTCTTAACGCATTACGTGGTCCAATTTTAGAAACTGCCGCTGACAGAGAACAGACATTGGCTGGTCGCGAAAAACTCTACGAAATAAACAGGAAATTGGGACAAGCAATAGCCGAGAGAATTTCACTGCTTAGCGTTAAGCAAGCCAGCCACCTTTTCATCATTCAAAGTGCAATTATTAGCGGACTAATGAATATGATGAACCTGGATGAGTTTCACCACGATCAATTACCCGTTGATTTTAAAGTTTTTCAAATCGACCTCGAACAAGAAGCAAATCAATTAATGCTCTTTTATTTACAAGGCTTAGAGCAAAAACTGGAAGGAGCAAAATAAAATGAAACTTGCTAATATTAGAAATTTTGCCATTATTGCTCACATTGATCATGGTAAATCAACATTAGCTGACAGAATTATGGAACAAACTGATACTGTGAGCAAAAGGCAGTTAAGTGACCAACTTTTGGACAGCATGGAAGTTGAGCAGGCGCATGGCGTAACAGTCAAATCAAGATCAGTGCGTAACTTTTATCAAGCAGATAACGGTCAGGAATACGAATACAATTTAATCGATACCCCAGGGCACGTTGATTTTTCTTACGAAGTTTCTAAAAGTCTGGCTGCCAGTGATGGTGCTATTTTACTGGTCGACGCAACTCAGGGTGTACAAGCACAAACCGTAGCCAATTTGCGTTTAGCTTTAAAACATAATCTGACTATCATTCCGGTGATTAACAAAATTGACAATGCAGCGGCAGACGTTGCGGCAACGGAGGCACAAATACGTGCGCTGAGTCCCGAATTTGTAGACGCGGATATTTTAAAAATTTCTGCTAAAACAGGAGAAAATGTTCATCAAGTATTAGAAGCAATTTATCAAAAAATTCCAGCCCCTCAGGGAAAACCCGATGCAGCACTTAAGGCACTGATTTTTGACTCACAGTATGATTCATATCAGGGAATTATCGCGGATGTCAGACTAATTGATGGTCAGTTAAAGAACCAGCAAAAATTGCAGCTAATGCAGGGCGGTAGCAAGTTTAATGCGCAAGCAATAGGGATTTTCACCCCAAACATGCAGCCGGTAAAGGAATTAAATGCGGGAGAAGTCGGCTATATTGTGACTGGAATTAAAGATGTTGCCAGTGTCCAAGTTGGCGATACCTTAACCACTGCAGAAAATCCTACTAAAAATGCCATTCCCCACTTTAAGCCAGCGCAATCAATGGTTTATGCCGGTTTTTATCCTAAGGGAGATACCAGTTATGAAGCCTTAAAACAAGCTATTAGTAAGCTGGCTCTCAACGATTCCGCTTTTCATTACGCTCCTGAACAGTCTGAAGCTCTTGATGCCGGCTTTCGCTGCGGTTTCTTAGGCATTTTTCACTTGCAAATAATCCAGGAACGACTGCGCGATGAATATCATGTGGAAGTGTTGACCACTGCGCCGAATGCCACCTATCACGTTTACCTCAAGCAGCCTCAGCCTAAGCAGGAATATCTCACTATCACCAATCCGGCAAAATTTCCTGATTTTTCTGAAATTGATTATGTCACTGAATCATACGTTAAGGCCGTAATTACCACGCCCAATGAATACTTGGGTGCCGTCATGAAATTATGTGACCAGCATTTTGGGGAAATGGTTGACTTGGACAATCAACAAGATATAGTCACATTAACATACAAACTGCCTGTTTCTGAAATTGCCTATGACTTTTTCAACAGCTTAAAATCAATTACTCATGGGTTTGCGACGCTTGATACTGAATTTTTGGATTACGAACTGGTTGATGTAGTCAAAATTCAAATTCAGATCAACTATGCCGCTGTTGATGCTCTCGACATTATTGTGCCACGCCAAAAAGCCGATTTGATCGCCCATAAGTTGGTCAAAAAATTAAAATATACGGTTCCGCGTCGTCTATACCCGATGCCGGTGCAAGCAATGGTGGAAAACAAAGCAATTGCGAGAGTTGACGTGCCGCCTTTACGCAAAAATGCGGCTGTGAATGGCGAAAAAAGAAGTATTTCGAAAAAACAACAACTTTTACGCAGACAAAGCTTAAATAAACGACAAGCTGTTAAAAGCGATATTAAGCTACCCCAAAGCGTCTTCGATGCCATTTTAAACATTAATGAACCAGATTAAGAGCACATACCCAATAAAAAGCCAAAAGTCCCCTTATTTAGACTTGCAATCTCTAATAAAGGGGCTTTTTGATTAAATTATTCAAATAAAAGCTCTAGTGTAGTGCAGCAATATTCTTCAACTAGATAGTCATTAGGCAACTATGTTTTTACATAAGAAAAGTTCTCTTAAAAGCTAGTCTACCCAATTTATATTTTCTTTTTTTATTGCTTTTCTACTCACTTTTTTTTGAAACAATTCTTCTAAAGAACAATTAAAGTTCTTTACTTTTTTATATTCTATTTCATTTATCTCGTCACGAGATTTACCCTTATTATGAACAGGACAAACCAAATGGTGTGGATCCAGCAGAAAAACAATTAACCAGCTTTCTTCTTTTTCACTATTGATATTTTCCACATCATATACGGAAAAAGCTCTAAATTTTCCTTTACCTACCCCATCACTAATCTGCGTGTATTTATTAGTGATATAAGATTCATATATCGCATACTTTTTAAAATCAATATTACTGCAGGCACTAAAAATTGATTTAATTCTCTTTCCATTTTTCAAAGACAAATTAATCAGTCTCATTTTATTATTAACTACTTCAGAATTGCAAAAAATATTTTCAAAGTTAATCCCAATCGAATCATTATAATTCTCCATTGAGCCACAAATATAATTTGTAAATAAAAGATTTGCTATTTTTAAACTGTTTAAACAACTATGTAAGAAGGCTACTTTTGGTTTTATTGACTGGGCATTTAAAGGAAGCTCAATTTTTTCGACAGTTGAAGAGAAATCTAATCCATCAAGGTTAGAATCAACTTTTTGATTATCCGTTAAAAAACTTAGACCATTAAAATTTTTATTAGGTTGGGACTTCTTACCTTGATTAAAAAAGTTCAAATTGTTGAAAGATTTATTTGAACTTTTATGTTTTTTCATTTTTACTCGCCTATATAATTGATATAGTCCTGTTTTATTTGGTTACTATCAATTTTACAGTGTTGTTCATTCTCGTTATACGCGTCTTTCCAGGCCTTATCTTTATGAGATCTCTGAACTAAACCGAAATCATTTACTTCATTAATCTGATCTACTAAATTATTAATAAATAATAGAACTTCTTTCTTTTCAGATTCACCTGTAGAAATTTTATCTTGAATTTCTTTTGAGTTAAGTTTTTTAATTTCATCGCCTTTATAAGCTGCATACACTTTATTTATGACAGGACCATATCTCCATGCTTCAAAATCAGGCTCAAACAGCTCTGGAGGATAGGCACCATCTTGCAGGTCAAACTCGCTTTGATCATCTGGACTGTAATGAATATTGCCGTATGTAGCTGAATAAAAAGCCCACAAAAAATACAAAGTTTTTTGAATTTTCAGCGGTGTGGGGTTATCTAGTCTATATTCTAAATACCCAGCTAAATCTATTACGTTGTCAAAAACAAATTTTGCGTTTTTTTTACCAGCAGTTTCGGTCATATGTATGCACACTCTCTCCCTTAGTAAAACCAGGAAATCTAGATTTCCTGGTTTTACTATAACACTATTTTGCACGAAATTAGTGTGATTTAAGTAAATTTATACAAAACTTACGTTCTGTCTATATTTTTAAAACACTTCGCTAGTAATTTGAAATATTTTTCTTTGTTGGTGACATTCAACTTGTCATCAAAGATATAATCACCTATTTTAATTTCCAAGTTTATAATATCGGCATCAGAATGTTTTCAATTTACTCAAAGTACTAGTAAATTACCATTTATGATAGTGATATTACAAGAGCTCTGTATTTTCATAAAAGTGGCAAATACTACGTCATTACACATGGTTTTAAGAAAAAAAGCAAAAAACCCCAGATTTTGAAAAAGATCATGCAAAAAATATTAGAAAAAGAGTATTAAAGAGGAATAAAAATGAAAACTGAAACAGAAACAGAAAAAATGCTTGATGAATTAACAAAAGACGATCCAAAATTAAAAGAATATGCTGAACAATATAGTCGACAACTGGACGCTTCAGTTGCAGTTACAAAATTACGCAAGAAAGAAGGTCTTAGCCAACAAGATTTAGCAGATAAAGTAAACGTAAGCAAATCAACTATTGCTAGGATTGAAAACGGTACAATGAATCCCACGTTAAAAATGCTAGACAAAATAGGCATGGCTGTTGGTAAGCATCTGCTTATTTCCTATAATTAATTTTGCTTACCAACAACTTAGTTGCCAGTACTAAAAAAATTCCTAACCTTCGCGGTTAGGAATTTTATTTTTCAGTTTAAAATTAGTCGTCTAATTTTTCTTTGTTAGTGACATTCAACTTGTCATCAAAGGTGTAAACTACTGGTTCACCGGTCTTCATTTCCAAGTTCATAATATCAGCATCAGAAATGTTCTCGATGTACTTAGTCAAGGCACGAAGTGAATTACCGTGAGCTGCAATAATAACGTTCTTGCCAGCTAACAGATCTGGAGCAATGTGGTCTTCCCAGAAAGGCATAACTCTTTCCAAACAAACCTTTAAGTTTTCAGTCCGAGGAATGATGTGTGGATCAAGATCGGCATAACGACGATCATGAACTTGGCTATATTTAGAGTCATCCTCAATCTTTGGTGGCAAAACATCATATGAACGACGCCAAATGTGAACTTGCTCATCACCGTATTTGTCAGCAGTAGCTTTCTTGTTTAAGCCTTGCAAGCCACCGTAATGACGTTCGTTTAATCTCCAGCTCTTAGTTTCTGGAACCCAAAGTTGGCCGCTTTCTTCCAAAGCATAGTGTAGAGTCTTAATGGCACGAGTTAAAACAGATGTATAAGCTTGATCAAACTGCAGACCATGTTCCTTAATTAACTTACCTGCGTTCTTTGCTTCTTCAACGCCTTTTTCTGATAAATCTACATCAATCCAGCCAGTAAATTTATTTTCAAGGTTCCATTCACTTTGTCCGTGACGAATCAAAACTAATTTTGACATGAAATATCTCCTTTGCAAATTAAATGTTTCACTTACTATTTTACACATTTACATTTTGTTTTCATAGGGTTTAGGACTAAAAATCATTTTTTAAATACAAGTTTTACGATACAATAGATATTAATGATGATTATAAGAAAAGAGAATACCTAACTCACTATGAAATTCAAAAAATTATTAATGGGCTTGAGCTTAGTTGCAGCGCTTGCTGCAGGTGGATGCTCCAAGCAGAAAAAGCAAAGTGAACCCATTCTAACTAAAAGCCAAGTAATCAAATGTTCACAGAAATCATTTAAAAGTGGACAAGCCAAGCAGGTCGTAACCTTAGGAACCGATACTTCCAAGCAAATTGTTACTACAACTGCTCTTTTTGGTGGCAACCCTACTGTATTTCAACTTAACTACCAAACTCAAGCCAAAGGTAAAACTCAGTCTTCGCAAGAGTGGGTTGACAATGCTAATCACGTTTATATTAACGGCTCAAGTGACTGGTATAAAGCAGATTTTAACAAATTAACCGGGCACTCTTACGCTGATTTACTCGATTCTATAATTAATAATTCAATGTTAATGGATCCACCTAAGGCCCTGACTAACGCTTATAAAATGACTAGAAAAGGTCACACTTATACTTTAAAAGCGAACATCACAGACCAGAAAACAATGAAAGATGCATTAGATCCGATATTTACTACCAATACTCAAAGCCCCAAGCAAAAAACCATCTATCATAAATTAGTCAAATTGGGCAAAATTAAAGGTATGACTGCAAAACTTGTGGTTAAAAATAAAAAGATGTATAGCTTTCAATATCTAGTTAAAATTAGAGTAAATAAATTAATGCAATTCAGCGCTGGACAAAGTTATGGCAACATGTGCAGCAAAGACTTCTTAAAGATACCTACCAATGCCCTTAATGCTAAACCACTGCCTAAAACAAACAAAAAGAAAAAATAATTTTAAATCATAGCCTCGAAACTAAAACTTTCGGGGTTTTTATTTGTGTAAGACTTCTAAGATAATTCTTTGACCAGAGACAAAACCAAGACTTGCAAATTTAGGATTAATTAATTCATCAAAAACCTGTTTTTTTAAGCCTAATTTATGTAAAAAATTAAAAAATCATACTCTGATTAATGTACAAAACAATTTCTTATCATTTTTAAACTCTACCACTTCAATGATGCAATTGTTACGCTGAAAAAAATCGGACAAGTTTTTATATCAACTTGACTAAAAATGCTATATAATTTTCTTAAGGTAAAATAAGAATATTAAAAAGGAGATGTCCACAATGAAATTGAAGAAATTTTTGTCGGCTATGTTATTGTCTGCCACTTTAGTTGGTGGTGGTCTAACTCATGCAAAAACAGTCGATGCAGCATTATCAAAAAAGCAGGCTATTGCAATTGTTAAAAAGAAAGAGAGCAACCAAACTAGTGGCCAATATACTACCAGCACAAAGATTAAAAGTGGTAAGCAAAAAATAAATTTTGACTCTCATGGTGCTTTTACCACCAAGCCTGAACTAGTTCAAGCCATTACTAAAGTAAAATCTGGCAAACACGCTGAAACAGTAGAGCAATGGATTGATATGGACGCAAAACGTGTATACACCAAAGCAGATGGCAAATGGCAATATACACCGATTGCAGATGCTGATACTGCCAAAACTGATATAAAAAAATATAGCAGCGATCTGAAGAAATTTGCTAAAAGCATCACTACTGATTTGAGCAAAAATGCCAAACTTAGTCATAAAGATGGAGTTTATACCCTCAAAAGTAATGTCAATATTACTAAGGCAAGTAAATTTCTGAACAAAATTTTTAAAGACTATAAGGTAGATCTCAAGTCGTTCAAAAAGCACGTTAAACTCAGCAAGTGTAATGTTACTTTTAAAATCAAAGATAAAAAAATAACAAGCTCTGCTACTTCTTTTAAAATGAACTACGACAAAAAAACGCCAGCTTCATTCAACTTTAGAATCTTTGGCTTTGGTAATTCCGACTCTTTGAAGTTACCAGATGAAGTCAAAAACGCCACTCCAGCATCTGCAAACTAATTTGAGCAATAAAGTAAAGGTCTTTATATGAAAACAACTATTTTTAGTAAATATTTAACTATCATAATTATGGTGCTTTTAGGTTACTTAATGAGATAAAATGACTATAGAGTCGTTTAAATATTTTCATTAGTAATCGGAGGTCCAAAAATGAAATTAGGAATTATTGGCAGCGGTAAAATTGTTCACGATTTTTTAACGACTGCTGCTAAAATTAAAGGCCTTGAACTTGCAGCAATATCCACTACTAAACGTAGTCAGCCTATTGCCAAAGACTTAGCTAAACAGTATAACATTAAAGAGGTATTTGCTGATAACGGACAGTTGTGTCATGATGAAAATGTCGACACAGTTTATGTAGCCGTACCTAATTCTTTACATTATGAAATCGTAAAAGAAGCTCTTCTTGCAGGCAAAAATGTTATTTGTGAAAAACCATATGTAGAAACTGTTGCTCAAGCTGAAGAACTTAAAGAAATAGCTGACAAAAAGGATTTAATCATAGTTGAAGCTATCACAAATATTCACTTGCCAAATTTCAAAGCGATTAAACAGCAATTAGCTGAAATTGCACCTATTCACATTATTTCTTTAAACTATACGCAATATTCCAGTCGCTATGATGATTTTTTGCAAGGCAAAATTGCTCCTGTATTCGATCCTGCTAAAGATGGTGGAACCCTAACAGATTTGAACATTTACAATATTCACTTGGCAGTTGGTTTGTTCGGTAAGCCGGAAAAAGTACAATATTATCCAGTAATGCAAAAACAAGTTGATACTTCGGGCATACTTAATTTAGTTTATCCTGATAAACAAGCAGTTTTAATTGCTGCAAAAGACAGCTATACTACTCCAAGATCATTTATTGAGGGTGAAAAAGGAACCATCTACTTTGATGGTTCAACTGGTGTTATTAAAAATTTCACGGTTGAACACAGAAACGGTGATGACAGTGAGTTCAACTTTAACGAGTTTGACCACCGAATGGCAAGTGAATTTAGGGACTTTGTGAAAATTATTGATACCCACGATACACAGAAAGCTAAAGATTTATACGAGCATAGCATAGCTGTCATGGATGTATTAGCCAAAGCAAAGCAGTCTGTTTCTAATAATTAATATTATTGACTAAAAAACGCAATCAATTCTCCAGTTGAGGAAGTTGCGTTTTTTTGTATCAAAAAAGAGGTCAGAGAATCTTGAAAAAACCTGTAAAAGCAAGTTTTTTTAACAAAATCAAAGACCTCTTTATCTTTTATATTAAATTTACTCAATAATTTAATATAAAAAGCAAATTAATGATTACTCATTACTTTGAAGGGGTTGAGCTAGCTGAGCTAGATGAATTACCGTTTGAGCTAGCCGAGCCAGATGAACTGTTGGAGCCTGTTGAGTTGCCGTTTGAGCCGTTTGAACTAGCTGAGCCAGTTGATCCGTTGGAGCCTGTTGAACTGTTGGAACCAGCTGAACCGTTTGAGCTAGTTGAACCAGTTGATCCGTTAGAACCAGTAGAACTATTTGAGCCTGCTGAACTGCCGTTAGAACCGTTTGAGCCAGTTGAACTAGTTGAGCCGTTAGAGCTGTTAGAACCAGTTGAACTAGTTGATGGGGTTGAAGTTGGTGTTGAAGTCTTCTTCTTAGCTAAAGCACTTACTTTAATGTATCCTGCTAAAGTTGAGTAGTACTTCTTGCCCTTAATGGTAACAGCTGCACCAAATACAGTTACTTTTTGACCCTTACGAACTTTACCGTTCTTCAAAGCTTTGCCACTTCTGGTAACCAAAACAGTATTCTTAGCTACTTTAGCTGCCTTACCAGTAACATTTACAGCCTTGACATATTGGTTCTTGCCAACTTTGTAGTAAACCTTGCCCTTAACAGTCTTTTTGCCAAGAACAGTTACTTTTTGACCAACCTTAAGTGTCTTCTTAGTCTTAACTAATTTCTTGCCCTTTAACTTGTAAACAGCAGAATTAGCACCGACTTTCTTGGTCTTAGCGGCCTTCTTAGCTGCACTAACTTCAGTTGGGGCACTACTTAAAGCGTTGGTTGGTAACTGATTAACACCAACAGCTAATAATGATGCACCAGCTACTGAAACTATCATTTTCTTATAAAAACTATTTTTACTCATTTTTTTGAGCCTTCCTTTTTCATTGACAAATTCGACGCCCCTAGCTAAACAGACTTAAGAACGCTATAACTCTTACTGAGTTACATAGGATTAATTTTAGCACTATAAACACCCAAAAAAAAGACTATAGTTTTAATAAATTATTATTTTTTGTCATATACGCTCGGAAAAATTTTTCTAATTTTTGCTATTTTTACAGCAAACATTTTGTATATTGCAATTAAACGGTGTGCTTTTTAATAATATCAAATTATCTCCTATACTTTTACAATTTATCAAAATGTGACACACAAAAAGGACTAACTCCTATCGTAAGAAAGTTAGTCCTTAGTTAAATTCTAATAAAGTGTCATATCGGCAAACTGCTTTTTTAATTAACAAAATTACTTATTGCCTACAACCCTGCGAATACGGTCAGCAACCTGATATTTAGAAGTAAATATCAATTCGTCTCCCATTTCAATAACTGTATGCCCATGTGGAACCAGCCATTCTTGTCCACGACGAATACGGCTGACGGTGATATCACTTGCTATATCCCAATCCATCAATTGACGACCTGAATACTGCCTATTGCGGACAACAACAGAATAGACAGCATTTTTGGTATCGCTCATCACATTATAAACAGCGGGCGATTCTATCAGTGCTCGCAGCAGTGATGAAGTAACATTGCTTAAATCAAAAACTTCCATGCCACTGCTGCGCAATTGCCCGACCTTGGCAATGTCAGCACGCTTTTGACAAATAATAATCCGTTTGAAATTTCCCTTAGATTTTGCCAATTGCCCCAGTCGCAAATTAGTTTCGTCAGATCTCATAGCCGCAACAAAAATATTCCCAGCAAAAGCGTCAGATTGTCTCAAATTTTCTTCATCCAGCTTAGGTAGTAATTTTAAATCTGGCACACGGCTCTTATAAATATTATAGTGTTCACTACTGGTAGTATACATTTGAACTGAATACCAATTATCATGCAAATCAAGCATGACTGGAACTGTTAAAGCATTAGTGCCTATAATTACCACTTTTTCCTTGATACGATCCTCTGCTTTTAACTTAAATATTGCATTAAAAAGTATCGGACAAAAAATGCAAACTATCACAGCGGCCAGAATAAAAACATCAGATTGCAAGCGCGTAATAACATTTAGTTTTCTGGCTACCGCTAAAGTCGGTAAAACAATGGTGATCGTAGTAGCGGTCAAAAAACCACCCGCAAAACCATTTCTTAAACCAAACTTTCTGGCATAAACTAATGCAACAGGCAATTTTGCCAGAAATAAAAACAGAACTAATATTGGTAACAGAATTAATGAGCTGGGATGTGCCAAAAGTGATTTTAAATTGAGTTTAACTCCCGTCATAATAAAGAAAATAGGAATAAAGAAGCCGTAACCAATTGAAGTCAATTTATCAGCAGTTTCCTGACTAGGCTCCAGTAATTTCATTACAATGCCAGCTAAAAAGGCTCCTAAAATATTTTCTACTCCGACCCTTTCAGCAACTGTTACCAAAGCGAAAATTAGAAAAAAGGCTAAACGAACATCTAACTGCGTAGTTGACTTGGTTACTTTAACAAACCACAGATAAGGCTGCTTAAAGTGCCACAACAGTAAAATAGCCACGCCAAAGAGCAAAATAATAAGCCACAATTGTCTGGTATTGCCACCATTAATCGCAGCATAAACCGTCAGCAGCATTAATGGAATTACTTCTCCCAAAACCGCAGTTAATAAAATCGTCTGACCTATCGGTCTATTTAAAATGTCTTTTTCTTTTAAGGTCGCAATTACTACTCCCAGTGCAATAGTCATGAAAATAATGGTTGCAAGCATCGTATCGCCAAATAAGCCAAACCATTTTAAAACTAATGCCAGGCAAACAGATAAAAGAGCCACACCTAAAAATGCTTCTAAAGCAATTTTAAAGGGAGATATCTGATCCGGCTTTTTTTCTTGTTTATGCTTTGGTTTCAGCAAATCAAAGTTGATTTCCATCCCTGACAAAAATAATAGCAAAATGACGCCCAAATTTGATAAAAAAGCGAGGTCATGCGTTGGCTGTACAATATTAAAACCACTTGCACCAAGAATAATACCAATGATAATTTCTGCAACGGCTGTAGGAACAGCATTTACCTTTAATCGTGCCATTAAAATAGGAACAATTAAGGCAAACAAAACAACTAGGAATAAAGACAACTGTGCCACCAGGATTACCTCCTCATTTATTCTTAGTCGATTATACAAAATATTGACGAGCAGAGAAAATAAAAAGGGTAGCAAGTATTCATAGCTTTCAAAAATCAATTAATTAAAATTCTGCTGCACATAAAAACAGGTCACGATAATTATCATGACCTGTTTCTTCAATTAAAAATTGGCTGCTTTAACAAAGCGATTAGTATCAATTGGATAGTACTTATTACCATTAATATTAACACGACCACCATATGTCCTAACGGATTTGCCCTGCAAAAGCTTGGTAGTGCCAATACGAATTCCGGTAGTATCGTAAATATAGGCATTATGAGTTAATACACGCTTAGAACCAACGATGTTGCTGGCTACAACGTATTCATTTTTACCAATTTGCAAATATTTTTTACCATTTATCATCTTTTCTTGTGCCACGGTTACAACTGTTCCCGCAGTTTTTAATGCCGCATTAGTACGTTTACCTTGAGCATCATATGTATAAGCATCATGCATCAAAGTTTTCTTACCAGTAGGCGCTTGAGAAACAGGATCAGAACCTGTTGCAGGAGTATTCGTTGATTCACTTGGGTCAGTTGCATTTGCTGGATTTGATGAATCGTTGGTAACTGTGCTGTCATCAGGAGTGGTAGAAGTTACGGTTTCTGCTGCCTGCAAATCGTAATAGTACTTCAAAAGTGAGTAAAAGTCATTCATCGAATAACCCCATTTTTTGAAGTAGCCGTCAGGATCGGTATGATTAGTTCCTCCTAAAAAGCGCGATACTGCATGATGGGACCAGACTGTTCCTTTACCAGTATTAGAGGCATTAGAGGGCTTGATGTTATAGCGGTGCAACAACTTTGCCGCATAAATGGCATCGTTATTGACACTTTTGGCAAATTTATTTCTGGTAGTTTCTTGACAAAGTTCAATTTGAATAAAGCGGTTGTTGGCTATTGCTCCAGCACCCCAGACACCATATCCTGGAGTCATCATCTGAATAATCTGTTTGTGATCAACAAAAGCGTGGACATAAGAGTACATATTTTTCCATTCACGGTTAAAGTAAATAGCTTCATTATATGCGGATGCCCCGGGAGTTGCAGTTTCGTGAATTACAATGCCTTCCGGCTTTCCTTTTCTGTACTTAATCTTATTGCCTTTGGCGTAAAATTTGTTATACTTAATGTTCTGTGTCTGGAGCATTTTATATAAAAAAGTAACGTCAACATAGCTGTTTTGTTTAGCAATCGAGTTAATAGAGGCAGCCTCTACCGCCTGAGATTGACTGACGTTAAAAATAGGTGCAACTAAACCTACTCCGATAGCAACAGTAGTCATTAGTTTCTTTATCTTCATCTAAATTTTCATTCCTTATTTCGTTTGTGAGAAATTACCTTTGTCTAAAAATTGCCTTTCTTAACATACTGGTGAATGCCTACCCTATAATATTTAAGTCCGTATATTGAAATTGCTCCACCGTAGGTTGCAATGGATTGACCCTTCTTTAACACCTTTTTATTGTCACGATTGCCATAGTCGTTGTAAACAAAAGCATTTTTCTTGAGAAGTCTCATAGTGCCGTCAATATTGCCACTGGCAATGTACTGATTTTCACCAATGCGATAATACTTTTTACCGTTAATAGTTTTAGTGCCATAGGTAGCAATCACCTTGCCGGTGTTGCCTACTTTAATTGCCTTAACTTTTTTTACGCGTTTGCCTTTGGAATTATAAACATAAGCGTTATGCATCAAAGTCTTGTTAACTTTTTTCTCACCCTTTGGAGCTTGAGAAGCCGGTGGAAGAGCACTGCCCATATTTAAAATAGTATCGTTAACCCAGCCCTTACCGGCAATGTACAAGCGCTTTTTACCATTATAAAAAGTAATGGTCTTAGTTACAGTAACTGCATCGCCTTTAGCAACTGAATCGGTTTTGGCAGATACTGAGTGGTCAGTTGGCCAAGCATAAGTGGCACCGGCTTTTTTAACAACATAAGATTTACTGGTGTTCGATATCTTAGGATCGTATTGCGTTAAGTTCGAAGTGGTTATTCTGGTGTTTAAAATAGTGTTGTAATTATTAGCAGTAGCGTATGTACCAGTTAAAGCCTTGGTGGCATCTGCATAAGAAGCAGCATTTTCAAGCCATGCTCCTTTGTAGCGCTCTGGCTGCCAGGTAACACCTAAACGAAGTTTTTGACCATTATCATCAAAAGAGTCCTGATAGGAATCGTATTTCCTAAACTTCGCTGTCACGTAGTAGCTCTTGCCATTTTTGTCTTCTTCACGTGTTTTAGAAGAATAGGTTGCTCCTTGCCAGCTGTCATCAGCCTTCATTCCAAATAAATTATTGGCATTAACGGCCAAACCTGATTTGCCCCAGTTAGATTCCACAATTGCCTGTGCAATCATAACTGAAGGGTATAACCCATATTTTTTAGAAACTTTTTGTGCCTGCTTAACAGCAGTATTTAAAAATGTTGTTTCATCTGCATTTGTTGCAGATACTGTCTCAGCTTTTGCTGGAGAAGTGGCAATTAAGTTGTTGGTAACCGGAATCAAGAGCGATGCACCAAGCACCGCTGCTGAAAAACCAGTGATTAGTTTTTTCTTCATAAATAAAATTTCCTCCTTAACCGACATCTTTATTGTATCGGGCAATTAAAGTATTAACAATAGAATCTGCTTATTTGTAGTCAAAAAGTAATATTGTCAGTTTTAATATTACAAATAGTAATTTATTTGTCTAAGACTTCCCGTAAATGATACAAAAGATCTCGTTTCGATCTTTGAAGCTGTACTCGATTAATACCAGTCTTTTCAGCTAAAGCACTGATTGTCTGTCCACCCAGCAAATGATCTATGAACAAAATACGTTCAACCTCTGTCATTTGGGCTAACTCTTTTTCAAGTGCCAAATGATTATTCCAGTTATCCAGCAACCCTACCTGTTCAGCAGAGTCAAAAGCAATTTCTTGCTCAGTTATTCGCTTTTGCTTACGCAATAAGTCCAAAGTATGCCAGATAATTTTGCGAAAACTAAGCCGATCAACTTCAGTTCTTGCTCTGCCTGCTAACCTCGTTAACATTTCTGCGTAAATTATTATACCTTCCTGCAAAAAGTCTTCGTAATTAGTATAGTCCATTCTGACGTGGGCGTACTTCAATGCGCCTCTGACTAATTTCTGATTCTGCCATGCAGTTATAAATGCTTCTCTACTAATCTTCATTTGTGACATTCCTCTGTTTCAAATATGTCACAAGCGCTTGTGCTCTTATAGATTAGCAATTTTGCTTAAAATTTAAAAAACATAATATTAAGTTATTAGCATTTAGATTAATAAGCATTTAACTTTTGCTTTTAGTTTCCTTAGGCTTTTCTCATATATCATAATTACAATAAATCTACGGGTGAAAAAAGAGCAAAAAAATACACGAACTTCAGAAAGATCGTGCATTTTCTTAAAAAAGAGTATCTGGTCGTTTACTGTTTAAATAAGCAGACTTGTGAGCATCAGAAATTAACGGTAATTCATAATAATCAGCTAATAAATTGCCATACCGAGCATGCTTTTTATCTAATAATTCGGTCATTACTTTTTTTAATGATATTTCTTCCAGAGATTGGTGTGGATGAAAGTAAGAAGACTGATCAATAAGAGAATTTCCAACAGAACTTTTGACCCGCCAGCCTAAATTACTTTTTAAATGTACTGTACCCAGAAGGTAAAGTGCGTGATTAAAAAATAAACTATCGCTAACTTTGCGGGGAATATGACGACTGCAGTTATCATACGTGAAAATATAGCTAAAGCGATTAACTGTCACGGATTCAAAAGCAGTTACATTATTTTGCAATGACGAAAAACTTGCCATATTATGCAAAGCAATCCAGTCAATATTACCAGTATTGTAGCTACGCAAGGAAAAATAAGCTAAGCGACCTGTGGCAATCACGTTGTGTCCGACTAAATTAATCTTGCGTGCAAATTCTCTTTGAAATTCCAGGCCTGCCAACAGGCAATTCTGAGCAAAAGATGTTAGATGCGCTTGAGTGCTGCGACAACTTAAAACAATCCCTTGATCACAGTCAAAAATTACACTTTTGTACTTACCTAAAAGTGGTTGCTTCTGAAATTGATATAAAGCAATAGTTGCAGGATTTACACAATAAAATTTATCTTCAATCAAGTATTTATCTATTTCTCGATCTATCCCAATTCTTTGACGCAAAAGCTTTTGCGACCAAAAACGATATTTATGTCCACTAGGCAGGTTCCAGATATCACTTTCTTTTTTTAACAATTCATTCCTCTCCTTTAATTAAAGTAGACGAATACTATTATACTGGAAATGTTATCGCTTGCATAGCTCAATCACAGGTAAACATAATTTAAAAGCACAAAAAAACAAGAGCGATATAATCGCTCCTGTTTCTAAATTAGCTGTAAGACTAATTATTTAGCAAAGTTTGCAACCTTAACGTATTGCTTAGCAGGTCCGCCAACTCTGTAGTAAGCCTTACCATTCTTGAATGTGTAAGGTGAACCAAAAGTAGTAACCTTTGAACCAGCCTTCAATACTTTTCTGTTAGCACGCTTCTTGCTGGTCTTGTATACATAAGCGTTGTGGCTTAATGTACGTGAAGTACCATCAATGTTGTCAGCCATTACGTATTGGTTATCAGCAATTTGGTAAACCAAGCTACCGTCAGCAAGCTTAGTAGCTGCACCGATTACTTCAACAGTGGAGTAAGCACGTAACATGTCAGTACCAACACGCTTGTGATCCTTGTCATAGATGTATGAGTTGTGCATAACAGTCTTCTTAACCTTGTCTGCAGGTTTGAATGAACCGTCAACATACTTGCTTTCTACGTAAAGGTCTGAGTCAGCACTGTTAATACGAGTGTATGACTTCTCGCCAACCTTGATTGGGTCACCAAAGACAGCAATTGTGTCACCATTCTTAACAGTAGTCTTTGAGTCAGTTACGTTGTTACCGTCAATCTTGTAAACTGGAACGTCACCATCTGATTGAACAGTCTTGTAAGTAGCACCCTTAGCACCAACAGTTAACATGAAGGTAACTTTAGTAGTCTTACCGTCAGCATTAGTTGCACTTACGGTAACTGGGTATCTACCGGCAACCTTAGTGTTGACTTTAGAAACATCCACAGTAGTGTCCAAAACAGTTGTGTTAGCTTCACTTACTTGTGCAGTGAAAGCTCTCTTAATAGAAGCAGTATCAACTACACCGTTAACTGGTACATAGTTAAAGCTAAATTCATTATTTAATGCATCAACAAGATCGTCAACTGAATCAATTGTAGTTGAAGCATCTTGACCATTAGCAGATGGAACAGTTACTTTAGTATGACCCTTTACATAGTAACTAATTCTAGGATAAGTAGAGTCAGCAACAGTTGAATTAGGATCAACAGTAATTAAAGCAGTACTAGTCCTACCATTAGTTGCACTCAAGTTAACAGTAATGCTAAATGGAGCTGCAGGCTTGTCAAAGCTTTCGTTTGCATCAGCTTTAGTTGTAATACCTGCTGCCTTAACTGCATCACGAACATCTTGTGTCAAGTGAGCGAAACTAGCAGTTGCTTTATTAGCAGAGCCATCTGTAACGTCAGCTGCATACTTACCCCTAATAGCGGCTACAACAGCAGCAACACTGTATTGTCCATTACCAAGATTTACTGAACCATTCTGTACAGCCTTACCACCTGCACGGTTTTCCTTAAGGTAAGGAGAACCAAGCTTAGATGTGTCATTAAGAGTAAAGCCATCACTAACAATACCAAAGTTAGCAATTGTACCAGTAGCGTCTGACCTAACAGTGGTAGTAGTACCATTAGCAGTAATTGCGTAGTCAGTGCTTGCAGATAAGCCAGTTATTGTAACTTTAACTGCTACATAGTAAGTAGTGCTTAAATTATCAAGTTGCTTTACAGCGTCACCTGAACCAACCTTACCTTTATCATTTCCAGTAGCGTCAGCAACAGCAGTATAAATTTGAGCCTTTGATACTGCAACATTTGCACCAGCTGGTAAAACTGGTGTAGAAAGTGAAGCAGTAGCTTTTGAAGCAGGATCATTAACTGCTAAACTAGCAAGATTAGTTAAAGATAACTTCAAAGTAGCTTTGTTTGTAGAACTTTGTGCAGTACCACCTTCAACAGTAACATTAGTATCAGCAAATACTGTTGATACACCGGCTGCAGCGACTGGAGCAACAGCTAATAAAGCAGCTGCAGCAGCACTAACAATTCTTAAATTTTTCTTCATGTGGTCTTTCCTCCTTGTGTATATACAAAATAGTAATAGGCTATAGGTTCAGTCGTGATGAGCCTACATTGTTACAACACCCTTCAAGCCGAATTCATAAGTTTATAACTCTTATGAGGTAGCTTTCGAGCTGAAGAACGCGCATGCGTACAGGCATTCGAACCTGAAGCATAGCTATTACTTACCACATTTCTTATTGTACCTACCTTTTGCTCAAATTGCAAGACATGTAGTTATTTAACATACTTTTGTAACAAACGCTTACAGCTTTACAGCTTATTTTTTATTTTGCAAAAATTATTTAAGCCCTTAACAGCACTACATTCAATGTTTTTTGCCGCTAACAAAGTTAATAAAGTTATTTTATTTTCTATTAAATTTTACAAAATAATAACAAAATAATTTGGAATAAAGTAAAAATCACGCCAAACCTGCCTTGACGTGATTTTCTATCTTTACTAATTATTTTTACCGCAAAATTGTTTGATTTTAATTATCGTTTCTTTAATTGTCTCCAAAAACTGCAGGTTACATTGACTGACCCTGAGTATTATCGAACAAACTAGTAACAGTTCGTTCAACATATGAAGCAGATTGTGGAGTTTTATACAGATCCACTCCTTCTTGCGCAAATGCTTTTGCATTTGCTATTATTTCCATTGCATTCTTTACTTCTGTACCTGCCAAATTAGTGGCAGCATCTGGTAAAGACAAATTAACCTTTTTGTTTGCACCGTTTAGAAATACTAATTGTAAAGTTTTGGTCTTAGTTACCATATTATTTGCTCCTGTCTTAATCATTTTTAGTTGCGAAATTTTATTATTCATCACCAATAGGGATACCTTGTCTTTGAATTAAAGTCGCTGCGCCCAGATCATCACCCTGAAGCTGTGCTAAAGCTGCACCTACTTTAGCCAAACTGCCAGCTGTTGCTCCTTCTCTAACGTTCTTTAGAATTCGTGATTTAGTACCGTCTTTACTGTATTTAGAATTTAAAAATGTGTATTGGACTGATTGTTCTAATAATGCAAAATTCATATTATCTTTCTTCCTTTTCTTAATAGTGTAATCAACCCGCGCGCCAGATGTCTTACACTATTACTAACGAAAATGGGCGGCAAAATGTAACATTTTTTCTTAAAAAATGGTCACGTAAAGGTGAAAAAACACCATTGAGTAGTCAAATCTGCTTAAACCATCTATAATTAAACTAAGTATTAGTAAGGAGGATAAATTCCTATTATGAAAAAAACGACAATTGGTACGATTGTAGCAGTAGTAATTATCGCTATTGGTGGTGGCGTTTTTTACGCAACACAAAAATCCAATAATGATAAAGTTGAAGCTTCCTATAATAGTGCAATGACTACTGGTAAAAATGCGGTTGCTGATAAGGACTATTCAGAAGCAAGCTCTGCATTTGCCAAAGCTTTCAGTATCAAGAAGACTGACCAGGCTAAAGCTTATAAAAACCAGTCGGACAATATGATTTCCGCAATTAACGCAACTAAAAAAGGCAAATATAATGATGCGTTAAACGAAACTGCCAATGTAATTCAAAGAAAAAACGGCTATGCAGTTTTAGTAAAACAAGGTAAAAAATTAAAGACTACTATCGAAGATGTTCAAGATAATTATGAACATGAAATTCAACCAATCTTCCTCGCTGCATCCCAAGCGGAATTAGCTAAGCAATATCTTAATGCAGCTGACCAATACCAAAAGGTGCTGGATCTGCCTTATATTGATGAACAATATTACAGTCAGTACAAGACAAAAGCAGAAAAAGGTCTCAAAGATAACCAAAAAGCTGCTAAAGAAAATAATAATGGTTCCTCAAGTCAAAGCTACAATTCAATTTCAGGCAAAGGACCAGATACTGGCAATGCTGGTAAAACTGGTGAAGGTTCCATAGGCAACCATAAGGTACATGGTAAAACAGTTACTAATAAGCAAATAGCACAGCTGCGTAAACGTGTAGGCAAGTTTGGCTATGACTCAATGTCTTGGAGTCCGCAGGATTTGATCGATCTTTACAGAAAGTCTGGTCGAACTAAACCAAGCAAAATTACCAAACAAGATATTCAAAACTATCTTAAGCCCTAACAAACAGTAATAGACTAAACTTAATATGCTGAACCGTCCTGATCGTTACATGGGACGGTTTTTATTTAGCCGGTTTATCTATTTTATTGCAGTTGTGCAAAATGCTATAATTTTATTAATATTATTAAAAACTACCATATATAGAGGTTAAATTGCTCCAATAGTTGCTTTTATAGTCTAAACTCTGTAAAATGACTATTGACTTTCACGTTTCCTATTTTTATTAAAGGAGTGTCTGCTTTGACTGAAAAAGAAAATAATAGCAAAGAAAAAGATAACGAAAAAGAACAAGAAAAAAAGGATAAAGAAGAAGAAATCAAGGTTGTGATGCCTGACGCTGAATGGACAACCATGCCAGAAGAAGAGTTTGCAGAGCAACCGGATTACCTTAAAGTTTTCGCTGACTTTTACATTGCTCAGTTTAACCAGCGCGATTTGGAAATCATGAACTTATATGATACCAATTCCAACATGGTTGACATCAACCACTATCTGCTTAATAACATTAAATTCACTCGCAAAGAATTAGTTAAACACGTTTTGCAATACCATGCTCAGAATTTCCAAAGCATGATTGACGAAATTGCTGCTAAAGATGGTGTTGATGCAGAAAAAATGACAACATATAAAGATTGGGATAACTGGTACGAAGAACGTCGCAGTAAAATTTCAACTTCTTTATCATAATTTACTTGTACTAAAGCAAAAAAAAGAACAAAATAGATACTTGAATGAGAATGCCACACTGACATTCTTTTTTACTTAAAAATGAATATTTCAATATTGTCTATGGGAGTACATAATTACTATGGATAAAAAGACGAAGCGGATTTCAGCTGCCGGTCTATTAATTACCATCGGTATCGTTTATGGTGATATCGGAACTAGTCCGCTCTATGTAATGAAGTCAATCGTTACAGGCAACGGTGGCATTGCCAATGTTGATCGTGAACTGATTTTAGGATCAATTTCGCTCATTTTTTGGACAGTCACACTGCTAACCACCGTTAAATACGTCATGATTGCGCTCAGAGCTACCAACCGTGGTGAAGGTGGTATTTTTGCATTATATGCTTTGGTACGTAAGCGAGCCAAATGGCTTGTTATGCCGGCACTAATTGGTGGAGCAGCCCTATTAGCTGATGGGACATTGACGCCGGCCGTGACTGTCACAACCTCAATCGAGGGACTGAAGAACATGCACTTTGGTTCAAGCGTACCGGTGCCTAACCAAAATGCTGTAATCATAATTACAATTGCGATATTGCTGGTACTATTTTCAATTCAAATGCTGGGCACCAGCAGCATTGGTAAAGCATTTGGTCCTATAATGTTTGTCTGGTTTACATTTTTAGGCATTATCGGTATCTATAATATGGCTAATGACTGGTCAATTTTAGAAGCACTGAATCCAGTTTGGGCTATTAAAGTTCTTTTTAGTCCATCTAATAAAGCCGGCATCTTCATTTTAGGTTCAATTTTTCTGGCCACTACCGGTGCAGAAGCACTATATTCTGATGTCGGTCATGTTGGTAAAGAAAATATTCGCGGATCATGGCCTTATGTTTTTCTCTGCCTGTCTTTAAATTATCTTGGTCAGGGAGTTTGGATTCTGCAAAATCCACATTACCAGACAAATGGTGGTGAACTGAATCCATTCTTTGAAGCTGTACCAGGAGATTTACGACTTTTTGCCATCATTTTGGCTACGGTTGCCGCAATTATTGCATCTCAGGCTTTAATTACCGGTTCATTTACATTAGTATCTGAAGCTAGTGGTCTGAAATTTTTACCACGGATGAATATTAATTATCCTACTACTAAGCATGGACAAATTTACATTCCTTCCGTAAACAAAATGATTTGCGTGGCAACTATCGCTATAGTAATTTTCTTCCGGACTTCAGAACATATGGAAGCAGCTTATGGTCTGTCAATCACAGTCACAATGTTAATGACTACCCTGCTGCTCTTTGAATACTTAGGTTCAAAGCATCATCCATTAATTTTACGCCTTTGCTTTTTAATAGCCTTTGGCTTTATTGAAGGCATGTTCTTGATTTCCAGTTTGACCAAGTTTATGCATGGTGGCTACGTCACCGTCTTAATTGCCGGTTTCATTGGCGTTATTATGTTCATCTGGTACTTTGGCAATAAAGTTCGTGACAAGCATGAAGGTGCTCATACCTATGTCCGTTTGGACGAATACACTGATATGCTGACGGATTTAAGCCACGATGATGATTATCCCACTTACGCCACTAACTTAGTTTACATGGCTAAAGTTAAATACAATAAATTTATCAAACGTGAAATTATGTACTCCATCTTGGATAAAAGACCTAAACGTGCTCAGGCCTATTGGTTTGTGACAGTTAACATCACGAATGAACCTTTCACAGCCAGATATGCTGTTAATACTTTTGGTACTAAGAATGTCATTAACGTTCAGCTCTACCTTGGTTTCAAAAAACAAACCAGTGTTAATGTTTACCTGCGCCAGATTGTCCATGATTTAATTAAAGATGGTACTATCGAAGCACAGCCTCAGGAATACACTACAACTCCCGGTCGTAAAGTTGGCGACTTCTCATTTGTAATTGTTAATGAAGTTGTCAGTCCTTTAACCAGACTTAAAGGCTTTGAAAAAGTTATGTTAAAGGCACGAGTTTGGTTACAAAACCTCTCTTCTAATCCAGCTTCATGGTTTGGGTTGGAATACACCGACACTGTAGTCGAGGAAGTACCACTCATTTTAGGTAAACCAAGACATAACCTGCATATTAAGAGAGTTGCACCGCGCGACTATTCCAATCTAAAGAATAAAGAATTTGAATAATATAAAATAGCACCTGTGAATTAATTTCACAGGTGCTATTTTTAGTTAAAGCGATTTTTCTATTCTCTATAATTAAGTTAACAAAAAACATTGTTCTGA
>NZ_KQ033871.1:1719722-1748802 GCF_000967195.1 Lactobacillus kullabergensis
TTGGAACAATGTTTTTATTTTTAATATTAATTACCAAATATGTACTCGTTTTTCTGGGTCGAGCCACATGCCGTCTTCTGGTTTAACATCGAAGACTTTGTAAAAGTCATCTTGGCATTGACTTTGAACATTAGCCCGCAGTGGACCAGGCGCATGAACATCAACAGCAGTTTGACTCTTAATTGATTCAGTCAATTGCTTATTAGCCCAAATGCGTGCAAAGTTTTCAAATAGTTTCTTCAAATCATCATTTTCGTTCTTGGCAGCTTCAACAGCAGCAGTCAAGCCACCCTGATCAGCAATATTTTCAGAAACTATTTGCTTACCATTGAGTTTAACTGGTCCATATTCTATACCGTCAAACAAGTCAATTTCAGCTTGTGTCCGTTTCTTGAATTCAGCATAATCCTCATCAGTCCACCAATTAGTCATATTGCCTAATTCATCAAACTGAGCACCATTGTTATCAAAGGCATGGGAAACTTCATGAGCAATTACGGAACCGATTCCGCCAAAGTTGGCCGCTCTGTCTTGTTTCAAATCATAAAATGGCTTCTGCAAAATTGCTGCAGGGAAAGTCAGATCATTTCTTTGAGGGTCATAACAGGCATTGACTAGGTTACCAGGCATTGCCCAAACTGTTCGATCAACTTCCTTGTGCAATTGTTCAATGTTGTACTTTTGCTGCACAATAGTAAATGCACGTTCATTTGAATAGAGGCTGCCACCCTCATTAGCTGGAATTACCTTCAAACGATTGTAAATTTCTTCGATTTTATCTGGATAACCAATCTTTAATACCAAAGCATCAAGTTTAATAATTGCACGTTTCTTAGTTTGTTCAGAAAGCCAATCGTTATTCTGCAAACGTTCCTTGTAAACCTCAAGCATACGGTGAATCATGTCTTCAACGTCTTCTTTAGCTTCTTTACCAAAGTAAGTTTGACCATAATAAACGCCAACTACTTCGCTAAATGAATCATTTGCTATGTAGTAAGCCTGTTTCTCACCACTTGTCAATTGAGGTTGACCACTAAGAGCCTGACTAAATGGAAACGCTGCTTCACGAAACTCTTGTGACAAGGAGTCAGCAGCCGCGTTAATAAAGTTAACCAACATCCAGCCTTTGATTTCAGCAAAGTTTTCTTCATTGATAATTTCGTTAATGTGATCCAAGTAGCGTGGTTCTTCAACAATAATTCGTTCTGGTTCTTCGCCAATTGCTTCTTTCAAGTAGTAAGCAATCTTAAACTGATTAAACTTAGCTTCAAAGTCAGCAATCTTCATTGGATTGTAAGTAGCAGGATAATCTGCCCACTCTTCTGTAGACTTAACGATCTTAGATAGCTTAGCATCAAATTTAATAGCATCTTCTGCATATTTTTCTGCTTTAGCTTGATCAATACCAGCCATGGTTAAAAGCTTAACCGATTGCTTTTGCAAAATGTCTAATAGTTTTGGTGCATCAGGAGTTTGATAAGTTGTAGTGTCAGGCAAGAAAGTTCCAGGACCAGAAAAATACAAAGCATTAACTTTGGTATTCTTCATGTCAGGCGAAACGCCAAAGCTAAATGGAAGTGTGGCAAAAGTTGCTAAGTCAGGCGCATTTAAGTTGTAGTCAGAAAAATCCTTAATGCCATCAAGAAGTTCCAAGTCTGACTTAATTGGTGCAGCTCCATCAGCGTTTCTTTTATCGAAATCTCTAGCTAATTTGTATAACTTAACGGCTTCATCAAAATCAGGTACATTTGGTAATTCTTTTTTTCCAGCAGCAAAATCAGCAAAATCCTGCATCAAATGCTTTTCAACGTCAACATCGATACCATCAAACGAGGCCATTCGTGACCGGTCTTCCGGAATCTTAGTTTTTTCAATCCATTCTGAGTTAACAGCAAGGTATAGGTTGTCCTGCGGGCGTGCATCAAGCTTAGGTTCGATGATATTACCACTACCGCCTCGAACTGCGAAGTTTTTATTCATTCAGAGAGTCCTCCCTTTTTTATCTAAATTAAAAATAGACTAAATTAATATTATCATTCTAATTATACCCTTAACATTAAAAAAATTTTACAAAATTACTTATAAAGCGTGATATGCTTGTGCAATTTTGCGTGCAATGGCAATAAGAGCAGTACCATCAGAAAAATACCACAGGCAGCAATAATAAAGAATGGAATGTAACCCGCACGATCAATTATCATGCCGCCAAATAATGGACCAAAAGCCTGACCAATGCCACGGGCAACATTAATTTCACCCTGATATTTGCCCTTGCTGTTTGCCGGAGATAAATCGTTAATGTATGCCGGAACAGCTGGAAATGCAGTCGCTTCACCCATAGTCAGGATAAACATTGATAGTGCAAAGTGGGCAAAATCTTTGGCAAAAATCAACGTGGCAAAAGAAATTGCAAACATGAGCGTTCCAAAAATAATTTGCTGAAACAAGTTCTTAAACAAATTAGGATAGCGTGCCAAAATCACTTGAATAATGACTATTACAGCACCATTTAGGGTCCATAACAAGCTATACAAATGGAAAGGTATTCCTAATGAAACCATGTAAACTGACAGGTTAGACTCCCAATTCATGTACATTAGCCATGTCACAGCCAAGGAAATCAAGAATCCTACCATTAACATCACGTTGTATTTGGGCATAGGATCAACCTTTTGCTTCGCGCCTTTTTTAATACCGTTCTTTTTACGATTTTGGTGAAAAGTATTAATTGGACGATAATGAATCGCTGCATTAACGCAGGCAATGGCAAATAGTGAAGCTGCTAAAATAAATAAGAACTCAATTGAAAAGTCGTAAAGATATCCTACCAGCAGCGTTCCTGTGACAGTACCGACATTTTGGGCAAAATAAATCAGATTAAAAACATAACGCCCTGAATATTTACGCAAGCTTGTTGCTATTGAGTTAATTAAGGTGCCATTCCAACCACTGATGCAACCGGTAAGAATAAGCCAAAACCAATATTGCGGCCAGCCATGGAAAAAAGCCATCATGAACAAAACAAAGGCATCCAGTCCTAATCCTGTAACAATTAGTGGGTATGGGTTCAGACGGTCATATAAGCGTCCAGCTAAAAGCGAACCTAATACATTGCTGGCACAATTGCAAAATAAAACAACCCCTATTACAGAAAGGCTGATGTGTAATTGCTTGTTTAAATAAACCGAAGTCAAGGGCCAAACAAAACTCGACCCGATCCACGTGGCCAGCTCCCCCAGTAATAGCCAGCGTAACTTAATTTCAGTTTCTTCATGAGATCCATGTTTAAGTTTCATTTATTCAGTCCTTTCTTTTTTAGTTTCCATTTACCAGTTTAGCAAGAAGTATTAAAAAAGAACACCCCCAATAAATAGCTGAACTGGTATTTTGCGTACAAAATAATAATTTTATTCTTAGAGAAAAAAGATGACCACCAGCGATTTGCTGCAATCATCTTTATTGCTGTTTAATTAATCCAGAGCCTAGAAGAATTGACCCTTATTTTCCTGATAATACTTTTGATAACGTCCTTTATAATTATGGAACATATATTTCAACAGTAGCCACCGCTTAAAATTGCGGTCCTGATCATAAAAGACTGTTGTACCATAACGTCCTTCATGGATTAGCTCTTCTGCCATTCTTTTGGCTTCATTATCAACAGCGTATTGCTTAAACACATTGACAGGTATACCCAGCCACAATTTATGCTTTGACTTTAACTTATTGCAGTAAACCGGCTCCTTATCGTTTAAGCTGTCATAAACATAGTCATCCACATACCATTTCGCCAAATTATAACCATTAAGTGTTACATAAAAGCTTGAACGTCCTTGGCGCAGATTGATTTCAAAGAATTTATATTTACCATCTCGCGTATCATACTTGATGTCAAAGTTGGCCATCCCTGTATAATTGATTTTTTCCAAGAACGATTCAACCTGCTCGTACAGCTTTTCATCATAATCAGGTAAAATCGCCATATAATTGCCAATTGACTGGGGCGTGGGATCTTCCAGCAAAGGATGACCCATACACATCATCTTGATATGATGCTCCTTATCAACATAGGCGTTTAACACCCGCATGTTGGAATCATCACCGGGAATGAAGTCCTGCAGAATCAAGTCTTCTTTGTAGCCATTCTCATAGATTTTAGTGACAATATCGCGCAATTCAGTTTCATTATGAATGGTAAAAGCTTTTTTACGACCCTCAAACTGCACATCAAGCCAGGAAACAGGATCTTCCGGCTTGAGTTCCATAGGATAGCCAAAGGGAAGTTCCAGATAATTTTCTGCCTTGTAATCAGCCATCGTCACAATCTTGGTTTTAGGGTATGGCAGACCACATTCTTCAGCTATCTGGTAAAAGTTTTCTTTTGAAATTAGTTTTTGTAATAAATCGTAGTCAACATAGGGAACTACAAAAACTTGTTCCAATTCTGCCTTATGCTTTGCAAGCAATTCAGAATAGCCGTCTCCACACGAAATCAAAATTACCGGTTCTTCATGATCCTGGTAAATTTTCATTTGCTCACGCATAACTTCAATAAAAGTGGGATCTTCGCTGAAGCCATGATGTAACTCCACCCTGACAATTTTAGAATAACGTGTTGCCGCCAGCTGACTGTCAGCCAGCGCCTTTACGCTAATACCGTATGCCTCGTTAAACGATCGGGCCATGCCGTAAACATTAATGTCACTGCCAAGTAAAATTGGCGTAAAGTTTCGTTTCATTAATAAATTGTTCTCCTCATTAAACCAGCTTGCCCTGCTTAATCAAGTTGGCAACTTCTGGTTGAACATGCTGGTATTTGGCAACTGTCCCTTCATAATCAACAAAGAATAATTTATACCATACCAAAAATGTATAAATAGTCCAAATTTGTCGACGATGGGAACCGTCACCCTTGTAGTTTTCATCAAGCAGAGCCAAAATTTTATCCTGCTCGAAAACGTCTTGTACAAAGTCTTCACTGAATAATTCGCGCACTTGTTTATAAAAACGGGGTTCTTGCAACCATTCTTTGATTGGGGTTGGAAAGCCTAATTTTGGTCGTTTAGCCCATTCATCCGGTAAAACCTTTTCTGAAGCCTTGCGCAAAGCATACTTAGTGTCATGCTTGTTCACTAAGTAATCAGTCGGAATTGAATTGGCTCTTTCCGCAACCTTTTTATCAAGATATGGCACCCTTAACTCCAAAGAATGAGCCATAGAAATTTTATCCGCCTTTTGTTCAATATCATTTAGCATAAAGTGGTGCAGATCAATGTACTGCATCTGCCGGACATTATCGAGGTCTTTTACTTTTTTAAAGTCACTTTGGTAAATCCCGTTAACAGTTAATTTATTCCGATAAGATGGCTTTAAAACACTGTTAGCATCTTCAGATGTAAAGATAGTCGGATAATCCATGTCATAGATAACTGATTGACCAACGTAAAATTCACTTGGTTCAGCTAAATTGGTATATAAATGAACCTTACCGGGGAAGTTCGGCATTTTTTTAATTCTGTGTGCCAGTTTAACCCTAGTCTTCTTCGGCAACTTTTTGCATTGGGAAGTAAAAACTTTAATAATGCTGTTGTGCGTGTGCATTCCGTAGTTAACGTAACCTGCAAATAATTCATCCGCACCTTCGCCGGACAAAGCAACTGTCACATGTTTACGTGCCATCTTGCATAAATACCATAATGGAATTATTGACGGGTTAGCATCCGGCTCATCCATATGGTACTGCATTTCCGGGAAGTCATGCATTGCCTCATCTGCTTTAACCTTATCAGAAAAGAAATGCCAGCCCTTCATATCAGCTAAAGCTCTGGCCTTTGAAGCTTCATCATAAGTTGCATCATCAAAAGAAATTGAAAAGACATCATCCGGATTTAATATACTTGTGATGTAACTTGAATCTACTCCTTCTGATAAGAAGGCACCAACCGGAACATCGGCAATATGGTGCAATTTAACTGACTCGTGTAAATCTTCGTCAATTTTATTGACGGTTTCTTCAAAACTTAAAGTATTGGCCTTATATTCTGCATCCCAGTACTGATGGGTTTTCATTTCACCATCTTTATATTCGAACCAGTGGCCGGCAGGAAATCTATAAATTCCTTTGAAAAAAGTTTCATGCAAATCATTATACTGGTTCATCAAGTATGGTTTAACCGCTTCAATGTTTAAACGTCTTTTAAAACCAGGCATTGCCAAAAAGCTTTTGATTTCTGAGCCTATCGTTAATTGACCATTCTCATCACTGTAGTAGAGCGGCTTAATGCCAAAGAAATCACGCGCACCGTACAATGTCTGAGTATTGTCATCCCAAATCGCAAAAGCAAACATGCCGCGAACTCTCTTAAGCAGACCATCCATGCCCCATTCTTCAAAGCCATGCAACAGCACTTCTGTATCAGACTTAGTGGTAAAGGTATGACCTGCCTCAAGCAGTTCTTTTCTTAAAGGCTGGAAGTTGTAAATTTCACCGTTAAAGATAATCGCCTTTGTTTTGTCTTCGTTGTATATTGGTTGACTGCCGCCACGTAAATCAATGATTGATAATCTTCTAAACCCTAAAGCAACTTTATCGTTGGTATAAAAACCATCTGAATCAGGACCACGATGCATAATTGCCGCCATCATTTTACCGATAGCGGCTTGTTTATCATTTATTTCTGGATTATAAAATGCAACAATTCCGCACATTGCTTATCTTCCCTTAATTTATGTTACTTTGTATATTTTTGTCTTTAATTTAACTTTTCTATTATATGCTAAAAGCCGGGCAATTTCCAAATTGCCCGTCGCGATTTTACTAAATATAAAAAATTCTGCGTTTGCTGGCAGCGCCATAACCAAAGGCCTGAATATAATGCCTCTGTATGTCAATATTGACAATATAACCCGCAAATTCTGTTTGATGATCAATTTGCCGCTTCCAATTCTTGTTATATTTAGTGGTTAAAGCATGGTTAGGACCCATCAGTGCCGAACAGTTAAACAAGATATACTGAATTCCGTTAATGCGGTATTGGTCTTCGTTATGTCTGTGACCACAAAAGTAGGCAATAATACGCGCATTTTTCACATTAGTAAAATCAAAGTCATTAGCTAAACGAAACTCTGGTGGAATTCCGTGGCTGGAATGCATCTGTCCTTTTTCACCCTGATTAAAAGCAACTAGCAGCTCGTGCAGAGAACGGCCGTTATACTTTAACGCATTTGAACCCTTGCGATTAATCGGATTGGCATGGCTCATAAAGATAATTTGCTTATTTGATGACTGCTCCAGTATTTCAATGATTTCTTCAATTTGATCTTCCCTCACAGCCAAAGTAAGTTTCACATCATACTTTTTTCTGCCTTGGGCATCCAAATAGTAAGGCAAATCAGAAGTATTAACGGAAATAAAGCGCAAGTCATCCACATCATAGTAACAAACCCCGTGTTGCCGCGAAATATAATGGACACCCTTTTGCTTATACAAAGCAGGCCACATAATCCCTTCAAACTCATTTTCAGGAAAAGAAGCACTTAAATCATGGTGTTCATCAAATTTATCATTTTCATCATGATTGCCTTTAATCAGCATATAAGGCACTTTGTCGGAAACAAATGAATCACGCAACTTGGTTAATTCACTTTCGCCCAAAAAGCCGGTATCGGAACCATCAATCCAGTCACCCAAATGAACTTTTAAACTTAACAATCCTGAGTCATCAAGATAAGAAAATTCGTTAACGTGAGTTAAGCCGTTCCAGCCATAAAAGTCCATACTATTACGATCTTTATAATGAGTATCAGTAATAACACTGACATTAATAGAATTTTTTCCTGTGCGAATGTGGCCTTTGACTCTTTCAACAAAGCGATCCAAATATTCTTCTACAACGTAGCGTCTGCCAGTTTTGCGGTTGACAAAAGCACGGTAGCGCTGCAGTTCGGGACTGAATCTGCGCACATATTCAGGTTCTAATTTATCTGTACTTTCCAGGCTAAGAGCTTGATGCAAAATTTTTTCTTCATCCTGATAAACTGTCAGAGTATACGGCTGATCATTAGGTGTACCCTGTTCACTATCAACGTGATACTCTCCTACCGTTAAATAATTTTGCATAGGATCAAGCTGTGCATCTTTTTTCTTAAATAAAGAACGTAACCTAGCCCCGTTTATCTTATCAGCTAGTCCTTTAGTATACTTTAAAATACCCATATTTTGCCCCAAACAGAAAGAAAAAGAGCTGAACACACATTCAGCTCTAAAATTATAAGCTTTTTTCTAAAGCATGTGCCGCTAAACCAATTGACAGAAGTGCATCTTTAGACAAAACCCCTTGTAATGTTTTTGGCGCTACTTCTTCAACGGCTCCAATTACTTTTAAACTGTAACTAACGACATGAAAATCTACCAGGTTGTTGTAAAACCCGTCTTCATATGGATTCTCATGATTATAAGTTAGATTAATTTCATTTTTATCAACAAAACCATCAACATGGTTAGTCAAAATCCGATCCTGCAAATCGGTTAATTGCTCCGATAACTTAATTAAAGTCAGTTTATGATCACTTTCAGTGTCATAATACTGCTCTTGACTCATGCCGAAGTATTCTTTTATTGGCTTATGCAAAACGTGCAAATTATCAATTACACGATAAACTGCCTCGGCTTCAAAATCTGTTTCTTTATTTAAAATACTTTCTTGATTTGCGGCCAAGTCATCGGCCAAAGTTATTATTTCTAACTTCTCCATGGTATCCTCCTAAAGTTCATTATATATTATACCAAAAAAACAGCTATTGCACTTTTTGAAGGAAAAGTTTCTGATATTTTAGGAAAAAGAAAATATTTGAAAAATTTCAGCACAACAACCGACCAAATTGTTTTTAAAAGAATAAAAATATTTTGGCGTATTTATTTATGAACGTTAATATATATTTAAGGAGAATAAAAATGAATAATATTACTCGTTGTCCTTGGAGTGACCATAATGATTCCTTACTTAAGGATTACCACGACCACGAATGGGGCAAATTAAACTTAGATGAACGTTACTTATTTGAAATGCTGGTGCTGGAACTGTTTCAGTCTGGTCTCAGTTGGTCTACAGTTTTGCATAAACGGCAAAATTTTCGCCAGGCTTTTTGCAATTTTGTTCCCGAAGAAGTTGCACAAATGACTGAACAGGATCAGACGCGCTTATTGCAAGATAAAGGAATCATTCGCAATCAAAGAAAAATTGCTGCTGCGATGACCAATGCACGCGCACTGGTAATTATTGATGCAACATACGGCAATTTTGCCCATTATTTACAAAAATTCATTCCCACTCCCATTATTCATCATCCTCAAACAAGTGATGAGGTACCAACGACAAACAAAATTGCCCAAAAATTAGCAAAGCAGATGAAAAAAGACGGTTTTATTTTTGTGGGGCCAGTAATTCTATACTCATTCCTGCAGAGCGTTGGCCTAATCAACGATCATTTAGAAAATTGTCCCTTTAAATATCACGGATAAAAAAGTGAATCAAGCTGAAATTTACATACTTGATTCACTATATTCAGATATTTTCGTTTTTAGACTAATTTTTTACGGATCCAGCCCGAAATCCAGTCAATGATCACAACCATAATGATGATTCCGAGTAAAATGATACCAACTCGGTTCCATTGACGGTACTGCAGTGCAATGATTAACGGGTAACCAATACCACCGGCTCCAACTAAACCTAAGATAGAAGCAGACCGAATCGAAACATCAAACCGGTATAACGTGTTTGAAATTAAAGCCGGCATTAAATTAGGCAAAGTAGAAAACATAATAATATTTGTCTTTGAACCACCAACAGCGGTAACTGCTTCGTTAGGACCATCCTCCAGGTTTTCAATTGCTTCAGAAAAGAGCTTGGCAAGCATTCCCACTGAGTGAAAGCCTAGTGCCAAAACACCCGCAGCAGAACCAGGTCCAACAGCTTTAATAAACATTAAGGCTAAAACAATTTCTGGAAATGATCTGATTATTGCCAGCACAATCTTACCTGACCGTGAGACATACCAGTGCTTGTGCTTAGTATTTGCGGCCCAAAAAGCAAAGGGTAATGAAATAATGGCAGAAATGAATGTTCCTAAAAAGGCAATGCAGACAGTTTCCCATAATTGCGACAGTAAGTCTTCACCTGAGCCGTTATAGACATAAGACCAATCAGGATGAAAAATGCCAGAAAAGATCGCACCGGCAATTTGTCCGGCTGTTTCTTTGATTCCGCCAAAATCGATTCCTGTGCATGACCAAACCACTAAAGCCGCAGTGACAACTGCTATTAGCCAGTGCAAAACACGTTTTTTGACATCTATGGGCCTAGGAGGCAATTTTTTCATACTTGTATCCATTATTGCATCAACGCCTCCCGTGATTTAGATGAAACATAATCAATTAGTACCACTACTATAACGATCACAATAATAATTGTTCCTGTCTTAGGATAATCAAAGATTTGCAGTGTCTGTTGCAGATACAAACCAATACCACCGGCACCGATATAACCTAAAACGGTTGAAGCACGCACGTTAATTTCAAATGCATACAAACAATAGGAAATAAAATAGGTCATAACCTGAGGCAAAACCGCAAAGACAATGATTTGCAGCTTATTAGCACCAACCGCGGTTAAGGCTTCAATTGGACCTGGATCAATAGTTTCAATTGCTTCGTAAAACAGTTTGACCACAATTCCGAACGTACAGATAGCCAAGGCTAAAACCCCGGCTACTGGTCCGATACCAACAATAGCTACGAAGATAGCACCTAAAAGCAGGTCAGGAACTGTTCTGATGATATTCATAATAATCCGCAATATTCCCGTAAGTGCTTTATTTTTCACAATATTGCGAGCAATAAGCAAAGAATAAATAAAAGCAATTACAGAACCGATTGCCGTACCCAAGATCGCCATCTTAATAGTTTCCAGCAAAAGTGGCACTACAGTGCCAAGGTATGACCAGTCAGGATGCAGCATTTGCAAGAAAATGTCAGCAAATTGCCCAAAGTTGGCAAACAAGGCACCTAAGTCAGTTTTGGTTTCATTAGTAGAAATGAATAATCCAGCAATAAAAAGCAGTACCCAAAGCAAATTTAAGATTTTAAATTTTTTCTTAGGCAAAGCCCTCAGTTTTTCTTGCTCTGTGCTACTCATCTTCATCACCACCGGAATAGATCTGATCAAACGTGGTTGCCGGAGTATCAGACATCTTACCGTCATAGATAATTTCACCAGCACGAACTCCAATGACTCGCTTGCCAAATTCCTGTGCCAGTTGCACGCTGTGCAGGTTAATGACAACAGTCATGCCATGCTTTTCGTTAAGCATCTGCAAGTCTTTCATCACCCGGCGTGAAGTCTGTGGGTCAAGCGAAGCTGTTGGCTCGTCTGCCAGAATAATATCCGGGTTTTGGGTTAAAACACGCGCAATCGCTACCCGCTGCTGCTGTCCACCGGACAATTCATCAGCACGAGAGTAAACTTTGTCTTCAAGATCAACTTGTTGCAAAGCGTCATAGGCCCGTTGTTTATCTTCTTTAGTAAAAAGGTTTAGAGTAGATTTCCAAGTTGGATAGTATCCAACTCTGCCAGTTAAAACGTTACGCATCACGCTTGAGCGCTTAACTAAGTTAAAGCTTTGGAAAATCATCCCAATATGACGACGCAAAGTTCTTAATTTTTTACCCTTAGCCTTGGTAATAGATTCACCGTTAATTAAAATATCACCCTCAGTAATATCAATTAAACGGTTAATCGACCGCAAAAGCGTTGATTTGCCGGCGCCAGATAGACCAACAATAACGACAAATTCACCTTTATTGATAGTTAAATTGACGTCTTTTAAACCAACAACATCTTTGCCATAAACTTTTTTAACGTTTTTTAATTCGATTATTGGCTTAACTGCAGAATCTGCCATTATAAACTTCCTTTGTATTCCTTATTTTTTGGTCGATTCGATAATTTTTTCATATTTACGCACAACGTTAAAGTCACTGTCTTTAGTGTGAACGTATCCTTCATGGGTGTAAATACTCTCGATGACTTTTTTACCCTTCTTAGACTTGCCAATATCGATAAATGCCTTGGCCAGCTTCTTTCTGAATGAATCAGACATGCTGGGAACAACGGAAATTGTATCGTTGGGAATAGGCTTGGTAAAGTAAATTGGTACTACTTGACTCATGATTTTAGGATTGTCGTCTTTCACAATTGTCCGCGCATCTTCAAACACAAATGCGGCATCTGTGTCACCATTAAGCACATTTAGTACAGCTTGATCTTGACCAGTCACAGTGACTAACTTGCAACTCTTGCGTACATCAAGACCCTTTTCCTTCAATTCGGCAATTGGGAAAACGTAGCCGGCTGAAGATGTGGGACTTTGAATAGAAATTGACTTGCCTTTTAAATCTTTCCAACTCTTAATTTTAGAATTTTTCTTAGCTACAATCTCAGCACGATAGAAGTTAACCAGTTCCTTGGTTGGTCGGCCATTTGGTTGTTTAACTCCATATCTTTGTGCTTGGAGCAATACATCTGCTGCTCCTTGCTTATGAGCTAAAATATAGCCATTTGGCGGCAAGAAACCTACATCAACTTTCTTAGACTTCATGGCTTCAACCACCGTGTTGTAATCAGTAGACATTGAAACGTGAACTGGAATACCTAAACGGTCTGACAGCATTTTTTCCAGTGGTTTTGCACGTGACTCCAGTTTAGTGGCAGCCTGACTAGGAACGAATTGGACGTTCAAAGACTTAGGCGTGCCAGTATCTTTACTCTTTTCCTTGTTTGAGCAGGCAGCCATCATGAATGCTACTAAAAAAATAGCGGCACCAGCTAGTATTTTTCTAAATTTTTTCATCATGCCCTCCCAGACATAAAAAAAGACTTTAGCTAAAAACACGAATGTGAATTAAACTAAGTCTTTCAATAACACTTTTACTAAAAAGCGAACAATACCATTTTGAAAGGAACGAAAAGGCTTTTTTGCAAAAACTTCAATGAACGCCAAGCGCCGTTTTTGCATTACCTTCACCCTCCTTTCGACATACTGTATTTATTCTATCAAATAATAGCAGAAATGTTTTATTTAGAAAAGAGAATTGACTAGAAATCTTATTTTGTTTAAGAAAGTTTATTTAATTCCTATTATGTAGCCTTTTTAGATTTTTAAAATATTGGGGAAATTATTTCTTAGTAGAAGCAATTACTTTATTATATTGACGAATAATGTCGTAGTCGCTGTCTTTTGCGTAAGTATAGCCTTCTTGGTTATAAACATTTTCAATAATCTTCTTACCTTCTTTAGACTTGCCAATAGCAATAAATGCTTTAGCCAGTTTCTTCTGGAAGGATTTTGGCAAACTTGGGATAACTGAAATGGTATCGTTAGGAATACGCTTGGTGAAGTAGATTGGTACTACCTTGCTCATAATCTTCGGATCATCATTCTTAACATTATTACGTGCGTCCTCAAATACGAAAGCTGCATCAGTATCACCGTTTAAAACATTTAAGACGCCTTGATCAGCACCTTTAACAGATACAGTTTTGCAACTCTTGGTTACATCTAAACCCTTTTGCTTTAATTCAGCAACTGGGAAAACATAGCCAGAGTCGGAAGTAATATCTTGAACTGAAATTGACTTGCCTTTTAAGTCCTTCCAGCTCTTAATTGAAGAACCCTTCTTAACCAGGATTTCGCCACGATATGAATTAACTAATTCTTTGGTTTGAACACCATTTGGTTGCTTAATGCCATAACGAACTGATTGTAAAAGCAGGTCAGCTGCTTTTTGCTTGTGAGCCATAATGTAAGCGTCTGAAGGCAAGAAACCAACATCAACTTTCTTTGACTTCATAGCTTCAACTAAGCCATTGTAGTCAGTTGACATTGAAACATGGACTGGGATGCCAAGGCGTTTGGACAATAGTTTCTCCATCGGCTTAGCCCTTGCTTCCAGCTTATTGGCAGCTACACTCGGTACGAACTGAACGTTGAGTGATTTTGGCGTATTACTACTTGAACTAGACTTCTTACTTGAATTGGAACATGCTGTAGCACCAACTGTTAATAACAGTACGAAACATGCTATCAGAAACTTTTTGATTTTGGTCATTTGTTTTTTACACTCCTAATAAATACATTTACCATAACTTCATTTTGCTTAAGCATAAACATTGTTGTCACTTTCATGGCAATACATTCATGTAAATATCAAATAAAATCGATCTGAATTAACTTCTGCTTCTATTTTCCATTAACATCCTCCCGAAATTAAGCAAATAAAAAAGGCAAAATATGCCTACTGCATATCATGCCCAAGTAGTTATTCTGAAAGAAAAACGAACGGTTAACGAAGATAATTGTAAAGTATTTAAATAGGAAAATAAATTATAGGTTTTTCCTGTTACTTTCATTGCCCTCAACCTTCCAAACAGTATAATTACGTTCATTCATTGAAAATGATACCATAAATATTCGCAAAAACGCAATAAAATATCGAATTTTATTTTGCTTTTGTATTATGAAAGTAAATTTTACGAACATCATTAATACAAAATTTTTTAAGGTTCCTTATTTTGCACAAAAAAGACACACGAATTATTTATCGTATGTCTTTTATTTTAGAACTCTACTTGTTTTTACGTTCTGGCTTAATTGGATTATTGTCAATATCTGTTCTAACTATTAACACATCAGCCAAAGCATGTTGATTAACATATTCTGTAACAGAACCCATCAACATTCTTTCTACTGCATTTAAACCAGTTGCACCCATGATAATCAAATCATTATGATGGTCTTTAATAAAGTCATAGGAAATAATTGCTTTCGGGCTGCCATACCGAATGTGGTAATCAATATCATCAAAACCCAAATTATCATGAGCCCATTCCTTCAAACTCTTGAGATATTTTTCTGAATCTTGCGTCATCTGATAAACGGTGTCGCCTGTAATCAGCGTATCTTGCATCTCACCTAAAAACTGTCTGGTATCAATTACGCTTAAGACATCAATGTGAGCATTTTCCGTCATTGCAATTTTAACTGCTTTATCAAAGGATCTTTCTGCCGACTCTGAACCGTCGACTGGAACTAAAATACTAGCTTTTTTCGTTTCCATGTTCTCACCCTTTTGAAATATATTGTTCTTTTGTTTATTTTACCATAATTTTGATATACTCTTGGCTTTTTTTATAATTGTTTATATACTTGTTTATTGCTAAAATTAGGTGTAATTGTCAAACGCAAAGGTGGAGGTATCATGACCCAAAAACTAAAAAATCAATTAATTGGCGTAAAAAGTGGCCGTAATTTTCGCGAGCTTGGTGGCTATCAAACTAGAGATGGCAAAACCGTCAAAATGCACAAATTGCTTAGAACCGCTAATTTGGCAACCCTTGATAAGACTGACCTGAAGTTTTTACAAGACTACGGTGTAAAATACGTTGTTGACTTTAGAAGCAAGGACGAAGTTGACCGAGAACCTGATCGTGTACCTGAGGGTGCTATTTATAGCTTTGATCCGGTATTTAGCGAAGATTTGACCGAATCCTCAAAGGGAATTGACGAAATTCTTAGCGAAAAGCATCAAGATCCTAAAGCTGGATTTGACCACATGTTTTTAGCCTATGATGACATGATTAAAAGTGAGTCTGCCCAAAGAGCTTACCGCCACTTTTTTGACGTGTTGCTGGCTAATGACCAGGAAAATCAAAGTATAATTTTTCATTGTACTGCCGGCAAAGACCGGACTGGTTTTGCGGCATTATTAATTTTATCGGCTCTTGGCGTACCATTTGAAACAATCAAAAAAGATTATCTTTTAACAAACGTTGCCACCAAAGACTTTGTTCATAATTTTTTACAAAAAGCTAAAGATGAAGGAGCAAATGACGCAACCCTAAACATCTTAAAAGACTTGCAAACTGTACATTCTGAATACATTGACTTTGTACTTACAACTATAAATAAAAATTATGGTAGCGTTGAAAACTACTTACGTGATATTATGAGATTAACTGATGATGAAATCAGTAAGTTGCGTGAAATTTATTTAAATTAGGTTAAATGGTAAGGAGAAATTTTATGACTAAAACAAAAACTGTTTATTTTGGTGCCGGTTGGTTTAACGATAAGCAAAACGATGCTTACAAAAAGGCAATGAAAGCTTTAGAAGAAAACCCAACCATTGACCTGGAAAACAGTTATGTTCCTTTGGATCATCAATATAAAAATATTAGCGTTGAGGAAAATCCTGAATATTTGCGTGATCGTGAATGGGAAACCGCAACTTACCGCGGGGATCTAACAGGTATTAAAGCTAGTGATATTATGATCGGAGTATATCTACCTGATGAAGAAGATGTTGGTCTCGGCATGGAACTGGGCTATGCTTTGTCACAAGGAAAATACATCGTGTTGGTCATCCCTGATGAAGACTATGGCAAACCAATTAATCTAATGAGCTGGGGCGTTTGCGACATTGCTCTTAAAGTGAGTGAATTAAAAGATTTTGATTTTAATAAGCCTCGTTTTGGCTTTTACGATGGTGCTGTTTATTAAAAATAACATTTTCTTGAAGTAAAACTAAATAAGACGAATAAAAACCGTTTCTAGCGAAACGGTTTTTGTGTGAGCAAGATATGTCTGTTCAAGGCACTTTAGCTTAGTGCGTAAAATTAACTGCTTATTATTAAATTAGCTCCAGCTTTGCAATTTAAAATGCCTTGTTTTCTTTTACGCTATGAATTTCTAATACTTAATTGAACCATAAAGGTATCCATGCTAAAATACAAGTGTAAGAAAAAGGAAGACTTACCACAAAAAGTCTTCCTCACGTAGAGTCGCCACAAAGGACGGTAGCTGCGCTTATAATATTTTTTGTTTAATATTAAAACCGCCCAGCCAGTATCTAGGACGGTTTTTGATTTGCTCATTTATCGTGATGCTTGTCAATAAAAACCGTTTCTGTTGAAACAGTTTTTGTGTGAGCAAGATATGATTGTTCAAGGCAGTTTAAGCTTAGTGCGTAAAATTAACTGCATATTATTAAATTAGCGCTAGCTTTGCAATTTAAAAATGCCTTATATACTTTAGCGCTATGAATTCTGCTCTATAATACTTAATTGCACCATAAAAGCATTCATGCTAAAATACAGGTGTAAGAAAAAGGAAGACTTACGCCAATAAGACTTCCTCACGTAGAGCCGCCACAAAGGACGGTAGCTGCGCTTATATTAGTTTTACATTAAAACCGCCCAGCTAGTATCTAGGACGGTTTTTGATTTGCTCATTTATCATGATGCTTGTCAATAAACATTAACAAGGTCAAGATAAACATACCAAAGTTAAGCATTAAACTTAACGATTCGGCAGTGCTCATCAACTGCTGCTCCTTTCTTTTGGGAGACTGAAGTATGAATAAAAATTGTTCATAGGCCTCACTTCCTTTATGAAAGCGGCAGCTACCGTCCTTTTAACTTTTCTACGCTAATTAAATTATAACAAACCAATCTCAAATATTAACCGGATTTTAGGAAAATTACCTATAATCATATACACCAAGCCATTAAAATGGCTTGGTTTTTATTTTGAAGGTTATTTCAGTAGTTACAATACCTATATTAATGTACGCCCCAAATGCTAATCATGCCTCTGCCATGGTATCTGCCGTTTATAATTTTGAGGTAAGGTCTGCCCCAGCAGATAGTTCGTTTCTCGTAGTATAGCAATTAAAGTTATGGGAACAAATAAAGCGACACTCTTTAAAACAAATTTTCTATATCTAAATTATTTATTCTGTCAAATAATCTAAAATGCGAAACATTGCCCTTTTATTTTCCTTAGGAACAGGATGCTCAATAATTTGCTTAGCTGTTTGTTTAACCACCGAACCGGATAGATATTGCGCGTCGTTAACCACAATTTCTTTGATATTATCTGTTTCTGGTTCTAAATGAAACTGCAAACCAACGGCTTGTTTGCCCAAGACAAAACCCTGATTTTGTAAATTATCATTGGCAAATAAGACCTCAGCTTCTTCTGGTATTTCAAACATCTCTTCATGCCAATGTAATACTTCTAAACTTTCAGGCAAACCGCTAATTAATTTGGACTGCAACTTGACCGGACCCCAGCCCACTTCTTTAACTGGGGCCTTTTTAACCTGATAGCCTAAAGTTTTAACAATTTGTTGTGCGCCAAAGCATACTCCTAAAACAGGCTTTTTTTCTTGAAGTAGTTGCTTAATTAGCTGGCGCTCCTGCTTAATCCATGGCAGATCATCATTTGGACTCATAGGACCGCCTAAAATAACTAGTAAATCTGTTGTGGCAGCAGTAGGCAAAATGCCAAATTGGTAGGGATGATATACATAAAAGTCATGGTGATGCAGGTCAGACCATTCCTGAATTGAACCGGGGCCTTCGTTTGGCGTATGTTGTAATACATTAATTCTCATTATTTTGCTCCTTTTAAAATGATTCATCTCCACAATATTTTTTCTAAAATATTCAAATAATAATTTAATATTATTATAATTTCGTGATAAAATAAAGTTTAAATCTATACAGTAAAAGATTATTTTTTGCGTAACCTTATTAAACTTATCTTTGGAAGGTATCAAATCATGCTGAAATATAAACTTAATCCAAAAATCGCGTTATTCTTAATGGGTATTTTACAATTTTTAGTTGGTATTCTTCTTATTTATTATCACAAAAATAAAATAACTATATATACTTATTTTTTCTTTGGTGTGATATTACTGCTAGGCGCTATTTTCATTAAAACCACCCACCCTGTAAAAATTATTCAAAAGGTTAATATGGATGGCGGAGAAAAGTTTCTCAAGTGCTTATTTTTAGCAACTTTGGCATTTTACCTGCTAGCAATACTTTTTGATGGGACTAATCGAACTTCGTATATTACACAAATTGATATAACTTTATTTCTTATTATTTTTTGACCCTAATGGTTCCAAGAAAAGTAGTAGATAAAAAGTAGTTCATGTTCATTTTTAATATTGGGAGGCATATACTGAGCGATAATTTTAATTATTGTGCTGAATTAAAAAAGTACCTGAAAATTAAAACAAATTTTAGTATGCTTTATTTTTTAATCTAGTAAAAATAAAGCATACTAAAATGCAAACCAGTACTATCAAAGATAGGAATACTAACATACTGTAATTTAGTTTTAGACCTGCCAATGCCGCTAACTTTTTGTTTTTAAAACCTGTTTGCGCCAAGGTTACTAACGAAGCTGCTAGTGCTGTGCCTATCGCCCCGGAATATGATTGGGCAGTCATAAAAATGACATTCCCATCATTTTTTAAATCAGTAGTGATATTAGATAAACAGAAAGTCATGATATTACTATAGCTAAGTCCCAAACCAAACATAAAGCTGATATAAATAAAGGCCATGTTGGCAGTACTTGGATTCAAAAAATTAGCAATTATAAAGGTAAGAAGAATTATTGCTACTCCAAATATTATTGGTAATTTTTGATTAACCTTATCATAAATTATTCCAGCAAACGCAGAGACAAGAGCATCTATAATGGCAGCCGGCAAAACCAGTAACCCAGCTGTAGCCGTTGTTTGTTCAAAAGCAGTTTGTAAGACGTTGGGTATCAAAAATGACATGCTAAGTGACATTAATTGCAACAGAAAGAATGCCAGCAAAAAGATGTTAAACAGCCAGTTTTTAAATAAGCCTACTTTTAAAACTGCATGCTGCCTGTGCTTTTCAACAAAAATAAAGAACAATCCGGTAACAATAGTGATCAGTGTTAGTATTAGTTGTACATAAATGTTGTTGCCACTTGTAAAGCCTAAAAGCAAAAATAAAGCTGACATTAGAAATACAATTAAAAGTAGCCCGCCCTGAAAATCGAAAGGAATTTTTTGAATTTTACTAGTTTGGCTAATACTATGTTCACCTAATATCCAGGTCAAAATAATTACTGGAATGATAAGTAGAAATAAAGTCTTCCATTGAAATAATTTTAAAACTACTCCACCATATACCGGACCAACTGCAGGAGCAAAGGCAATAACCAAAGTGCCAAGTCCCATATACATGCCTACCTGTTCTTTAGGTGACTGTTCTAATATGATCGTGAACATTAGCGGTAAACCAATGCCAGCGGCAACTCCTTGTAAAAGACGTCCAATCAATAACAGACTAAAATTTACTGAAATTCCTGCCAAAATTGTTCCTAGTAAAAAGCATGAAACGGCCATCCTAAACAATGAAATAGTTTTAAATCTCTTTTGTAAATATGATCCAAAAGGAATAATAATTGTAGATACTAACATATAACCTGTTGTTAGCCATTGAATCGTTCTGGCAGACATATTAAAATCTATCATTAACTGGGGGAATGCGATATTGAGTGCCGTTTCAATCACAATCCCTAAAAAACTAAGTATTCCAACTGCCAATATTGATTTGATGAGTCTGCCATTTTTAACCATTAAAATCCTCGATTTCTTTTGTCTTTATTTTTGCATACAACATATAGCGAATATAAATATACTACCTTAATATGTTGTATTGGTTAAGAAAAAGTAATTGAATAGAACATTATTTTATGATACAAAATTTTGCCGACTAGCATAAAAAGCAAGGAATAATTTTTTAATTATACTTTAGCCAGATCAATAACCATAAATTGGAGTTACAAATTATCATGGAAAAAACAAAACAAGAAAATTTAATGAAGCTTTTCAAAAGCACTCTAAAAAATTTAGAAACAGAATACACTGCTAGAGTAGATGATTATGATGATAACATTTACTTATCAGTTTTTACGAAAGAGGATTTCCGCAGGGCTTTAGGACTACTTGGAGCAATAGGTGCCTTTTTTAGTACCTCGTATTTACCTGAGCCTGAATTAGAGTTTCAAATTTGTATTAGAAACTACGGATTGGATTTAACTGATCTGGTAAAAATGTTGCCTAAATCTTAATAATTCGCAACCTGTCATTTATAGATATATGAAGTAACCTACATTTTTATAGGGTTAGCTTAATCAAAACATGCAATACTTTTTATTTTCCAATTCCAAAAAGAATTGGATTTTTTTTGCATATAAATCCCAACAGGTTTATTTTTGATACTTGCAACATAATAGCCACATTCTTCAGTTCCACCTTGAAACTTGCTAATTTTCTGGCAGCGATCACTAGTTTTAAGAGAATGTAAAAATTTCGCTGTTTTCCTATTAGTTGCTACTTGGTTAATTTCTCGGGTATCGTGTTTTCTTATTATGTGATTAACCTGGTATTGTGCTACCTCAGGTACATAGTCATTTGATGCCCAATAGCAAAATAAAAAAAGACAAACGGCAACAATACATGTAAATATAACCAATTTTACTTTTCTAGTCATTATTGCCACCTCATTTACAATATTGACCAAATAGTAGTTCATTTTATTAAAAAAGCAATTGACTTGTTTTATTAAACTATAAAATTCATCAATTTCTGATCTTAAGTTATTAACTAAATGATCAGCTTCGATTTTTTGAAGTAAACATACTTGCTCTAATACTGCAGCTTTATTTTTCTGACAAACAGCAACTCTGGCTTTAGCTACAAGTGATTTATTATATTAACCTAATTCTTTAATAGCACCCCAAAAACTGTTCCAGTTACTTTGAAAATAAAGCCAAGATAAAAATGGCCACAATTACCAAGATATCTGCGAACTTCATCTTTTCTTTAAGGAAAATATCGCCAAAGATGACGCTGTATAAAGAGGTCATGTTTAAAAAGATCCAGGCAATGCTTGAATTGGGTGAAGACGTTGCCAAAGTATAAGTTACTTGTGCTAAAAGCGTTAAAACCGCCCGAGAACCATAAATCAGGTAAACCTTGCCTTTAAGATTTTCGGCGCTGATCTTGAGAGTTCTGTTTTTATAAATAAAAGTAATTAAGGTAATTAAACAACGCACATAAATTGTCATGATAGTAAAAAAGACCAGATCAATCGGTTTGATTAGGCCTTTAGTTAATAACGGTGAAAGTGCCGCTTGGATAATCAACAAGGGCGCAATTACGGCAAAAGTCGTCAACAGGTTTTTCAAATTTAAATTATTATGGCGCTGCTCGAAAACAATATAAATAACTACTATTACAGTGGAAATAATAGAAACTAAATATGAAGATTTGCTAAAGTAGCCCATAGTCAGCAAGATGGCCAAAGGAATAAAAAGATCGGTCACCTTGCTCAAAAGCACAGACTGCATAATTGAAACTTTTTTGAACACATAGCTGTAACCATAGGCAACTATCTGCGCCAAAAAAGCATATAAAAGGACTTTAATAAGATAGTTGTTGGTTATTCTGGGACTGGGAAAACTGTGCAGGACGTAAATTAAAAAGAAAGTTACTAAAACCGAGCTACAAATATTATTTAAAAAGTTCACATCAATTGAGCTTTGCTTGCGATAGCCCATTTGGTAACGGTCAATAACTGATATTATTCCTCTAGAAAATGAAGAAATAGTGGCAAAAATAATCAACCAAATATTACTGATAATCATGGTTCCTCCATATAACAAACATAGTCTAAAACTATTACTAATATTTTGGTCTTTGCAGCCACAATTAAAAAGTCAGAGAAATATTTATTATCAGTAACTATGAGTTGTTCAGTTACTAAAATCCAGCCATTGGACATACAAAGTTTAAATGTATTCAAATGATATCCACTAACGACTAATCATAAAAAACACATTATTTGGTTTGAATAGTATTTTATTATACACCAAGTTTAAAATTCAAAAAAGTGGCTAGGAGACTTAAAGGGCTTTCATAAATACTAATTCTTTCTTAAACCGAAATGTTTTATGGTCAAGAATATAACTACCATAACCTGCAAGAACTAACTAAAGCAATTGTGGAATACATTCGCTACTATAATGAAGAAAGAATATCGGGCTCAAGCCTTAAAGAAATGATATTAACTTTTTGCCCAAATTTTTGAACTCAGTAAAGCTTAATATTTGGTAGCACCTTTTTTACCATGCTAAACTATAAAAATTCATCAATTTTTGATCTTAACCTATCAGCTAAATGATCAGCTTCGATTCTTTTGAAGCAAACTTACTTGTTTTAAAGCTTCGGTTTTATATTTCTGACAAACAGCAATCCTGACTTTATTCACAAGCAATTTATCATATTGACCCAACTCTTTAATTAGGGGTTTTAGTTTAATTAAATTAACTACTGCCAAGTCAAATTTTTGTGCCAACATTTCAGTCATTACCTGATTAACTAATGTATTTACTTTTGAAGACTTATTTAAGGGGTAATATTCATCGATTGCTTCAATAATTTTGTCAACAATTTTATTTGCAGTTTCGTAATCATACGATCAAAGGGATCGTTCACTAACTTTTGTTGTGTTAGCCTTCGTAATATTCTTAATTTCTAGTCGTCCGACCAAACTTGTTCATGTAGACACCCCTTTAAAAACTTCGCTTAAATGATATTATGAAACTAAGAACTTATTAGAGGTTAATTTTTAAATGAATCCTCAAACACTATAGAAAATATTTAGATGTATATTAGTCTTTTTTAATGCCAATTTAAAATCAAATTCGATGTTGCCAAAAAGATACACATCGCAGTAATTAATTAATATAAACTTTCATGATCATATAACACTAGATTATAAAAGTAAAAGGGGTTGAGGATAATGTTTTCACCATTTGTAACACCATAATGAAAATTCTGTAATTTGTGCTAATTATACTGGTAGTTATTAGCGCAATATTATGTGAAAAGACACGAAAAAGAAGTCTTTAACAGACTTTGAACTCATCCTAAAAGCTTTGATATGTGTTTAATCTTTGGTATTACACTTGTCCCTAGGTTCCGGTACTCTGGTACATAATTTTTACGCTTAAAGCTAACTTTTCAATTTATATTCAAAGAATAGTAAATGTATGGTCAACAATTGCACTATGCGTTTTCTGGGCAGTAATTCTGCTTTTGGCAACATACTATGACCTAAAGCTGCGTAAAAAATATGGTGGTGATCCGTAAAATTCATTAACCGTTCAATTTAAAATACTTCCAGTATTAAATTATTCTCTACTGGAAGTATTTTTTTAGTTACAAAAATCATAGCTCATATTATTAATTCAAACTGACTAAATAGCAGAGCTCTTAGTTTAAATAACCAGCGACTTAAATACATACCTACAAAATTATTTTCAACAATCTTTCCAACGTCAAAAGCAAAGCACAGTTGAAAGAACATGATATCTTGTTTAGACTCATAGTAGCGGTTTAGTTAAAATTACATATATATGATAAAAGATACAGAATACCAATTCGATTTTGACAGAGCTATTTCTGGATAAGAGGTTTAAAGGTGCTACGAAAAATAAAAGTCCTACTTTACTTGCTAGTTACAATTGCTACTATCGCCCTGTTCACTAACATTTTTCATTCCTATGATGACAGTTCTTTACCTGATAATCCCACCATTGTGGAAATTTATGGTTCAAAAAAACTTAATAATTCGCAAATTAGGAAATGGCAAAAAACGGATAGTAAAGAATGGAACAAAAAATATAATAAAAAAAGGTTCTTTATCATATTACAAAAGTTTGCTCATTCTAAGAATATTTCTTTAGTTAAGCTAAGAATTAATAATTTTAATGGCCATAAAAGTAAAATAGTTTATAGTTTTGGCAATGATAATAAAGATTACTCACTTTATAAAGATAAATCTGTTAAAAAATTATCAAATAAAAAGCTACAGTTAGAAGATCTTTATGGAGTTTATTGTACTAATGCCAAAAATGAAACTTTGGGCGATTTGCTTTCATTACTCCATTCACACAGATTAAAAGCACGAACTGAAGATAACTCCCTATCATTTAATTATATTTTGCATTTACTTCTAACGGAATTAAGTAGTACCAATGTAGTAATATTTTTGGGTGTTATCAGCATTTTGTTCATTGTAATGGTACTCGAAAAATTATACCGTTTCAAAGCGTATGGCATAATGAAAATTAACGGCTTAAATAACTGGCAGCTTTTTATGAACGACTTAAAAAGAGAAGCACCTTTATTAGTTGCAGCTCTCGGCTTAATTGTAATATTCATAGTCGCTTGGGGATCTTATTCATTTACTGCTAAAGGTTGGACAACTTTTTTACCCTACATGCTACTCGTATTATTGCTTTTATTTTTAAGTTTCTTCTTAAACGCCTTATCCTATCTGGTTCTGGTTTTATTAAAGCCTTATGCCGCAATCAAGGGTGAAGAACATTCGGGAGCTTTTTTATTAATTGGCTATCTTTTAAAAATAGTGCTGCTAGCCTTAATAATGCTTAACGCGATAGCTTTATATAAGAATTACCAGATTTATACAAGAGACACGAATATCATCAAAAACCTTTCTGCTAAAGAAAATGGCTATTCACTAGATCTTAGTTGGCATATTTCGGACAAGGCTGAAGATATGAAAGTAGCGCGAAAGGTTCATAAATTGGTGGTCGAGTCTCCACAAGCAATCGTTTCAAAAAATTCACAGGTATTCAGACCAGCAATACGGGATGTTCAGCCTGAAAATGGCAATGTGATTACTGCCAATAAAAACTTCCTGGCAAAGAGTGGTCTCACTTCTAAACATATTAAAGTTTCTGAAAATAATGTCTTGCTCTTAATACCAAAGAATCGCTTAGATCAACTGGGAGAAGCTAAAAAGGAGCTGAAGACCTTCCTTAAGTTTCAAAATAAGTTACCTAACCGCTATCGCAAGCAAAAAAAGATGCCAACGATTCAGGTCATTCCGATTGCAAGTGACCAAAAAGTCCTTAATTATACCGTTCGTGACGAGATACTATCGTCTATTTCATTTAATCCGCTAATTATCGTGGTGAATGATAAGCTGTTATCGGATGATTTCTATTTGTCAACTAACAGCCAAGGAATGATTCGCTTTCCCGATCTTAAAGCCCTGCAAAGATTAGTGCAGCGTTTAGGTTTAACCCCTTATACTGTTGGAATTACCAGCCAGCAGGCATTGCTTTCGGATTATGTCGCAAAAGCAAATAAAGAGCTGCTCCTGTTATCCATTACGACAATCATATCATTGCTGCAATTAATTTTTATTATCTTGTTTGTCAGCTCAACCTTCTTACAAAGCCAGAGACATAAAATGGCGGTTTATCAGGTATTCGGAAAATCTAACGCTAAACTAATCTGCGCGTTTTTAATTGTTAATTTGGGATTCGATTTCTTAATGATTAACTTGGTTTTAGCTAAAAGAGGATATTTAAACTTAATACCGCTTACTTTAGGTTACCTTTTAATAGAAGCAGTTATTATTTTATTAACTTATATTCACGCACAGCACAATTTATTAATTACCCTTAATCACGGAAATTAGGAGCGAAAAATTGATTAAAGTAGAACATCTTACTAAAAAGTTTCAAGAAAAAGTTATCTTCGAAGATATTAATTGTATTTTAGAAACAGGTAAAACATATGCTATTGTGGGCAAAAGTGGTGCGGGTAAAACAACTTTTCTTAATGTTTTAAGCGGACTTGAGCAACCTTCATCTGGAAAAGTTGTTATAACTGATCTAACTGTTAATGGTAAAAATCGCAAAAAACTATATCGCACAACTTTTGGCTTTATTTTTCAAAATTTTGGGTTAATTGACACGGAGACCGTCAAGCAAAACCTAGAATTAGGCTTAGCTAATCAGAAACTAACTAGAGGGCAAAAAAGCGAACGAATGCAGTCAGCTTTAAAGCAAGTGGGTCTGGAAAAAATGCCGTTTAATCAAAAAGTATATACTCTCAGCGGAGGTGAACAGCAACGGATAGCGCTAGCCCGTATACTTTTAAAAACCCCCAAAGTGATATTTGCAGATGAACCAACCGGTTCGCTAGATTCAGAAAATAGCCAAATAGTGCTAAAAACCTTGTTAAATAATTTTGATCCCGCTGCCACAATTGTGATAGCAACTCATGATCCGAGTGTTTGGCAAGGATGTGATTACCTAATTAAAATTGCAGATAAAAAGATTAAAATAATTCCCAACTAATAACATCCCTAAAATTAAACACAAAGAACTAACACACGATTTATTCGCAAGTTAGTTCTTTTGATTTTATTGCAAATTCTAATTCAGACTATGACAATAATTTTTTGGGTCAATTGTTTTTAACTTAAAAAGCTCCAAACTAACTGTAGCTTGGAGTCAAAATATTAGCAAAAAGATTTTTAGAAAATCCTAAGCTATTTCTATAATCAAATTTTTTATCATATATCACTGTGCTTTATCACTGTGCTTGCTTTTAATAACTAATCGTTCAAAGCAATTTTTCTGAATATAAAATATATTGCTGCTAGTATACATACCTGAACTACCCCAAGAATAATGCTGACACTGTTTAAAGCAGTGAAATTCTTAAATAGCAAGTACGATACAACTGGTGGTATAACAATAATTGCAATTGCTACCCCAGCAAAAATCTTGTTAAGAGCTTGCAGTTGCTCTCTTCCTGTATATTCCATTCCCGCAAATAATATAAGAAGTAAAATCATAATCCACAACATATTTTCACCTCATAATAACTCTATCGTTTATTTTGCTGAACGATAATCACTAAAAATATAAAATAAACCTAACAGAATAAGCAAAGCAATTCAAGAATGGAAAGCCGGTAAAATTTGGCCAAACTGAAAATTATGTATTACTAATTCAAAGGCTACTAAGGAAACGGAGGTTAATATCAATATCATTCCCCGATTAGTCCTAAGAAATTTGATTGCTGGATTATCTTTATAGATTTTACCCAAACACCAGCATGTAATGATTAAAGATACCCCTGCTATTGTTTCGGTCATGTATTTATCCTCCTTTCCAAATAAATGTACAAAAGTCATGCTGTTACGCCTTTATAGGTAAGATGACGACTTCTTAATTGACGAAATAAATCAGATATAATTATTGATTTATTTCTAAACTAAGAATAACATTAAGCCATTATTAATAATGTGCAAAATCAGCACATCATTCTAAGAATAAATAAACATAAAAAGAGTAATACCATGAGCAATTTTGGCAAAACAATTCATAGTCTTAGAACTACACGTAAAATGACCCAGCAAGATTTAGCACAAGATTTATTTGACCGTAGTACAATTTCAAAAATTGAAAATACTGAATTATCAACTACTTACGAAAATGAACTTAAATTAATAAAGCGACTGGGTTTAACTCCCAACGAGTTTGAATATATTAGTAATGGTTATCATATTAGTACTAAAAGTCAACTTCTGCATCGGTTTTTAAACCTTGATGGTAGTATTGATAAGGATAAAATAAATAGTTTGTTACAAGATTGTCTCTTAGTCAAAAACGACGATGATATTAAACGAATTACTATTATTCTTAAAGCTCTACTATTAGTCGTTAAACCAAAAGGATTTACTCATGCACAAGAACTAGTTCAACCTATTTGGTTCAACTCTCTTCGTAATATCGAGATTTTTACTGTTACAGATATTACGATCCTTAATTCAATTTTATTTGCCTTTGACTATCAAACAGCAAACGAAATTATTGCCAGGATTATTGCAAATATAGACAATCATTACCCATTTATGAGAACTCTGAAAACCAATACGCTAATTAATCAGGCAATAATACAAATGACGCATCACAAATTTAAGTTAGCTGTCACTATTTTAAATAGTTTAAAGCCTTTATTAAAGAGCCTAAGACAGTATGATAAATTGCTTGTTGTTAATGCTCGAATTGCAATTTGTCAAAAACACAAATTAGAAGCACTAGAACAGATTAGTTTATTAGAAAAAATTGGTGCCCAAAACTTGGCAGAAAGTTTAAAACAGGAAGTTGAAGATTTTTTATAAATTAAAGACATTTGCAATAATACTAAAATTTATTTTAATCAACAGCTAAGACTGCTTCTTAATTTGAAATAAAACTAACTAAAAAGCCTCTGAAACTTTAAAGG
>NZ_KQ033871.1:1750066-1828787 GCF_000967195.1 Lactobacillus kullabergensis
CCACTTTAAAATTTCAGAGACTTCTTTATTTTAGTAATCGCAACATAATCTTATTTATCTGACTTCTTAATATATCAAATTCTCCTTCTTTTGTTTTGTTAGACTGGATGACTATAATAGTTTTACCATCATCTGAGCTACGCAAAAACGTATAATAGCCTGCTCCTCCACCATTAGCTTTTTTTATATTATGGGACTTGTCGTTATAAAAGCCACCATTGTAATAAGCTGGTGGAGCAGCTTGATAAAGAAAATTACAACTTGCTTTTGTAAGTAGTTTGCCCGCTAAAATATAATGGACCGTCTTAGCTAAATCATGATTGGACATCACTACTGATCCTGCCCCCAGTTCGTCATGTGCATTATGCAAGGCCTTTTTAAATTTAAAAGTATTATATTGACCATTACGATAAACCATTCCTGGAACTAAGCCACTAGCAACAATTTTGTCCGGCTTTGACCACAAAAATTCCGTTTGTTGCAACTTTAATGGTCTGACATAGGTGTCACGGAATAGCTGCTCATAGCTTTGGCCCGTTATTTTACTCATAATGCCACATAAATAAATATAGTTTAGTGAACGGTAATGCCATTTACCGAGCATTTTAGCATTAAAAACCGTTTTTTTAGCATCACATTGAACATTATCATTATCTGAAATGAAATGTTTTCGCCCTAATCTTGCCCCTGGCTTAAGATCAAGACCTGCCGTCATGTCTAACAGATTTTTCAACTTAACCTTCTTCGCCCCAGCAATTTGCGGATAAAATTTACTCAATTTATCCTGCAGACTTAGCTTGCCCTCCTGCACTAGGTGCATGATAATTGCAGCAGTCATTGATTTTTGTACAGAATTAATTAAATAACTAGTGTTCGTATTATTCTCAGTAGCGTAATCAAGCCAAGTCTTACCATTTTTAATGACTAGAATTGAGCCCTTGATTCCTAAAGCATCAATTTGCTGGCGCACTATTTTCCTTTTTAGTGAATCTGATTTGCTAAAATCATGTAGCTTTTGGTTTATAGTTCTGATTGCGTATGGCTTTTTTTGCCACTTTTTACTATAAAAATAGTTATGAATATTATAGTTATGCGGCACATTTGCTTGCGCCATAAACGGTTTTACTGCCCGGTCGACTGCTACCCAGCCGCGCCAACCTAGGTGAATCGTATCTTCCATGAAGTACTGCTCACCGCCGCGCTTAGACAAATCGGTGACGTTATCAAAGCCCTGGCTGGCCAGCTGGTACTTAATCTTGGAAACGGCCTTTTGGTACATCGTTTGTGACAAGCCCGTATAATTAGACCATTTTTCATTAATCGGCGGGATAATGAACAACACATTGGTATGCTGCTTGGCAAACTGGTGCAACATCAGTTCAAAATCACTGTATTCTACTGATTTAGTGTAGTTAAAGTGTCGTTGACTGCCCTTCAATTTAACCAATAAACGTTTATTCAAACGCCGCTTAAAAAAGCGGTTATTAATGCCAAAGCTATTCGAATTAGTGTTAAGTTCAGCCTGCTCACTTGCCACTTGGTCTAAGGCCTTGACTGAATACGTATTCGGCAATAACTTGGCCTGTTTGTTAATCTTTTTAATGCGATCGCGCAATTGGAAAGTGCTGAAGAACTTATCTTCATTGTTAAGTATGCGCCGCTGGTTCTCCAAGTAGAAACGCTGAAAACCGGTCAGCTTTTCCCCGCGGGCAACTCTTTTCATTCCCAGCTTAATAACGCCTTTTACTTCCGGCATCTGCAAGAAGCGTTTAGCCGCATAGCGGTTTGTCGGTGTATCTTTTTTAATCCCTAACAGAAAATTGCAGGCTTGCAGCGGGGAATAATACAGTGCGAAGGCATCAGGATTTTGCCCCTTCTTGGTAAACCATTGCGGTGAAACAATCACCACGGCTTTTTTGCCCTTAAGCTGTTTTGAGGTGCCCTGCATCTCTAAGAAGTGTGCCAAAGACTGGCTACCTGGCCCACCTAATAAAAACGGCCGGTAATTGCGGTGATATTTTTGCGCAATTACACTCGGGTGCAGCGGGTCAAGCCGTGACAGTTCACTTGAGCCATAAAAAGGCACATAGTCATCTTTAAAGGCATCCTGTTTCATCAAAGAGCCTTTAAAAATAGTCGTGGTCTGGGAATTAGCTGCTTGGTAAATGGCATCTTGAGAAAAAGTTCGCTCCCACGGCAGTAAAAAGATGACCAGTAACAAGATAGCGGCGCAGAGTACTGGGCCAAAAATCTGCCACAGCCGGCCTTTGTTACTCATTTTTACCCTCCTATCCATAATCAAAACTCCTTAGATAAAATTCTTGCTTACTTCCAGCCAAACCATAGTTGACTGAGAAAACCTGAGAATATCAGGAAACTAAAACACACTACATTAAAAGTAACAAAAATTGCCAGCCATTTTGTGTATTTATTAGATGGCAATTTGTCTTTGTGCTTCTTCTTAAACCGCAGCCAGCAATCATTGATGATGATGGCCACAGCATGAAACAACCCATAAACAATATAATACCAGGTTAGTCCATGCCAGAAGCCCATCACTAAGAATAATAACAGATAAGCTGCTTGAGATAGTCTGACCGGATTCTTGAACAGCTTTTTCTTCATTGCAAAGAAGGTAAACCGCATATAGATGTAGTCGCGAAACCAAAAGGACAAAGTCATGTGCCAGCGGTTCCAGAATTCTTTAATATTTTGGGAAATAAACGGCTTATTAAAGTTCATTGGGGTGTGAATACCCATAAAGTAGGAAATTGACACGGCAAATAAAGAATAGCCGGCAAAGTCAAAGAACAAATACATGCTGTAGCAGTACATATAAGCCACTAACCACCAGGAAAGTTTTAAACCGCCATTAGCCGTACCTGTTATCATTGCTGCTCGGGTAATTCGCGGCAGCCAGTAGGTACCAAAGAACCAGCCCAGAACAAATTTATATAAGAATCCTTGAAATAAATAGCGGGTTGCCAGCTCTAAATCGTTTAAATATTGCTCACGCTTTGGCACCGTGTCACATTCTTTGGCAAATCTGCGGTAGCGATCAATTGGCCCCGATGAAATTGTGGGAAAGAACAAGAGAAAGCGCAAATACGTTCCCAGATTAAGTTCTTTAATAGCGCCATCGCGCACTTCCATCACAACCTGAACGGTCTTGAACGTAAGATAGGAAATACCCAGAAAGGCCAAGACCCCCGGAATTTTAGCTTGCGGAAAAGCAGTCTGCACTTTCACTAAAATCAGAGGCACAATTGCTAAAATCACCGCTAGGTAAAAGACCCAGGTTTTATTCTGACTATTTTTACGCCTGCGATAATAGAGATAGCCATAGGAAACCAGGAGCTGAAACAGAATATAGATGATCAGGCTAACGCCCTGTTGCCATTTTTCACCATCAAAAATGAGAAATAAAAAAACTAACGAGAACACAACCTCATATATTTTTAAACGGTGACCCCAATACAGCCCGATGATAATGGGGATTAAGCCAATCATCAAATACACAAAGTAATGCGGATTAGAGTATGGCTGTAAGTTAATGAAATTAGCGTTCACTACTCGTTGACCTCCTTAATTTTGGTTTTACATTAAAGTTAATTTGATACTTGTGCTGTTTTATAACTAAATAGTTTTTAAAAATTAAATCTTGTTATTTCAATAAAGTGCTTGATTAATTTCTTTCATTTGCGTAGCCCATTTAGAATTCATTATAGATAAAATGAACAGATGTTAATCCACTATAGTGATACAAGTAAATCAAGGCTCCAAAAATGGCGCAATAGACAATTGTCATAAAAATAAAACTTACTATTTTCTTCATTTATTACTGTCCATCTCCTAAAAAATCTAATATCATATATTGTATAATATGACTGAAGACAGTATAATACATTTAATAATAAATAAGCAAAATTTTTATTATCAAAAAATTTAAAATCTATTTCATACTATTGTAATCAATATAGCTGAAATTCTGAGCATCAGCTCGTTTAAATTAATGGGGGGGTAACTTTATAATGAAAAAGATTTTTAAAATAATCATTTTTTGCGGCATTGTCGGTCTTCTCGTATTAGCAGGTATCAAAATGAACTATGCTTTACAAAAGCCCCAATTAACAGAAGCTCAAACCAATCAAACTACCAAAAAAGTTTACACAGTTAAAAAATTTGATAAAATCAAATTTTCTTCTTACAGGCCTAATACTGACGTTACTTTAGGTAACAAATACCAAGTCAAAATTAAGGCTAAACGAGGTGGAAATGCACAAAAAATCAAAACCAAAGTTAAAAATAAGCAACTGACTATTTATGATGAACCAGAAAAGCATTTTAATGATGGCTATTATGAAGTCACTGTTACTGTACCAAGTAAAAACGCTTTGAAAAAGGTATCAGGCTATTTACGAGGAGGCTCCGTGTACTTAGAAAAGTTAAATATTCCCGATATTAATCTCAAATCAAACATTGCTTATTTTGCCTTTGATCATGTCTCTTCTCAAAATGTTAAGTTAAAAATAAAACATGAAGTTTCAGACATAATGGATTCTAATTTAAAGAATTGCTCTATTAATATCGGTAAAGGTAATATGACTATTGATGACAGTAAAATCAAAGCTAAAGTGCACATTGATAAGGGTGGCATGACAGTTGTTGATAGCACTTTCCTGGGTGATAGTTCCTTCACTCTTAATAAAGGATTATTTTTGATGACAGATGCTCCTAAAATAAGTTATGACCTGCGCGTTGATCCTAAGCATAAAATTGAAACTGACAATAAAGATTATCATAAACGTCTATCTATTATCGTACCAAACAAGCCAACCGTTAAAGTAACTAGCAAGAATGCAAATATAGAATTTTATAGATAGATTCAGTATGTTTTAATTAGAAATGAAGAAATTAACTATGAAAAGATTATATAAATTAGGCAGCTTTTTAGGAATCGCTGGATTATTGGTACTCATTGGCGCTAAGGCAAATAATTTCCTACAAAATCCTCAGTATCAAGATGACAAAGTCGTTTTTGCCAAAAAGTCAAGATCTCAAAATAAAGTCAACAAAAGTTTTAATGTTAAAGATTTTGATCAAGTCAAACTTAACACTAATAGGCCTGATATCAAATTCGTTGTAGGTAAGACTTTTAGTGTACAAGCCAACGGAACTAACAGAGCTCATATTGAGCTTACCAGAGTCAGCGTTAAAAACAGAAAACTAACTATCTATGACAAACCTACCGGTCATCATAATTATGGCGGATATACAGTTACCATAACGGTTCCTAATAAGAACTCTATAAAAAAGGTTACCGGAAATTGTGATATCAGTGATATCTACTTCAAGGGTTTGAATATTCCAAGTATTGCTGTCAAAACAGGCTATGGCGATGTTATCTTTAATCACGTCAACTCTGAAAATGTTAGTGTCAAGCAAACAAATGGTGACTTAAAAGTCTTAAATTCAACAATTAAAAACAGTACAGTTAAATTAAGCGTTGGAGATTTAACAATTAAAAATAGTAAGTTCAAAACAAAGGCCAATTTAGCTTTAGCACCTGACTTCAAATATAGTAGTGTCAAAATTCAAAATTCCAGCCTTTTAGGAAATAGTTCAATTAATTTGGCTATAGGTGACTTTGTTATGACGGGTGCTCCGAAAATCAGTTATGATTTGACAACTAAACCAAAAGGTAAAATCAAATTTCAAAGCAGACATTACACTCATCAATTTTCTAAGACTGTTCCTAATCAACCACTTCTTAAAGTTAACAGCAGAGGAAATATTAAAATAGATTAATTAAAATGAAGGTAAATTAGAAATGAAAAAGTTTTATCAAATATGTGGCAGTATCGCTACTTTAGCAGCTCTTCTTTTTGTAGTTGGCAAAGCAAACAACAATTTTTCGAAAACTGGAATCGTTGATGCAAAAGCCAGTCAAACTACAAAAACAAATAGCTACAAAGCAGTTGTCACAAAAACAAAGAAAGGCAAAGTCAAGAAAACTTATACTGTTCCCAAATTTAGCCAAATCAAACTTGCTTGTTACAGACCAGATGTGGTCATTGACTTAGGTAAAAAATTTAAAATCACTGTTATAGGAGAAAAAGGAGCCGATGTTAATAAAATTAATACAAAAGTGGACAACAATCAGCTTACTGTTTATGATGAACCCGAATATAAATTCAACGATGGTGACTATCAAATAAATATTACCGTTCCCCACAAAAATAGCGTAAAAGAAATAACTGGTTTCAATTATGAATATGGTGTCATAATAGATAAATTGAATATTCCCAGTATTAATTTAAGCTCAACTGCAGGATCCCTTTTTATTTCAGACGTTAAAGCAAATAATGTGACCTTTACAGTTAAAAACTATGACGCCAAACAAAATCATGACGATGATAATGAATGCATAGATGTCTTTGATTCTAAATTAAAAAGCAGTAATTTCAATGTAAATAAAGGAAACATTTATATTTATAGTAGTAAGCTAAAAACTAATACTTTTATCAATCATGGCAATTTTAATTTTGGCAGCAGTAAAGCTATTGGCCAAAGCACAATCGATCTAAATACCGGTAATTTTAGTATGTTCGATATGTTTGATTTGCCAAAAATCAATTGTGACCTTACAACTGATTCTACACAAAAAATAAAAGTTGGTAAAAAATACTATCCTCATCATTTTTCTACTTCTTCCCAAGCAAACCCATTGCTTAAAGTTACCAGTAAAACTGGCAAAATTTCAATATCTAAGGATTAAGCTATATAGTCTAGCGTCAAAACTCACACAGTAAAATTAGTCAACATAATTTGATATTCTTTGCACCTATTTACAAATTAAATATAAAATAGAATAAAATCATTATTTAGGAGTCCAAATTGATCATAGACACTAAGAAACTGCAAAAAGCAGTCATGGAAAATAAGAAAAAACACGGTTTCAATACCACAGATATTGAGTTTGAATTATTGCGCTTACATGGAGAAGCTAATGAGTTATTTGATGCCTGGCGCAAGAATAATAAGGAAAATATCAATGAAGAATTAGCCGATGTAGGGATATTCTTACTGGGCATTGCAGAAATGCTTGGCAGTGATTTGGGTGAAGACATTGTTAATAAAATGAAAATAAACGAAAAAAGAATATACAAAAATGGCGTTAAACTTGATCCTGCTGATAAAGATAAATAGACCGATAGCTTTAGTTTAATAACAGCATGGTCAAGCTATCAGCTATTTATTCAATTCTTACAAAAGTTTAGGAATAGGCAGATATTTTTTACCTGCGTAGGTTTGGTTTTGCTTTTTACAGCTTTAGTGGAACTTATAGATAACCCGAGAAGTGGTTCAGGTCTTGTTTCTATGGAAGCGGGTCTGTTATGCGTACTATTCCCCCAATGAACATTTAGAAATAGTTATTTCTGAAAAGTGTAATCTTAATTTGACAAAGGTTCCGAAATTTTCTTAATTTCGGGACCTTTTTATAATACAAAAAATGCACCCAATAGCTAACTTTTACTATTAGGTGCATTTAAATTATTTATTTAGTTCTCTTAAAGTAATTTATTTGGCCGTCTTTGGCTTAGCATTTTGCTGTGCTTCTTCTGCAGTATTAATTGGACTTAATTTCACCCCTGCAATAAATCTAACATCACTTGCTTTTACATAGCCGTCACCAACATCAATTGAATCTGGTCCTTTACCACCTGGTAGGTCAGAGGCATAAAACTCATGACCTTTTAAATGGTAAAACAGTTCTGCTTTATTTTCAGCTGGCACCCAAATGTAAAGCAATTTATCTACCTTTAAATTTCCGCCTTGTTTCCTAATTCTTTGTCCTTTGTGATCTTGCTTGGTGCCATCGGCATTATAGACATCTGTATCTTGATAAAATCTAATATAAGAATAGTGCTCATAATCATAGTAATGAGAAGGCAAATCTTTCTTAACTTTAACGTCTAAGCAATACAGCCAATTATTCGTCCCTTTAATACGATAAATAACTGCATTTGGTATAGCCAATTGGCTAATTTCTTCAGCGTATCCTTGTTCTTCAGCACGATCGACTATGAAGGTAGTGCCTTTTTTTGCCTTTTTAATAGTTTTAAGACCATTATTGATCTCATAAATTGGAGCACCACCATCTCTTGTTACTGTTGCGATCGTTTCTTCGGTGTTTGAAGCAGTGATTTTGCCCAAGTTGCTGGCTCTCACATATTGCTTTGAGGGACCACCAATGCGGTAGTAGCGCAAACCATTCTTAAACTTAACGGTACCACCATAAGTTGTAATGGAAGTTCCTTTTCTAATTAAACGATAGTCAGCCCTGCGTGAACTGGTAGCGTAAACATAGGAATTATGCTTAACTTCACGTTTAACACCGTCAATGTTATTAGCTTTGATAAATTGTTTTTTACCGCTAATTCTATAATATGGTGCGTATGGCTCAAAATCTAAGATAACAGGTTTTTTATCAACTTCAATCCGGCGAAAAGCTGGATACTTAGCATCTGCCTTTTGTCCGTTCTCATCATATGCTTGTGACGTATACATAACGGTTCTTATAGTGCTGGGAATCTTTGCTTGAACAGTATGGGATTGCTGATTAAATGTCCAAATTGCAGTAAGTCCTAAAAAACCAGCTGCTAAATAATGAGTAATTTTTTTATTCATATGTTTTAACCTCTCTTCTTCAAAAAATGCTATCTTTATTTTTGATTCTCTAATTTCTGCAATCAAAACAAGAAATTATATAATTTCATTCTGTGCTTTTCTTAACGATTAATGAAGTTAAAAAATGATGGACTTAATTAGCCAAATATCTTAATACAAATAGGAAATAAGTATGTTATGACTTTAACTAATTCCCTGCTCTTTTCTTAGCAGCTTCAATTACTTCTTTGGTCGTTTTTTGCTTAGCAGCTTGACTTGCTTCTTCAGCTGTGTTGATCGGGCTTAGTTTTACGCCGTCAATAAATCTAACATCACTCGCTTTGACATAGCTATCACCAAAATCCACTTCACTACCGCCACTTCCATCTGGCTTATTAGTGGCATAAAACCAATGACCTTTCATATGGTAAAATAGTTCAGCTTTATTTTCGGCTGGCACCCAAATATAAAGCAATTTATCTACCTTTATATTACCTCCCTGTTTCCTGATTCTTTGTCCATTATTATCTTGCTTTGTGCCATCAGCATTATAGACGTCTGTATCTTGATAAAATCTAATATAAGAATAATGCTCAGAGTTATAAAAATGATGCGGAAGCTCTTTTTTAACTTTAACGTCTAGGCAATTGAGCCAATTATTCGTCCCTTTAATGCGATAAATAACTGCATTTGGAATAGCCATATTGGTTATATCGTCAGCATATCCTTCTTCTTGAGCTCGGTCGACTATAAAAGTAGTACCTTTTTTAGCCTTTTTAGTAGTTTTGAGACCGTTATTGATCTCATAAATTGGAGTCCCACCGTCTTTTGTCACTGTTGCGATAGTTTCTTCAGTGTTTGAAGCAGTGATTTTGCCCAAGTTGCCGGCTCTCACATATTGTTTTGCAGGACCACCAATGCGGTAGTAGCGCAAACCATTCTTAAACTTGACGGTACCACCATAAGTTGTAATTGAGGTTCCTTTCCGAATTAGGCGGTAGTCAGCCCTGCGTGAACTGGTAGCGTAAACATAGGAATTATGTTTAACTTCACGTTTAACGCCATCGATGTTATTAGCCTTGATATATTGCTTTTTACCGCTAATTTTATAGTATGGGGCATAGGGCTTGAAAGTTAGGATTAATGGCTTTTTATCAACTTCAATCCGGCGAAAAGCTGGATATTTAGCGTCTACCTTTTGTCCATCCTCATCATATGCTTGTGACGTATACATAACGGTTCTTATAGTGCTGGGAATCTTTGCTTGAACAGTATGGGATTGCTGATTAAATGTCCAAATTGCAGTAAGTCCTAAAAAACCAGCTGCTAAATAATGAGTAATTTTTTTATTCATATGTTTTAACCTCTCTTCTTCAAAAAATGCTATCTTTATTTTTGATTCTCTAATTTCTGCAATCAAAACAAGAAATTATATAATTTCATTCTGTACCTTTCTTAGTGATTAATGAAGGTAAAAAATGGTGAATTAAATTAGGCAAATATCTTAATAAAAAATGCATCCAATAGCTGGCTTTTACTATTAGGTGCATTTTATTGTAAATTTAATTTCTAAAAAATTATTTATTTGACAGTTTTTTGCTTGGCGTTTTGCTGTGCTTCTTCAGCTGTATTGATCGGGCTTAGTTTTACGCCATCAATAAATCTAACATCTTTTTGCTTAACATAGCCATCACCAACATCTATTACAGAGGTTCCTCCTTCTCGTGAGGCAGAGGCGTAAAATTCATGGCCCTTCAAGTGGTAAAATAATTCCGCTTTCTTTTCAGCTGGTACCCAAATATAAAGCAATTTATTTACTTTTAAAAACCCACCTTGTTTTCTGATCTTTTGTCCGTGATGATCTTGCATAGTACCGTCTGCATTGTAAACATCTGTATTTTTATAAAACTTAATGTAAGAATAATGTTCAGAATCATAGTAATGTACAGGCATTTTCTTTTTGGCTTTAACTTCACTGCTCAGTAACCAATATTTTGTACCCTTAATATGATAAGTAAATATTTGGGGATCATCTTCATCCCCTCCATTATTTTCAGCATAGTCTACCGTAAATTTTGTACCCCTTTTGGCTTTCTTGGAATAAGTATCGTCTTTAATAAAATCATAAAGTCCAGCTCCTTCTTTTGCAGTTACTTTTACAGTTGTTTCTTCTGTATTAGAACTAATAATCTTACTTAAGTTGCTGGCTTTCACATATTGCTTTTTTGGTCCACCAATGCGGTAGTAACGTTGCCCGTTCTTAAATTTGAAGGAATTGCCATAAGTTGTTATTGTCTTGCCCTTTTTAAGCAAACGGGAGTCAGCCCTCCGAGAGCTTGTAGCGTAAACATAAGAGTTTCGTTTGACCTTGCGTTTAACACCGTCAATGTTACTTGCCTTGATATATTGCTTTTTACCTTTAATTTGATATGCGGGTGCAAACGGCTTAAAAGAAAATGGAATTGGTTGATCATCTAACTTAACCTGAGTGTAAGCTGCATATTTTCCTTTTACTTTATCACCGTATAAATCATAAGCCTGGGCATCGTGCATTACGGTCGTAACAATACTTTTAGCTTCTACAGTATTGACTTTTTGGTTCATAACAAAAATTGCACAAACGCTTAAAATAGTAGCTGCAACATAATGTAGAAACTGCTTATTCATATATTTTCTCCCTTCTAGACATATTTCAAAAATTATTCAGCTTTCTTATTTGTATCCTGTTTTGCAGCTTGACGCGCTTCTTCTGGTGTATTACTTGGACTTAATTTAAGGCCATCAATAAATTTAACATCTTTTTTCTTAACATAGCCTTGACCGACATTTATTACATCCGAACCACTGCTTCCATCTGGTAAATCTGTAGCATAAAATTGATGGCCTGCTAAATGATAAAACAATTCAGCCTTATTTTTGGATTTTATCCAAATATAAAGCAATTTGTTTACCTTTATAAAACCTCCTTGTTTGATAATTTTTTGCCCATGATGATCTTGCTTTGTACCGTCAGCATTATAAACATCAGTATCTTTATAAAACATTATATAAGTATAATGTTCAAATTTATAATCATGTATTGGTATTTTCTTATCTGCTTTGACATCACGGTACCATATCCAAAAGTCTGTACCTTTTATATGATATTCATATCCATCAGGATCGTCTATATCCATGGAAGAATATTGCGCATAATCAACTTTGAATTTGGTTCCTTTCTTGACTCTCTTTACAATGTCTTCATCGTCACTATCAATATAAGCATAATCAGTAATATCAGCTCCCTTGGTTTTTACAGTTACAGTTGTTTCTTCTGTATTAGAACTAATAATCTTACTTAAGTTGCTGGCTTTCACATATTGCTTTTTTGGTCCACCAATGCGGTAGTACCATAAACCGTTCTTAAATTTGAAGGAATTGCCATAAGTTGTTATTGTCTTGCCTTTTTTAAGCAAGCGAGAATCAGCCCTCCGCGAGCTCGTAGCGTAAACAAAGGAATTATGTTTGACTTTACGTTTAACACCATCTATGTTGCTGGCCTTGATATATTTATTTTTACCGCTAATTTTGTATGCTGGTGCAAACGGTTTAAATCTGAATGAAATTGGGTCATCGTCCACCTTAACTTGAGTATAAGCTGCATATTTTCCTTTGACTTTATCACCATATAAATCACAAGCTTGAGCATCGTGCATTACGGTTTTAATAATACTTTTGGCTTCTACAGTATTAGTTTGTTGGTTAAGCACCAGACTTGCAGAAATGCCCAATATAGCAACTGCTAAATAACGAAAAGGCTTTTTAGTCATATAATTTTTACTCCTTTCTCTTAAGACAGGCACTGTTGTTACTGCATCGCCCTTATTTCATAAAAATGCAAAACAAATGATAGCGCAAACATACTGGCTATAATTAATTCTGAACCTTTTTCAGTAATTAATGAAGGTAAAAAATGGTGGGCTTAATCAGGCAAATATCTTAATATATAGGGGGATACTTAATTCTAAACTTTCTTCGTTGAATTTATATGTATTTATACGTATAATAAGAAACATGGAAGGTTTACTTTGTGGCGAAGACGCCAAGAGAAATTATCAAGATTTTAAAAAAGCAAGGCTTTATGAAAAAGTCTCAAAACGGATCCCATCTGAAATGTATAACCCCATTACAAATGTTACTATTCCTGTTCCCATTCATCCGAAAGAAATGAAAAAAGGACTAGAACAGAGAATTCTAAAAGAAGCTGGATTAAAATGAATTTTTCAGCTAATTTTTACATGTTAGGAGGAATTAATATGTCTAAACTTTTAGTATACCCTGTTATACTTCACCCTGAAGACACTGGCTATACTGTCGAAGTTCCAGATATTACAGGTGGTTTTACTCAGGGCGAAGATTTAACTAATGCTTTGGAAATGGCTTCTGATATGATTGGATTAATGTTGGAAGACACGACTAATTATCCTAAACCATCTAAGTTAGAAAGTATCCATGTTGCTGACAATGATATTAAAACTATTGTTGCCATTGATATGGATGATTATAGACGCAATAATTCCAAGACAATCCGCAAAACAGTAACTGTACCAGAATATCTGGTAAAAATGGGCAAAGAGAAAAATTTAAATTTTTCTACTGTATTAACTAAAGCATTAAAAACAGAATTAAATTTATAACTAGAAAAAATAAATCCTGGAAGTTAATTAACTTTCGGGACCTTTTTACAATTTTTGGACTAATTATTAAATAGCATAATACAAAATAATGCACCTAATAGCTGATTTTTACTATTAGGTTGCATTAAATTATGAATTTTTTCTCTTGATCGTTCTTACTCAGTAGTTATAAACAGATTTATGCTGTACTACTGGGCTAATTAACAAAAAATTCTAAAAGTTAGCTTTCTTTACATATCGCTTCAATCCGGTGATGTAATAATAACGACCTTTCCGTTTTGCTGCACCACCAAATGTTCTAACTTTGCGTCCACGCTTCAGACTGGCATGTCTTATTTTCTTTACTTTTTGATTATAGATCAGAGCCTTGTGCTTTAACTTACGCTTTTGGCCTGTAATATTAGTAGCCTTCACAAACGTATTATTACCTAAAAGATAATACTTCTTACCTTTTATGTTTTCGGTACCATAAGTAATAATTATCTGGCCTGACATAAATTCGCCTGGTTTCCGCTTACCATTAATATCATAAAGATAAGAATTATGCATTACCGTTCTTTCAGTCCCGTTAAAGTTAGCTTTCTTCACGTAGCGGTTCAATCCGATGATATAGTAATAGCGACCTTTTCGCTTTACTGCACCGCCATATGTTGTAACTTTGCGTCCACGTTTCAGAATGGCATGTCTTATTTTCTTTACTTTTTGATTATAGATCAGAGCCCTGTGCTTTAACTTACGCTTTTGGCCTGTAATATTATTGGCCTTCACAAACGTATTATTACCTAAAAAATAATACTTCTTACCGTTTATGTTTTCGGTATCATAGGTAGTAATTATCTGGCCTGACATAAATTCGCCTGGTAACCGCTTACCATCAATATCATAGAGATACGAATTATGCATTACCATTCTTTCAGTCCCTTTAAGGTAAGTAAAAGTTACAGTCTGAGGCTCATAGCTGAAGAAGCCTGTCGCATTATAAGGTCTTGCCTTTAATAGATAACCAGCAAATTTCAGTTCTTGGGTAATGTAGCCATCGCCAACATTACCATTCAAGATTGTATCAGGTGCCAGTTTAAGGCCATTTTTATCTTCATAATGGACTCTGACATCAGCTCCTGCAATCGGCTCTATAGTACCAGATGAATGACTTGGTGGCGTTGGTGTTGGCGTCGGTGGTGTTGGCGGATTGACTGGTGGCTTATCCTCATCAAAGTGTGTACCCTCGCGAACATAAGTATCGGCATCATTAGCTGGATCATAATTTGCTATTAACTCTTTTGAGCTCCACCTATTCTTGCCCTGAGGGTCATTAAGTGTACCACCAGCAACATTGCGCCAAGTGCCATCAGCATCAAATCCTGTACCCTTGACAATATTATCTTTTCCTAGTTTTAACAAGTTTAAACTTTGCAAATCATTTAGCATATCGGAAATGTATATAATTTTGCTCATATCAAAACCGCTAATATCAAGCCTTTGCAACCGAATATCATACTGAAACATGCCGCTCATATTAAAAACATTCGCGGTTTTAAAATTACTGAGATCAAGCTCTGTGATATTCTCACAGTCATTAAACATGTCATTCATTACAGTTACTTTATCAGTATTAAATTTGCTAACATCAATTTTTGTTAATAACTTACATGAAGCAAACATTCCTGACATAGTCGAAACGTTAGCAGTTGAAAAGCCGCTAACATCTAGGTCAGTTAAGACAAAGCAATTGTTAAACATCCCGTTCATATCAGTGACATTATCAGTTTTGAAATCTTTACCAAACTTAATACTTTTTAGTGACCAGCAATTCTGGAACATAGTACTGGTATTAGTCACCTTACTAGTTTTAAAGTTGCTTAAATCAATTGCATTTAAACTTCTGCATTCTTCAAACATGCCACTTAATTCCGAAACATTTTCGGTATTAAAGGAACTGACATCAATATTTTTAAGACTTACGCAAGAATAAAACATGCTTGACATTGTGGTAACATTGGCAGTATTAAAGTTTTTTAGATTAACATCGCTCAAACGATAACATGATGAAAACATGCTTGTCATATCAGTAATTTTACTAGTATCAAGCTTGTCCAAGCCGTCTATATTAGTTAGATAAGTAAAGCCTTTAAATAGATACCTGACTGACCCACTAAGTGTCAAGGGACCCTGAATAACAATATGGTTAACATTTTCAGGATCAAGCCTTACATTATATAAAGCATTTGCCAGCGGTTTCGGGTCATTAAAAGCTGTGGAGTTACCAGGAATAGTTAATGTTTTACTGGTCGAATCATAGCTAAGTGACAGTTCACTATTATCATCAATATCAGTACTGACCCATGGAACTGTCTTAGTTTCTCTTGTTGCAATTTTCGTTTCTTTTGCTGAATTTGCAGGAGGTGAAGCCGATGCAAATATTGTTTGCGGTTTAATAATACTTAAACCTACCACAGTCATAGCAATAATAGCTAAGTACGTTGTAAGTTTAATCCTAAAATGGTGTTTATTCATTATTTGTCTCCTTTAAGCAATATACTTCTACTTAACCAAAGTGTAGCATAAATAACCTTTAATATAAAATATATTTTTAGAAATATATAAATATATATAATTTTTCTTATTGCTTTTTATATACAAAAGCACTAATATTATATAGTAATAAATAAATTATACATATAGCATAAAAGAGCTTAAAAATAAATTTTAGTCTCAAATTTTTACCATAAAGTGACATGCTTTTTCTATGGTCATTCCCTTTCACTACTTTTTGATGATTACTGAAGAAGCCGAATTGAAGTGGCTAAAGAAATTCATGCACCACTTATGCGGTAATCAAAGAGATAGTATCGGAGTAATTCCAACGGATACTTAGAAAGCTTCTATCGCAAAATTAAATAAAGTGAGCATACTGCATTTGGCTGCGCCAACTTCCACAATCTGTTAACTAAAATCAGATTGTCAGAAAATAAGGCAAAATAAAAAGAATCAAGTAGCTAATAAACTGCTTGATTCTTTTTATTTACATCAACGACAATGAGCAATTATTTATTTAATTGTCATTTCTAATTTTGCCAGTTGTCGAACACTTTTATAATTAACAAAGTTATAACCATAGTTAAAATTAACGGAATAATCATTTCCCAAGCCGTCAGAGTTTGTACTTGACTGCTAATCGTAGCTTCCCAAAAAGTGATTAATCTTATTTGCCACGCCCAAGGAATCACGGGCCAGATAAAATCAAAAAGACTGGTAATGCTTAAGCCTGAGATTACAACACCAAAAAAGCCCAGAATCATGGCACCACCAACATTAAGCTTTAATACTATCCATTGTTCTAGTTCGTATTGAATAAGACCGAAAAGTGCAAAAATAAAACTGGTTAGTAAAATTTTAATAAAGGATATATTATTTATCTGAAAAGCAAATCTTAAAATAAAGAAATAAATTAAACTCATTCCGATAATTTCAAAGAAATATAATAACCAATAATAAAATAGCTGCAGCCCAATAGTTAAGCCTTTTTTGCCAGGATTAGCCAACCAATTTTTACAATGACCAGCTTTTTCTTCCCGATCAAAAACCAGACCGATAACAATGCTAATAACTAGCGGAGAAATAAGCGCCAGCAATTCGTAAAAAGTTATTATCATAACGGATGAGTTTACAATGCTTTTTCTTGTACCATAATAAAATCCCATTAATAATGGATAAGCAATTAAAGTTAACAAATGTAAATATAATAAAAAACTCCGCTTAAGTTTAACGTTTTCTGACCGAAAAATATTTTTAAGCATTTTTAATTACCTGCTTCTTAAATGATCTGGCAGCGAGATAACTGAGCAAAATGAAAAGCAGAATAGCTGCTGCTATAATCAAATAATTATTTGAACCTGCCACATTATGACTTAGAGGTAATCCGTTAATATTCATTTTTATTAGCGGTACTGGGAAAAGTTCAGACCAGGTAAATGGCCAAATTTTGCCAAGGAAATAACTATTTACTTCTATGCCGCTAAAAATTCCGGCAAAGGCCAATACAATAGTTACATATATATTAGTAAGGCGACTAAGCCAAATATATAATGGAATTTGCCAAAGATTAACTAACCAAATACCCAAAATTGCTAAAAAACAAGAGATCAACGAGACACTGATTTCAGAAATAACATAAAGCAAACTTACAAAAAGAACTAAGAATAAAGAAGAAACTAATGTTAAAAGTGCAACGTGTAGAATTCTACCTAATTCATAATCAAATAAATTGTAAGGTGAGCTCAAAATCAACTTATAATTCGTGCTATTTTTCTCGTGTCGGTCAATCAGCCCAACAACCAAAGCAAGCAATAAGGGAAACCAAATGGTACTCCACTGATTAATGACACTTTGAATAGCATAACCAGTAGTGGCAAAAAGCACTGTCACTACAATTATTACTAAAAGAGGATAAAGCCACAACAACTGTCTGACTAAAGTTCTTTTTGTTTTTATTATTTCAATAGACAATGAATTAAGCATTCGTTACACCAGCATTCATTAAAGTATCATTAAATAATTGTTCCAGATTTTCTGTATGATCTATAGTTTTTTCAAGCAAAAGCTGGCCTTTACCGATAATACCAATTTTATCGGCTAGACGCTCGACTTCAGAAAGCATATGACTAGAAATGATAATAGTAATGCCTTCTTTCTTAAAGCTAGTAATTAAATTCCGCAATTGCTGAATGCCCAGTGGATCAAGTCCATTTGTCGGTTCATCCAAAATTAACAACTTGGGTTGACCAACTATAGCTAATCCAATTCCAAGTCTTTCTTTCATTCCCAGAGAAAAATTTTTTGTCAGTTTTTTCCCCGTATCGTTAATGCCTACTTTTTCCAGAATTGGTTGTATTTTATTTTCTTCGACCCCTCTTAAACGACAAACTACCTGGAGATTTTCAGCAGCCGTTAAATTTCCATAAAGAGGTGCATTTTCAATCAGGGAACCAATAGCAGATAAATCCGCTCTAGACCAATCGTGACCAGCAAACGTAATAGTACCGCTAGTAGCGGGTATGGTTCCTGTTAAAATCTTCATTAAGGTAGTCTTACCTGCGCCATTAGGTCCTAGCAGACAATAAACCTGATTTTCTGGGACGTGTAGGCTTATTTGATTGAGTACAACTTGATCTTTAAACTTTTTTGTTAGTTTATTTGTTACTATTAAGTCAGACATGTTTTCCCTCTTTTATAATAATTTTTGTTGTTAAAATATACTCAAATAGTTTTTAATGCTAAACTATATAAAAGCAATTTAGCAATATTAAAATTAACTTGTATAACATAATAAAGATGATTATATTATATATAAAAAAGCAGGTCAATATATTTTGTAATAGTAGATATCAACCTCAGTTTTTATAGCAGGTTTGAATTATGTCTCCTTTTGATGATTATATTAAGATCAAAATATTGTTTTTGAAAATTGTTTCTTTTTCGTGAATAACATAGGATCATTCCAACGGATGTTTGGAAAGTTTCAATCTAAAAATTAAACAAATTGGGCACACATCTTTTGGCCACGCCAATTTCAAAAATCTTCTGATGAGGATCAGATTGGAAGAAAAAATGAAAAGAGCCTAGCGATTTATTATATATTTTATTCTTTTCATTTACTCTTTATAAACAAAATTTGACAAAGAACTGTTTTTGCCTTTTCTTTCGGATTTTAAAGCAATAGCAAAAGTTGCAATTTCATTTTGATCTCACATACTTAAATGAACACTTTCCTTTCTCAAATGATATTCTATTTGCACTATTATTTGAGTACTACTTATACTTCTTAGGTTCTTTTTAAATGATTTACTTGGCCGTATTTTACTCATAAATTATCAGCAAATTTGATATTTAGTGAAATTTGCAAAGTCAATTTATACGGTCATAATTTTTTTGTTGTTTTATAAGTTTTAATATATAAACGAATTAGCTATACTAGTGCATCTTTGTATAACTAATCCATTTCTTGTGTTACCATAGAATACAACGAAAGTGCTACAAGCGCTTTCAGATATTGATAAAAAGGGGATTTTCTCAATGAATCAAAAAGTAGTCATCATTGGTGCTTCTCATCCAGGTCATGAAGCAGCCATCGAGTTATTAGACAGATATCAAGATCTTGATGTCACTATTTATGAAGCAAGTGATTTTGTTTCATTTATGTCTTGTGGAATGAAGCTCTTTTTAGAAGAAAAAACTACCGGACAAGACAATGTACGCAATTTTTCACCTTCTGATTTAGAAAAATTAGGTGGTAAAATTGTCAATAATTCGCAAGCAGTTGCCTTAAATCCGGCGAATAAGGAAGTTACAATTAAAAATACCCAAACTGGTCAGACTGAAGAAGTTAATTATGACAAATTAATTTTGTGTCCAGGAGTTGATCCACTCCAATTACCTGTTCCAGGGGCAGATTTAGACTACGTTTATTTAATGCGGGGCTATAGTTGGGCTAAAAAGATCAATGAAGCTCTTCATAATGATGAAGTCAAAAATATAGTTGTTGTAGGTGCTGGTAACGGAATTGCTGCCGTTGAAGCTGGTGTTTTAGCTGGTAAACACATGACTTTGGTTGATGCCAGCAACCATATTTTGGCTAATTATTTTTCAAAAGACTTTACCGATGTTTTTGAACAAGAAATGCGAGACAAGGGTGTCGATTTAAAGCTTGATACAAAAGTTACTGGTTTTACCAATGATCACCTAGTCCAAACTGATCATGGTGACATTAAAGCTGATTTAGTCATTGTTGCTGCAGGCATTGTTGCTAATACAGACTGGCTTAAAGATACTATTAATTTAAACCAACGGGGTTATATTGAAACAGACGAATATTTAAGGACTAATCAAAAAGATGTTTATGCTTTGGGTGATGCTATTTGGCCACTGTCAATCCCGGCTAATAAAAGGATGCCAATTCCATCAGCAGTCGCTGCTCGCCACGAAGCAAATTACTTAGTACAACATTTGTTTGAAGAAAAACCAAGCCGTCCATTCCCAGGCTTAGTTGGCGGACAATTACTAGAATTTGGTGATGTACATGCAGTAGTTAGCGGTCTCCCACAAAAATCTGCTGAATTTGCCGGCATTAATGCTGCAACTAGCATCTACATCGATCATTTGCGTCCAGACTTTATTCCTGCAAATGATAATCCGTTAGGATATATTTCCTTAACTTATAATAAGGACACTCATCAGATTCTTGGAGGTGCAGTTATGTCCAAGCATGATATCACCGCTCAAGGCAATGTCTTAAGTTTAGCAATTGGTCATAAATTAACATTAGAAGATTTAGCTGAGCAAGACTTCTTCTTCTCACCAAGTTTTGATCGGCAATGGAATATTTTAAACTTAGCCGCACAACATGCGCTAGGTTTACACAAGTTTTAATTAATTTTAATAGGTGCCAAACCTTGTGAAATACCCCATTTTAGTGTCTTACTATGTTTAGTAAATTTAATAAAAAAAAGAAGTTTTGTAACTCTTTAAAAATAATTAGCCGCTTGATGTGTGGTTAGTTGATGAAGAAATAAAAGACTGTCCTTAACTACGAAATGAGTCCCGAAAGTTTTCTAACTCTCGGGACTCATTTTAATGATTTTCTTCTTTTTTCTTAACTTGGACTATTTATCATATCACATATTTTTGTAAAAAAAGCTTTGATACAACCCTCTATTTTTAAATAGCCACTTAATTATTTTTTCCCATAACTAAATTATCAGCATTAGCAATCAAAATCCGGTATAATTTTATTCCTGTACTTTTAACTAATTGGGATTAGCTGCTTATCTTCTAATTTGTAAGTATGGGTGAACTTACTTTGCAAATCCTCTGGAATATGGTGATCAATCTCAACCACTGTCAAGTCGGAAGATAAAATCATTTCATGAATTTCATGAGCAGTTTGTGGGTCTAATGATGCGGTACCCTCATCAATCAATAAAAAGTTACGATTATATAAAAGGGCACGCGCAATTTCTATACGTTTCTTTTCCCCACCTGACAAGTTAGTTCCGTCTTCTTGAATTACGGCGTCAAGGCCAATCTTTTGCATTAATGGCGTTAAACCCGCTTCTTGAATGGCATGCTCAATCTCTTGGTCTGAAAAGTCCCGTCCCAAAGTCAGGTTAAAGCGCAAGGTATCATGAAAAATATTCGAATCCTGATTGACTTCTCCAAAGTAATCAGGCTGAGGAGAAACAGCTTTACCATTTGGTTCAACTAATTCCACTGTTCCCTTATTTGGTTGGATAATATTTGCCATTAATCTGAGCAAAGTGCTCTTACCCTGGCCACTGCGACCAGTCAGCAGAATTTTATCACCGCGATTAACCGTCAAGCTGGCATTTTGAATAATAGTCTTATCCTGATAGCCAAAAGTCACATCATTAAGTTGCAAGTCTTTGAAATTTATTGTCGTCATCTCGTCACTGAGAGTAGACTGTGGTAATTCCTTGATATTAGTCAGTTTCGTTAACAAGGGCTTAGCTGAGTTAATCGTTGTCATTGACCTGTTGATGGCCAAGATAGAATTCACGATCCAAGAACTGGAATACTGAACCATAATAAAGGAAGAAAGAGGCAAGCGCTTGTCTAAAACAAATAAAATACCAATCCCAATGGGCAGAAATGATAAGGTATAAGCCAAAATACCAGCCAGTAAATTGCTCATGGCAATCGTATTTTCCCGTTTCTGCTTCGCTTCAGCTGTTTCAGTAATTGCCTTCTTACCTTTCAGTAAAAAGAAAGGCATCGCATTATAATCCAAGATTAGGTCAATGTGCTTGAGATAATCCGACATAAATCCTGTGTATTTGCCAACACTAGCACTCCAGGCTTTAGAACTTTCCATAACCCGTTTGGCCATAATTTTTGGAGCAATTGCTGAAATAACTGAGAAAAGCATAAAAACAAGAGTCAGGATAAAGTTCGCATTGATAGCCATAGCCAAACATAGCAGCAGGTTAACAATAGAAGTGATTAAATTAAATACTTCTTTGACGTAATTATTTTCTACCAACTCTAAATCATTGGTGACAAATGATAACTTATCAGAAACTGGTCCTTGCTGTTTAACAAAATCTGAAGATAGCAGATCACTGCGCACGTTTTTATTGAAGAGGTAGATGTTCCGATTTAGTGTCCTCTCGTAAAAGTAGCGGGCAACAGTTAATAAGAAAATAATCAGAACAATCAAACAGACTTCTAGAACTACTCGTCTTTTATCACCAGCTTCAACCATGGCAAAGATTTGCGAATAAGACCACGTATTAAAAGGAGTAGCAAGACCTACGATCAGGGTCAACAAAAAACATAGGATTATGCTTTTGTTATCAAAATATTTTTTCATAATTATTTTTACCTTTCACTTATATTTAACATATTTTGCTAAAATGGTCTTGTTCCATAGAAGCAATATGATTTATCTTGTTTAAATCTTTTCCGTTGCTGTTTGTTCTTTTAATTTAATCATAATTTTATTTTAAAGTATATATTTATTTTGTAAGAGGTATTTTTTTTAGACTAAGTGGTTATTACTAAAAACTAAAAAGCTTCCGTCATTAAAAATAAATTTAACTAGCAGAAGCAATTAGGAATTGTTTAGTTCAAAAATACTAACGTTTCTACCTTTAGAATTTAAATATTATATTAAAAATCTTGATTCTAATTACCGAGATAATTTAGGCAAAATAATACACTCAAATTTATTCTAAATTTGAGTGTATTATTAAGACCTATAATTCTTTTTTAGTTTAACTTGGTAATTTTTCTGCTACTTAGTTTATAAATATTATCATGTAATGCCGCAATTTTTTTGTCATGCGTGACTGTCAAAATTGCTTTTGCTCACCTGATAGTGTATTTGGTTTCCTTTTTAAAAGAGATTCTATGTTCAAATATTTGTTCAACTTATGCATTCTGCTTTTAATTTCATTCGCCATATTGTCGATCCAACTATTATTCGTATAAATTTCTCTTCTTTCGTACTTTCATCTAAATGATATATATAAAGAAGAGTAATGGCATTAACAAAAATTGGGATGAATATAACAAGGATATCGCTATCAAAAATCAGCTGCAAAATACCATGAATATCCTTCAGAACAAGATCATTTAAAACATATATTGCAATTACAAAGTTATTTAATAATTCAATCAAAAAGCTAAAACAAAAATCTGTTAATTTAAGAACATTTTTAGTCACTAATAAATCAAAACCTTACATATATTATAAATAACCCTAAAAAGAGAATACCGCATTTCATAAAATTAATAATATCCTTGCATTTGTCTCTTCATTAAATTATGACTAATTTTTTCACCTCCTTTAATTATTAGTAGCTGATTCTGCTTGAGCTTGGGCTTCGACTTCTGCTTTTGTGTTACTTGGCTTTAATTTGATACCATAACCATATTTAACATCACTAGCTCTAACATAGGCATCTCCCAGCTCCATTTTTTCGCTTTTATTGGAATAAATCTGATGAATGGTCAGATTGTAAAACAATTCTGCCTTTTGATCAGCTGGCACCCAAAGATATAGTAATTTTTCAACTCTTAAGTAATTGACTTTTTTAGAAATCTTTTGCCCATTATGGTCTTGCATGCTGCCATCTGCATTATAAACATCAATATCTTTATAGAGACTAACATAACTGAAATTTTCTGCATTATAGTCATGGACTGGCAATTTCTTTTTAGCTTTAACATTTGAAAACCATAACCAATGATCTGTTCCCTTAATACGGTAAATTTTAGGCTCAGGCACGAACTGCCCTCTTTGATTCATAATATATGCAGCGGGTGATCCAGTTTCTAAACGATCTACTTTAAATTTAGTACCAGCTTTCGCAATTTTTACTTTTTTAGTACCATAAATCGCTGTACCTAACTGTGCAATTGCCGTCACAGTAGTTTCTTCAGTTGGTGAGCCAATTACTGCTCCAACATTACCAGCCTTTAGGTATTGCTTTATTGGGCCCCCAATTCGGTAGTACCGTTTACCGTTTTTAAAACGTAAAGCACTCCCATAGGTAATTATTGTTCGGCCCTTTCTGATTAAATTTAAACTGGCTTTACGAGTACTAGTGGCATAAACATAGGAGTTATGTTTAACTTTGCGCTTAACCCCATCTATATTGGACGCTTTGAGGTAGCGATTTTTACCTTTAAGCTTGTAGTAAGGCTGTTTTTTAATTATTACCGGCTCATCTTCAACTTTGACAGTTGTAAAGGCACGGTATTTATTTTTAGTACGCTTGCCAGCTTCAGTATAAGCTACCGATTTATGCATAATAGTTTTGGTAAGAGTGTGATTAGCTGCTTGGACAGTTGGTGCTGCTTGACTAGTTATTGTAAAGATTATTGCTGTACTAAACAAGCCAGCGACCAGCAGAGCAGCTATTTTCGTCTTTACTTTCATTTATAAACTCCTTTCTAACTTACTTTTAATATTATTATATCTTCTTTTTGCTTTGTCTTCGGCTTTTGTGTTGCTTGGCTTTGATTTGATACTATGAACAAACTTGACATCATTTGTTTTCGCATAGCCATCGAGTACTTCAATTCATTAAGTATGCATGGTTACCTATAGATACTTTTAACTCTTTCTCTTGCTAATCCTGAGATGTCAACAACATAATTCTAGCCTACTACCAGCCAAATACTGAATAAATCAAAAAAGTACACGCAACAGCGACAATCATATACGAAATACGACAAATAATATATAATCTCTTTACTAATTTTGCCCGTTTTGCATTATAAATATAGGGAATACTTGTATAATGCTTTCTTGCTTTTTAGTTAAATCTGCATTCATATACATTTCTGCTAACACAGTAACAATGAAAATCAAATTTCCTATAAATAGAATAACAACTTCTGATGTAAAAAAAGCCCAGCTTAATAACAGAACAATAGCCGCAATAAACCGGCTGGCATTTATCATCACCACTTCTCTCTCAATTCCAGGCTTTGCTACAAACTCTACTGTAGAAGCTGCGACTTCTTTTCGTGATTCCAAATTAAGCTTATGCCAAGCTTTTAACTTGAGATAAATCATATATAGCGATGTTATAAATACAATAGTAACGAATATTAAAATAATAATCTCGTAAATCAAAACGTAAATCGTAGTATCCATAAAAAGCTCTCCTAGTTTATCATGTTTTGCAAATATTTAAAGGGTTGCGATGTTTTGATTATTTTAGCAGGTTAAATACTGTAAACTTTTTTATTTCATACACTATACACTGCCTTAAGCTTTAGCATATCATTTTTTATTGATATAACAAATACCCATTGAAATAAAATAATTACAAAAAGTCTAAGATCGCTAAAACTTCGAGAAATTTTTTGCTCTGCTACTTCTACAAAAGATAAGTAATATTACTATCTTTAGATTAGACCGTTCTTTAAAGGATTTTTATTCCATATAAAAAGAAGCATCCATGCGAATATATAGAAAGAAATTAATTTCTGCTCTACTTTTAAAATCCATAGAAATTCATTTATACTTTTATGATAGTCATGTAAACAATATTCTTAACTATCATAAGGAGGAAAAATGAATTTCAAAAGGAAAGTGATTAAATTAAATAGTAGCATTGCTTTATCCCTGGCATTACTTAGTTGCGTAGAAGTGGAAACAAACAGTCTTCATACTGTCCAAGCTTCTAGCTACCAGAAAGCAAAGCTTACTCATAATGCTTTTATTTACGATAGCAAAGGAAGAAGAAAAATTGGCTTTATTTTTAAAAAGGGCAAATTAATAAAAGTCTATAATAGGAAAAAAATAAAAGGAAAAAGCTTTGTTAGAATTGGTAAGAATAAGTACATAAAAAAGGTCAATATTAGAAAAATAAAAAAGTGCCTATTTACTATTAACCTCGAAAATTATGTTAGTGCGCACGTTATACCGCAAAAAGACAGTGCATTTGGAAATGATTTTATTGGCAATCAGAAAATATATAAAACACAAAAGGATTCAGATGGTAATCAATGGCTGGCAGTAAATAAGGATAATTGGCTATTAAAAACTGACGTTGAAAATTCAAATAAAAAAGATAAGGATGTTGCGGACCAAGAAAATAGACCTATATTATCAAATAGTCCAAAAAAAACTATTGCTGAAATTACAAATAATAAATACGTAAAAGCTATTGAAGACAGCTTTCTCAACCAGTTAAATACCTTGCGAGAAAGTAAAGGCATTAGACCTTTTAGCTACGATGAGACTTTACACTCATATGCCAAATTACGTGCTAAGGAAACTCTTCGAAACTATAGCCATGTTCGACCTAACGGCGAAAAAACAAAGTTTGGTGAAGTTTTAGCTGGTGGCACAGCGAGTGCTTATGGTTCACCTGAAATAACTGCAAAAGAAATTTTAGATTGTTTTATTTATTATGATGCTGCTTCTAACTGGCAACACCGTGATTTATTGCTTAATCCCAATTATACAAAAATGGGTGTAGGCATAGCATGGGATAAAAACACAGATTATGCTGATGCGGCTGTGGGTTTCAATCTTATCGCAAATTTTTATTAAGTACATTAAGCAGCTGCTATAAATTATTAATGGACAATAAATTTTGAAATTGATTTTAATCATTTGTTTCCATATCAAAATTATTGTTTTAGCCACAGACACATGATCTGCTTTATTCCGTCTTATAAGATTGCCCGCTATTCTATAAATCAGAATGCTATTCTATAAATCAGAATATAGTTTAATAACTTAAGCTGATAATATATAATAAAGGAATACAAAAGATTTTAAACTTATTTTATTCTAATATTTTGGCTATTAAAAAGTATCTATGGGGGTATGTGAGTGAAATATATTTTAAAAAAAGACTCAAAAAGAGTAATAGTTTACTTTATTTTAACAATTATTTTGGCGCTATTAATGGTTTCGAACTCGCTTGTATTAAAGTACATTATGGATGTAGCTTCAAGCAAAGGTTTGAATAAATATGTGTCTTTGGTTATAAATGTATTGTTATTTATTTTGGTTCAGTCTCTGGCATATTATTTGCAGCAGCTAAATTCACAATTTTTAGCAAAAGAAGCTGTTTCGGTCTATCGTAATGTGGTTTTTGAACGTTTGTCAAAGCAAAGACTGCTAACACTTAATTCAAATGAATCCGGTCAATACATTTCATTATTAACTAGCCAAATGGACAATTTAGGACAAAACTACTTTTATACATTTTTTTGGGGTTTATATTTACTACTACAATTTCTTGCTGCTAGTTTGCTATCTTGGATAATAAATCCTGTTATGGCGATTTTTGCTATTATTTTAAGTATTCCTAATATCCTTATCCCGTTAATTTTTAAAACAAAATTACAAATTAAAAAAAGTAAAACAATAGAGGCAACTAATAATTATATCAATGAAACAAATGACTTATTTTCTGGTTTGACAGATTGGAAAGTGAATCGTTCTGAAGCCGCGGTGGTTTCAGAAGAAAAAATGATTAACAAAAAATTGTTACATTGTGAAAAAGACGAGCTAAAGACTGAAAATACAGTGACGGTTTTCAATAAAACTTTTTCTGACTTTTTATATTTTGGTACGTGGTTAATTGGAACTTTTTTCATCATAAAGAGCAATTTATCAATTGGTCAAATTGTGGCGTTTACCCAACTAGTTACGAATATTTCTTTTCCTATTTATAGTTTTTCTGATCTTTTTTCTCAATGGATTGGTGGAAAAAAAGTATTTGATTCAATTGAAAATGAAACAAATAAAGAAACAATTACCTCGGACAATGAAAAAAACATTGATGCTTTTTCTAGTATAGAATTAAAGGATGTAAGTGTTTCTTTTGAAGAAAAAAATGTTATTGATTCACTGAATCTTAAAATTAAAGCTGGGAAAAAATATCTAATTGTTGGTAAAAGTGGCAGTGGTAAATCTACTTTCATCAAGCTTATTACCAAACAATTAGATAATTATGGAGGAGAGATTCTGTTAAATGGAATAAATATTTCAAAACTCACAGATAATCAAATTTATCAAAATTTCAGTTACTTACCACAAGATGGCCATGTTTTTGCAACCACATTGCGTAATAATCTGACTTTATATAAAAGTTATCCGGATGAAATTATAATTAAAGCATTAAAGTTTGTAGAATTGGATAAGTGGGCCAATGCTGAATCGTTGAGTATGAAACTAGGAAATTCAGATACAAAAGTATCTGGTGGAGAGGCTAAAAGAATTGAATTAGCAAGATTACTACTTAGGGAAAAAAGTGTGTTAATTTTGGATGAATTTTCTTCTGGAATAGATAAGGCTACTTTACAAAAAATTGAAAGCAAGCTTTTAAGTTTACCTATTACGTTATTATACGTAACCCATACTTATAATAACGACTTGATAGCTAAAGCAGATGAAGTTATTAAGTTTTAAAACTTTTGCGGCATTAGTTATTGTCAACTGACGGTTATCTGAATATTATAATTTTTGTTCAAGAGGAGTTCTATTGATAGTAGAGCTTCTTTTTATATTAATTCATAATAATATCCAAAGTTTAACCCACTGTTTAGCTGAAAAACATTAAAAATAGAAATAACTAATTTAGTTTCCTGGCTTTATGCATAATTTTGGTTTAAATACTTTCAAAACATCTTTACTTGATTTATATTTTTGAAAGCCTATTCAAAGACAGCTTATTATTATATACTGTATGTAAAGTATTTAATCAATTTTTGAGGTGATTACATGAAATTAAATAAAAAGTTTGTTTATGCTTCCATAGCAAGCATTCTTGCTATTAGTCCTATGCTACCCGCAGTAATGCCAAGCAATACAGAAGTATTAGCTGCTAAGACTGATACTCTCACGTTGAATCATAATTCTTATGTTTATACGGCTCAGGGCAAGCGCACCTATTATAACGGTAAAGGGACATTGCGTATGGGCACCACTGTAAACGGTAGTGCCAAAACAACTTCAATTAATGGTAAAAGCTACTATCCTTTAACCGGTGGTGCCTACGTTAAGGCGGCTAATGTTGGTGTTGTCAACAAACAGGTACAAGATGGCAACTTGGAGCTCAATTACAATTCTTATGTTTACGATAAGAATGGTAAACGGCTATACAAATTCCGTGGCAGTAAAAAGAATACGCATTTGCGCAAAGGCACCCCTTTGAAATACTCTGGCTCTGTAGAAAAAATTGACCGGAATAGCAAACAGTATTTCCTAGTCAATGATGACAACTATAATCAGTCATGGCTCCCCTATGAAAAAATTGGCGGCAAATACTACTACAATATTGGGGCTGGCGGCTATGTTAATGCGGCAAATGTTGGGCAGATAGATAATAAACCACTTTACACAACTGATGTAAGTGTGAAAGTTAATACAACTAGTGCTATACGGGTTGGCACCGGTAAAGAGCGTACAAGTATTAAACCTGGAGAAAAGGTCAAAGTTGATCGCGTCTCTCAAGTATTGTCTGGACCATCATACAGAGCTAGTTATCGCATAAGCGGAACAAAGACAGGCTTTTTCGCCACATCAATAGTAAACAAAAAGCCCAGACAGCAGCTTCTAAACTATACATATTTTACTTATGTTTCTGCCAGCAAGAATACTGATGCTTATGATGCCAACGGACAGGTTCGTTCAAACCTAACGGCAACAAATAGTGCAACTACTTCTTTTGCTAAAGGCACTTTCATACCCGTTGATGAAGAACTATACATTTGGAATAACAATGAAAACAAGGCTGAGTTATATTACCACCTTGCTCCAAATACAACTGTGAGTGACATTTTTTTCCAGAGAATTAACAAAGACAGTATGACTTTTGTTAAAGCAGCTGACAGCAAATTTGTTTCTGGACCATTGTTAAAGCCTGTTAATACAGTAGATGAAGCCAAAACAGATGCCAAGGCAGCTACTGAAACTGATAAACAAGACTTGCAAAAAGCAATCAATCAAGATGAAAAAGTTAAAGCAAGTGAGAATTATCAGCAATACAGACATGAAACATATGATGCAGCTTTAGCATATGCAAAGCAAATTAATAGTTCAAATACAGCCAGCCTGCAAGAGGTTAAACAAATTACACTCACCTTAAAGAATCAACAGAATAGTTGGTTTCTTCCAGCTGATGAATTAAAAGTTAATAGTGAGTTGGCTTTAACGAAACCATTCTAAATACTTTTTACCCAGTTTGATAAGCAAAATTATCAAAAATTTAGTTAGATGAGCCATAGAACAAGTTCACATTTTATTAAAAGGAATAATTCTTTGATAGTGTGCTGTAATTTGGGACTGTTTATTAGATTCCAATTGAGGATTAATTTCCGATATTTAACGAAGTTAGTCCTTGAAGTGACCTCCAAATTTAGGACAAATTTGGGGGTTATTTTTTAAGCTTTTTAAAAAATTTGCGACATTCATTTTTGAGCGAAAAAGGAAATGAGTTTGGCAGCTAGATCATACAGCTTATCGCCAAGAAGTTGCCCATTTGATAGGGAATCAGGTGTAAATAAAATATACCCGAGGACAATAAAAAGGTTTACAAGGATCAAATCAGGCAAGCTGATGTTAGTAGGCTAAAAGAGAATAAAAAATAAATATATAAAAAGCGATCCTCGTGGACCGTCTTAGACGTCTTACAAGTGACTGAACTTGCTTACACGTTTAGTTAAACATGTCTGACGTTATCTAATTCTCTTGTATCATGTAATTACCACAATTCGAGATGTGTTTAATATCGTCAAAGATATTTTTAACGAACTACTTAAGTAGTATAAAAGTGAGACCTAAGATTTTATCTTAGGCTACTTTTATAGGTGTAAATAATTGAGCAAAATTAATTAAAGATATATAATCTCTATATTAAAATATTAATTTATTAAAATGTTATATTATTATAACATTTTAATATACATTATAGGAGAATTAATTATGAAATTTAAGTATATTGTTGGATTAAGTGTTGCTGCTGCAACCTTTGCGACAGTTGCAACTCCATTAGCAGTAACAAGTGTCAAAGCTGAGGCAACAAGTGATAGTGTAAGCAATAATTATGTACCTGTTAAGGCAGCTGACGTAAGTGATACAAACACTCTAGTTAATAATCAGGATGTGTCTGATAAAACATGGTCTAACAAATTAGCCAAGGCTGGCTATGTTTTCAAGTTAGCTAAAAATGTAGCTACTGCTGATGGCGGATTGTATCAAAGAAAAAATGGCTTACTTAAAAAATATAGTTTGAGGTATGCTAAAAAAATTTTTGCTAAAAACATGTTATTCAAAATAGATCGTGTTGAATCGGAAAAAAATGGTTCCTTAGTTCATATTGTGTCGCAAAATGGCAAATATAAGTTTTGGACTAACTTTTTAACCGGGACATACAATGTAAATGGTCTTAGAAAATCGCTTAAACCATTAATAAAAACCGAAGCAGAAATAATCACTAATACTCCTAAAGAGAAAATAGCAAAAAAGCTAGTTACTGCCGAAAAATTGGCTGATAAATTAAAGGGTTTAGATAAAAAATTGGCTCAAGAATCAATTACTCAACTGAAGCAATGGACTAATAACGAAGTTTATGCTAATATACCTGTTCTTCTAATTGGTAGCCTGTAAGATAAGTGAACAAGTTTTTTATTTACTGCTGCTATCAAAGTGATTTCTTATTAATTTTCGAAGCACATGGAGCAGCTTAAAGTTGAAGGACTAAAAGTAGCAAATAGGCTAATTGGTCTAATTGTGAAATTACCAGGTAACGAAAAAAGGGAAGACTGATTTAACAGCCTTCCCTTTTGCTATACGGCTTCAAATTCACAAACATTTATTTGCTGCAGTTTTAAACCTTGTAGCTCTATGTTTCGTAGCAACCTCACTAAATGTATATTATGTCAACTAGTGATTGGTCTAATTAGGCTTTTAACTTTTTAATTATAGGTTGGAAAGAATAACATATGTTGAAATAAATGGGAATTAGCAGACATTAAAGAAAATAACTATTAAAATTTTAACAGAGAGGTAATTAAAATGAGAAAAAAGAAATTATTTATTAGCATAGCAGCTGGAATATTGGCAGCTACTTCTATATCTACTTTAACAATAGATGGATACCAAGCTCATGCAGCACAAGCTACTAACCAAGATGAAAATAATGAGCAAGGCACTTTAGTCTTAAATCATAAGACACGTGTCTATAATAAAAAAGGGCAAAAAGTATATTCATATCTTAAAACCAAAGGCTTGCTACAAAAAGGCAGCTCAATTCAGTATGCTGGCAAGGTTCAAACGACAACTGATGCAATGGCTGAACGTTATTCATTTCATGATATTAACTGGAATTGGTTTTATTTACCTTATGTAACCATTAAAGGTAAAGAGTATTATAATATCGGTCATGGTGGTTATATCAAAGTTGTCAATGTTGCAAAAATAAATGGCAATGATTTATATACTAATGAAGCTTCTGCGACTACTAAGCTCTGGTCAACACAAACTAAAATACCTCTTTACGATAATCAAGGTAAACAGCTTGATAAATATTTAAGTGGTGGGCAAAAGATAATTCTAGATAAAGAAACTAATTCAGAAGAGTTTGGTCCAAAACGTATTAATACCCCACCTGCTATACAAAAATTATACCGGATTAAGGGTACAGATGAATTTATTGGTAATGTCTATATTAAGATCACTCCAAGACAGCTATTACCTTTCTATAGTGTTTTTACACAAGTATATGCTGTAAACGATGCAAAATATTATGATAAAGATGGCAAAGCATTTACGGGTACACTCCTTCGAAAAGGAAAAAGCATATCAGTAAGTACGGCTATTAAAATAATTAATCCAGATAGCAAAAAAGAGGAGCTATATTATCAGCAGGCAGATAATCCTAGATGTTTCTTTAAAGCGTCAGATATCAAGTATCTAGCTGGGCCTAAGTTATCGGAGCCGAATAAATAGTTTTAAAGTTTTAACTTTTAATAAAAGGCAAGAAATTTCATGAAAATTTCTTGCCTTTTTGCTTGCTTAATTGTGGATCTATGATCAACAGGAATTTAAGTAAATCTCCACCAATGAACTTATATGGTTCAGGTGCTTATAATGCTGGTGGACATACTCAAACTTAGGAATATACAAATAGATCAAGATCATGGCTGGTAAGTACTAAACCTAAAGACAGTTGGTAATCACAAATTGCTAGAGTTCAATTTCCTTCTTCTAGCAGAGTAAGTCATTATTATAATACTGAAATGCCAAGATTATCTTAGCTTAATCGTGCTAGTCGAGAATTTGGTATTAGTTATCAAGACTTGCTTATTGTGTTATCAATGCAAATAAAATACCTTGATTGCCAATGAGGATAATCAGGGTATGAAAGAAAGCTAATCTCTAACTTTTGCAGGGTCATAGATTAGCTTTATCAAATAAATCAAGTATAACAAAGATACTAAAAATTCAAGTAATGAAGTTAAAAGACCTACTTATCACCTATAATTGATGTGTGTACCCAAGAGATTATTTCCTATACTATTTCTTTTAATCATAATCTTAAGCAAACAATGGACATGTTAAACTAGGCTTGGTACAAATATCCGGTCTAGATTGGTTTAATCTTCCACACCGATCAAGGCTAGCAAAACCAAAATGCCTAGTTTCAAGCCTGCCTGAAAAACTATGGCATTAGCCAGTCAATGTCACGTAAGGGCAATTCGCTTGATGATGGGCTAATGGAAAGCTTCTTCGGGATACTCAAACGAGAAATGTTTTATGATTTTGAAAAGCAGTTTAAAAATCTCACTGAACCGGAAGATGCAATCAGAGACTACATTGAGTATTACAATTAGAAAAGAATCAAAATCAAACTAAAAGGACTAACTCCGCTTGAATATTGAAAGTTAGTCCTTACTTAGCAGTTAATAAAATGTCCTAATTTTAGGGTTCAAATTACCTTTTTGTTTTGTTCGAGTTCATTTTAACTGAGACTTTTTATAACTATCATTTGCTATTTACAATAAAAACAGAAATTAGCCTGATGATCTGATTATAGATTGTGATCTCCAAAATTAGAAGAAGTTTATATCCATCTAAATAGGTTATTTGTTTAATTTTAGGTTGGTTTTCAGATTATTTTGACTTTTAATTATTTATCTGCCTATAATTTATCTATTAATCACAGGCTAGTTATATTATATGTAATTTTATTTGTAAGGACTTACTTATGGCAAATAATCAGAATAACGAAAAAAATGAGAAGACAAAACAATTTTATGATTTTTTAAAATATACAATAGTCTTATTTGCGATTTTTATTTTAATTAATTTTTTACTGACAAAATATTTAATAGTTAAATGTTCCGTGTCTGGCATCTCGATGCAACCAACCTTTGAAAATCAAGAAAGAGTTATAGCTAATCGCAATAGCAAATTGAAACGAAATGAAATTGTCATTTTAAAGGCTCCGGATGAACGTAATTCCTTTTATATAAAAAGAATTATAGGATTACCAGGTGAAACTGTTACTGGAAAAAATAATAAGATTTATGTTAATGGCAAAAAAATAAATCAAGACTATTTAAAACCAGGATTTAAGCTGACGGATAATGAAGACGGTTTTTATGGTACTAAATATTCTTATACTGCTGACTTTTCAATTCGTTCTTTAGCAAGAACAAAAGAATATAAAAGTATTTATTCCCCTTCTCAATTAAAAGAAATGAAAAGTACCAACAAAGTTCCCAAAGGTTCATATTTTGTAATGGGTGATCATAGGAGCGTTTCAAAAGATAGTCGTTATATAGGCGCAATCCCTAGAAGTAAAATTGAAGGCGTTGTTAAATATCGCTATTGGCCACTTAACAGAATCAAAGCATATTAAAAAGGATTAAGTCCAAATTTAGGACTTAATCCTTTTTCCTTTCACTTTTTATAACTCTGCTAATCGTTTTTCATCCAAATGAAACATAATCATACAATAAAGTAATAATATTGCAGTCATAAACACCACCACATAGATGTTAGTCATAATTCCAGGGAGTTCACGTAAGAAATCAGCAGGTGAATAACTTATGAAATATGGCAAACGGATAGTTGCATTCATTAATAATAAAACTATTTGCAAAACTAAACCTGTACACATGGCAGCAAACTTATTTTTAATCCATAAAGAAGTAACCATTGCGAATACAGAGAACAATCCACCCCAAAGAGAAGAAAATATAATTGACAAAATAGCGTGGACAAATGGATGGGAATAATAAAGGGAGACAAACAGCATAGTAAAATTTCTAGCACCAATATTAATATTAAGTAAGTTATCGGGCTTAATATTAGGTAATATCATAAACCAAGATAAGAAGTTAAACAGCAAAGGAACAGCGATCACAATAAAACCTGTCATAAATGCGATTTTTAGGTATCCTAACAAGATTTGTTTAATGGACTTCCCCATCTTTAATTTATAAAAATAGCCGTTGGTAAAATCTTCTTTTAACAATGTACTGGCAGGTAAACTCGCTATTAAAGGTAACAAGATAAAAAATATAGTAGGTACAAAAGTAAATTGATCTATTGATATCCACATAGTATAAGGTGAGTTTGTCGCAGGAATATTTTTAGACGCAGAAATGCCACATTGTACAACGCTAATACTTATTCCTATAACCAATGCCAAAAACAACCATAATTTATTCAAACGTGACCACAAAAATTTCATTTTATTCTCCCTATTCTAGCAGAAGCGAATATTTAACATAGTGCTTTTTAGCTGGTACCAAGAAACTGAAACGTAACTTTTGATTGCGCATGTCATATGAATAGCGCGGAATAGTAAAGTCCATTGTAAAAGGCTGCTTGCCGTGTGCTAATGCTTTATAAGGATTAATACTGTGGTGACTTTTGTCATACAACTTTACTGAGGGATTGCTTGTACCATAAGAATTATTTAGATACATATTTTCTATAAACTTAGGATTGTTTTTTCTCTCGCCATAGAATGGCCGGCCAGTTTGACGTATATGAAATTTGACTTTGGCTTGTACAACATCCTTACTTTTCTTAACTGCAGCTTCATGAACAATAAAGTTAACATGATAGGCTTTTACCAATTCATTTTTGTGAAAAAGCTGTTCTTTAGTCACACCATACTGCTGAGGATGGGCGTTTACCTGGCGGTAGCGATAAAAGCCCACGCAGCCAACTACAATTATTATCGCAATGAAGAAACTCCATAATAATTTTTTATTTTTCATGATTAATTGTTCCTTCTTGTACATATAGCTTTTGCGTGGCGACTTTGTTTACAAATTCATGATCATGCGAAGCAATAACAAAGGTTGAACCTTTATGGTTATATCCATCAATCAATCTGATTAATTTACCAATACTTTCATGATCCAGCGCATTGGTGGGTTCATCCAGAACAATTAACGGATAGGCTCCAAGAAAAGCCTGTGCAATTCCTAATTTCTGCTTCATCCCCAGTGAAAATTTCTTAACTTTTTGTTTAGGAAACCTGGTTAAATCAAAGTACGCCAATAAATCATTAATCTGCTTTTCTTGAATATCTGGGTCTAATTTCGCTAATAGTTCTAAGTTTTTATAAGCAGTAAATTCTTCTATTAAACTGGGATTTTCAATTAAAATTCCCGCTTTAATTGGATAAGGCTCTTGGACCTTCATCTTCTTACCATTAACTATGACTTCCCCACTGGTATTTATTAAACCTAAAATTGCTTTTAAGATTAACGTTTTACCAGAACCATTTATTCCTTCTAAAACAGTGATACTACCTTCTGGAATATCTGCACTAACATCATGCAATAGTGGCCGTCTTTTCACTATTTTTCCTACTTGCTTTAATTCAATAAAACCCATTTTTTACTCCTTAATCTACACTAAAGAAATGGTCAATAATCCCATAAACAATCACCATAATCAAAGTTGCCAGCAATAATAATAAAAAACCAGGGAAATTAAATCTCATAATTATCAAGTTATTTAAAGGATTTAATTGCCATTTTAAAAGAGAGGTCATTATCAAAAATGAAGCTGGAATAATCAGACCCAATGCCGAATTAAACTTTCCAATTGTACCTTGCAAAAGAAGCGTCAGATATATTCCAAAAAAATTGTTGATGAAAAGTAGTGGGATCGCCTGCCAGTCAGTTAAATTAAAAAAAGACAAAGAGGGCAATTTAAGTAAAGCCGTAACAAGCAACATAACTAAAAGTGTAACAAACACATAGGCAAAAGCTATTACTCCCATTAACAACATAGTGACAACAGTAAAATTTTTCGGTGGAATTTGTAATCCTCTTAGGTGCATAATGGTAGTTTGCCAAAGCTGTTTAAAGCTATTTAGCACAATAAGCAGTGGTATTAAGAAATAGACAAGCCACAAAATAAAATTAAAAGATGCACCTTGACTGGTATCGGCAAAGAAAAGATTAAATATAGAAGTATGTGAACTATTAATTAGCTGCGTACTGAGAAAAATAATTGAAAAGCAGATCAAACATAGCCAGCAAATAAAACGGAAGCGGATTATTTGCCATAAATATAGTAATTGATTCCAAAACAAACGTTTCATAAAGACCTTCTTTTTAAGAGTGAGGACAGCCGCAACAATAAAGATAAATTAATTTGACTATTATAAATAGCCAGTTTTTGTTTCTTATTTTTTAATTATCGTTTAATTCTATACGTTCATAGTACCATTTTAGAATTATTAAAAATAGTAGAATTAGACTTTTAATAATCCGGTTCACTGTAACGGTCAGTAATTAAATAGACAATTAGCATTAATAGCGTTGTAGCTAATAACAGCAGAATATTGTTCTTATTGACACGCAGAAGCATTAAACTATTGAGCAGATTATATTTCCAAGTGGTGTAAACAGTCATTATAAGCCAACTAAAAGGAATAATTATGCCCAGTGGAGCATTGAAGCGACCGATAGTTGTCTGAACTATCAACAACAGAAATATTCCTAAAAAATTATTAATGACCAGTACTAATAAAGCTGATAATCCGTAAAATTGCATTAGTTTAAAACGTCTTAGCCAGGAAAAATCAGTCACTAAAGCCATAATTCCTTCTGTTAGTACCACATAAATGAGGGAGATCAATCCCATTAACCCAACATTAACTACAGCAAAACTTAATGGTGAATATCGCAGCCCTCGCAATTGCATTCCCCTTACTTGCCACAATTGTTTAAAACCGCTTAAGACTATTAATAGCGGTACTACAAAATAAACAAACCAAAAAACAGGCAAAATAACTTGGCCTGATTTAACAGCGTTAAAATCAACACCCATGAAAAAAATAGGAACTATAGCAGAATTCGGCATTAATTTCAACATCAGTATTACAAAGCTTATTAAGCCTAACCAAAAAAGAAAGCGCGATTTTATTAGTTGCCACAAAAATAAAAATTGGTCCCAAAATAAATTTACAAGAGATGCTTTTGAGTCTACCGCTTTAGAATGCAATTGTTCTCTCCTTATTTGTTTACACTCGCACTAGTCAAAAATGAAAAAGCTTATACTAATGATACCACTTGTTCAGAATTAAAAAAACACTATTAAATTTGGCAGTACAACTTTAATAGTGCTTTTATTATGTCTAGACATACAAAAGAGCTTCCTAATTATTATTGAGAGCGCTAAAATAACTTTAACTCATAAAGCAATAAATATAAGAAAGGAATTTTCATGATTAGAAAATGTGAAGTTGCTGACAGTCCAGCTATTCAAAAAATCAATCAAATTGAACTAGGTTATGATTATCCTGTAGAAAAAACGGCTGCCAACATTAAAAGGTTGCTAAATGATCCTGCGCATCATTATCTCTGGGTCTTTGAAGATGATAGTACCAAAAAAGTTGAAGGTTATTTGCATGCAGAAGTTTTTGAAGAAACCTATTTTGACCCCATGTTCAACGTTTTAGCTTTAGCCGTAGATTCTTCTGTGCAAAAGAAAGGCATTGGCAGTCAACTTATGCACACTTTGGAAAAACAAGCTAAAAATTTAGGCATGAAAGAAATTAGGTTAAATTCAGGAGAATCACGTTTAGGTGCTCATAAATTTTACGAAAAACTGGGCTATACTAGCAATAAAATGCAAAAACGATTTGGTAAAAAGTTGGATTAACAACTTAATAATATAGCACTTTAATTTAAAATATTTTCCAAACAAAAACCCGCCTTATCCACATGATCAAAGACGGGTTTTTATAACATGAATTTTTATTAATTATATTAGCATTTGCGTGATTTCCAAAACTACTGGTACAACTATTACGAATAAAACTGTTGAGGTGGTCACAACGTTGGTAGCGTATTGCACATCCCCGTGCGATTCACCCACTAAGATTGGCAAAACTGCCAAAGCAGGAGTAGCTGATTGCACAACTAAGGTTTGTTTAGCTAGACCTGTCAAGGATGGCAGCCAATTTGCACCAACAACAATTAAAATCATCATTAAAGCAGGTACTAAGATAAAACGGCCAAGCAATGCCCAAATGGTATCGCGGTCAAGGTGGATTGACTTCAAACCGGCATCTGCCAATATAATACCAATATAAATCAATGACATCGGCGTGACGATGCCGCCAACCATACTTAACACAGCCGTAATCCAACTAGGAATTGGTACTTCAACTAATAAGCAAATTAAGGCAATTAGAAAACCAACTAATGGTGCTGGCAACAATTTTTTCCAGTTGAATTTTTGTTGTTTTCCTTTTTGTTCAGTTGGGTCATCGCTAGAAATGAAGAAGACACCAATTGCCCATGTAGAAACCGTATTTAACACATAATAAATTAAAAAGTACGGCATACTTTTTTGTCCAAATAAGGCAATATTTAATGGTAAACCAATAAAAATGGTATTGGCATTCGTAATGGCGTTAATAAAAGTACCTCGGCGACCTTTGCGGATCCGCAGAAGCTTACATAATATCCATGCGAACAAATAGCTGAGAGCAAAACAGATAATGGCATAGATCAATCCACCTGTTAAGCCAAATAATTTTTGCCTGTTTAAATATTTTAAGACGGAAACAAAAATTGAAGCTGGTAAAGCAATATTCATAATTAAATAAGAAATATTGCCCTTAAACTGATCGCCTAGTTTGCCACTGGTTCGCAGCCAATACCCTAAAGCAATTACAAGCAACAGTTCAACAACGCTAGTTAATGAAGTAATAAAGGCTTGCATTTATTCTCACTCCTGCTCATCTTTATATTCAGGCGCCCAGCGAAGTGCAGCCACTGCCTTGTCACCATCTTGAAAATCATTTTGATTGAGGTGATCGGCAATTGCCTTGTTAGCCACAGCTTTTGCTACAGTTTGAGAAAAGACATTTAGTTTTTCAACTGGTGGCAAAACTGCTGCGCCTGGTTTACTTGAATCAACAATGCCGCCAAGTGAGTGGGCCGCTACACTAATCATTTCATCACTTAAAATCTTAGCATTAACTGCCAGAGCGCCAAGACCAAGTCCCGGGTAGACCAAAGCATTGTTGGCTTGTCCGATTTCATACTTAGTGCCGTTATAATCAACTGGATCAGCGGGAATACCAGTTGCTACTAAAGCCTTGCCTTTAGTCCAATGAATTAAATCTTCTGCTTTTGCCTCTGCTAATTGAGTTGGGTTTGACAATGGGAAAATGATTGGTCGCTCGGTATGAGTTGCCATTTCCGTCACAATATCTTGAGTGAAAGCACCTGAACGAGTTGAAGTTCCCACTAAAATATCAGGATGAACTGCTTGCACAACGCTCTTTAAATCTTTAAGCTGGTCAGCATTGCTGAATTCAGAACGTTTCCTGACAAATGGTTTCTGCGCTGGTGTTAGTTCAGGCGTATCTTCAAAGAGCAGACCTTGTTTATCTACCAAGTAAAAATGCTTGCGTGCTTCTTCAGGTTGTAAGCCTGCTTGCAGCATCTCGGCATAGACTTGCTCCACGATTCCTGTGCCAGCTGTTCCTGCACCAAAACAGACATACTTTTGATCTGTTAATTTCTGACCACTAATCTTCAATGCTCCCAAGATACCTGCCAAAACAATGACACCGGTACCTTGAATATCATCATTAAAGGTTAAAATGTGATCACGATAGTGTTTTAAAATATTATCAGCATTATCCCGACCAAAATCTTCAAAATGTAAATATAGTCCCGGAAATAATTTTTCTACAGCTTGCACAAAGAGATCAACAAATTGATAATATGGTTCACCATTTACGCGACGCTGATGGTTGCCTAGGTAGAGGAAATCATTAAGTAATTTGTCATTATTAGTGCCAACATCCAGCACTACTGGCAATACACACGCCGGGTCAATACCAGCTGCAGCAGTATAAACCATCAACTTGCCAACAGAAATGTCAACTCCCTGTGTACCCCAGTCACCAATTCCTAAAATTTCTTCACCGTCAGTAACCACTATTAGTTTTATATCACGGCCATCAGCCGCATTTTTCAAACTATCTTCAATTTGATCAGGTTCATTAATTGACAAAAATGCGGCATATTGCGGATTTACAAACAAATGACTGTAATTTTCGATAGTTTCAGCTATCGTGGGATCATACACAATCGGCATAAATTCTGTGACATGCTCACTGAAGACCTTAAAAAACAGCACCCGATTAGTATTAAAAACGGTCATCAAAAAAATTCGCTTTTCCAAATTAGTTGATTTTTCTTGATACTGCAGGTAAACTTCCCGCGCCTGCTCTTCTAATGACTGCACCTTAGGAGGTAACATCCCTGCCAGTTGATACTTTTCTCGCTGCTCTTCTGTAAAAGCAGTACCTTTGTTTAAAAATGGGTCATTCAACCTATCTTGTCCTGTTTTAGCCATTTTTTCACTCTCCGTCTATTTAATTATTATTAGCACGTACTATATGATTAGACTATAACCAGTATGTAAAAAGTGCAATAAATTAAGCTTATATCAATAGTGTATAGTATATAGTAAATAATTTAATATAGTTTTTATAAAAAATTGTGCAAATAAAAAACCAGTTCAAGTTAATGAATTGGCTTTTTATTCTATATAATAATTAATAAACTGCTTTATGCCTGGTAGCGTGACTCACCATTTAAATAAGTTTCACTTAAAGTCATGTCAGGGTTTAATACTAAGAAATCAGCGTCCTTATCAGGTGCAATTGAACCACATTTATCGAGTACGTGCGCACTCTTAGCCGGAACATAAGAAGCCATCATAACAGCTTCTTCAGGAGTAGCAACGTTCCAGTCAACAACATTCTTGACTGCAGTCTTTAATTGCAAAATACTACCGGCTAAATTATTGCCACCTTTCAAACGAGCCATGCCCTCTTTAACATAAACAGGCAACTCACCTAACATATAGTCACCGTCAGGCATCATACCGGCTTCCATGCAATCTGTGATTAAGCAAATATGTTCGGCACCTTTAAGCTGAACCAATGCCCGTACCATTTCCTTTTGAACATGGTGACCGTCACAGATTAGCTCATCTGTCACATTATGCAGAGCCATCGCAGCGTTGGAAATTGATGTATCGTGGTGTGAAGGATCAGGCATCCCGTTAAAAGTATGAGTAAACATAGTTGCACCAGCTTCAACACCGGCTTTAGCTTCGTCAAAGTTAGCACTGGAGTGTCCCAAAGAAACAACTACACCCTCTTTAACAGCAGCACGGATAAATTCCCGGGCACCTTTTCTCTCAGGCGCAAGAGATATTTTATTCAGCAGCCCTTTAGATTCTTCGCGCCACTCATTAAATTGATTAATATCAGGATCAAGCAAATATTTAGGGTTTTCTGCACCAGCATGTTCAGCGGTAAAGTATGGTCCTTCAAAATGCAACCCTTGAATTTTAGCACCAGTTTCTTCACCTTTATGGGCGCCAAACATTTGGCAAATTTTGCTTAATGTATCTGCACCAGCAGTATAAGTCGTTGGCAGCCAGCTGGTAACGCCAGACTGTAAAAAGCCTTCTGACAGGCGGTTAATCCCCGCCCAATCACTTTTCATCACGTCTTCTTTTAGTGAACCGTGTACATGCGTGTCAACCAGTCCTGGTGCAATCCATTTGCCTTTATAGTCTACGATTTTGCCTGCAGGTTTCTGATCTTCAGTATAGTAAAAGCCAAACTTGCCGTCATCTTGAACTTCTAAGTAACCACCTTGTTCTGTCACATTTTCAAGAAAGAATTTATCTGCATGAATATAATAAGTCATAATATTTTTGCCTTTCTTTTTAAAATAACCTCGTATTTATAGCTTAATTTTAGCTTAATCAACTGGTATTTACCAGTTCAATTTCAAATAGTACGGAAACTTTTTATTTTTTAGTTATAATAGTGGTATAGGTAACTAATTAGGAAACAAGAAATATGATTCAAAATACGCAAATAAATCAACATCAACTAGGAGCACTTACTGGTGCCAGCAAGTGTGACCACTATTACGAATTACATTTTGCCACGGGCGAAATTGCGCGCTTTTACGTCTTAGCTGACGGCATTTTTCGTCTTTTAATTGATCCGGAGCAAAATTTTACTGAAAATCGAACGGAAACTATTCAATTAACCCAGTTTGATAATTCTGCCTTTGCAAAGTCGCAGGTCAGAGCCACCAATGATTCCTTAATTATTCATACTGGCAATTACCAAATTATTTTTGGGCAAAATCCAGCTGTTATAAGTATTTTTGATGAATCATTGCACCACAACAGGATGCACCAATCTCAACCTCTTGAACTTAGTTCAACCAAAACCCGTGAGTTTTTAACAGAAAATAAAAATGAATTTTTTTATGGTGGCGGCTTGCAAAATGGCTACTTTAGTCACAGAGGACACAAAATCGCAATTAAGCATGACCAAATAACCGGTAAAGGCGGGGTCATTATGCCTGTTCCTTTTTTCTGGTCGAATGCTGGTTATGGCGAATTAAGAAACACTACTGCAGCAGGAACTTATGATTTTGGCAAAACCAAGAGAGGAGTCACTGTTCTCACCCACCAAGATGCAGTCTTTGATGCATTTTACCTTCTTGGTACTAATCCTCAGGAAATTTTGCAGCGCTACTATACTTTGACTGGCAAACCGATGTTATTGCCAAAATATGCCTTAGGTCTGGGTCATATCGGCAATTTCTGTACAACCTTATGGCAGCCAAGTCAGGCTAAAGAGCGTAATGCCAGTAAAATTGGCAATAATTATTATACTCGTACAAAAGATGAAAAAGCCGCATCGGGCAAGGCTTCGCTTAACGGTGAAGAAAACTACCAGTTTTCCGCGCGGGCACTAATTGATCGCTATCACGCCATGCATTTTCCTTTGAGCTGGTTTGTGCCCAATTATGGTGTTCAAGCCAACAATCAACAAGCTCTTAGTTTCTTTAATGAATATGCGTTAAACCAAGACGTTCATCCCGGATTTTGGCACCAAAGCGAAGTCGAATTACCGGAAAAAACTGCTTTTACTTTTACTACTAATGAAATAGCGACTAAAGATAAAGCACAGCTTCAAAGCGATTCACAAACAAAGCGTTCACTAGTGCTTGCTGATAGCGGCAGTACAGGCATGCAAAAAAACGCCGCACTGATCTTCGGTGATGTTGGCGGCAACTGGGGCAATGTTGCTACACAAGTAGCTGGTATGCTCGGAGCAAATCTTTCAGGTCAGCCTTTAGTTGGTGCAGCGGTTGATGGACTAGAAGGCGGTGGCAATGCACAAATCAATGTCCGTGATTTTGAATGGAAATGTTTTACCCCACTGCTCTTTAACTTCGATGATCAGGGCAACTTCAGTAAAAACTCGTTTGCTTATAATAGGAAAATAACCGACATTAATTTGGCTTACCTCAAATTGCGCCAGCATTTGACTAACTACCTATATACACTAAATGAACAGGCAAAAAATGGCGCATTAATCATGCGTCCCCTTTTCAGCGACTTTCCAGACGAGCCGGCTAATTACACAGCACAGTTTGGCAATGAATTCATGTTAGGTTCCGATCTGTTAATTGCACCAATTACTAATGGCCGCGAAGATGAAAACGGAGATTCACGCAAAGATAATCTGTATTTACCTGGGAAGAAGACAATGTGGATTGATCTTTTTACAGGTAAAAAATATGCCGGTGGCAAGGTCTACAACAATTTATCTTTTCCATTATGGCACCTGCCAGTCTTTGTTCGGGGTGGGAGTATTTTTGACTGGGGTAAGCGTGATTTTCTGTTTTACCCACAGGACCAAAGTGAGACAGCTATTTACAACGATAACTCTCAAGTCGCTGAATCCAATAATTCCACCACAAAAATTTTCAGTAAAACTGAAAATGAAACGTTGCTGGTAACTATTCCACCAGTTGCAGGCAACTGGGAAAGCCAAGATGTTGAACAGCCTACTAAGCTGACTATTATGTGTGATTCTTACCCTGATCGCATCACTATTAAAATTAACGATCAAGTTGTCCCAGTGGAAGAATACGGATCGCTTGACGCTTTCAATCATGCTCGTGAAGGCATTTTTTACAATACTAATTATGGCTTGGATGAATTTAAACAATATCACAAGAACACGCAAACTGCCCTGCAAATAAAATTAGCAAGTCGAGACATTACCACAACTAAAATCGAAATTACAGTGCACAATTTTAATTATGGCAAGAAAGTTTTAGTACATGAAATTACCAGTGGCGTATTGCCTTCACCTAAATTGCCGGCAGTTGATTCAAGCAAAATTTCAGCTCATTCGTTCGAGCTTGCCTGGCCTCATGAAAGTGCAGTTCAGATAGAAGTTAATAATCTCCTTTATGTAGGTATTACCGGTAAAAATTTCACTTTTCACGAATTAACCCCTAATACTCGCTATATCATTAGAATGCGGTATGTAATAGGAAATAAAGTTTCTGAATGGTCTGATCTTTTCGGCGTTATTACCAAGCACGCTGCTAAAGATTATGCTATTGAAAACATTGATGTGACTTGCAACTATACCAGCAAAGAAAATCATCCCCTGCCTTATTTAACTGATCTTAAACTGGCAAGCGAATGGCAAACGGATCAATCAATTTCACCTGAACAACCACTGGAACTAACCTTTACTTTTGAAAAAGTTGAGAAATTAAGCAGAATGGTCTATGTGCCACGAAATATTGATCATAATGGTGATCCTCTTGTCGTTTCAATTGCTGTTTCAACGGATGGCGAGCAATATACTACCTATGCAGACCACTTGCAGTGGAAAGCTGACACGAAAAACAAGGTGGTTGGTCTGCGAGATGTCCGTGCAAAAAAAGTGCATTTGACTATCTATCAATCATCTGGTCCGATTATTGCTGCAAGAGAAATTATCTTTTTCAGAGCAAAAAGATAATAAATATAAGCGCAAAGTTAATATATACTGAGCCTTTAAAAGTTGTCATAACTTGGGGCTCTTTTATTTAAAAATTATATTAGACATATAATTAAGCTTTTGACTCATGATTTGTCTATATATTTTAGTCTTAAGGCTTTATCGCATTGAAAATATGATTATGACTTCTATTATTTATGCTAAATAGCTGTTAAGACTATATTGCTGCTTAAAATCGAAATCGCCTAAATTATGGAGAGACATAATCGAAATCTCATCGGGTGCGGTGTATACTTGTACTAACATAAATTAGGGAGCTAATATTAATGAAAAAGAAACTGGGTAACTTTGTTGCTAGAAAAGTTAGTAATTCTATAGCACTCACGGTCCCGAGTAAGGCTGGAGTTAAACCTGGACAACGATTTGAATTGATTCAGGAAGATAATAGCACTTTAATCTATAAGGCTATTGACTCTAATCCGTGGTTTAATGGAGAATATGATGATATTGACTTTAAAAAAGAAACTGAAAAAGTAGGTAACCCTGATACTATGCAGTTTGGTAAGGAGAATATTCCGTGGTAGCACCCAAACAAGGAGACATTATTCGGATAGATGCTGAACCACATGCAGGACGAGAAGAAGGCGGTCATAATCCCCAATCTGGCAATATTCAAAGACCAGCGATAGTTATATCAAATAATGCATATAATCAAAAAACAGGACTCGTTATCTGCATGCCTCTTACGCATGATCTTAAAAAAGATAATCGTGGTCTATACTATCGTCTTCCAGATATCAGCAGTGGGTTATCTGGTAGTGTAGTTACTTTTCAAATGCCTAATTATGATTTTTCCGGTCGAAATGGTAAAATTGTTGGACATGTTAGTGATAAAGATTTGGATAACTTGCTATCTAAAGCATATCAAATTTTAGATAAGCGTTAATTTTTATCAAAATGTTGCTTAATTCAAACCACTCAAATAATAAAAATAGTTTCACTTTAAAAGCACCTCAGGTTTAACCTGAGGTGCTTATGTTTTTTTTACTTATCCGTATTATTTTTTGAAAAACCAGTGATACATTTTCCCATTGAGAAAGTCACCAATCACAAATATCAGCGTCCACAAAACAATTCCAATAAAGCGCACAAACAAGGATGTTACATAATTATTCCAGCTATTATCATATGGCAGAAGAAATAAAACAATAGGAACTACAAGGAAGAAGTACTTAACTTTAGTCCACCGTAAATGTTGGTGCTGATAAAATTGTATAAGTTTAGAATTCTGCGGTGTTTTGTGTGTTAATCTGACGCAAACTAGATATATTAAGTAAATAGCATCAACTATTAGCAAAATCAAAACAATATCATTAAGCATAAATAATCCCCTCCTATTTACAATTTAAGTCAAAAAAATTTTTAAACAGATGATATTTTATTATTTACTGTTTAACATGATTTTAAAGACAAACCTATACTTTTACAATATTAAGTAAAAATAAATTTGCTATGCAAAATATAATAAACTGCTTTTTCAAAGCAGTTTTTAAAATCATAAAAAAACCAGCTTATAGCACAAAAAGCTGGTTTATGATTTAAAACTTTTTCTGGTTTTTAAACGAATCTGTCCTTTTTAATTACCCGGTAAACTGAAATAACTAAAACTAAAATTGCGCAAAGCATTGCCACATAGGCCATAGGTCCGACACTAACAGCAGCCTGTGCCTGACTGCTGGCCATACGATTTTCGACAGCGTATTCTACGATCCACTTACTCAATAAACGAGGAGTTAAAACAAAGCTGATAGTAGCTATGATTGAAGCTACCAAGGCCGTATTGCGCGAATATGGTTCACGGAAAAATTGTGCTAAAACGCAAAATGCTGGTGCAATCATTAAGAGCAGAACCCACATGATAATTAGTCGTCCTGCGCCACTGCTCATCATTTGGGCACTGTTAGTCGCATAACGATATTTACCCCACAGCTGTCCACCAGTTAGGGTATTCAATAAACTCAAGAAGTATGATCCCTGTTGACCATAGACGCCACCACGATTAGACAAGATGCCCTGAACGACTTGCAAGCCATCAGTCGAACCAGCTGTGGAAAAATTAACTGTTACCACTTTTTTCATATAAGTGGCCAGAAACATGATAATCGAGCCACCAAATTGCAAAGCTCGTAACATGCTTAATTTCCGGGATGACTTCATTTTAAATTCGAGACTAAGTACCCGGTTAGGATGATGACTGCGACCAATCACAAAGATGCCAATTGCGACCACAATTGCTAGTGCAGCAAGAAGCCACCAGAGTTTAGCCATAACTAAGAAAATTGCCAAAACAACAATGGCCACTGCAACATATGGTCGATCTGCAAAAATATCCCAGAAATTTAGTTTTAAATGGCGGTAGTCAGCACGAGTCTGAGAGATGTCATGCCCCCTGAGTGCTGTTTTAGTCATTCCTTTATTTTGAAGCTGGGATTTTTGGCTGTATTTTTCACGATATTCCTGCCTGGTCAAGTGTGAATTTCTTTCCATACCAGCACCCCTTCCTTTCAGAAATAATATCCTAACATGATTAATATGAAAATATCAGCTATTTAGCAAATTCTTAGCAAATTTATTGTGCTAAAATAGAAAAGATATCATATTTTTTAGAAAAATATTAAAAAAGAAAGCGAGGACGTTTTGACAGTTTCCGAAAAATTTCCGGCTGGCTGGCATAAAGCTTTTGTCACTTTATGGCTAGGCTGCTTTATCACAGGTATGGGTTATTCCATGACAATGCCCTTTATCTCACTATTTATCGCTGATCTGGGCCACTACAGCAAGTTGCAGATTAGCATGTATTCCGGTCTTGCATTTGCCATGACATTTATTGCTCAGGCAATTGTTTCACCTTATTGGGGCAACTTGGCTGACCGCAAGGGTCGTAAATTAATGTGCATGCGGGCATCTGGGGTCATGGCTTTAACTATTACTGCTACCGGTTTTGCTCCTAACGCTATTTACATAATTGTCATGCGTTTTATTCAGGGTGCTTTTTCCGGCTACATTAACAATGCTACCGCCCTGATCGCAGGAGAAACTCCCCACAGAAAAAGTGGCTGGGTAATGAGTCAAATGATGACTGCCGGTACTGCTGGAAACTTAGTCGGACCACTTTTAGGTGGTGTTTTGTCAAATTTCTTCGGTAATTGGCTTGGTGGCGTCTGGGGCTACCGGATTCCATTCTTCATCACCGGCTTTTTGATGGTGCTCGTCTTTTTAGGGTCGACTTTCCTAGTTCATGAAAACTTTACCCCAATTTCCCGCGAAGAAATGAAGCCAATGAAAGAAATCATGCGTTCTCTACCCAACGTTAAACTGATTGTGGTAATGTTCGTGACTACTCTCTTAGTGCAAGCCGCTAATATGTCAATTGACCCAATTGTTTCTTTGTATGTCAAGTCAATGATGCCTAACAGTAAAAACATTGCATTTGTAGCGGGGATTGTGGCCGCAACCCCAGGTCTCGGAACGCTGCTGGCTGCTTCCAAAATCGGACACAAAATGGATGAAATTGGACCACTAAAAATTTTACGCCTAGGTTTAATAGTAGGAGCTGTTCTCTTTATTCCTATGGCCTTAACTCATTCGCCTTGGGTGCTGGCAGGATTGCGTTTTCTGCTGGGAATTGCCAGTGCTGCCATGTTACCGGCTGCACAGACTGTTTTGACACTGAATACTCCAGCCGAAAGCTTTGGCCGTATCTTTAGCTACAATCAATCTTTCCAAGCAGTTGGCTCTGTGTTTGGTTCACTAATGGGCTCTACTATCTCGGGACTGTTCAACTATGCTACAGTTTTCTGGACTACAGGCTTCACTCTACTGATTAACTTTATTCTGATTATCTTTTTCAGTTTGAGAAAAAGTCCTAATAAATAAAAACTAACTTACAACTAATAAAGTATCCTAATTTTGGTGGTCACATCATATTTCGTTCAGGATGCTTTTTTGTTTTGCTTGATCTCCGTAGATAAACATTGTATAATTTTATTACATTTCAGGATATACATTGTTTATTTTTTATAGGGGGAAAATTATGATTCGGGCTACTATATCTAAATGGGGTAATTCTAAAGGCATCCGATTAAACCAAGCAGTCTTGCAAGCATTAAACGCTACTATAGGAGATCAGTTAAACTTTAAAATTGAGGACAACAAAGTAATAATGTCAAAGCAAGATGATACACCTGATTTAACTTTTGAAGAACTTTTTAAAGATTATTCAGGTGAAAAATTTGATACTGAAATTAAGTTACCAGATGAGAGAAAAGGAAATGAAAAATGGTAATTAAGCAAGGATCTATTCTATTAATGAATTTAAGTCCTAAACAGGGGCATGAACAATCTGGCAAACGACCTTATTTATATTTAAGCTATAAAGGGGTTGAAAAATACGCTCATATTGCTGTGTTTGCTCCTATATCTACTACTAAAAGACGCTACCCATTATATCAAGAATTACCTGCTGCATCTCAAACAAAAGGCGTAGTCATGCTAGACCAGCTAGTTACAATCGATTATCATAACCGACCATTTCATTATTTAGAGCAACTACCTGATGATTATATGGAAAAGATACTCAAAATTGTAAAAGTAGTTTTTCAGAAAGATTAGCCAAGCGGTTTTTCTGTAGATAATTCCATGATATGTTGTGAAGCTAAGATTGGTCCTTTTTTTAACACGGTTTTAATAGTTCCTATATCTTCACCAAAGAAATATAGAGTAGCAGAAAAGTTTGTTAAATCACCTTTATTTATTAGATGAAATCTATGCTGCAGCCTTACTACAGCATGTTAGGGCAATAGATCCAACTGTGAGAATGAAAGGTAATATCAAAGTAAGATTAGACGAAGCTAATATGAAAAAATCAGAAAAATTTAAGTTCAATTTTTTTAAAAAGCAAAAACTGTACTGAACCCCAAACATTATCCAACTTTTGGGGCTTTTTTATGTCTAAATTATCTAAACAAGATAAAATTATAATCTATCAGCTTTGGCATAATTATCAAATTAAGACCAAACTAAAAGAACTAACTCCGATCAAATAACGGCAATTAGTTCTCAGTTAACAACCATAAAGTATCCTAATTTGGTGATTCACACCATTATCTTGGTGGCTTTTTATATCTGGCTTAGAAAAATGCTGGCAAAAAGCAACTGCAAGTTTACCAGCTAAATGGCTATTTATTGCGCTTTTTGTGCGGATTTTCTCATCACCAATACGGTAATTGCAAAGAGCAAAATACTGACGATTAATAATCCTAGAAGAGAATATTGCACGTTTGTCACAGCTGATAGAGTAGTAAAGGCAGTTGTCATTAAGGGACTGGCAATTAATAAAATCGTATTAATCAGACCAACAGAGGACGCCAAAATTTTACGATCAACTGCACCTACCATCCATTGGGTTAATTTTGGAGTAGCAGTACCTGCAAAGAAGCCTAGGATACAATAAGTTATTAAACAGAACCAAATTTGTTTGCTTAAAATAGCAATTATGACACTGGCACCAGCAATATTGGCAAATATAATGATGATATAAAGGCTAACATTTTTAAATAGATTAGTACCAAAAATGCTACCTAAGGCAGCGCCTATTCCTGCCATAGCGCCAATTAACGCGATTGTAAAACTATAGGTTCCGATGACCATCTCCTGACGATTGCCCGCAATTACAATAGAAATCAGGGGTTCGATCGTGCTGAGAACTCCGTTTAAAACGGCGATTACCAGTACTGTAGTAATTAGGCCACTAGCCTTTTTCACTTGCTTTAATGCTAAAACCAAGGTAGCCCAAAAACCGCGATCATCGACTTCTTGTGTAACAGTTGCAATACCTTTTTTACGCTGACTTCCAGCAATATTGTAATAAATCAACCCAGCCACAATGAAAGTCAGACCGTTAATCACAGCCAGTGCAGAATATGACATAAATAGCAAAAGTCCTGACCCAACAAACTGACTAACCAAAGTAATTACCTGTGAGACACCGCTGGTAAAGCCTTCGGCTTCAGCAATCTCATCTTTTTTAACCAGACTGATAACTAAAGGCGTTGTTAAACCACCAGAATAAGTTCCGGCCGTATCAGAAATAAAGTTGATGATAATCACCATTATTACTAAATTCCAACCGGCAATATTTTGGCTAAAAAGAAAGCCGACTAGCAAATAGAGCGCTCCTCTAATCATGGCCATCCAGACTATTTTTTGAAATTTATTCTGTGTCCGGTCAGCTAGATAGCCACCAACACTGGAAAACAGCCGGGGAACTGACTCTGAAATGGCGATTAATGATAAGGCCAGCGAATAATTTTTAAGCCGACTAGCGTAAGTCATCAGCGCTAAATAGAATAAAATATCTCCAGCACTGGATAAAATACTGGCAATTGAAAACTTGCGATATTCTTTATTTTTAAAAAAGATAGTCATAATTTTTTCTCCTTTTTAGCTTTCTTTATTTTCAATTGTACTTGAGCTAAAATTGAGAAAAGAAAAGTGTCATATATGAAACAAAAAAATTTAATGAGGTTAAATTATGACTATCGGTGCATTACTTAGACAATACCGTTTAGAAGCTGGCAAAACTCAACGCGCATGGATTGGCGACGTTATCAGCCCTTCTTTTTACTCCAAAGTAGAAAAAGATCTGACGCGCATTTCAGCGGCAGACCTAATTGAATTATTACGGCAAAATCACGTTAAAATTGCTGATTTTTTTAAACAACTTGATTACCAGTCTGAAAGTGAAGATAATCTCAAAAAGAAGATTGTTGCCCAAATGACGGACGCTTATTATAATTTTGATACTAAGCGTTTAAAAGAAATTAAGCAGGCCATTGCGGGTAGCGAGCTTACCAGTAAAAATGATTTAATGCTAAGTGTGAACTCAATCTTAGCTATTATAGATGGTAATAGAGAAAGATTGAGTGCTGCAGAAATCCAACAACTTAAAAATAAATTCTTTAATGAAGAGAATTTTGACTGGAAAACTATCAAAATTTTCCTGAACTGCATGGTTTTTTATGATTTTGCCAGTGATATGATCATTACTAACAAAATTTTTCAACAATTTAAAGATAGCGATAATGACAATATACAATTTATAGTGTTGGGAATATTAATCAATATGATTAGTATGTGTCTGGAAAAAGACAAGTACCAGGAAGCAAAGCAGTTGGTGGAAAAATCCCATGAGATTCACACCCAGCCACTAACCTTCTTTAATAAGATGGTTCTGTTATTTTTGGAGAACATTATTAACTATCATTTTGATCCCCAACAGGTTTATCTGGATAATTGCGCAAGGCAAATAGAAGAGTTTGCCTTAATCGGCATGACTGAATTTAGTAAGCAGTTGCAAAAAACTGTGCAAGAAAACAAATGATGGAAAGCACTAGAGTCAAATACTATTGTTACTTCTTCGCTTCTTCCTTTACGACCTAATGTTAATTTAACCTTTTTTCCAATTAGCTTATTGAATTCACTTGCAGCAACTTGTAAAAGATCTTGCCCTCTCCTGTGTATGTACATCTATCTTAGATATTTCTTTCAAAAAAATAGGAACTCCTTTAAAGAGTTCCTTTATTATTTGCAACAATGAATGTTTTACTATTGGCTCGAGGTGTTCACACAATCCTATCAAGACTCCTTGAGTGAGTGCAACTAAGTCCAATCTACCCATCTCAAATCAACATCTAGCAGATACTTTAGTTACCCGCTTTCATATATTATGAAACATTGCCTTAATTTAATAGTCAACCTTTAAATCAAGTCATTTACCCTAAATCAGCACCGTTAGTGGAAATAACCTTCTTGTACCATTCAAAAGACTTTTTCTTGTAACGGTTAAAGTTGCCGTTGCCTTCATCGTCTTCATCAACATAGATAAAGCCATAACGTTTCGACATTTCACCAGTTGAAGCACTGACCAAGTCAATACAGCCCCAAGGAGTATAGCCCATAACATCAACGCCATCGTCTATTGCCTGGGAAATAGCTTCGATATGTTCACGCAAGTAGTCAATCCGGTAATCATCAGCCACATAATGGTTTTCATCTGGCTTATCTACCGCGCCCAGACCATTTTCAACAATGAAAACAGGTTTTTGGTAGCGATCGGACAATTGGTTTAAGGCAATTCTTAATCCAGTCGGATCAATTTGCCAGCCCCAGTCACTGCTCTTTAAAAATGGGTTCTTAACGCCGCCTATCATATTGCCGTCAGCAGTTTCTTGGTTTTCATGGGTAACATCAACTACAGATGACATATAATAGCTAAAACCAATATAGTCAACTGGATATTGAGCTAACAATGCTAATTCATCATCAGTATAATCAATGTCAGCTAATTGCACGCCTTGACGAGCTAATAAACTCTTAGTATAGGCAGGATAATGTCCTCTGACTTGAACATCAGCACAGAAAAAGTTATTAGCCTGATTATCTTGCAGGGTAGCCAACTGGTTCTTAGGATTTGAGTCATAGCTGTAAGTGGTAGCGTATAAAATCATGCAGCCAATTTTCATATCAGGATTGAGTTCATGACCAATTTTAACCGCTTTTGCACTAGCAACAAATTGGTTATGCCATGACTGGTAAATATTTTTCTTATCGTCAGCGCCATTACTTGTCGTTAAGCCTTGACTCATAATTGGAAAGTGAGCGGCACTGTTAATTTCGTTGAAAGTCATCCAATATTTAACCTTGTCTTGGTAGCGAGTTAAAACGGTGCGGGCAAAACGCTCGTAGAAGTCAATCAGCTTCTTGTTCTTCCAGCTGCCATATTCAGTAATTAAATGAAGAGGTAATTCATAGTGAGAAATAGTAATTACAGGCTCAATATCATGCTTTAAACATTCATCAATTAGTGAGTCATAAAACTTAAGTCCCTCTTCGTTAGGAGTTTCTTCATCCCCATTAGGAAAAATTCTGGACCAGGCAATTGAAAAGCGGTAGCACTTAAAGCCCATTTCGGCAAAAAGTGCAATGTCTTCTTTATAATGATGATAGTGATCAATACCAATGTGGTTAGGATAAACGTAATCTGAATTAATCTTAAAATCAAAATCAGGTGAAGCAATGATTTTCATTCGGTCCTTACCGCCAGGCATAACATCTGGTAAAGATAAACCTTTACCTCCCTCTTGGTAAGCACCCTCTAATTGATTGGCGGCAGTAGCACCGCCCCATAAAAATCCTTTAGGAAAATTATTTGTGGTCATTATTGTCTCCTTTCGTTATTTCAAGTCTAATAATGCATCCCCAATGGTTATTGTACCATTCGCAACTACATTAACTTCATGGTAATTATTAGAATTAGTAACAATTACAGGTGTTGTAGTTTCAAAGCCAGCTTTTTTAATAGCTTCAAGGTCAAATTTAATAAGAGGCTCACCCTTTTTAATACTCTGACCCTTTTTAACTAAAGTAGTAAAGCCTTTGCCATCAAGCTCAACAGTATCCATACCAATATGAATCATTACTTCTGCGCCACTAGTCGATTTAAGTCCGATTGCGTGACCGGTAGGGAAAACCATTACCACTTCACCATCAAGAGGTGAACAAACTTTGCCTTCTTGTGGTGCAATCGCAACGCCTTTGCCCATTGAACCACTGGAAAAGACTTCATCTTTAACCTCGCTTAATGGCACAACCTGTCCGTTTAAGGGAGCTACTAATTTTTCTTCTTTATTATTTGAAACTTCTGGTTTTACAATTGCGGAACTTGCAGAATTGTTTGTTGCGGCATCATCTGTACCTGCATTTGTAGCTGTCGCTAAAGCAGCTTGTGCGGTTATAGGCGCATCAACACTGTTTTTACCAAATAGCATTTGGAAAGCAAAGCCTAAAATTGTTGCTATAACCATTGCTAAAATTAAGCCATAAACACCAGTATCAAAGCCGTTTTTACCAATTGCATCTGGAATTGAGAAGATTCCCATTCCGGCCATCTGGAATACTTTTACTTGGAAGAAACCAATGATACCGGCACCAATTGCAGAGGCAATACAACTTAAAATAAACGGCTTCTTTCTTTCGAGGGTGACACCATAAATAGCTGGCTCAGTAACCCCGAAAATACCAGAAACAAAGGCTGGAATTGCAATACTGCGGGTTTTTTCATCTTTAGTTTGGAAAATAATTGCTAAAACAACGCCTGTTTGAGCAAATGAAGCTGCTAAAGATAAGCCTAAGATTGGATCATAACCTAAAGCAGCAATATTGGTCATCATGACTGCCACAAAGCCCCAGTGAACGCCAAAGATAACAAATACTTGCCAGAATGCGCCCATTAAAATGCCGGCTATAACAGGACTAAAGTTGTAAACTCCACTAACAGCAGCTGCAATAGCATTACCAAGCCAGGTAGCAACAGGGCCAATGACAATAAAGGTAACAGGAATAGTAATTAGTAAAACCATAAATGGCACTAAGAAAGTTTTGACAACATCAGGGATAATCTTTTTAGCCAATTTTTGCACTTTAGATGCAAACCAAATTGACAGGATAATCGGAATGACTGATGAAGTGTAGTTCATCGAAATTACCGGAATTCCCAAAAAAGTCATGTGAATCGGTGCTTGGAGAATAGTACCTTTAAATACAGTAAACAGAGTGGTTTTACTGCTGGCCATTGCGACAATTGAAGGATAGCAAAGTGCAGCACCAATTGTTGCACCTAGATAGCCATTCATGCCGAATTTTTTAGCTGCTGAAATTCCTAAAATAACTGGCAGGAAGTAGAATAAACTGTCACCAATGGCATTCAAAATAATGTAAGTACCAGAAGTTTGCGCTTCCCAGCCAAAAGCTAAAAACATAGCATTAAAGCCCTTGATCATACCGGCAGCGCACATTGGCCCTAAAATCGGATTGAAAATGCCGGAAATTAAATCAATGAACTTATCGGCCAAACTCATGTTGCTGGTATCTTCATAATCATCGGGCACGCTGCCGCCACCAGAAAAGCCGCCTACTTTAACCAGCGTGTCATAAACATCAGCGACATTATTGCCGATCACAACTTGGTATTGCCCACCGGATTTTACAACAGAAATTACGCCATCGGTGGCCTTTAATTTGTCATCGTTAGCCTTTTTCATATCTTTTAATTTAAAACGCAAGCGCGTAGTACAGTGAACAACACTGATCACGTTATCTTTACCGCCTACATCAGCGATAATTTCACGACTTAGATCCTCGTAAGCCATTTTTTCCTCCTAAATATCAAAACCCGAGGACCTCAAGAAAGCACCTCACTAATTTATTGTGAGATTTTCACCTGAAGTTCTCGGGTTAATGCCTGTAAACAGTAACACACCGTTTAAACTTATAAATTATTAAAATATAGTAAATTTAATTCTTCTGCGATTGAGCATCTTTTTGTCTATGCGTTACCCGCCAGACATGAAGAGTTAAATATACCTGATCGTCAGGCTGCAGTTGCCAGCCTGCCTGCTTGTATAAGTACGTGCCGATTTTTTGGACAGTATCATAAGCCTTTTTGTACTTGACTTTCATTAATTCAATTAAGGAATGATCAAGCTCACTGCCTGAATCCTGGTCACTTTCGCCACACATATGCCTTACCATAAAGGCACGTAAATGGGTCATGAACCTGTTGAAGTTAAACGATTCAGTGTCTAGCTGCATCCCATATTGATACTGGATAATATCAATTACTCCCTTAATCAGTTTAGTAATTTTAATTGTATCCTGCAGCTTTGTTTGACCAGAACCTGCATTAATGAAGTGATATGTCAGATAAGCTGCTTCACTTTGAGGAAAATTAAGCTTAGTTTTTTCCTTCATTAACTTTAAGGCTGCCTGAGCTGTACTATATTCCTTCGGAAATATTTTTTTCATTTCCCAGCCAAGCGTATCTTGGCCTAATTCAATATTTCCTGTAGCACGGGTTAACATAAAATCAATGTGGTCAGCTAACACTAAAAATTCATAATCAGAAAAAGTGATCTGTAATTTTTGGCTTGCCAAATTAATCACAGCAGTCGTTAACTTCAAGGTTCGCTGATCAATATCTCTTACGCTGTCAATCATCTTAAGGTTTTCGCCAACAGCTACAAAACGGCGCGAAATTTTGTCCTCATCAATGGGATCACCGACTTTTTTGCCAAAGCCAATCCCGTTGCCAATCACCACCCAATCTACTCCGGCTTTATCAGACACCAAGGCAGCGTTGTTGTTAAAATTTTTAACAAATTTCACTTCAACTACTTCCTTTCCAATAAAAAAACCTACAAACAGTACCAAAAAAGTATTGTTCATAGGTAATGCCTGATCAAGTCAGTAACACGTCTACTTACAGCTGATATTATAAATCAGTATTAAAGCGATTTCAATACTTATTTGATTATTTTTTTTAAGTGTTTAATTCAAGATAAATAATTGTGCTTTACGCAAATTTATACTTAAATAGTAGCAGAAGCCTAATAGCAGTTTAAAGGAAAAGAATCAAATGGCAAATAAAAAGCAAGCAAAATCTTTAAAAACACAAATATGGTCCACTATTCGTGTGTTACTTTTAGGTGCCCTGTTTTATCTGGGAGTGACTTTAATCTTTTTCGGCTCCGGTTTTGGCAACTCATATGTAGTGCAGCAAAATGCGGAAAAAGCAAATACCACTTTAACACAAAAGAAAGCAGATAGAAATAAAAAACGCAAAACAAGTTATGATGCCAGCAAAACCAAATCAGTTAGTGCAGCCAGCGTCCTTAGAGCCAAGCAAATCAAGGCGTATGCTATTGGTCGCATTGCTATTCCTGCTGTTAATATTCATAATCCCCTTTTTGCCGGTTATGGCGATCAAAACCAAAACTTAGAATACGGTGTCGTTACCTGTCTGCCGGACCGCGTCATGGGCGGTGCTAATAATTATGTGCTTGCAGGACACTATATGGGGTCTTATGGTCCTGCAGTTTTGGATAATTTACATCTGGCACACCCTGGTGACCTCATCTATGTAACAGACTTGCATCATATTTACGTGTATAAAATAAAAAATATTTCTTTTGCCATCAAACCTACTCAAGTCGAAGTCGAAAATAATGTGCAGGATAAGAGCATGATTACCCTAATTACTTGTTCTGATTTTAATACTTCCAAATACGGCTACGGTCAACACCGTACAGTTGCACAGGGCGACTTAATTAGTAAAATGAAAGCAAATCAGCATAATTTGGTTCTTAGCGAATTGACTGCTAAGCCAAAGCATAGTAAAAAAGAACATCAAGTATCTTTGAAAGACAGTAAACAGCACAAGGCAATTAACAAGACTGTTCAAGTCCGTGCAAATGCTAAACCAAGATTTTACCAAAATATGACTTTCATCAGAACAGTAATTATTATCTTTAACATTGTTTTTGTCCTGGCCATAGGCTGGCGACTTATTCACATCTGGGTTTTGAAATAGCGATTACAAGTTTAACTATATACTACTAGTAAAATTACCAATTTCGAAATAGTCATCTTTATTAATCCATGCTATACTGAGGGTAACACAATATCATGAGAATAATATTTGACTGCGGTTACTTTTACATACAAAATAGATAGTTAAATTTTAAAAAGGAATTTCATTTAAGCATTACAATTGCTATTGTTAGTTCTAAGTAAGCGCTCTTAGCATCAAATATACTGCTATTTGGATTAGTAAAGAAGATGGTGACTAAATGACGACTAAAACCCGAGAATCAAGCGACTTGAATGATACAATTGAGCCTGCATTTAAACTGCAAAATTCTGTCGCAAATTCCCACACACTTGACAGTTGGATGCCAGATAAAGTTTTACAAAAAATCGTGGCCGCTAATTTAGGTCAACCAATTAAGCAAATTACCAAAGAAAGTCTTGCCAATCTGACAGAACTCAGCTTAATCGCACCAAACGAAATGCCTGTTGTTCATGGCAAACGGAAATATGCTATTTCTCCTGCCGAATATCGCTTGCGTTTGCGACTTAAATCACTCACTGGATTAGAATATGCAACTAATCTGGTCAAAATAAATCTGGCTCCTGACTGTCAGCTAAACAATGATTGGTGCCACCGAGCTGTTCTTAATTCAACTTTAGCGGATATTTCTGCTTTGCAAAATTTGCATAAATTAACCAATATTAATTTGGAAATGTGCAACTTGCATGATATATCTGCCTTGGCAAATAAACCACAATTGGTTCAACTAAATCTTTCATATAATGCAATTACTGATTTTTCACCATTAAAATCGAATAAGCAATTAATTGAAAGCGGCAGTCTAAAGCTAAGAAAACAGATAATTTTGGCAGAGCCAATTCACCTAACTGCAGGGACTACTTCTTATACATCCGGCCCCTATCAGCTGCTTGATTTTAATGGCAAAAACATGACACTTAAGGTTGAGACTGGTAAGCACCTTAGTTCTAAATATCCAGTCAAGCAATATTCCAGTAATTGGAATGATCATGTCGGTCAAGTCAATGGTAAACAAACCGTAACATGGGATCTTTCAGGATTACAGTCAGATGACAGTGCAGCAATGACCGTTAAGTTCCACAGTAGGAATTCAGCGCAAGAGCCAATAATTTCAGGCTGGTACATTATTCCGTTTAGGATTGTCAGCGGGCAGCCTATTACTATTCACTTTAAAGATGATGCAGATAATACAATTGCGTGTCAGCAAAAACTATATGGTAGTGTTAATACCAGCAGCACTATTACTATTCCGACATTTACTGGTTATTCAATTAGTTCCAAAGCAGTTGATGGTACTACGTCGCCAATTAGTCAGGGCTCTGTCACTGCTACTATTACCGCCCAACCACAAGAAATCACTCTAATTTATACTCGTAACAAGGCAGCAGATATCACCGTCCATTCTCAAGATGAAACTGGTAAACCAATCGCTCCTGAAAGCACAATTAGCGGCGTCTTTAGTGAACAAAAAATAATTCAACCGCAGGACATTTCTGGCTATACACCGGGTCATTATCAAATTGACCACAATGGTATTTCACACCATCCGGGAAGCGTAGCTATTGTACTTAACAATCAGCCGCAAGAAATTACCTTCTATTATAATAAGGAAAAAGTTTCAAATGTAATTGTTCATTATCAAGATACTGCTGGCAAAAAAGTTGCCCCAGATGAAATTTTAAGTGGCTTTGTTAATGATCAGCAAACTGCTCCGGCATTGAAACTACCAGGATATACTGTTAAACTTAAAGACTTTAACGGTTCACATATTGATACTGATTTAAATGCAACTGCAATTACACTTAAACAAAAGCCACAGGAGCTAACCTATATTTATACTAAAAATATCTTAAGTAGTAAAAATACCGTTAAAGAAGAGAAATCGCAAAAATATAAACATAGTCAAAAACCTCATCTTAATAGGAAGTTACAATCACTAGTTAATAAGAAAAAAGACGTTCGCCAACCTAGTGCTAAAGCAATAAAAGGCTGGCAATTAGGTCTGTTAGCACTGGGTTTAATATCATTATTCAGTGTTTTAGGATTAGCCATTATTTATTACAATAGAAAAAGCAAACATTAAAAATCAGCGCTCTATAAATGTACTTTATGGGGTGCTTTTTATATACAGTTTTGATTAAAGTATAGTTGTTTCCTGTTGCGATTATTATATTATGGATATACAATGATAGTGTAAATTGTTATTTGTTAATAATTTAAGAGGTAAAATTTATGAATAAACACATAGAATTAAGTAAACAAAGCAAGAAATTGCTATTTAGTGGAATTACTGCTGCTGCACTTGCATTAGTTGTTGCTGGTCCACATGCAGTTAAAGCTGACAGCGTATCTGGAAGCACATTAGCAGCAAGTAGTTTGAACATCAAAGCAACTGACAAGAAGCAAGTTGTTGGCTTGAATCAGACTCCTGATAAAAGCTCAGAAAATAACACAGTTTTAATTAATGGAAAAAGCTTGAAAAAAGAAAGCAATCATATGCTTCCTAAACAAACTCAAAACCAAAAGCCAAAAGTTGCTACTAAAGCAAGTGAATCGGTTGATTCCTGGATGCCTGACAAAAATTTACAACGTGTAGTTGCTTATAACCTTTATTCTAATGAATCCGCAACAAGTAGAATTAATAAGCAAGATTTATCAAAACTTACTACATTGCAATTAACCGGTGATTACGAACGTAATAATAGGGATTACTATTCTGCTGCTCTCAATATTGAATCATTAGAAGGTCTGCAATATGCAACAAATCTAGAAGTACTTGATCTTTCCCCTGATATTGATTCAAACATTAATTTCTTTGGAACAGCATATTGGCACAGTCACTTACAAGATATTAGTGCATTAAAGAACCTTAATAAATTAACTGATGTCTACATGGAAATGTGTAGTATTTATGATATTAGTGCTCTAAGCAACAAACCTAAATTAAAGAATTTGGGTATTTCATATAATGGGGTCACAGATTTTTCTCCTTTAAAGACTGATACTAATCTACCAACTTATGTCACAGCCTATTATCAAACGATAGTTAATCCCCAAATAATGGTTAATAAAGTTAGGCCTTATATTACCGCAACATATAATTTTAAAGATATAGATGGAAGTAATATACCTATCCGTATAGCAAATGATAAAAATAAAGACTATTATGTTTCAAACTATCTCAGTAATTGGAAACAAAATCCTGGAACAATTTTGACTGATGGTAAAACTGTAGAATGGGATCTTTCTGGATTACCTTCTGGATATCAAGGCTATATGACTGTAAATTATAAGGGTAAATTTTTGGGTCAGTCAGGTTATGAATCCGGTGGCTGGTTGATTATACCTTTTAAGATATATTAATAACATAATCAAAATAAAACAAAAATAACTAAGTCTAAACGTCCTATTATAGATACTATAATTTAGGACGTTTTTGTTATCTCCTCACAACTTAAGCTTAACAATAATCAACTTGATTTTCATTGTACCCAGACATATACTGATTTTATAATGTTATTTAGGTAAGAAGAGGAAAATTAATATGAATATTTATACAAAGTCAAGTAAGCAGAAAGAAAAAGTGTTACTTGGCGGAGTAGCAGCTGCAGCACTAGGTTTAATTAATGCCAAACCTAAAATTGTTAAAGCAACTACTTTGTCTAATAATAAAGTAACTAGGAATAGTCAGAAAAAACAATTTGAAACTAAAATAAACTATAAAACAGCAAGAAATAGCACAAAGGTGGACAGAGTCTCAGTAAAACAAACTGAATCTGCACTAAGAAGCAGTGAATCAGATAAAAGCAATTTGTCAGACCAAGCGCAAAATGCAGACTCGCAGGTTGATACAAATTCAGAACAAACAGTCGATTCAGCTGGCAATTCACAACATAAAAATAATTTAGGCTCTGAAACAGGCAGAAATACAAATAGTAACACTTCAACAAATACATACCAAAATAATAACAGAAAAAATATTAACCCAAGATCTAATACTGAAAACAGTTCAGTGATTGAAACAGATTGGTGTACTGTACCGATTACTATTAATACTGAAACAGGAGTTTTAACAATTAAAGGTGGAGAGGCAATTTTTACTTACTCTCCCCAAATCCCAATGGATATTGATGATGGCATTGCTGCAATTTTGGAGGGTACAGCAACAATAAATCATTCTTTTGATGCCGACATAGTTAACAAAATTACAAAAATTAATATAGTGGATACGGTTATAATTAATGGCGATGGCAAATACATGTTTCGAAATTTACCAAATTTGACCGAAATTACTGGGCTTGAAAACTTAGATACCCTTACCCATCAAACAGTAACTAGTTTAAAAGACTTATTTGAAAATGATAAAAGCCTAGTTACTATTAAAGGTTTTGAAAAAAATCCTAAAACTAAATTTGATACATCAAAACTAAAAGACCTAACTGAAATGTTCAAAGGCTGTTCTTCCCTAACTACTTTAGATTTATCAGGTATTGATATGTCTAAAGTAAACAACTGGACGAATATGTTTGCAGACTGCTCAAATTTAACAACTTTAACCTTAGGTGATAAGTCCAAATTTGATAAAACTGCTGGTCTTACAGTACCTGGAACTTGGATTAACATAGAAAGCGGACAAAATAATACAGGTACAAAAGGTTGGTCATCTGATGAGCTAATGAGTGATTACAACGGTAGTGAGGACTCTGGTACATATACCAGATATACCGGTGGTAAAATTACTGTTCATTATAAAGACAAAGATGATAAAGGTATTCTTGGCTTGAACGATGCTTCTCAATTCGGTAATGTTAATGATAAGTTAATTGATAATACATCAACAAATTCTTTCCAATTTAAAGAAAAGCTAACTGACAGCAATGGCAAAGTATACAGTTTTAGTGAAGCTAAAATAAAAGATACTACTGTAGACTTAAAAGATGTAAAGTTTACCGCTGATCCGCAAGAAGTTACATTAATCTATGCACCTGCAGAAGCTAAACCAGTCACTGTTTACTACAAGTACAAGGATGAAGCTGGCAAGCTGCACGATATTCTTGATGAAACTGGCAAGCCAAAAACTACTACCATTTCCGGTTACCTCGGTGACAAGTCTTCCGTGATATTTGATGACCTTGCTAATTACAAGAAAGATTCCTATCAGATCAATGATGACCCGGTAACTGAAAGCACCGATAACCCTGCTGTTACGCTGAGTGATCAAGAACAAACAGTTACGCTAATATATAAAAAGACTGACAATGGCTCAAACAGCTCAGATAACTCAAATGGTTCCAACAGCTCTGATAGCTCTAATGGTTCTAACAGCTCTGATAGTTCAAATGGTTCCAACAGCTCTGATAGCTCTAATGGTTCTGATAGTTCTAATGGCTCTAACGGTTCCAACAGCGCTAATGGTTCTAATAGTTCTACCAGTTCCAATAGCTCAAACAGCTCTGATAGTTCAAATGGTTCTAACAGCTCTAATGGTTCTAACAGTTCCAATAGCTCCAACAGCTCTGATAGCTCTAACGGTTCTAACGGCTCTAATAGCTCCAATAGTTCTAATGCTTCTAACACTGCTGGTTCAATTGTCAGCAGCCCTGCAGCCATAGCGCCTGCGGTTACTGTTCACTATCAAGATGAATTTGGCAACACCATTGCCCCTGACCGCGTAATCCAAGGCCGCATTGGCGATGGCTATACAACTGGGGCCGAGACTGTTTCCGGCTATACTTTAAAGACTCGGCCTGATAATGCGACCGGCTTCTTCATCAGCAGTCCGCAAAGCGTGACTTATGTTTACAGCAAGAGTGATGGCCAAACTAATAATTCCACCACTGCCCCAGCTGGAAGCCAGACGCCGACTGACAATGAGCCGACTCCAATTCCAGCCAGCAAAAAGAACAAGAAAAAGAAGGCACCTAAGAAGGCGATCAAAGGCCTCCACGCAAATAAGCAGAGCAAGAAAGCACCTGCAAAATCAATCAAAGGTCTCACAGCTAACAAGCATCAGGCTAACCGCCCTGCTAAACTGACAGCTGCAGCCGGCAAATTAAACAAGACCGCTAGTGCTAACGACCCACAAAAAGGCAAGCTGAATCAGGACAGTAGCACTGATGCACTGCCACAAACAGGTGCCGAGAAGCACAACAGTTTAGCCATGCTTGCACTAGGCGGTTTGGCCTTGGCTACTGCCTTAGGTGCTGCTTGGCTTGAACGTAAAAAAGAATAGAAAAGTGTAAATATTTTTAAAAAGCCCAATGGCAAAGCGTCATTGAGCTTTTTCTTCTACTAAATAATTATCCTAAGTCAGTTTGACTTTCACCATACTCAGCAATATACTAACCTTATATTAGTATGCAATTTGGAAGAGGAAATATATGAATAAACATAAGAATACTAATAAGCAAGGAGAAAAAATCCTGCTTAGTGGAATAGCAGCTACCACATTAGGTTTAATTAGTACTAAACCTCAGATAGTAAAGGCAGACAGTCAAAATGGCAACCGCGCTACCAAAAAGGCCACTAAAAGAACAATTAAGACTAAATTAAACTACCAATCTTATTATTCAAAAACAGCAAAGAAGACAGTAGGTCTTGAAGCAATTAGTTCACCACAGAATGATGCAAAAGCTGGTAATGAAGAAAGTTCTTCAAACGGTAATGATATTGCGAATACCGAAGAAAACTCCAGTTCAAATTCTGGAACTAATCAAGGTAAAGATACTAATCAAATCTCTACTTCAAATACTGACAAGGCTCAAAACACTACACCTGTTTCAAGTGAAAATAACAATACAAATGAGCATAACAGTACAAGCGATTCAAAAGTAACTTCTAATAAGGACAAAGACATAAAAAACACGGACACTGCGAAAGTAACAAGAAGTGCAGATCTATATCATGGTTTAATTTATAACAAAATACCATTTACATATAATACGGACGGAATACTGACAATTACTCCAAATACAAATGAATTGATTGGAACTGACTATGAAAGAACTCTTTCTTTGAAGAATGCCTGTCCCTTAACTGATGCTGGTGACTTTGACTATAATCCTACCCTAGATATTAAAAAAATTGTAATTGACGGTGATCTTACAGGTAATATATATGTTCGGGGCTTATTTTCAGGTTTTAAAAATCTAGAAAGTATTGTTGGATTAGGCCACATTGATTTTTCCAATACTATCGATATGCAAAGTCTTTTTCAAGACGACCCAAAATTAAAAACAATTGATGGGCTAAATACAATGAATACTTCCAAAGTAACAGATATGTCAGGAATGTTTCAAGGTTGCAACAAACTAGGCTTAACAGAAAATGAAAAAGATCATTTTAACATAGATATATCAAATTTTGATTTCAGTAATGTGATTTCATTAAACTCAATGTTTAATGACTGCACAAACATAACCTCACTAACTTTACCTGAAAAAATCAACACTTCAAAAGTCACTAATATGGGAGGAATGTTCTTTGCATGTTCGTCTTTAAAACAACTAGATCTTAGTAAATTTGATACTAGCAACGTGCTCTCTATGCAAATGATGTTTAAAGGTTGCCAAGCTTTAAATTATTTGAATATTAGCAGTTTTGACACATCAAAACTAGATGAAACTCATATTTCAGGTATGTTACAAAATCTGCCCTCTTTAAATACTCTCGTTTTAGGTAAAAAGTGTATCCTGAAATCAGGTCGGCTGGATGTTGGTCTTGGTACTGAAGGAACATGGGTAAATGTTGGTAATGGTACTCTTGAAAAACCAGAAGCAAGTAAAAAATGGTCTTCACGTGACTTAATAAAAAACTACGATAGTGAAAAGGATGCTGACACTTATATTAGGTACAGTGGTGGTTTAGTAACTGTGCATTATCAAGATCAAGACGGCAATCCAGTCCTAGATGATTCAGATAAGCCGATTCCTGACGATTATTTAGTTGGCAACGTTGGACAAAGTATTCCAGTTGACACAGATAAAAAGATTCCGGGTTATCAAATTGCAAAAGATCAGGACTTTGGTACATTTACGAGTGACCCAAAAATAGTTAATGTTATCTATAACGCTGATCTTGGATATGTTAATGTGCACTATGAAGATGAAAATGGCAAGCCACTTTTAGATAAAAATGGTAAAGTAATTAAAGATTCATCCATCAAAGCTATAAATGGTCATAATTGGAGCATTAACCCCCAAGATAAAGATTTTCAATTCGATGGTTACAAATTAGTAAAGACAGACGGTAAAACTTCTGGTGTATTCGATAAAGATAACCCTCCTACAGTTACTTTAATTTACACTGATCAAGGCAAGGTTATCATCCATTATCAAGATGAAAATGGCAAGCCGCTTTTAGATAAAAATGGTAGTGAAATAAAAGATTCATTTCTACAAGGAAAATTTGGTACAGGTTGGACCATTGATTCTAATAACTATAAGTTTCCTGGTTATGCCTTTGTGAGCATAGATGGCAAAGACTCCGGTATATTTGATAAAGATAACACGCCTACTGTCACTTTAGTTTACACCGATCAAGGCAAGGTCACCATTCATTATCGAGACGAAAATGGCAAGCCGCTTTTAGATAAAAATGGCAAAGAAATTGACGACACAATTTTACATGGAAAAATTGGTCAAGATAGATGGAACATTAATCCCAATGACTATAAGTTTCCTGGTTATGCTTTTGTGAGCGCAGACGGTAAAACTTCTGGTATATTTGATGCCAGCGAACCAATTGTCACATTACAATATACTTCCAAAGCTCAACCTATTAAGGTTCATTATGTAGATAACCAAGGGAAGTCAATTAGTGAAGATAGAATTATTTCTGGAACAATTGGTCAAAAAATACCTGTAGAACCTAAAGAAATTCCTGGTTATTCCGTTTCTGAAATCAATGGTCAAAAAATAACAGATAAAGGAAACATTACCCTTTACTTGAGTGATAAGCTACAAGAAATAACATATACATATACCCAAAACTCTAGCAGTACACCCAATAAAGTAAAGGCACCTAATGTTACTGTTCATTATCAAGATGAATATGGCAATATTTTAGTTCCTAATGTTGTGTTAGAGGGTTATGTTGGTGATGGCTATACTTCCGAAACTAAATCTATTTCAGGTTACACGTTAAAAACCAGACCAAACAATGCTACTGGTTTCTTTACTACCTTTCCACAAGATGTGACTTATATTTATAGTAAAAATGAAACTAATAGTAACCAAACCACTGATAATAATAAACCAACTAACATCCCAACTATAAAGAAACCTAAGCGTAAACCAACAAAGCACTCAAATAATATTAACAGAAGAAAACAACTTGATAAAAAATCAAGCATTCCTACTAAACTAGTGCAAAGAAAAACTATTACGCAACAAGCAAACAGCACAAACAATAAACACTCTAGTTCTTTGCCGCAAACTGGGAAAAATCAACATTCCAGTTTAGCAATGCTGTCACTTGGAGGCATAGCTTTAATAAGTGCTTTTAGTTTAGCTTGGTTAGATAGAAAAAAGAATAAATAATTAGTAAACATACTTTTACAGATTAAATGACTGTATAAGTATGTTTTTTATATTTTCTGATTTTTGTTATAGAAATAGTATATTAACAAATATCATCTTGATTTTACCTGTCTACCAAACTATACTAAAATTGTATAGATATAAAATTTAGAAGAGGAAATATATGAATAAACTTAGGAACACCAATAAGCAAGGTGAAAAGCTACTGCTCGGTGGTATGGCAGCTGCTGCTTTTGGTCTAATTAGCACTAAGCCAAAAACAGTTAAAGCTGCTAACTTGAATGGAAACCATTCTACGTTTAAAAAGACTAAAAAAGCGGCAGTTAAAACCAAAATTAATTATCAAACAGCTCGTTCAAAGTTGACTAGGGACTCTGATTCCCCAAAGCCACAAACTTCTTTTGAAAACCAGGATGAGCTTACTAATCAAAAAGATTTGATAGGATCAGATAGTAATACCAATATTACAAAACCTACTAATAGTGAACAAAATCCAGTTTCAAATAACGATAGTAGTCAAAATACAGCTGCTAGTGAAAACAATAATAAAGAAAATAGCTCTAATAGTAACACTATTCAAACCAGCAGCCAGGATACTGATTCAAATAACTTTGACCCAAATCAGGCTGCTAAAAGTGCTGTAACAAGTAAATGGAACGGGTTAACTGTTTCCTACGAAAGTAATACAGATGAGCTGACTATATACGGTGGAACAGATACTCCAGCCGTTATTTCTAACAATATTGAACCAATTAAAAAAATTAGTATTGATGGAAACATCAATGATGTAGCCTCAAACTATGTCAAGACTATAACAATCAAAGGCAAAATTAAAATTATTGGTTCTGCTGATAATTTATTTGCAGATTTATTTAATTTAGAAACCATAAATGGACTCGAAAACATAGATACACAAGAAGTTACCAATATGGCAAACATGTTTAGTGGCAGTTATAAACTATCTAGCTTAGATTTATCTAATTTTGACACTTCTAACGTTACTGATATGAACTCTATGTTTTATGGATGTTCAGCTCTGAAAAATTTAAAGTTTGATCCAGCTAAATTTAATACTGCTAAGGTAACCAACATGGCGTCCATGTTTAAAAACTGCGGTGTCCAAAGTATAGACCTTTCACATTTTAATACGTCCAATGTAACTAATATGGCTGATATGTTCTCTTGGTGTGCAGTTACTAATTTAGATTTATCTCATTTTGACACAGCGCAAGTAACTAACATGAGCGGTATGTTCAATGGTAATTTTCTTCATGCTTTGGATGTTTCATGCCTTTATACTGCTAAAGTAACTAATATGGCAAAAATGTTTGCCAACAGCAAAAATTTAACAAGCATTAATTTTGGAACTAAAGATGCAACCAAGTTTAACACTTCAAATGTAACTGATATGTCAGATATGTTTAATACCAGCGAAAAATTGACTGATATTGATTTATCTACTTTTAATACTGCCAAAGTTACTAATATGGCCGACATGTTTTTCTCTTGCAAAGCATTAACTGGGCTAGATTTATCTCCCTTAGTTACTTCTAATGTTACAGACATGAACGGTATGTTTCAATACTGCAATGGATTAACTTCTTTAGACGTATCGCCTCTTGAAACTGCAAAAGTTACCAATATGGCCAGAATGTTTTATAGCTGCCAGGGATTAACTTCTTTAGACGTTTCTACTTTTAAAACCTCTAATGTAACAAGCATGGAAGATATGTTTCACTATTGCAGCAATTTAACAGACCTTAAGTTCGGCAATCCTGGCACCACTACTTTTGACACATCTAATGTAGTCACCATGAAAAATATGTTCTCTTACTGTGGAGCAATGGTGAACTTAGACTTATCTGCATTTGATACTTCTAAAGTAGAAGTATTCACGCTCATGTTTGATAATTGTTCACGACTGGCTAATTTAAATCTTTCTAGTTTTAAAACTAGTGCCAAAACTAATGTAAGTGGTGGCATTAGTATGGATTATATGTTTCGAAGTTGTAGTTCTCTAGAAACCATAGATGTTTCTCACTTTGATACTTCAAATGTAGGAAATATGCGGGGAATGTTTGATACTTGTTATTCCTTAACGAGCTTAGACCTGACAAATTTTGTCACATCTAATGTATCAGACATGTCTGATATGTTTAACCAATGTGCAAGCTTAAAAAGATTAAATTTATCCAGCTTTGATACTTCAAATGTTACTAATATGTATTTTATGTTCGCTAATTCTGGTTTAGAAAGATTGGATATTAGTAACTTTGATATGTCTAACATTTCAAATACAGATAACATGCTGGGTGGTCTAAAAAATCTGAAAATATTGGTACTTGGCAAGAAAAATAACATTGGCACAAGTCATTTCAATGGTAATTTAAATTCTGGATTTAACACTTCAGGTACTTGGACAAATATGGGTAGCGGACAAGTGCCAAAAGATCAGAATTCTTGGTCTGCTGATCAGCTGGTTAATAAATACGACCCAAGTAAAGATTATGATACATATGTCAACTTTTCCGCTCCTTCTCTAATTACAGTTAAATACATAGACAACAATCAAAAAGATATTGAACCTGCTGAACAACTATATGACTTTAAAAATACAGCTTTACTTGACACTTTACCAACATTTAATTCTATAAAGTTAAATAGAAATACGGATTACCAGCTAGAACATATTGAACTTGATGGAAGAACAGTATCTGATCTCCAAAATGTAAAGTTTGGTGACATTCCGCACACTATTACTTTTGTTTACAACGCAATTCCAGCTGGAGTAATTACTGTTTACTATAAGTACAAGGATAAAGAGGACAAACTGCACGATATTCTAGAAAATGGCAAGCCAAAAACTGCCACCATAAGTGGTTCTCTTCATGATCGTTCAGCAAACATTAAGTTTGATGTACTTGATGGCTATACTAAAGAGTCTTATCAAATTAATGAAGGAAAGCCAGTAGATAATACTGATGATTTTACTGTTCCACTTACTAAAGATCCTCAAACCGTCATTCTTATTTACAATCCAATTTCAGCTGGAACAATTACTGTCAACTATAAGTACAAGGATAAAGACGGTCTGCATGACATTCTTGATGAAAATAGCGAGCCAAAAACCACTACCATAAATGGTTATCTTTTTGAACATTCAGCAAACATTAAGTTTGATGCACTTGATGGCTATACTAAAGAGTCTTATCAAATTAATGAAGGAAAGCCAGTAATTAGTACTGATGACTTTACTGTTCCACTTACCAAAGATCCTCAAACCGTCACTCTTATTTATAGTCAGACTTCTGGAAACAATAGTTCAAACGGCAGTAATGGCTCAAACAATTCCGGTGATAATGGCTCTGGTTCTAATGGTTCAAACGGTTCCAATTCCAACGGCAATGATTCCGGTTCTAATGGTTCAAACGGTTCTAGTTCTAGTGGTTCAAACGGTTCTGGTAATAACGGCTCAGGTAACAATAACTCCAATAACTCAAGTAGTGGCAACAACAACCCTGGGTCTGGCATTAACAATAGCTCCAGTAATAATTCCGGAAACAGTAGCAGCAGTTCGGGTAATAATTCCAGTAGCAGTAGTAATAATAATGGTGCTACCGGCAGTATTGGCAACAACTCAGATAACAATTTAAATAACGGATCCAATAATACTGGGTCTAATGTATCTTCAGGTAAACACAAAAATACTAGTAAAAAATTAAATAAACACAGAAATAAACCAAGTTCAAATAATAAAGGTTTTACCAAATTAAAAAATAAATCAAATAAATACAATAAATATAACAATGGTAAAACTAAAAATATGGAAAAAGCTGGTAGTTCAAATATTGCTACCCACAAAGAGAAGCTATTACCACAAACTGGCTCAAATAAACGTTCCAGCTTAGCAGTACTTGCTTTGGGTGGACTTGCATTAGCAAGTGCATTAAGTGCTATTTGGTTTAATCATAAGGAAGATTAGTTAGTAAAGAGGTTTAAGATTAATATGAATAAACACAAAATTTCTGGTAAAAGTAGTGAAAAGTTATTATTTGGCAGTATGGCTGCTGCTGCTCTGGGTTTAATTAATGCCAAGCCAAAAACAGTTAAAGCCGATTCTATAAATAAAAGCAGGGCTACTTTAAACAAGGCAAATAAAAGGGCAGCTAAAACAAAATTAAATTATCAAACTGCTGTAAAGGTTAAGACTGCTGATACTACAGAAGATGACCAAAAAGTTGAAAATGATCAAGGCACTGATAATGAAGCTGAAAGCGAAAATAATAATCAGTCCAGTGTTACTATTCAAGATAATAATACAAATACAACACAAAATAGTAATGTAGAAACTCGCACCTACACATCAGATTCTGCTTCAAATAAATTTGATTCTGATGAAACAAAGAGAGATGATACTACTAGTTTGCAAGGTACTTGGACCCAAAACAAAATACCTGTAACTTTTAATACAGATACAGGTGTGATGGAAATTGGAGATAAAACCAAAGATAGCACATTTAACTGGGATGGTAATGGTAGTGCTGGTATTGCCAACCACATTCAAGGTATACCAAATTTTGATCCTGCTTCAGTTAAAGAAATACATATAATTGGAAAAGTGACAATTCTGAACAATGCTGATGGGCTATTTGAAGGGCTGACAAACCTTACTAAAATTACAGGTTTGGAAAAGTTTGATACCAAAGAAACATACGATATGGAGAGTATGTTCAATGGCTGTGCATCTTTAACAAGTTTAGACTTATCTAGTTTCGATACCAAAAAACTCAGCACAGACGTTAGTGCAAATTACTCTATGCGAAATATGTTTGAAGGTTGTACTAGTTTAGTTGAACTAAATATACTAAACTTTTACCCTAACAATATAGACGCTACAAAAAATATGTTCAAAGGTGTCACAAAATTAAGAAAATTAGTTGTGGGTGCTGATTTCTGTGCCAACGGTGTAACCTTAGCTAACACGGGGCTTGGCGGTGAAGGTTCTTGGGTAAACATGGGAGAAGGTGAATATGCTGAGCCAAAAGGACAACATATTTATCAAACTACAGCCGATTTTATAAAAGAGACTTATCTTAATGATACTTATATTCGTTTTGAAAAATTAGGTGGAAAAATTACTGTTCACTATCAAGACAATGATAAGAATGCCATACCTGATATGGATGATGACGATCAATTTGGCAACATAGGTGATAGCCTTGTTAATGATGACCCAATTACTGCTTTCCAACCTAAGGATAAAGTAACCATTAATGGCAAAGCATACACTCTTAGTGGAGCTAAAATAAAAGATACTACTGTAGACTTAAAAGATGTAAAGTTTTCCGCTGATCAGCAAGACGTTACATTAATCTATGCACCAGAAGAAGCTAAACCAGTTACTGTTTACTACAAGTACAAGGATAAAGATGGCAACCTGCATGATATTCTTGATGAAACTGGCGAGCCAAAAACTAAGACTGTTTCTGGTAATCTTGGTGACAAGTCTGTCGTGACATTTGATGACCTTGCTAACTATAAGAAAGATTCTTATCAAATTAACGATGACACAGTAACTGAAAGCACCGATAACCCTGCTGTTACGCTCAGTGACCAGGAACAAAAGGTTACCTTGATTTATGACCAGATTCCTGCTAAACCAGTTACTGTTTACTACAAGTACAAGGATGAAGCTGGCAACCTGCATGATATTCTTGATGAAACTGGCAAGCCAAAAACTACTACCATTTCCGGTTACCTCGGTGACAAGTCTGCCGTGACATTTGATGATCTTGCTAACTATAAGAAAGATTCCTATCAGATCAATGATGACCCGGTAACTGAAAGCACCGATAATCCTGCTGTTACGCTCAGTGACCAAGAACAAAAAGTTACCTTGATTTATGACCGTATTCCTGCTGGAAAAGTTACTGTTTACTACAAGTACAAGGATAAAGATGGCAACCTGCATGATATTCTTGATGAAACTGGCGAGCCAAAAACTAAGACTGTTTCTGGCTATCTTGGTGACAAGTCTTCCGTGACATTTGATGATCTTGCTAATTACAAGAAAGATTCCTATCAAATTAACGATGACACGGTAACCGAAAGCACCGATAACCCTACTTTCCCACTTAGTGAGCAGGAACAAAAAGTTACGCTAATATATACTGAGAATAAGAATAACAATGGCTCAAACAGCTCTGATAGCTCTAACGGCTCCGATAGTTCAAATGGTTCTAACAGCTCTGATAGTTCAAATGGTTCCAACAGTTCCAATAGCTCTAACGGTTCCAACAGCTCTGATAGTTCAAATGGTTCCAACAGCTCTGATAGCTCTAACGGTTCCAACAACTCTAATAGCTCTAACGGTTCTAATAGCTCCAATAGTTCAAACGGCTCCAATGCTTCCAACACTGCTGGTTCAATTGTCAGCAGCCCTGCGGCCATAGCGCCTGCGGTTACTGTTCACTATCAAGATGAATTTGGCAACACCATTGCCCCTGACCGCGTAATCCAAGGCCGCATTGGCGATGGCTATACAACTGGTGCCGAGACTGTTTCTGGCTATACTTTAAAAACTCGGCCTGATAATGCGACTGGCTTCTTCATCAGCAGTCCGCAAAGCGTGACTTATGTTTACAGCAAGAGTGATGGCCAAACTAATAATTCCACCACTGCACCAGCTGGAAACCAGACGCCGACTGACAATGAGCCGACTCCAATTCCAGCCAGCAAAAAGAACAAGAAAAAGAAAACACCTGCAAAATCAATCAAAGGTCTCACAGCTAACAAGCATCAGGCTAACCGTCCTGCTAAACTGGCAGCTGCAGCCGGCAAACTAAACAAAAAAGGCAAGCTGAATCAGGAAAGCAGCACTGATGCACTGCCACAAACAGGTGCAGAGAAGCACAACAGTTTAGCCATGCTTGCACTAGGCGGTTTGGCCTTGGCCACTGCCCTGGGTGCTGCTTGGCTTGAACGTAAAAAAGATTAACAAATATTATTCAACAAAAGTTTTCTAAGTTTTGAATAACGTAATAATCACAACTTTATAACCACAAAAATAACTGTGTAATTAGCAAGTACTTTAATATTTAAATTCTAGTACTTATGCTGACAACATTTTTCTAGAAAGCTAACTTTTAATAATTAATAATATATTATAAGAACTCAATTAGTAGTAATTGTCGCTAATTGAGTTCTTTTTTACTTTAAAATAAAAACAGTAATTATTCTTCCTAATAATACAATATCTGATATTAGACACTAGAAAAAATCAGAACAGCTAAACTGGCATTTAGAACAAATTACTAATCGTTGGTATACTTGCATAGTATTATTTACCTTTTGATTGTGCGCAGAAAAGTACAGTTAAACTTAAATAAATAAAATAACGTTTTATAAGATTTAATATAAAATGATTTTTTCACTCTTAAAGTCACGTTGACTTTCAAAAAAACCCGCCATATACTAAAAGCGTAATAACGACCTGATTATAAGAGGAATTATATGAAAACACACAAGAATATATATAAACAAGGAGAAAAGTTGTTTGTTGGGGGCATGACAGCTGCAGCTATAGGATTTTTCAGTGCTAACCCTAAGGCAGTTAAAGCCGATAGCTTATCGGCAGGGTATCTAATGGCACAAAATGTCCAAAATAGCAGTAAAACTCAGCTTTCTAAAGCAGTTCCTACAGAATCTAATTCGACTGATTCTTTCGAAACAAAACAATCAGAAACAATAGATAAAGATGTTGCTAATGATCAACAATTAAATAACAGTAATTCAAATCAAGAGACAAATGATAGCAACAATATCAACGGCAATGATAATTCAGCAAACTCGTCTACTGTTTCTGAGAAAAATAATACTGATTTAGTTGATAGTGATATTAGTAAAAGAGATACTGAGAACCCTAATATTGTCGAAAGCACTTGGAACAATATAAAAGTCAGTTATGATACCACTAAAAAATCGTTGACAATTTATGGCGGCACCAAAGAAAAGCCAGTTGCAATTAGTAATCCTAACCCAATTTTGGGAACCTCAGATACGGGATATATTTCAGGAGTTAATCCACTAGATATTACTGATATCAAAATAGACGGTCAGCTTAAGTTATCTGGATCAGTCAAGTTCTTATTTCATGGCTTAACCAAATTAAAAACGATTGAAGGTTTGGATAATCTTGATACTTCAGAAGTAACAGATATGTCGGAAATGTTTTCCGATTCAACAATGTTGCTTAAATTAGATTTATCAAACTTTAATACTGTTAAAGTGACACGTATGTACAACATGTTTCACAATTGTATTAATTTAAGGTACTTAGATATTCACAGCTTTAATATGGCTAATACGTCAAACGTCGCGGGAATGTTACTTACCCTGGAAAGCTTAAAAGTATTGATATTAGGAAAGGATAATAAAATTGGCCTTTCCGATTTTCAGAATAAAGCGCGCTGGAACAGCTTAGGATCTGGAAGTATTAGTAACCCAACAGGTAAAGAAAATTGGACTTCACAACAGGTTGAAAAAAATTATAACAGTAGTAACATTTCTGATACCTTTATATCAACCATAGCAAATCCAGTTTTTGTTCATTTTCGTGATGAGAATGGTAATCAGGTTACTGATCAGAATGGCAAAATTGTACCTGATACTGTTGAGGTCGGTGAAATAGGAACACAACCTAAAGCTGCTGAAGATTTTGACTGTTATAAGAATGCAAACATTACTAATTACACTTTGAAGAAGATTTTCATAAACGGAAACGAAGTTAAACCTGGTTCAGCTGAAGATATCGTGGATTTCAAACTATTAATTAATGATGACGGACCTGATATTTACGCTAATCAAGAAGTTACTTTTGTTTTTGCCAAGCAGCCTCAAGGCCAAGTCTTT
>NZ_KQ033871.1:1831635-1931034 GCF_000967195.1 Lactobacillus kullabergensis
TGTTGTCTTTGTCTACGAAAAAGACAACATGCCTGAATCAGATAACCACGAAGATACTGTTATTCCAAATTATCGCCAAAAAGCTGCACCAGTTACTGTAAAATATCAAGACGAATTCGGTAATACTTTAGCTGAAAATATAGTTTTAAATGGTTACGTTGGCGATGGCTATACCACTGGTTCCGAGCCTGTTGTAGGCTATACTCTAAAAGCTAGACCAGATAATGCCACAGGTTTCTTTAGTGCTTACCCACAAAGCGTAATTTACATATATGCCAAAGACAATCAGGATAATCCTCAAATTAATGACGGTGATACGGGAAAGGATAAAACTGATAAAACCGGAAAGTCCAATAAGATAACAGAAACCGGAAATCATAAGCGTAATAATAGTGGTAAAAATAATGATAGTTCCGGTGATTTAATTAACACTGACAACCATAATGGTCAAACTGCTACCAAGGTAGCAAACAATAATAATGCAAAAAAGGATGAAAAAATACCACAAACCGGATCTGATGAACATTCACAATTGGCTGCTTTGTTACTTGGTTTTATGGCAACTATTAGCAGCACAGCAGGTGCTTGGTTTAATCGGAAAAAGAAAGAATAACTAAAATCAATACTAATTGCAAAAATGCTTCGTGAAGTATACATCGCTTTTCGAAGTATTTTTTATGTAAACATTAACTTATTATTATATTAAAAAATGTTTATTTGACCTATAATTACTATCCTAATATACTATTTATGAACATTTTTTATATTAGTAGTATAGGAAAAATTATGAATAAACAAAAAACATTATATAGCAGTATGGCAGTCGTAACATTGGGACTGTTTTGTATCAATTCGCAAGTCGTTCAAGCGGATAAATTACCGAAAAACCAGGTAACTAACAGTTCTTTGACTAAGAAAGTTGTTAATCCTAAATATAATTCCACTTTAGCTTCTGCCAAACCAAACAATGACGCAGTTTCTGCCGATTATCTGAGTAATAAATCTAATTCTGAAATTAACAATTCCGCGATTAAAAGTGAATGGAACAACTTGGAAGTTAGTTACAATAACCATGTTTTAACAATTCACAGTGGTACTGTTACAAATCCCAAAAGAATAGCTGGTAACATTAAAAGTGTTGATACAAGCGACATTACGAAAATAAAACTAGATGGTAAATTAACAATTAATGGTTCGGCACTTGAGCTTTTTAGTGAGCTTAATAATTTAGTATCAATTGAAAATCTCAACCAGCTTGACACGACTAATGTAACTGACATGTCATATATGTTCGCTGGTTGCCTTAAATTACAAAACATCAATGTAGCTAGATTCAACACTACAAATGTGACCACCATGCGAGCAATGTTTGCTACTTGTGATAATTTAACCAACTTGGATTTATCAAATTTTGACAGTAGCAAGGTAGTAGATATGTCATATATGTTTGCTTCCAGCAGGCAACTAGCAAACATAACTTTCTCCAACAAGTTCAATACGAGTATTGTCACCAATATGTCCAACATGTTTTATGACTGCCAAAGCCTTGATGGTCTTGATTTAGCTAATTTTAAGACAACAAGAGTTGCCAATATGCAGGCAATGTTTGCGTATTGCTCAAAACTAACTAATTTGAATTTATCTAGCTTTGATACGAGCAGAGTTTATAATATGCAAAAAATGTTTACAGGTGACAAAAATCTTAAAATCCTTGATATTAGCAAATTTACTATATCTAATGGTGTTAATACAGGTGATATGTTATCTGATTTAGCCAGTCTCAACACTTTAAAACTCGGTTCTAATACAATTATTAAAAATACAGGATTAAATACACCAGTCACATGGTCATATAATGGCGAAAAGTTCTCATCAGCTGAGCTAATTGCACAATACGATGGTTCAAAACCTGGTACTTATACTGCTATTTCAACCACAAATCCCGGTCCTAAGCCTGTTGATCCGACACCTGTTATGCCTGATCCTAAACCAAAGCCAACTCCGATTAAACCCAACTTGTCCTCTTCATCTGTCACTGTTCATTATCAAGACGAAAATGGCAACGAAATTGCTCCAAACAAAATTATCACTGGATATATAGGTGACGGATATGTCACTCCTGCTATAACTGCTGGTGGCTACCTTTTGAAGCTTCGACCAAACAATGCTGTTGGTTTCTTCACCAAAAATCCGCAAGATGTTGTTTACGTTTATACCAAGGCATCAGAAAATGAAATTAATCAAGCAGATACCCCAGCTAATACAACACCTACTGATAAAAACAGGCAAAATTATACTCCTGAATCTAACCTGAATCCTGAAGTAACAGATGATAATTCCTCTGCTAAAATTACACCATCATTAAAATCAACCAACCTTCCTAATAATGAAAATGGCGTTAAAACTGTAGCTGCTACTGATAAGCAAAATATTAAAACTTTACCGCAAACTGGTTTTGATGAAAAAAGTCGAATAGTTGCCTTATTTTTCGGTAGCTTAGCTATATTCATCAGTTCAATTGGAACTTGGTTTAATCACAAAAAAGATTAATTTAGACTTAATTACATCTAATATTTACTGTGAATAAGCTTATTTTATGAATGATGGGCAAATTTTATTTACTTGTAGTATGCAAAAATATTAAATCTATATGAAAATACCTATCAAAGTATTGAATTGGTCAAAATATATGTATATACTTAATTACGGTATAATGAAATTTAGATGGTATAAATGGAGGAAAAATATGAGTAAGCATAACAATTTTTATCATAAAGGTAAAAAGGTACTATTCTCTAGTATGGCAGTTGCTGCGTTAAGCGTAATTGCAGTTAATCCTGTTGCAGCTAAGACTGCCGAAGCACAGAAAGAGCAACCTGCTAAGTCAGCTGATACAAAGCCGACAGTACCACCAGTTAATTCTGGTGATAACGCTGGCGAAAATGATTCACACAGTCTATGGGCTTCAAGTTGGACTGAGGGCATTTATAGTTATGACAAAAAGACTAAGACTTTTACTATTAGACTAGGTAAAGAAAATAAATTTAACAATCATTATGCAGGTGATCAAGAACCACCTATCAATCCCGCCCGAATAGCTTGGAATATTGATGATGTTAACACAGATGAAATTGAAACCATTAACATTGACGGTCCTGTTATTTTCGAAGGAGATGCCAGTTTATTATTTGCTAATTTACCAAACTTGAAGAAAATTAAGGGATTAAACAACCTTAATACAAAAGAAGTTACTAGCATGAAAGAAATGTTTGCCAATGATCCTAAATTAACTTCAATAGACCTGTCAAACTTTAACACTTCTAACGTAACTGACATGATGGGTATGTTCTTTGGCGATGAAGCATTAAGTACTTTAAATGTATCCAACTTTAAGACAGATTCAGTAGAAGACATGTCTTATATGTTTAGTGATGATTCAAGTTTAACCAAAATTGATGGCTTGGAAAAATTCAACACCGAAAAAGTTACTAAGATGTGGGAAATGTTTAAGGGTGATAAAGCTTTGACATCCCTAGACATTAGTAGTTTTAAGATGCTTGAAAATAACGAAACCATTAAAGATGACGTTTCTGACACTAACAATACCGACGATAATAAAGGTACTGCAAACCCATCTCATCAAACATATACCATTGATCAAGATATGTTATCAGGCATGGACAGCTTAAGTGATATTACACTTGGTGCAGGTAATATCATTAACAATTCAGGACTCCGTGGTTCAGTAGAAGAGAGTCTATGGGATGGAAAGACTACCTGGTTCTTAAATGATAGTAAAGACAAAGGATTAAGTTCAGTAGAACTTATGCAGAAATTTGACGGTAAAAATGATGTTACTAAATATGCTGGTGAATACACTACCACCAAGCCTGCTCCAACTACACCAAACACACCTTCAACCCCAAGCACACCAAGCACCCCTTCAACTCCAAGTACTCCAACTACACCAAGCACACCGACTACTCCAAGTAATACTACTAACACAGGTAACACCAACACAAATACTACGACTGATAAGCAAGACACTAATAAGACCGATACTAACAAGCCAGACACTAACAAGCCTGCTGCTGACAACAAGAAGCCAGCTAAGAAGGCCAAGAAAGGTGTTAAGAGAGTAGTTACCCACAACGCTTATATCTTTAACCAAAAAGGCAAGCGTGTAAAAGCTGAATACTTCGTTGGTAAAACTATTACTACTTATGGTACTAAGACCATTAACGGCAAGAAGTTCTATGCTTTAGGCAAGAACCGTTTCGTTAAGGCTAATAATGTTACTGGTATCAACCGTAAATTAAAGCACAATGCCTTTATTTACACTAAGAAAGCCAATAACAAAGTTAAACGTTATGGTCATGATGTTCTGAAGAAGAACAAGTCAGTTAGAACTTACGGTGGTGCTGTTAAGATGCACAATAAGTTATACTACATCGTAGGCAAGAATCAATTTGTCAAGAAAGCTAACTTTTAAAGATTAAGAGATTTACTCTATAAATGAAAAGAACTCAACTAGCAGTTAAAAATGCTAATTGAGTTTTTTTCTATGCTCAAAAATTAATAAATTACTTCTAAATTATGTGTCTATATTACTACCTAGTGCTATATCTTCCAGCAAATAACCAAATTGAATTTAAAAATCAAAAATTACCTCTTAGCTAAGGCTAATTATTAATTCTTTTAAAATAAGTCGAAATGTATAAATAATGTTATTAAGTTTAATGAATTGTATAATAAGGTAAATAAGGTATAAGAAAAATATTAATCATGTATATGTTTATTTTATAATCAAGGAATGAATAGCAAAATGAGCCAGAAAAAGAAATCTATGCGAACCAAAACAGCAACAATGTTTTTCAGTATTGCTACAGCAATTTCAAGTTCACTAACTGTTAGCTCTATAACAGCTAAAGCAGATCCATCTCTGCCCTCTCCTGCACAAATTAAGAATAAACAAATTAGTAATACCAATTATGCTAATTCTAAGTTAATTAGCAAAGAGCAACCAAACCCTCAAAAACAACTTCAGCCAAAAATTGCAGAGTCTACTGCTCCAAGTGCTGCTAATTTTAAATGGGGCAACCTTGATGTCAGCTATAGTAACCATGTAATTACCGTCCCCAGTGGCAGTGTAGGTCAACCGGATTCTTTAGCTCACATTAACGGCATTAATAGTGACGATGTGCAAGAAGTTAAATTTACAGGTCAACTAAAGATTGGCTCAGCTTCTGAAATGTTTAAAGACTTAACTAATTTAACTAAAATCACTGGTTTGGAAAATCTGGATACATCTGCTACCAGTGATATGCGGTACATGTTTACGAATTGCCAAAATTTAACCAGCATAGATGGCATTGATAATTTGCAGACCACCAAAGTTACTAATATGTCTTTTATGTTTGCGGGCTGCAGTAAATTAGCCAGTCTGGACCTATCAAGTTTTAATACTGCTAATACTAGTTATGTAGAGAGCATGTTTCAGGATTGTGAAAATTTACAGAACATTAAGTTTTCACCTGATTTCACAATAGCCAAGGTGGACGATATAAGTCACATGTTCAGTGGATGTTCAAGCTTAACTGCTTTAGATCTCAGTATGTTTAATACTAGCCAAGTTAAAAAAATGATTTGGACTTTTAAGGATTGCTCCAGCTTAACCAAGTTGGATTTATCATCATTCGACACGTCTAACGTAATTGATATGAATGGGATGTTTAATAATTGTAGTAGCTTAAAAGAACTTGATCTCAGGAGTTTTATCATAGATCCCAATATTGATAAGGGTTATATGTTAGATGGACTCGCTAAATTAAATACCCTTAAACTAGGTAAAAATACATATATTAATGATACACATCTTAACACTTCAGGAACTTGGGTCAATATCGGCAATGGAAAAGAAGACGCACCACAAGCAAACAATAAATATCCGTCTGAAGACTTAATTGCCCATGCCCGCGACATTCTTGGCGACACTTATATTCGACCAGGTAGTCCTATTACTGTTTCTTACTTGGATACTAGTAAAAGATCACTTACACCTGATATTAGTTTGAAGGGTAAAATTGGCGATGATTATAAGGTGACGGCGAAGACAATTCCGGGATATACCGTAAAGGAAGTCCCAGATAATGCCACTGGAGTTTTCACTGATCAACAGCAGAATGTCAAATTTATTTATTCTGCTGACCCCGAATCTAACTCTACAAATACACCAATTAAAGCTGCAAATGTTACCGTTTTTTATCAAGATGAAAACGGCAATCAAATCGCACCTGAAACCATATTACAAGGCAATGTGGGTGACGGCTATACTACTGGTGTTGTTGAGATCCCGGGTTATACTTTAAAAGTAAGGCCTGAGAATGCCACCGGTTTTTTCAGTACTGCACCGCAAAGCGTAACTTATATTTATGCTCAAAATAATGCCATCCCTGAAGAAAATGACCAAAATAGTCCAACAAATTCATCCAGTAATAACCCTAGCCAAAAAGGGACTTCACAAACTAATGAGTCCCAAAATAAGCACAGGCTCAACAAGAATGGTGTTACTGAGAACTATACTATTTTCAAATCCTCTGACAGTGATTCTGACTCCACTAATCCAGTACTTATCACCAACAATGGCCAAGAAGAAGAGTTGCCACAAACTGGCACTAATGAACGTTCACAAATAATCGAGCTGCTGTTAGGCCTGTTGTCGGTAATTTGCAGCCTGCTTGCCAGCTGCTTTAGTAAAAAGAAAAAAGGGTGATTGCAAATTCAAAAATTCCGTCATAATTGACGGAATTTTTTGTCTTGCATAAAAATAAACGAACCGTTTTAATAAGAGAAGAAATTTTTTAAAAAAAGGAGTAAAAATGGGACTTAACAAACCACTTTTATTTGCGCTTAGCGATACTAAGCCTGGACCAAAAAACTTAATTACAGATGTTGCGGGCATTACCGTTGGCCACAAGACGGTTGTCACTGACAGACTCAGGACTGGCGTCACTGTGATCAACCCCTGCCCAGACAATATCTTTCGTGAAAAAATGCCGGCAGCTGCACACGTTATCAACGGCTTTGGCAAAAGCACAGGACTCATTCAAGTTAACGAGCTGGGTACAATTGAAACACCACTGGTTTTAACCAATACTCTCAACGTGGGTACCGCATCAATGGCTTTAGTCAAAAGAATGCTGGCTGAAAATCCTGAAATTGGTCTGTCAACTGGCAGCGTCAATCCGATCATCATGGAGTGCAATGACAGTTCGATTAACCATATTCGCGATTTAGGCGTCACCGAAGACGATGTTAACGATGCTTTTGCAGCTGCTAGTGCAGATTTCGCTGAAGGCGGAGTTGGCGGTGGCACAGGAATGCGCTGCTATGAACTTAAGGGCGGTATTGGCTCGGCTTCAAGACAAGTCGAAATTGACGGTAAGACCTTTACAATGGGCGCACTTGTTATGTCCAATTTTGGTCTTAGTGCTGATTTGAACATTTATGGTCATGCTATTGGTAAAAAATTTGTGGATAACAAGGACAGTAAGGAAAAAGGCAGCATTATCACAGTAATTGCTACTGACATTCCGTTTAACTCCAGACAACTAAAACGCATTGCCAAGCGTTCCGGTGTTGGTATCACACGCAGCGGCTCATTTAGCGGCAACGGTAGTGGCGAGATTACTCTAGCTTTCTCTACTGCTAACCGGGTAAGTCATTTCCCCGACCATGAGTTGAGTACAATCCAGGCAATTACTGATGACAAAATTGACCGCTACTTCAGAATTACGGTAGATATTGTGCACGAAGCCATTCTCAGTTCTTTGGCTCATGCCCAAACAACGTCCGACCGTGACGGTAAGCCAATGTTATGCCTAAAAGATGCCCTATTGCATCTGGGTGATGATAAAGAGGCAGTGCAATTAGTTGCAGATTTAGGACTTTAATCAGATACCGGTAACAATAATTTTTCCTATCTTGCAGTGTTATAATTAACTGAAAATGTGAGCGATTGCAAAGGAGAATTAATATGACACCATGGTGGAAAAATGCAGTAATTTATCAGATCTATCCCAAGTCTTTCCAAGATAGCAACGGTGACGGTATTGGTGACCTGCCCGGCATTATTAGTCACTTGGATTATTTGCAAAAATTGGGAATAGATGCAATTTGGCTTTCACCAATTTATAAATCTCCTGGCATCGATAATGGGTATGATATTGCCGATTATAAAGCAATCGATCTGCAATATGGCAGCATGCAAGATATGGACAGGCTGATTAGTGAGGCTAAAAAACGCGGTATTCGAATCATCATGGATTTAGTCGTTAATCATACTTCTGATCAACATGAGTGGTTTATTGAAGCACGTAAAAGTAAAGATAATCCTTACCGAGACTATTACATCTGGCGTGATCCTGTTGCCGGTCATGAACCTAATGATCTAAAATCTGATTTTTCAGGTTCTGCCTGGCAATTTGATGATAAAACGAGCCAGTATTACTTACACTTTTTTGCCCCGCAACAACCAGATTTGAACTGGCAAAACCCACAATTACGGCACAAAATATATGACATGATGAACTTCTGGCTTGATAAAGGCATTGGTGGCTTTCGCATGGACGTGATCGAACTAATTGGCAAAGAGCCGGATCGCAAAATTCGCGAAAATGGTCCCCAGCTTCATCATTATATTCAGGAAATGAACCAAGCTGTTTTAGCTAACCGCGATGTAGTCACTGTTGGTGAGACCTGGAGTGCTGATCTCGATAGTGCCCGTAAATATTCTGATCCTGACCGGCATGAGCTCTCTATGATTTTTCAGTTTGAAGATCAAAACATTGATAAACAGCCGGGAAAGACAAAATGGGATCTTAAACCCTTTAAGGCCAGCGATCTTAAAGAGATCTTGATTAAATGGCAAACACAAATTGATTATAATCATGGCTGGAATAGTTTGTTCTGGGAGAACCATGACCTTCCCCGTGTCATTTCACGTTGGGGTGATGACGGCAAATACCGCGTACAATCTGCCAAAATGTTTGCCATTGCCTTACATTTAATGCGTGGTACTCCGTATATTTATAATGGTGAAGAAATTGGTATGACTAACTGCCCAGTCAAAGATATCTCTGAAGTTGAAGACCTCGAGAGTATCAATATGTATAATGAGCGAATCAAGCAAGGTTATACCAAAGAAGAACTTATCAGGTCAATCAATGCCAAAGGACGCGACAATGCCCGCAGGCCGATGCAATGGTCAACGGCTAAAGCTGCTGGCTTTACTACTGGTAAGCCTTGGCTGGCACTTAATCCTAATTATCAGGATATTAACGTTCAAGCCGCTTTGGCGGACCCACAATCAATTTTTTATACCTATCAAAAACTCATTAAATTACGTCATGAAAACGAAATTATCGTTAATGGCAGCTTCACTCCTGTTTCTGCCAGTCCTAGCATCTTGGCATATTACCGTGAACTTGCTGGCGAGCGCTGGTTAGTCGTTGCTAATTTGACAGGCAATGAAGAACGATTTTCTGCACCTGATAAAATTGACCAAGTTTTAATTAGTAATTATAATGCACCGCAATCACTTAATAACATTAACTTAAGGCCATATGAAGCCTTCGCTGTGGTCGTAAAATAAATAAAAGTCGTATTTAAGTTTAACTTCAAATACGGCTTTTTAATTTGCTCAAGTTGATTCTTTTCACCTGCTATAATATGCTTCATTAATTGTTGCACTGATATCACTATTTTCATCAGTATATGCCCTTGATTAATTCATATTTAACCTTAAATGTTCGAATACGACATTTTTGCTAATTCTTATTATACCCAAGTTATAACTTAAGTATAAAAGTTTTAAGTTAGGAGCTACAAAATTATGGACGTTTTCGCAAAAAATAAGAATTATCGCAATTTTACAATCGCCAGCTTTTTATCTGGTGCAGGCAACATTTTATTTTACTTAGCACTCATTACTTACGCTAGTAAATTAAGAAATTATGCTTTAGCAATTTCATTGATTTCAATTTCTGAATCAATACCTGAAATACTGCAAGTTTTTAGTGGTTATTTAGCTGACCGTACTAAAAATAAATTTAAATTGATGGTTTGGCTAGCCGTTATCCGTTTTGGACTTTACTTAATCGTTGGTATACTTTTCGCCAGTGGCTTTGCTGGTTGGAATCTAGTTTTAACTGTTATTGTCATCAACCTGATGTCAGATATTGCCGGTTCATATTCTGGTGGTTTGCAAACCCCACTAATTGTTGCTATTGTTGGAAACGATGATCTCGCTGAAGCTGAAGGCTTTGCCAGCGGCATTAACAGTATTATAAATATGATTGCCCAATTTATTGGATCAGGTTTATTACTATTTATGTCCTACTCTAGCCTGGCAATCTTTAACGCGTTAACATTTCTAGCAGCAGGTGCTCTTTTTGCCAATGTTGGTTTCAATTATCACAAAAATCATTCTCAAAAAGAAACTGTTCAGGTTAACGAGCATGGCTTTTTTAAGACGATTGCTTTGTCATTCAAAGAAGTTAGAAAAGCTAATGGACTATTAACTGTTGTTTTAGTAATTGCCTTGCTAAATGGTATTTTAGGCACTATTGAGCCTTTAATTTCAATCGTAGTTGCAGGCAATAAATCATCTATGATTATCGGAACATATAGTTTTACCATTGCTCTAATTGGCGGTGTAATGACTGCCGGCATGGCTCTTGGCAGTATCGTAGGCACCAAATTATTTAAAAACATGTCATTATTTACTGTAGCAATAATTGCCACTGCCCTAAGCACAGCAGTTGTAGGCAGCATGCTTATTAAAAATATTTTCATTTGCTTACCTGTTATGGCAAGTCTTGCAGCATTTATTGGTACTGCCAGTCCTAAATTAACGCAATGGCTAGTTGGTGCCGTTGACCAAGATATTCTATCTTCAACGATTGGATTGTTGAACACAATTTTAATAATAACCAGTCCTGTTATGACTACCATTTTTACTACAATTACTGCTTCGTTTAATGTTACTACTGCATTAATACTACTGGGAATCACAAGTTTAATAGTACTCGTAATAACGGTCAAAGTTGCTTGCTCAATTAACAAAAAGCCAGCAATTGAGGCAGCATAATTTGGAAATGTTTATTGGCAATTAAAAACCATCCTAGTTAACGGCTGGATGGTCTTTAACTTTTACTCAAAATTTTTTGATTTCTGCTTGGTATAACTGGGTTGTTTTGGAATCAAAGGCACACATAATGACTTCCATTTGATAATCAGATTGTTGAGTGAGCCAATTTTGCACGGCAGTAAAAGCAATATGTGCAGCAGCTGCAGCTGGAAAGCCGTAAGCCCCTGTAGAAATTGCCGGGAACGCGATACTATGTAAGCCATGACTTTTGGCTAAATTTAGTGAGTTAACATAGCAACTTTTCAATAACTTATTATCTTCTGCAGACCCTGAATAAATTGGTCCCACAGTATGGATTACAAACTTAGCCGGTAACTTGTACCCCTTGGTAATTTTAGCCTGTCCCGTTTCACAGCCATGAAGCTGGCGACACTCTGCCAATAATTCTGGTCCAGCTACCTGGTGGATTGCCCCATCAACTCCCAAGCCACCTAACAATGTCTTATTGGCAGCATTAACAATTGCATCTACCGTTAATTTAGTTATGTCCCCTTGAATTATTTTGATATTTTCCATAAACTGAGCCTCTCTTTTATTTCATTTTAAACCCAAAAAGATTTTTTGCTCAAAAAGTTATCTGTAAACTCTCTCTTATAATTAAATATTTTTAGTCAAAGTCTCAATGTTAAGTAATTCTACATCATAAAAACTCTTTATTTTGTCAATAAAATTTTAAAATTATTTCAATTCAAGCAGTGCTTTAAAGTATACATACATGTGAACAGTAAAAAACTTTTTTAAAAAGTATTGCTTTTTTATTCTCAAAGTATCAGAATTAGATATAGGTAAACGCTTACCTAAAAATGAATATATTTGTTGCAAATAAAAAAAGATAGATGAAATTTCAAAATTCTTATCCAAATTACTTATTCAGTTAATTTATAGTTTTCTACTATCAAATTTAGATTTGTTTTTAAGCTAATTAAGGAAGAAAAATTATGGTTTCATATATAATTCCAATTTTACTATTAATCAGCTTTTTCCTTTTTATTTATTTCATACTAAAGGGCGGCAATTTAACAATTGGTTTATTTGTGATGGCTATTTTGTGGGCTATCATTGGAATTGTTCCCTTTAACACAGCTATCAAGAAAATATTCACTGAACCAGTCCTTGGTTATGGACCAACAATTATTTATATCATATTTGGTTCATGGTTTGGCCGAGTGCTAGTTGAAAGTGGAATAGCTTCTTCTATTTCTGAAGAGACAAATAGGATTGGTAAAAAGAAGCCTTTATTATCGGCAATTTTAGTTTTATTGGTTACTTCGTTTATTTTTATCAGTGCATACGGCGTTGGCTCAGTTATAGCTATTGGGGTAATTTTATTACCGATTATGCTATCAGTAGGCATTCCACGTGACCTAGCTTTAACGACTTTTTGTTTAGCTATCGGTGCGCCAATGTACATTAATGTGGTTTTATTTAATCAAATAAAGCCTTTCTTTCCATCCGTTACCTATGATGACAAGTATCTGAAATTTGCTTGGATAGCAGCGATTATCCAACTGGCGTTCGTAATACTTCTGCTAGTCCTAAATCGTAAAAAGATAGACCCTGCAAAAGCACAGGAAAATCTTGCAGTTATCGGTGCCCAAATTGATAACAGTGATCAGAAACCCCAAATTTCAAAGATTGCCTACATAGTACCAATTATCCCTGTAGCAATGAATATGCTTTTTAAGTGGGACGCTGTCCCGTCACTCACTTTAGCTGCACTGCTAGCCATGCTTTTAACTAAAAAAATGAACAACTATAAGAAATTAGTGGATTTCATTAATGATACTGTTAAAAAAGCTATATCCGATATTGCTGGTTTAATCATGTTCTTAATGGCACTGACAATGTTTACAGGAGCCGCCAAAATTGACGCAGTTCATTTTAAGCCCCTGTTCAGTGCAATTTTACCTCATGGTCATTTAATATTAGCAATTATATTTGGAATATTAGCTCCGTTAGCACTATTTAGAGGCCCTCTACACGTTTGGGGAGCTGGTGCAGCAACAGCCGCAGTTCTTTCAGGTACCCACTTGTTTAGTGACTATTTCTTACTTCCACTATTACTGATTCCAAGCTTACTAGCAGTGTCCACTGACGTTACACAGTCTTGGAACATTTGGGGACTTGATTATATGAAGGTTGATACCAAGAGTTTCCTAAAATATGGGGTGCCAACAATGTGGATTGTGTCTATTATTAATGAAGTTGTGGCCTTCATGTTTTTCGGCTAAATATTAGTTAAATTTGGAAATTAAAATTATTATATAGAAATGGAGAACATAAAGATGAAGAAAGAATATATTTGCCCTATTTTGACAATATTAAAAGATGAAAATACTGTAGATTTTGATGCTATGCATAAGCTGTATGACCGCTTAATTAAAGATGGAATTTCAGAAATTGCTCTTTTAGGCAGTTGTGGAGAATTCTATGCTCAAACCTTTGAAGTTTGCCAATCTTTAGTAGAAGATGCAATTAAGTATATTGACCACCGGACTAAAGTTTTAGTCGGTGCCAACCGTATGGATGATCAATTAACTATTAAATTTGCAAACAAGGCATTGGAACTTGGTGCAGATGGCATTTTGCTAGTAGGACCATATTACATGTCTTGTGATAGAGCTGGTATTATTACCTTCTATAATAAGATGGCTAAAGCTATTAAAGGCGATATTATAATCTATAATTATCCTGACAGAACTGGTTATGATGTTAACGCCGACATTCTCTTAACTTTATTAAAAGACAACTCCAATATTGTCGGAATTAAAGATACTGTTGGAGACGTTAACCACACTCTCAACACTATTAAAGTTGTAAATGCACAATTCCCTGAATTTAGAGTTTACACTGGTTATGACGGTAATGTAATTGATGTAGTTAAAGCTGGTGGTCAAGGCGTAGTTGGCGGATTATCTAATCTTTACAGTCATGTTTGTGTTGACTTGTTAAGAAACTATGAGGCAGGTAATGATGAGCAAGTGGCAAAAGAGCAAAAGACAATTGCCGAGGCTTCTGAATTATTAAATATAGTTAACCCATTTATGACTTTATTCAAATATATCCTCGATCAAAGAGAAATCCCGAATAACGTTGTGGCTTTAACACCATCTTCTCCAATGTCAGATGAACAAAAGCAAAAAGCTTTAAGCATTTATGACAAGACAATATAAACTAGTTTATATATAACATACAAGGTTTGATTCTGATGCAACAGGTTAGAATCAAGCCTTTTTTTGTTCTGTTTTTATATAAAAATTTGGAATAACAAAAAATGCGACTCTTAAGAGCCGCATTTTTCTTACTAAGTCCTATCCCTTTTCTGCGCCAGCTGTAATACCATTGACGTAAAACTTCTGCATGAAGACGAATAAGATCGTAATTGGAATAGCGATAATCACACAACCAGCAACAAACTCTGCAAAATATGCGGTAGCATTGCCTTTAGTATTGTGCACCATGTTATAAAGTCCATATGCAATTGTGTATGTTTTAGGATTGCCAGACGTTGATAAAATAATTCCCGAGAAAATAAAGTCTGTCCACGGACCAATAAAGGCTGTTAACGCAGTGTAAACTATCATAGGCTTAGCTAATGGCAAATCAACGTGCATGAAGATTTGCCATTTAGTGGCCCCATCAATTTCAGCTGCTTCATCAATTGAAAATGGTACCGTGTCAAAGAAGCCTTTGGCAACGTAGAATCCCAGTCCAGCACCACCGACATATACCAGTAGCAGGCCGCCCAGGTTTAACATGTTTAAGCCCTTTAAAATGTAATAAAGAGCAATCATTGACATAAATCCAGGAAACATGCCCAAGACCAGTGCAATCTGCATGAACGGCTTTCTAAACGAAAAGCGTAACCGTGACAACACATAAGCAACTGAAATCGTTAAAAAAGTAGAAATGATCATTGATAGTATAGAAACAATCAATGTGTTAATAATCCAGCTGACCAGTGGGTACTGTGAATTGGTAAAAATACCAATGTAGTTGTCAAAAGTAAATTTGTCAGGCCAAAAAGTTGAAACAAATCCCGTATCATTATAGGAAAAACTGGCTAATATTATCCAGATAATTGGTAAAATCCAAACCACAGCCAGGATAATCAATAATAGATAACGAAAAATGAGTGAAAGGCGTTTTTGATTTTGATATGATTTCATTTTTAGCCCTCCTTAAAAGCATTGGTATGGCGGTATGCAATTAATGAAAATACCGCACTAATAATAAAGATAAGGATGCCTAAGACTGCTGACGCATTGTAGCGCTGCTCCTGACCAAAGGTTAAGTTGTACAGCCACGTTACCAATAAGTCGGTAGAACCCGCACCATTATACTTATTATTCATTGGTGCTCCTCCAGTTAACAGGAAGATCACGTTAAAGTTATTAATATTACCAATAAACTGTTGAATAAGAGAAGGTGCCATTACAAATAATATTTGTGGAAAAGTAATTGATTTGAATACTTGTAACGCATTAGCACCATCGATTTTAGCAGCTTCAATTTGATCAGTTGGCAAGTTTTGAATAATCGCAGTTGAAACTAGCATTGAAACCGGGATACCGATCCACATATTAACAATAATAACCGTTATTCGTGCCACCAAAGGTGATGCCTGACTGTCAATAAAATGTAACGGGTGAGAAATCCAGCCGATATTCATTAAGATATTGTTGAGTGCGCCTTGATAATCTAAGAACTGAGCCATCATTAACAAAGAAACAAACTGAGGTACAGCCCAGACAATCACAAAGATTGTCCGCCAGAAGCCTTTATGTTTTATTCCTTTAGATTCAATCAACAAGGCAAGCAAAACTCCAAAAAAGAATGTTGTTGCCGTAGCAGCTACTGCCCAGACGAGTGTCCAGCCCAAAACCGGGAAGAAAGTGCCTGAAAGATCGCCACTAAGGACATTGCCAAAAGCTTGAAACCCTGTCCAAGAAAAGGCAATTGGGTGTTGCCGATTATAGTTGGTAAACGCCATTGAAATCATAAAGATTGTTGGCAAAATGGTGAAGCAGAGAATACCAATAATTGGAAAAGTCATCAGAGTATCATGCAAACGAGAATCAAACAAGTTTGCCAGTTCTTCTTTATTGGTTAAAATGTGTTTGCCATCCCGCTCGAGTACATAATTTTTTCTGGTAGAGCGCAGGTTGACAATGTATAAGTAGACCATTGCAATGCATACAATTATTGCCAGTAAGCCAAACAAAAGAATCAAAACTGAATTTGAAGGTTGCTTGGTAATATAAACGCCTTGGGCGCTATCATAAACAACCTTTTTATTTTTAATTGATCCCAAATTTGACAACATACTAATTGCGGATATGCCACTAAAAACAAACCAAACAATAAAGGCTACTTCTGCCAGCAATAATGCTATGCCTTTTACCCACTGATTATTTGCCAGAGCATTGGAACCCATGAAAAAGAATGACAATTTGGTAGCAATATTGCCTTTAGACCATACTTCCTTAAAGGTTGCCTCAGGTGCCGCATGTTTTTTCTTTCTAAACATAATTCTTCCTCTTCTTGAACAAAAAGGTTGGGCACTACTTGTCCAACCTTTAAGTATTTTAATTAACTATTTCTTTGATGAGTGCTTAGCTAATTTATCAAGTTGTGCTTTATATTGATCAGGTTTAACTTTACCATCATATGCACCATTGATTAGAGGAGGAACATCGTTCCAGAAGACAGACATTTGTGGTAATTTCGGCATCAAGACTGAGTTGCCAGGTTTAGACATTTCAATTACCGCATCAGCAACTGGATCATTCTTAATTGCTGAGTCATTAACTGCCTCTTTAAGAACTGGGATTTGACCAGCTTCTTTGTGAGCAATTAATTGTGACTTTTTATCTGTGATAAATGCTGCTAATTGTGATGCAGCCTTAGGATTCTTAGTATGAGCATTAACAGCGAACCCTTCGATTCCCAAAAAGGCCTGCATTTGCACGTTCTTGCCACCAACATTAATCATTGGGTACTTAGCAACAGCAAAGTTTTTACCTAAAATCTTCTTAATGTTAGCTGCGTTCCAAGGACCATCCAAGATGGCTTGAGCGTTGCCCTTCTTTAATTGGTTCAAAGCATTAGAGGTCTGCATTACGCCCTTATTATTCTTTTGCTCTGCAAACCACTTCAATGCGTTAACACCTTTAGCGGAGTTAAAGGTTGAGCCCTTCAAATCTTCACCACTGTCACCATAAAGCTTTGTACCAGCAGAGAAGAATACCGGCCACATAACATAAGCGTTAGTAAAGTCTGTTGCCACAACTCCCTTTGAAGTTAAAGTCTTCCAGTCTTTTACATCGCTTGCTGACAATTTAGACTTGTTGTAATAAATTGTTTGTGCCTGTTGTGCATATGGATAAGCATAGATCTTGCCCTTCCAAGTTACACCTTTAGCTGCAACGTCAATGTAATTAGATTTAATGTTATTACTATCTTTTGGTGACAGCGGGTTAATATAACCAGAATCTGCCAGTTGACCTAATTGATCATTTGGTGCTTCAAAAACATCGGCTGCTTTTGAAGGGTCCTTGCCCACATCAGTTTTAGCATTAGCTGACCCGGTTGGATTTTGCGTAACACGCACTGAAATATTCTTATGTGATTTAGTAAAATCACTGGCAATTTTCTTATAATACGATACTTGGTTAGTATCAACCCATAAAGTCAGCTTGGTATTTTGATTACTGCTACTGCTTGATGAGGAATCTGATTTACCATTAGAACATGCTGCAAGTGACATTGCAGCTAAAACTGCTGTACTTCCTAAAGCTACTTTCTTCCAAATATTCATGTTATTTACCTCCTAATATAAAACAACATGTTTTTATATCAATGACAACTAAAGTCACTGATTTTATTCCCTAATTAACTACCGCCAAGGTTGTATCCTTGTCGAAAAAGTGTGCTTTGTTTAAATCAAAGCCCATCTTGACCTTTTGCCCTGGTTGATAAATATCCCGGGCATTGATGTTAGCTACAAACTCTGTTTCATCCACTCTTTGGTAAAGCTGAATAGTAGCGCCCAAGAGTTCAGAAACAACGACTTCAGATTCGACCACCGCGTCAGGCCAAGTTTCTAAAAAGGCCTCTTCTGCGTGGATATCTTCTGGCCGAATACCCAGTATCAAGTCGCGGTCATTATAGCCCTGCTCATTAAGCAGTTTTGACTTGCCTTCAGGTATTCCCAGATTAAGGCCCTTGCCATCAGAGACTTGACCATCATGATAGTGGACATTAAAGAAATTCATTTGCGGTGAACCGATAAAGCCGGCGACAAATTGATTAACTGGATGGTTATATACTTCCTGCGGTGTCCCAATTTGTTCAATTTTACCGACTGACATTACGACTACTCGGTCAGCCAAGGTCATAGCTTCAGTCTGATCATGAGTAACGTAAATTGTAGTTGTACCTAAGTTCTGGTGCAGCTTGGCAATCTCTGCCCGCATGGAAACACGCAGTTTCGCATCCAAGTTTGACAGCGGTTCATCCATCAAGAAGATGGGAGCATCCCGCACAATTGCCCGTCCTAGTGCAACTCTTTGCCTTTGACCACCAGAAAGTTCTGCGGGCTTTTTATCCAAATATTCACGCAAATTAAGAATCTTAGCAGCATTTTGTACCCTTTTATCAATCTCATCTTTATGATAATGGCGTAGTTTCAAGCCGAATGCCATATTATCGTAAATTGACATGTGCGGATAAAGCGCGTAGTTCTGGAAAACCATGGCAATGTGACGGTCTTTTGGTGCTACATCATTCATTACCTTGTGATCAATTTCAAGAGTACCTTTGCTAATATCCTCTAATCCCGCAATCATTCTTAAAGTAGTTGATTTACCACAACCTGAGGGACCGACAAAAACAATGAATTCTTTATCTTTAATGTGTAAATCAAAGTCTTTCACTGAATAGTGATCATTGCCTTCATACTTTTTACACATATGGTTTAAGTCAACTTCAACCATATCTTTAACCTACCTTCTTATTATTTTTCTTAAATACAGCCACAATTTGATCCAGCTTTAATTCTTTTGTAGATTTAACGATATAATCAGCTCCTTTAAGTATTTGTTTATCTCCAATTCCCACTGCAAACTGGTACGCAGCCTTAATTGCTGCAACACCGGCAGCTGCATCTTCAAAGCTAATTACTTCATCATTATGCAACTGCAATAATTGCTGTGCTTTTTGATAAATTTCCGGATCCGGCTTGCCGCGTTTCAGTAAAGCAGGATTAACAATTTGATCAAATTGACTGGCAATACCCAGCTTACTCAAGATTTTGGGGGCATTTTTAGAAGCAGAAGCAATACACATTTTCAGACCTGCCTTTTTGGCATCTGCCAGTAATTCTGTGATTCCGGGCAAAATATCAGCTGGCGTCATGGTTTCGACCTGCTCTAAAAACTTTTCATTTTTTTCTGCCGCAAATTCTTCTTTTTGGGTCTCAGTGTACTTATTTTCCTGCTTGCCATACTTCAGAATTAAATTAAGAGAGTCCATCCGTGATATTCCCCGCAGAGAATCTAACTGCGCGCTGGTTAATTTAATACCCAGTTCTTGAGCTAAATTATTCCACGCTGCCAGGTGAAATTTGGCTGAATCTGTCAGCACACCATCTAAATCAAAAATCAGGCCTTTAAGCAATTTTGTTCACCCTCTTTTAAAGTAACCTTTTGCTCTTTAACTAAAATCGTTAGTTCCTTTCCGCTAATTAACGTAATGCGTGTCTCCTGCTGCGTTACTTCCACCTGAATTAAGCGACCGCGGTAATTAATTTTAAAACTATACCCGACCCAATTATCTGGCACAAAAGGATTAAATCTCAATTGATTGTGACCATAACGCATGCCGGCAAATCCCTGGACTATTGCCAGCCAAGAACCGCTCATTGAAGTAATGTGCAGGCCGTCATCTGTATCATTATTGTAGTTATCGAGATCTAGGCGGGCCGTGCGTTCATAAAATTCTACTGACTGCTTTTTACGCCCTAATTCTGCTGCCAAAATTGAATGGATACAGGCGGAAAGTGAACTTTCATGTACCGTCAACGGCTCATAAAATGCAAAGTTACGCTCTTTTTGCTCCTTGGTAAACCTGTCATCCAAGTAATAAATACCCTGCAATACATCGGCCTGCTTGATGAAAGGTGACCGTAAGATTTTATCCCAAGACCAATGCTGATTTATTGGTCTTTGGTCAAGCGGAATTTCTGTAGCCGGTCTAATATCTTTATCCAAAAAATCATCTTGCTGCAAGAAAATGCCGCGTTCTTTATCTTCAGGCAAATAAATATTTTCAATAATGTCCTGCCATTTTGCCTGTTCTTCTTTAGTTACGTTTAAACGCTCCTGGGCAGCCTTATCCGCAAGTGGCAGTCGCTCTAAAGTATATTGCAGTACCCATTGCGCCATAATATTGGTAAACCAATTATTATTAACATTATTGTCGTATTCATCAGGTCCTGTTACTCCGTGGATAACATATTTATGCCGCCATTTGGAATAATGGACTCGATCAGCCCAAAATCTGGCAGTGCCTACCAGGACATCCATGCCTTCGTCCTTAACGTAGGATTCGTCTCCCGTATAACTAGTATACTGTTTGATTGCAAAGGGAATATCTTCATTACGGTGTATTTCTTCAAAAGTAATTTCCCACTCGTTATGACATTCAATCCCGTTAAAGGTTACCATCGGGAAAAGCGCTCCGGCTAAGCCCTGCTGCTGGGCGTTATAATAGGCACCGTCAAGTTGATCATGCCTGTATTGTAATAATGCCCGCGTGACATTTGGCTTAGTAATACAAAGGTACATCGGAAAGATAAAAGCCTCTGTGTCCCAATATGTGGCTCCACCATATTTTTCACCAGTAAAACCTTTAGGACCGATATTAAGCCTTTTGTCTTCACCGTAATACGTCATGAATAACTGTAAAATGTTAAAACGAATACCCTGTTGCGCTTCATCATTACCAGTAATAACTACATCACTTTTAGTCCAGCGATCCTGCCAAACCGCAGTATGATCAGCCAAATTTTCTGCAAAGCTTTTTGATTGCAATTGTTGCATCAACTTATCCGCACGATCACTTTGCTTTTCGGGTGCTACATCACGACTGGTAATTACGATTACATCTTTTTCTAGAGTGTAACTTTCTCCAGCATTTAGAGTAACTGCTAGTTTCTCGCTTAACTTTGCTGTTTCAGTTTTAACAGTACCCTTAACAACATGATTATTATTTCTCAGGCCTGCTTTTAATAAAACCGTAAACTGGGGCACATCGTAAGGATTGGGCTTGGTTATAACTTGAATAGAACGCTTTGCAGCATTCTCATTGCAGCTAAGCCAAAAATGTTCATTATAGTTACTGTCTTCATTAGTAACTGTGCCGTCAAGCGTTGAATTAAACTCAATTTCTGCCTGACCTGCAAGTACAGTAGCTTTAACAGTGATTAAAGCCGCTTCTTTTAACCTGATATGTAAAAAACGCTGAAATTCAAACTTAACTTTAGTATCCACACCCTCATAAATAAAACTGCGGGTAAGCAAGCCTTGATGCATATCTAATTCAAAATAAAAATCTGTAAATTTAATCTTGGCTAAGTCAATTTTTTCATTATTAACTGTGATGCCAATTCCAATAAAGCTGGGGGCATTAATGCTTTTGCCAAAATATTTCGGATAGCCGTTTTTCCACCAGCCTACTCGCGTTTTATCTGGAAACCAGACACCTGCTATGTATGTACCCTGCAGTTGATCGCCAGAATAGCCTTCTTCAAAATTACCGCGCATCCCCATGTAGTCATTACCAATCGCAGTAATGCTTTCCTGCAGCCTTTTATCCACCGGGGAAAACTTGTGCGTGGCAACTTTCCATGGGTCAACCTCAAAAATTCGTTTCATTTACTTTCGCTCCCTCTTTGTGAGGTTTTTGTTTACGCTTTCATTATTCGCAAAAACGGGATATTTGGCAATAGCAAAATCGCTGTTAACGGTATCAGAATCATGTTTTAAAAAAGTCTGGGAAGAAATAGTTTCTCCCAGACTCTTTAAAATTAATTTGCAAGTTCAATGATAAATCCGTGCTCAGCAAGTTGTCCATCTGCAAAATTCTGACTCAGTACTACCTGACCGTTTGTGGAAACGGCAATCTTATCAGGAGTTGTATTAAAAAGAGCAGTGATCTTTTCTGTACCAATTCGCTTAACTTTGATTAAGCCGGTAGACGTAACGCTTAGACTGATTGTGCCGTTACCTAAAGTAGCAGCATGGTTATTTCTAAAAGCAATCAACTTTTGCACTTCATGCCAAAAATGCGTGCCTTCTTTTTGCCAGTCCATTGGCTTGCGGCAATCGGGATCTTCTCCTCCCGTCATTCCCATTTCAGTACCGTAATAAATGCACGGGCTGCCAGTCTGCACGAACATGAAAGTCAGGGTTTGCAAAGCCAGCGCCTTATTTTCACCTGCAAGCGTCAGTAAACGGGCGGTATCATGAGAATCAAGCATATTCATCATTGCCTGATTCGTGCAGTCGCGGTACATCATTAGTTGATCAGTAAGAGCCGCAACTAGTTCCTGGGCTGTTTTTGTTTTGTGCAGAAAATGTTCCTCAATCTGTAAAGTATACGGATAATTCATCACTGCAGAAAACTCGTCACCGTTGAGCCAGGGCCGTGCACTATGCCAAATTTCACCTACAATATAGAAGTCGGGCTTAATTGCAGTAAGTGCATCATGAAATTTTCGCCAAAAATGATGGTCTACTTCGTTAGCCACATCCAACCGCCAGGCATCAATATCAAAATATTTTACCCAGTAAGTTGCGATTTCCAGCAGAAAATCTTGGACTGCAGGATTGGCAGTATTTAATTTGGGCATCTGTCCTTCAAAAGCAAAGGTATCATAATTTGGACCGCCTGCCTCAGGTCCTTGATATGGTTTAACTGGAAAATGATTAATATGAAACCAGGATGCAAACCGCGATTTAGTGCCATTTTTGATTACATCCTGCCACTGCATTGACTGGCCGCCTAAATGATTAAAGACAGCGTCCAGCATTACTTTCATTCCCCTTTTATGAGCTTCACTCACAAAATTGGCAAACAAATCCTTGTCACCAAAATCAGGGTCAATCTGCAGATAGTCAATCGTATCATACTTATGATTGGAGCTGGCCTTAAAGACTGGGCACAGGTATAACCCACTAACTCCCAGTTCCTTTAAGTAGTCCAGATGGTCAATAATGCCTTGTAAATCGCCCCCGTAAAAATCTTCTCGTCCGGGATGATCATGCGGATTCCAGGGTTTTGTGCCTTGAGGATCATTATTTTTATCACCGTTTGCGAAACGCTCTGGGAAGATCTGATACCAAACAGTATTTTTAACCCAGTCAGGGGTTTTGGTTTGATCAATTCCATGCAAGTAAGGCAATTTGAAGTAGCTGCTGTCAGCTGCTAAATTTGCTGCAGTAAAATCTTTAATCCCGCGGTCCCCAACAATTTTATGGCTGTCATCCTGGCCAATGACTTCGAAAGTATATTTAAGGCGGCGATAAGGAGCATTCAAAGTTGCTACCCAATAATCAGTTGCCTGACCTTGTCCTGCTTTAGTCATGGCCACGGTTTTATCAGTCTTGGTATCAAGATAATTATCAGTATAGTGAACTATTACTTTTTTAACATCATTTTTGGCACTGTGGAACCGGATCCGCACGTGATGCTGACTAATGACAAAACAGTCTTCGCTTTCTGTTCTATGTTTTAGGGCTGCTAATTGCATTTTTTCCTCCATTATTTACTTAAAACCACACCAGAGTATGGCATCAAAATTAATTCATCCTTATTCAAATAATGCTGTCCGGCAGTTAACATGACTTTCCTATATTCACTAGGTAGTTTAATTCTTAATTTTTGACTGCTTAGTGAAACTGCCACAATTGCACTATCATTTGCTAAATCCCGCTGGTAAACGTAGCTGTCATTAGCGGTTGCTAGCAAGTAAAAACTACCTGATTGAAACAAAGCCGTTTTTTTCAAACTAATCAGTTGTCTATAGAAGTTAAACATACTGTCAGGGTCATCCAGTTCAGCCTGAGCATTAGCGTTATTTTGGCTTTGCCCTTCAAGCCACGGACTCACTTTTGAAAAACCATAATTTGGCTTTTTAGCTGTCCACGGCATCGGCCCTCGTGCCGGCATTTTATGCGTTTGACTGACCATTTTTAGTGCTGCTGCTTTTGTTAGATCCCAATCTGCAGCTTTCGTGATAAAACGTTCCGCTTCTTGATCATTAAATTCTTCTTTAGCAGTAAAAAGCAGATTTTTTAAGCCCAATTCTTCGCCATAATAGATAATTGGGATTCCCCGTTGCAAATACATCAGCATTGCCAAGCTGCGTGCCTGTGTTTCAGTTTTTGCTATTCTGCTAGCCAGTCGCGGCATGTCGTGATTACTCCAATATAATGTAGGCTGAGAAACCTGCATCAGAGTTTGCTGCCAAATAACCTGCGTCTTTTTAAAAGCATCCCAGTCAAGCCCTTTAGGCTGAAAATCTGCTGGCAAGTTAAGATCAATATGACTCTGATCATCCTTAAAATAGCGAAAAGTAACAACACTATCTAAAAGATGATGATCTTTTGCCGTATAGTCCGCTGCCAAGTTAACATTAGCGCTGGCAGCTTCCCCCAAAAGGAAAGCTTCAGGATAATCCTTTTTTATTTGCTCACAAAATGGTCGCAGCCATTTCTGAACTTGGGGCAAATTAGCAAAAAAGGGTTCGGCAACTATCGTTTGGTCGTTTTCGTTTGCTATTTCCTTTACCGGAAAACTTTGCCGTAAATCTGCCTTGGCAATATGAATAAAAGCGTCAAGGCGCAAGCCATCTATTCCTTGAGCCAGCCAAAATTCCGCAATTTTGAGCATTTCTTGTCTTACTTTAGGATTACGCCAGTTTAAATCGGGCATGTGCTTGTCAAACAAATGGAAATAAAATTGGCCCGTACCTGCCGGATCCGGCTCCCAAACGCTGCCGCCAAAAAAGCTGCCCCAGTTATTGGGACGCTGATTATTTGCACCTGCAAAAATATAGTAGTCGCGGTATTGACTATGCGGATCACTTTTGGCCTTTTGAAACCATTCATTTTGATCAGAAGTATGGTTTAAAACAAAATCTAAAAGCACATGAATCCCTACTTGATGACAAGCAGCAATTAGAGCTTTCATGTCTTTCATTGTTCCCATTCGGGGATCGATTTTAAAATAATCTGCCACATCATAGCCGTTATCAACCTGCGGTGAAACAAAGATAGGATTTAGCCAAATAGTATTAATACCCAGCTGTTGTAAATAAGGTAATCTCTGCCTGATTCCATTTAAATCACCAATACCATCATCATTACTGTCTTGAAAAGACTTGGGATAAATTTGGTAAATTATTGCATGCTCATACCAATGCGTCATAAATCTATACCTCCACCTGTAGTTTAGCGGAGAAATCTCATACAAGGCAACTATATTAATGATGTTACCGCTATCAGAAAAAATCGCCGCTAGTTCAATTAAATTAGCGTAGTTCGGTATATTCAGGTATGTTTTTTCCTAAAAAACTATTGTATTTTTTGTGAGTTCAATTATATCATTTCAATTCTCACAGACTAGCCTTTTTAACCATTAAAAAAGCACATAATAATCAGTCCGATATCTGATTATTATGTGTATTTCTATTTGTACTTAAATATTTTACCTGGTTGATTCTCTCTTAACTAGGGAAGGCTTAATTAATGCCTCTCCTTGAGGAGATCCCTTTTGATTAATTTTGCGTAAGAGCATGTTGGCTAGCAATTCTCCCATTTTAAAAATTGGCTGTTTAACGGTAGTTAACTTCAAGTTGGAAACCTGATCCAGGAAAACGCCATCGTAGCCAATCACACCAAAGTCAGCCGGAACTTTAGCCTTTTCATCCTGCAATTGCCTAACCACTCCTGTAGCAATACGATCGCTGGCACAGATAAAACAGGTATCTTTAGGAAACTTGTGGAAATTATTTTTGATTACTTCTTGCGCTGCATGACTATGATTAGCAATGCGATAGATTTGAGGCACCTTTTTATTCTTCTGTAAAGTATTGACGTAGCCCGTTTCACGTGAATACTCAAATGGCTCTCTGACATCAATGCCAATGAAAATAATATTTTGGTATAACCGCGAAAGTGCATATTTTGTCGCCAGTTCTCCACCATACTGGTTATTATTGTCCACATAATCATAGCCATGGTGATTTTCACCAAATAAAATAAAGGGTTTTTTAAGACTGTCAAATAAAGCATAATCGCTAGAACGGGCGCCGGTAATGAGATAACCGTCAAAGTTGCCATCTTCTATTTGATTTCTGTCTGTAACCAGCTGGATGGCATATTGCTTTTTAGATAACCCGCGAGCAATACCAAATAACAGGTTCATATAATAGGGCTCTGTCGTATCCACATCTTCCAGCGTGACAAATTTAATCACATTTGTACGCTTATTTACCAAAGCCTGAGCAACATAATTAGGGTGATAATCAAGTTCATCCATCGCCTGTTCAACTAATTCGCGCAATTCATCGGTTACTTGTTCAGGATGATTAATTACCCGCGAAACCGTCATCTTTGAAACATTAGCTTTTTTAGCAACATCAAGCAAGGTTACCATCACGATTCGCCCCTAATCTAAGTACATTCGTTTTAGTTGAGCCAAGTCATCATCATTAAAGCCCAATACTTTTTTGAAAAAGGTGGGAAAATCGCCCCAGCCGCCACGGACTGTTTCTGTAATGCCGCGAATAGCTATACCTTCACCTTTAGTTACATTCATTTTTGAAACCATTTGCGTAATTTCATCATTACTTGGCAATTGGCGAGAAACAGCAAAATCATATAACTCGTTAGTTAATAAATAATCGCGGGCGATGGTATCATCATCTACGCCAAGTGCCATTAATATTAAAGCCGAAACCATTCCTGTTCTGTCCTTACCAGCACTGCAGTGATAGACCAGTGCTTCATCTTCGGGCAATTCCAGCAACTCCGCAAAAACACGGGCAAACATTTCCTGACTGTGCGAACTAAGCAGAGTTTGCTGGTAAATGCGACCAATAAAATTATTGTGCATATCAGGAATATGGTGCAAAAAACGGTAGATTGAACGATTGTTTTGGGCATCATTGACGTTATCAGAATATACCGGCAAGTCCACATATTCCACATCGGGCCAAGAAATATCCGGTGAAGAGGACTTCTCGTATTCAGAGCGTAAATCGCAATCAACAGTGACACGCATTTTAGCTAATTTAACTTGATCCCTGGCCGTTAAAGAACTAAGTGAATCTGAACGATAAATTTTATTCCATTTAACTGTTTTACCAGTCACACTTTGATAACCGCCAACATCACGAAAGTTCATCGGACTATCTAGTGCAACTATTCGATCATGTGCCAATTTCTTGTCCCCCTTTTTTAAATAACTTATTCACCATGTGCAAAAACCTGAGTAGCTTTTACGGCCTTCTTCCAGCCTTGATATAAATGTTCTTTTTCACTTTCAGGCATTTGAGGTTCAAAGGTCTTGCCTACAACAAAAATATCTTTTAATTCAGCCACATTTTGCCAATAGCCGACTGCGAGGCCAGCCAAGAAGGCTGCGCCCATTGAAGTTGTTTCCAATACTTTAGCACGTTCGATTTTAATGCCCAGGATATCTGACTGGAATTGGAGCAAATAATCATTATTGGACGCTCCGCCATCAACGCGCAAGGTTGGAATTTTAATGCCGGAATCAACCTGCATCGTATCCACTACATCCCGTGTTTGATAAGCCAGCGATTGCAACGTCGCCTTGATAAAATCCTTATCATTTGTTCCACGTGTAATTCCAAAAACGGATCCACGTGCTTCTGAATCCCAGTACGGTGCACCTAAACCTGTGAAAGCCGGAACAACGTAAACCTCATTTTCAGACTTCGACTGCCTGGCCGCCTGTTCTGAATCTGCAGCCGTCTTAATCATTTTTAACGAGTCACGCAGCCACTGAATAGCACTGCCCGAAACAAAAATAGAACCCTCTAAAGCGTAGGAAATTTTACCATTTAAGCCATAAGCAATAGTCGTCAACAAATTATTGTCCGACTCTGTCGGCTGCTCACCGGTATTCATCACGATAAAGGAGCCGGTGCCATAAGTATTTTTAACCATGCCCTTCTTCAAGGCTAACTGACCAAACAAGGCTGCCTGCTGATCTCCTGCAATACCGGCAATTGGTACTTTGCCACCAAAAAAAGTATAAGATTTGGTATAACCATAGATTTCAGAATTGGACTTAACTTCTGGCAACATTACTTTGGGAATATTGAGCAGTTTCAAAATGTCGTCGTCCCATTTTAAGTCGTGAATATTAAACAGCATCGTTCTCGAAGCATTAGTGTAGTCAGTCACATGGACTTCACCATCAGTTAAGTTCCACAAAAGCCAGCTGTCAATTGTACCAAAAAGCAAGTCACCATTTGCGGCTTTTTCTTGTGCACCAGCAACATGGTCTAAAATCCAGCGAATTTTAGTAGCACTAAAGTACGGGTCAATTATTAGTCCCGTCTTTTTATGGATCAATTCACTATAGCCATCTTTTTTTAGCTTTTCAGCTAAGTCGGTTGTCTGCCGCGATTGCCAAACAATTGCATTATAAATAGGTTTGCCGGTCTTTTTATCCCAAATTACCGTTGTTTCACGCTGGTTAGTAATACCAATTGCTGCTATCTGCCCAGGGCGCACGCCAGAATTAATAATCGCATTGGCAATTGTTGTTTGGACTGCATGCCAAATCTCTTCAGGTTTATGTTCTACCCAACCAGGTTGAGGAAAATATTGGGTAAATTCTTTTTGTGAAGAAGCTATTTTTCTGCCCTGATGATCAATTATCATCGCCCTAGTTGAAGTAGTTCCCTCATCGATCGCCATAATATATTGTTTTAGCATGTTGTCTCTTGTATCCTCTCCGACAGAAAGCGGTTTATACTAATTTTACTACCCGGACTTGCTTTTACAAGAAATTATTATAACATTATCCCTATTTTAAGTTATACTGGTTACATAGAGCTTACGTTAAAAAGAGGATACATGAAAATGAAAAAAGAAATTATTGCTTTAACAATCGCGGGAAATGACAGTGATGGCAGTGCGGGGATGACTGCCGATTTACATTCATTTTATGCCCGTCAAGTGTACGGTATGGGGCTTTTGACAGCTGCCGTTGCTGGTAATACAACTGGTATATATGCACAAGAAGTTATGCCTATTTCTTTTATTCAGGAACAATTTGACGTACTAAACGATGATTTTAAAATTGACGCACTTAAAACCGGTATGCTGGCTAACAAGGACGTAATTGCCTGTGTTGCTGCTAATTTGCACAAATATGATATGGGTAAGATCGTACTCGATCCGGTTATTATGACCAAACACGGTGATACCTTGCTTGATGACGATGCCTACCAGGCTTTTCTTGAGCAGTTAATGCCACTGGCTGACATTATTACACCTAACTTTTACGAGCAGAAAAAGTTAACAGGCTTAAGTTTAGAAACCAAAGATGAAATTCATCAGGGAGCCAAAAAATTGCAGGATATGGGAGCCAAAAATGTTTTAATGAAAGGCCGTCATGATGATTCTGCGCAGTCGCAAGTAACAGATATTTTACTCACTGCAGACGGAAAATTTCACGAATTTACCAAGCCGTTTATTAATACAGATAGAATTAATGGTACAGGTGACACACTATCAGCAGTAATTGCTGCTGAATTAGCAAAAGGACAATCAATTATTGCCAGTGTACAAACTGCTAAAGATTTTACTTATGAAGCTATTGCTCACCCCATTGCAGTTGGCTCCAAATATGGCCCAATTAATCATTTTGCAGCGCAGCAAAATCTTAAATAACTATTCTTTGCCCGCTTCTAACTATTAAGATATACTTTAAACAAGATAATAGGGGTTGGTAAACAATGGCAAACAAAACAATTAAGATTGCATATTTATACGAAGACCTGATGAATACTTACGGTGATTCTGGCGACGTTAAAATTATCAGGTTTTTGCTAAAAAATCAGGGCTATGATACACAAGTTGATAATATTTCTCTTGGTGATCAATTTAACGCTTTTGACTATGATTTCATCTTTTTTGGCGGTGGACAGGACTTCGAGCAAACTGTTATTGCCAAAGATTTACCGCGTCATAAGGAAACTTTAACCAAGTACATTAACGCAGGTAAACCTATGGTAGGCGTTTGTGGCGGCTACCAACTCGTTGGCACTTATTACAAAACTAATGCCGGTGTGACTATCAAGGGGCTAGATATCCTGCCTTTCCATACCGTTTTTAAGGCAGATAAGCGGATGATTGGCGACACCCGCTACATGAGTGAATGGGGCGAAGTCAAGGCCTTTGAAAATCATTCCGGGCAAACTTATTTTGATGATCAGGATAAGTTGCATCCATTAGGAGAAATGATTGAGGGCTACGGCAACAACCCGCAAGACCACGTTGAAGGCCTGCGTTATCGCAATTTCATTGGTACCTATTCTCACGGACCATTGTTAAAAAACTTGAATGTCGCTAACGCCATAGTAAAGATGATTCTTGAATGGCATGATGAGCGAATAGCAGCTAAAACAAATTAATTACAAAAATGCTACTAGGCGTAGTAAATGATATGACCCCGAATTAAGACAATTTCGCAGGTCATATTTTTATGTCTAAATTGTCTAAGCAAGATAAAATTGAAATCTATTATCTTTGGCAGAACTATCAGGGTGGAACAGTTCGCTTGTTACCATCGTAGAACATTTACTGGCGCATATTGTGATACATCAGGGTCAGTGCCTTATCGGTGACAGTACTATCACTGGCTAGCAGCTGCTTTAAATATTTCTGTTCCTGACCCTCTTCAATCATAGGCGGTTCAAACTCGCCTTGGTACGTTTCCACCCCGCCTGATCCATTACGCAAATATCCTGGAAAGGCAGCCGTATCGCGGGCAACAATCTTATTAAGCTTCTTTTCGAAGTTTAAGTCTAGGGGCATTTTTTCGTTGATGGCAAACTGCCAACCGCGCTTAAGTTGAACGATAATATTAATATCATCGATTGGAATGCCATCAACACCCAGACCCATCAATGATTGTCTGGGTCTGTGGCATAGTGATAGTCAGGCCTTCAAAGCGTGAGTTCGTGAAGACTAATTTGGTTAAATTAGTTTTGGCAAAGCGTCTATTTTCTTCAGGCGTTAGTCTGAATTTGTCTTCATACTTCAATTGATTTATCCTGCTTTCTAATCTAATCCAAGGCTATCGTCATGATCAAGCCCCTGCTGCTCTTTTTCCTGTTGTTCAGCGTATTTTTGGGCAAGTTCAGCTTGGCTAAGTGTCTTTCCAGCACTTTGCAGTACTTGGAACGCTCGATTGCGGCTGGGTGTGTTTTCGACTTTAATTAGTTTAGCAATTTTGTCAACATTAGCTTCATTTTGCGCTTCAATCATCTCTTTGTTTCTTCGCGGATAGTCAATTACTTGGCCATGATTAGCCGCGTATGCAGAAAGAAAAACTTTGCAACTACGGCCGTTGCCCTCTCTAAACGGGTGCATGAAATTAATTGCGTCTAGCAGCTCAGCATAGTCTTTGTTAGCCAAAGGCTTGCCCGCGGGGTGCTTGTGCAGCATGTTATTAATATCTTTTTCGGCAAAATCGAATCTGGTATGATCAAAAAACTCATACCCGTTTTTATTGAAATTGCCGGGGCGATATTTACCGGCCCAATCGTATAGTTCACCAAATAAGAATTGGTGTACCTTCTTAAGGTCTTCGATATCGTTTATTTGGGGCTTTTTTTGCAACAAGAACAAAGCATTCCGAGCGGATAGCTCATATTCCTTTTTCTCTAACTCCTTTGGGTCATGGATATGGAGCTTATTTTTTAGGACGCCATTTGAATACAAGGTTTCACTAATCCAATCACTCATTATCCTTGCCCCAAATTTCTTCAAAGCGCTCAGCTACTACTGGATCAGGCTGGATAGCTTCATCAAGCAATTCCTGGATATCTGATTCTGTAGGATTCCACCCTTCCAGGTGGTTGACTTCCACGACAGTTCTAATTTGTTGGTAAATTTCTTTATTAGCAATGAAAACGCCTTGGATAGTCTGCGTTTCATCGTTTATATCTAAAATATATGGTTGTGTTTCTAGCATATTGAGTAAATCTCCTGGCTTCTCTTTAAGTGCGATTGCAAAGGCATTAAGGACCCTAATTGACCAGGTCTCAATTGGTTTAACAATTGAGTTTCTTAAAGTACTAAGTGGGACGTTGCTGGCCTCAGCGACTTTAGCGACGCTTATATTTTTGCTTTTGAGTAGTTTAACGATTGTTGCACTCATTTTAAAGCCTCCAATATCTTTACTCATATTATACCATATTTAATCACTTTTATAGTGATATATGGTAAAAAGCGATATTAGATTTTAAAGTAGTGCTATTCAAGTTCTATACTTGTGGATTGTATTACCTGCTTATTGGAAATCACAACACTATCTGTTTTGTCTTTATTTAATTGTATCTCCGCTTAGTAGAATTTTCTTGTTTTTTACTATTAACTAACACATCGTTCCAATCTTTACCAATAGTTTTGGCAGGCTGTAAATTGCTGAATTGGGGTGTAGTGGTCAAAATTGCAATTTTCGAATTTGATTATTTACAAAAGGAATGATTTTTTTGTTGTAGGCTAATTCAGGAATATCTTTATTTTCCATATATTTTAATGAGAGTTACATCGTCACCTTTGACCTCAATAACCACTGTGTTGTCAATTGTTGCTATATTTTTTATATGTTGCGACAAGCTCAAAAGGCTCTGCAGATGTATTATTCATCTCAGGCATATTATCATTTGATGCAAAAACGGTATTAATTCTTAAAACCCCAAAAGTGATATAATTAAGGCTACTATTAATAAAGAAGACTGTTTATATTTTTTAAATTCTGTTTTCATAATTTTTTCTCTCTTCCTAACATATTAAAAATGAGCAAAAATGAAAAAATAACAAAAACTATAATTGTATTTATTTTAACATTTCTCTTTTTAGGCATTGGAATGGGCTTTATACATTATTATAGAATTAATTCTTTAGAAAAAACCGTATATCTTAGTGCTGGCGAAAGAAAATATTCATATAACTTAGACACATATAAATGCTTACATAATAAAAAAATTGCTTCTGTTAAAATAACTACTGATAATCAAGGATCTTATGATACGCTTTATTATGTCGGAAAAATTAATAATAGATATTATGGCTTTCTATTTAAAGATCGTGGTATATTAAGAAAAGCAAAATTAATTTATATTAAAAAAATTGATGAATAATAGCATACTAGCTTTTAATATAATGATTTCAACAATGCGAAATAACTGAACTAAAAAAGGCAGCTTAAGCTATATGACCCCAAAATTTAGGACAAATTTGGGGTCATATCAGTTACTGCCTTTTTGATGAATTAATGAAATTAACCGTAATATTGATCCTGGTCTAAAGCAGTTTCATCAAAATCAACTATCATAAATTCATAGTTTGAAAAACACTCCATCCAGTTGTTATAATAGTCGTTCTCCTTTTTTAGCGCCTTGCTGTTTTCTTCTCCTTCTATTATAAAAGGCTTTGAACGTATATTAAAATTTGCATGTATTGCACCCAGCAAATTCAATAAACACAAGAAATCTTTTGCGGAATCCACACTTACATGAAAAGATTTAAACGAATTATTATTTTCGCCAAGATAACTTTTTGCCCTATTATACTCATCAGCAGATTCTGTTTTAAAATTTTCAACGCTATTTACATTCTCTTCAATAATAGCTGTCGGAGCTTGCTTTTTAAAAAAATCTAGTATCTTTCTTAATTTAAAAAATTGTTCATCATTCATTTTTATTATTCTCATTTAAAAGGCGGTGCTCGGAAACATTATATCTCCTATGAAGCAATCAATTTTACCGCTTAAAGTGGCATAGCCATGTCATCTACGAATGCAAGAATAAGAATATTGCGACTAAGTTTGGCATCGGCCTATACCGCGAGCACTATAACTGACGGTTCTTGCTTTTTTTTGCTTCCACTAGCATAGTAGTGCATTGTTAGCTCTCCAGACCAATTATAGACTAGAAATACAGGTTTAAGATCAGTTGCTTTTAGTGCATAATATATGCTGCCACTAGTAACCCACATTTTAGAAATTCCTAAATCACCATTAACAGTACTAGGTAAATCTACATTATTATAAAATAAATATATCTTATTTTCTCCAAGTTGCACACTTTCCTGGGACTTTGAACAATAATTACATTGTCCAATATCAAAATTTTATTATGAAATTGACTAAAGACAAGTAAGAATAAAATAAAAGCGGTTTTTACAGAAGTTACTTCCAATCTTGCTTTTCATAAGCCATCTGCCAAAACTGCAATTCATAATAGCTGCTGCGCACAAACGCAGTTTGCATTTGCTCAAGTTCTTCATTAGTGGCACTTTCAGCCAAAGAGTTGGTTAAATGCAGCATTTTGGCTACGTTGGCGCCATACCATTCGCCATCATAAGTATCAATCCATTCCTGATAATAAGAAACCGGTGAGCCCTTTTCTGCCATTTTTTGGCCAATTTCCTGATAGAGCCAGTAACATGGTAAAAGTGCTGCAACCGCTGGTTTAACACCAGATCGATTTAATGTCATATGCATATGGTTAACGTAGTTATAAGCTGTTGGCGCCACCGGAGTTTCAGCAATTTCAGACGCAGTTATGTTTAATTCTTCAAAAAAATGGCCTCGCACTGATATTTCGACATCTTTTAAGTCTTGTGCCCCTGCCAGTAAAAATTCCTTTACTTCCTGATTATCCGTTTTTGCCGCAATTAATTCATGCAACTTGCTAAATTCTCTTAAATAATAGCGATCCTGCAACAGATAAAATTTAAAAGTGGCAATTGGGAGTTCGCCACTTTGTAACTCCTTTATAAAGGGATGCACCATACTTTTATGCCACAATGCCTTCCCCGTTTCGTGCAGTCGATCAGTGAAATTCATGATTATTCTCCTCCAAATTAAATAACTGTTAATTATTACTAACTACACTTTATTCAAAATTAACTATAATCACTATCCTTTTTTTGCTTTTTAGCACATTTTTAATAATAACTAAAATTCTAGTACTTATGACATAAACAAATAGTATCTTTATCAACCTAACGTTGTAATAAGCAATAAAATACGCTATAATTGTAAGCGATAACACGAGGGGTGCCTTTTTGGCTGAGATGAAAATTTTTCAGACCCTTTGAACCTGTAAGTTAATACTTGCGTAGGAACGTGTCAAAACTGCTTTAGCTTTGGCATTTCCATATGCCAAAGTTTTTTTATTAGTCAAAAATTTTAAGGATATTAAATTAGGAGTAATAAAATGCAGTTAGAATTATTAGACAAATTGCGAGCAGAAAACCCGGTTATTTTCAACATTGCTAATTTTGTAACAGTTCAAGACGTGGCCAATGCTGTTAATGCTATTGGTGCTTCGCCAATTATGAGCAATGAAGTTGCTGAAGCTGAAGAAATTGTGCGGATGGCTTCCGCCGTGGCAGTTAATATTGGTTGCTTAACCAAGCAGCAAATTAACCACATTAAAAAAGTGGAAGATTTAGCGCGCCAATATAATAAACCCATAGTATTTGATCCCGTTGCCGTTGGCGCCGTGGAGTACCGTTATAAAATCACAGATAAACTTTTATGGGATTTTCATACTAGTATTATTCGGGGCAATATTGGTGAGATAGCTGCCTTAGGTGGCTTTGATTGGAGCTCAAAGGGGATTGATGCAGGCTCCGGTTCTGGTGATATTGATGAAATTACTGCAAAAACTGCTCAAAAATATCGTTGCACAGTCATTGCGAGCGGGCCTATAGACACAATAAGCGACGGTAAAAGAATAGCCCATATCCATAACGGCTCACCCCTTTTTAAAACTCATGTCGGCTCAGGAGATATGTTAACCAGTATTGTCACAGCTTTTACAGCTGTTGCTGACGATCCTTTTGAAGCAGCTCAAATAGGTGCTTTAGTTTTCAGTTGTGCGGGTCAAATGGTTGTCCAAGATCATCCCAGTGTTGGACCAGGTACTTTTGGTATGTACCTCATGGATTATTTGTACAAAATAACAGTCGCAGATATTAAACAAATTGCTGATTTTGATTAAGGAACTTTATGATGACTGAAAAAATTAATTCTTTTCCCCAGGTTTTAACTATTGCCGGCACAGATTCAGGTGGAGGTGCCGGAATCATGGCTGATTTAAAAACTTTTCAAATGCAAAAAGTATTTGGTACAGCTGTAGTAGTAGCAGTGACAGCACAAAACACTTTAGGTGTGCAAAAGTCTTTTTTACTGCCCTTAGAAATGGTCGATGCCCAATTCGCCTCTCTGGCAGAAGATTTCCACATCCGTGCTTGTAAAACGGGAATGTTAGGTGATGCAGCTCACGTTCACCAAGTCGCACTTAATTTGCAAAAGTATGACTTTGGCCCTGTTACCATAGATCCAGTGATGGTTGCTAAGGGTGGGGCACCATTATTAAGTCAAGATGCTGTCGCCACCGTTAAAAACGAATTGCTGCCTTTAGCCGATCTTATAACACCCAACTTGCCAGAAGCGGAGACTTTAACTGGCATCAAGGTACAAGATCAAGCCCAATATCCAGAATTAGCTCATAAATTACAAGATATGGGAGTTAAAAATGTGCTAATTAAAGGCGGTCATGCAAGTAGCGCAGAAGTAAAAGATTATGCTTTATTTGCTGATGGTTCCGATCTTTGGGTCAGCAGTTCCAGAATACATACCGAGCGCACCCACGGCACCGGTGACACGTTAGCTGCAGCAATTACGGCTCAGCTGGCTTTAGGTCAAAGTTTACCGTCAGCAATTAAAATTGCTAAAAAGTACGTTACTAAAACCATTAAAGAAACCATTCAAGTTGGTCATGGTCACGGCCCCTTAAATCATTGGGCCCAGTAATTTAGGAGAAATAATGAAAGACTTTAACACTGAATTTTTACATGCTTATTTTATTTGTGGCAGTCAAGACGTTCCAGAAGGTAAAACATTACCGGGCATAGTCGAAGAAGCACTTGCTGCAGGTATTACTGCTTTTCAATTTCGGGACAAGGGACCTAATTCAACTTTAAGTGAAGCTGAAAGACTCCCTATGGCGCAAAAGCTGCACCAATTGTGTTATGCATATCACGTGCCCTTCTTCATTGACGATGATGTTCAGCTTGCACAACAAGTTCATGCCGAAGGCGTTCATGTTGGTCAAAGCGATGAAGAAATCAGACAGGTCATTAAAGAAGTTGGCGCTCAAATGATTATCGGCTATTCCTGCTCGAATTTAACGCAAGTTGAACAAGCCAATAAAATTAGCGGAATTGATTATTATGGCAGCGGTCCAATTTATGCCACCCAATCTAAAAGTGATGCTGACCCCGAAATTGGTATTGCCGGCTTAAGCCAACTGGTTAAAAATACTGCTCGGCCAATTGTTGCTATTGGTGGGATTACTGCTAGCGACTTAGAAGCAATTGCTAAAACTAAAGCAGCTGGAGCTGCGGTCATTTCTTTGATTGCCCAAAGCAATGATATTAAGCAAACCGTTAGTCAAATGCTTACAGCACCATGGATGAAAAATGACTAGCATATTTTAAAGACACAAAAAATGATTCTGCACTGGACAGAACCATTTTTTATTGATGATAAACAGTCTTTAATTGTAAAAATATGAGTTATATTGATAATTAACCTAACTGGGCAATCTTTTGCAGTGTTCTGATCATTTGGGCTACAAAACCGGACTCATTATCATACCATGCGTAACCTTTGACTAGCTGTACCCCATTATCTCCAGTTTCAACCTGGGTAAGAGTTGGATCAAAGACCGAACCAAATTCAGTGCCAATAATATCTGATGAGACAATTTGGTCGTCATTATAGCCAAAAGAAGCATTGCCTTCGGTATGCTTTTTAATTCTAGCGTTAAATTCTGCAGCTGTAACTTTTTCTCTTAAAATAGCAGCTAGTTCAGTAATAGAACCAGAAATAACAGGGACTCGTTGAGCAATACCCGTAAGTTTGCCATCCAGTTCAGGTATAACTAGGCCAATAGCTTTAGCTGCTCCAGTTGAATGCGGAATAACATTAGCGACAGCGGCACGAGCATTACGGACGTTGCCACCACGATCAGGGCCATCCTGCAACATTTGTGAAGCTGTGTAGGCATGCGTTGTAGACATAATTCCCACTTGAATGCCAAATTCATCGTTCATTGCCTGAGCTAATGGTGCTAAACAATTAGTGGTACATGAGCCTGCGGAAATAATTTGATCAGAGTCAGTTAGTTGATCATCATTTACGCTATAGACAATAGTTTTCATATTGCCTGCGGGAGCAGAAATTAATACTCTTTTAACACCGGCATCAAGGTGAGCTTGGGATTTTGCAGTTGAAGTATAAAATCCAGTGCATTCAAGTACTATTTTAACTCCGTCGTTTTTAACCCACGGAATTTGACTGGCATCTTTTTCCGCATAAACCGGAATATTTTTACCATCAATTACAATACTATTAGTTGTAGCAGTTACTTCATGATTAAATTGACCATGCGCAGTATCATATTTTAATAAGTGTGCTAACATAGCTGGTGAGGTTAAGTCGTTGATTGCGACAATTTCGATGTCGTCACTGGCCACTTCATAAATTCGCCGTAAAGCAAGCCGACCAATGCGACCAAAACCATTAATACCAATTTTTGTAGTCATAATAAGTTCCCCCTTTAGATTACAAAATTAGTATATTAAAACTAAATCACCTTGCATAATCCGAGATTGTAATAGGGTTATCACTTTTAATGATATGGAGTATTATGAATTTTAACGATTTATATATTTACCAAACAATTTATGAAACTAGATCACTGAATAAAGCGGCATTAAAACTGGGCTACACTCAATCCAATATTACGGCCAGGCTCAAAACAATGGAGCGAGAACTGAAAGCGCCACTTTTTGTGCGTTCTAATTTAGGAGTCAGACCAACTAAAAATGGGCAAAAAATGTATCATTTTGCGACTAAGGCACTACAAAACTATCAGAATTTAAAAGACGATTTAACCAGTAACAAACCCAAAGTTTTAATCTCTGAGTTGCTTTTTGGTTATATTATTACCCGAAAGGCACAACTTGCACTTGATCAATATGAAATCATCATTAAAAGTACTAATGAAATCCAAGAATTATTAACCAAGCATCCTTATGACATGGTCTGGGCCTTTACTCCGATCACTTTACCCCAATATTCGTTAATCAAGAAAAGTCATTTACAAGCCTGTTTTTTAAAAGGCAAAAAGCAGGAAAGTAAAAATGTACCGGTTGCCATAAACGCAGACATAAATTGTCCGTTTCGTAACTTGACTCTCAAATTAACGCAGAATAAAAACAGCGTCACTGAAATTGATTCGCTGGAAATGATTTTAGAGCTGGTCAAAAAAGGCCAGGCAACTGCATTATTGCCTAAATACTTAATGAATGATGATTTAGTTGCAGCTGATTCGCAAAGTTGGAATATCCCCTATTATTTTTATCGCTATCAATTATAGATAAGTAAAAAGACGCCATTATTTGATGTGAACCCTAAAATTAGGACAAATTTGGGGGTTATATCAATTTGCATAAAGGTGCCTTTTTAAATCTCTAATCTAATTTTTTTAAATACGTTTCATAAACTGGACACAGATTAAACGCATATTTGCTGTAAGTCCGCGTTGCTAATGGGTCTGTAGAATCAAATTCACCACTTAAAGTTTGATATTTTGCTTGTGCCCAATTTAGCAATTGCTGTTGCAATTGGTCTAACAAATTAGACTTAACGGCACCCATCCATCCTAAAGTCAATTCTTGAGAGGTATCCTCAAAAGAAAAGCAATAAGCCTTAATTTGTCCAGCAGCAATTAGTGCTAAGGGGGCGTGTTCAAGTTGATCAGTGAAAATAGTTTTGCTCCACTCACTAAGAGGTATCTTTGCAACCGGATTTGCTAAATGATTTTTTTGATAATCGGAGAAACTCACTTGTGCCAGCCTATTCATTATTACAGAATCTTTTTTTATTTCGTGTAGAGTGATCAACTGTAAATCAGTATCTATCAGAATATTTTTCAGTGCCCTTTTCAAGGGCATCTGGGGTTCTACAGTAGTTCTGATTAACTTAAAACCATTTTTTTGACCAATGGCATTAAAGAGTAATTGCGGTGCATAATCATAAGTAATTAAAGCGTTTTGGTGATTTTTTTGGGCTTTTGCCGTTAAATCCGTCAATATTTGCTCATAAACCTGCATTTGTTCACCGCTGGTTAGTCTAGGTGCAAGATAGCCCGCAAAATTTAAGGAATAAGGGTGAAAAGCATTTTGTCAACATGTCATTAATCCGACTGGCTTATTTTCCAGATAATAGGCTTGTGTATGTTGAGGAAATTGTTCTATAGTTTCCCTAATTTTTCTATCTGAACTTACATTGGCTAATAATGAGCCATACATAATTAATAATCTCCTTTATGGACTATTTTTTCGCCCGTAAAATTTTGGCCTTGGCATCATTGTAGCCGTCAATGTAGCGTTCTATTTCAATTGCTTTATTCTGGGTAACACGATTAACTAAGTTAACACCTTTTTTAGGAAAATCCTTGAAAGAATGACTCTCTGCATAGTCCTTTTTGGCTTGTTCATAACCCATTTGATAATCACTGAGAGAACTCTTTTTCACAGCAGTTTTTGCTGCATTATAGGTATAATCATTGGTATCACGCCATTTTTTATATGCTTTTTCAGCATCTTTATAGTTTCCGGCTTCATAATTTTCTTTGACATAATCATGTAATTGTTTTAAATTGACCATTTTATTTTCCCCAAGTTAAACATAATTAACTTCCACATCACCCATGCTGAAATGCCCAGTTAGCATTAATGTAGGACCGTCACCGGTAGATTCGTCATTAATATCTAATTCTCCCAGAGCTAAGTTCAAGTTATCACTGTTGACTTTCCATGAAGTTGGAACGTAAATTTCAATCTCACCCATAGTGCCATTAATGTCAACAGTCACCACATCGCCTGCAGCTTTAGCCTGATCAAGGTAGACTTCTACTTCACCCAAAGAAGAATTAATTGTTATACTGCGTAAATTTTGTGAATGAACGTAGCGCGAAACTGATGACAAGCGCTGATTGATTACTATATCTTCGCCATCAACTTTTCCAGTACCGCTACTGAATACGTTATTATCAATTCTTGAACGATTATTGCTAAAGTTCTTCCATTTGCCGTCTTTTTTTTGGTTAAAATAGACTATCCTGGGAAACCAGCTTCTCTTAAAAATCAGCGTTAAGCCTAAATAAATTAATAACGCCGCCACTAAGACCGTCCACGGTACAATTTTGGTAATATGCAAGGGTTCAGCGTAAACAATTAATAAAAAGGCAATGGAAAAAGTTGTACCAAACAAACTTTTATTAGCCACGCTTTCGATCAGTGCTGCTCCGAATATTATCGTCCAAATAATCATGCTTACTTTTAAATGAAATGAAAGCAGATGCAGCTGATTAAGGACTAAGAATACGGCAGCTGCTACTAGAGCAATGCCCCAAAATACTTCTCTAAGTTTAAATTTTTTCATTATGATGACCTTCTCTCGTTTAACCTATCATTCAAATTGTGATAGTAGTGACGTGAAACATAGACAGTTTTATAAGAATCGCGAAAATTAATCTTACAGTTAGAAATCGAACGTGTTAACGCATAAATTTGATTTAAATTTAAAATTGTTGACTTAGATACCCGCATGAACTGATTATTTAACAAATTTTCTAGTTCATAGAGTTTGTAGTCTACGGTAAAGGCATCCTTGGCAGTATGTGCAATCACCTGTTTATCTTCTGTTTCAAAAAATAAAATCTCATTCATGCTCAAGTAATAGGACACATTATCTTTTTTGCCTTCTATCTGGTCAGGATGTTCACTGATACCTTGCAACTGTCGGTATATCTGTTCAACTTCTGGCGTTACAGATTTAGCATGAATTGTTACACTGGTATCGTCATCTTCCATATCCGGATTCAGTTCTATTTTTATTTTCACGCTTCTCACCTGCCCTTCATCACTTGATGATTTAATTAAACGCTTATTTTAATGTAAAATCTAGCACTTTTAACTAAGTGGCAATTATAAGAAACCAAGTGGCATATTTTTTTGATTGAAGAAAAGAAAAAAATTCAAGAGCAGTAAAAAGCCGTAATTCGCTTTAGTACGAAATACGGCTAAAATATGGTTTTATTTAAGACAATTTTAGGCTAAAATTTACAAAAAGTACCTAAAATATGCTATTTTTGGTACTTTTATGATATTATTTGTGTAATAAAATAATTTCGGGAGGCAAATTATGGCAACTAAGATTGTTACTAAAAGATACTCTGTTAATATAGACAAGCAAATAGCGGATACTGCAGAGCTAGTTATCAGAAAAATTGGTCTTAAACCTAATGATGTGATTTCAATGATGCTTACACAGATTGCTGACAAAGGTAAACTACCCGTAGCATTTTCAGTTGACGACTATGACCATCTAAAAGATGAAATTATTGCAGCTAGTCGTAAAATTCCTGCACAAAAGGTCGAAACCTCCGAAGAAATAGCTGACTTTTTCGCAGATTAAGGAGACCAGTTAATGAATTTGGGCGATATTTTTATAACATACCTTGAATACGAAGATGTACCAAACGGAAAAAGTCGGCCAGTTTTATATATTGAGCAGGATGATGAATTTTATTATGTATTTAAAATTACCAGTAAATATCAGAATAAATCAAAACACATTCGCGCAAAGTATGCTAAAATTACCGATTGGCAAAAGTCTGGCCTTAACAAGGAATCATGGATAGACTGTAATAAGCGTTATCAGCTAAGAATTGATAAAACAAGACTAAAAGGTATTGGTTATTTAACGGTAACTGATTTAAATAATCTTAAGAAATTTATGTGGTAGAGAACAACTGGGACAAGTATGAAAAAGGCACTGAGTTTTGATGTGAACCCTAAAATTAGGACAAATTTGGGGGTCATATCATTTTGATACTCAATGCCTTTTAATTGTTCTAAGAGAAGCAGGTTTTTTCAAACCCATTTAAATTTCAAACAACCATTTATTTAATTTTGCTCAATGCATCCCTGACAGCATCTTTTAATCCTCTAGTAGTATTAGAGGCGCCCGAAACCGCATCTACGTCAACCTTATTTTCATCGACCATTTTTTGAGGTAATTCGTTAATTGCTTTTTGACCATAGTCATCGGATTCAGCTTGTTTCAGAACTTCAACTTTTTTGAGGTTCTTTTGCTTATCAGCTGTTACTCTGACAACTATTTCATCTCCCATTCCTTTAGTAGATTTACCAATATATTGTTCAGGGCCAGTCGGATATTCTTCTTTCTTAATATCAGAAGCAAGTGGACGTGGCTTTAACGGCTTTTCATGCTTAGGAGAAGGTACATTAACTTCTGCGATATCGTCTTTAGGATGGGCTGCATTTTGACCGGCAATTTTACCGAAAATCAAACAGTCGCCCAAATCCGAACCACCTTGATATAAGTTAGACATATTACTGCCCAGTTCACCAGCACCATATAAATGTGGAATCGGCTTGTGCTCAGGATCAAGAATTTCAGCTCGGGCATTTCTTCTAGGACCAGCTTCAGACCAGCCAATAGTCTGTACTAGCGGTATAGCATAATACGGACCCTCTTCAGAAAATGCACTTAAAGTAGCGGGATCACGATGATAAGCATAATCATGCTTCTTTTCGGCAAAAAAGTTAAATTCATCAATTGTACTTTGCAGTTTATCCGCAGCAACTCCCATCTTTTCTGCTAATTCAGAAACAGAATCAGCTTTAAGAACGGAATTAAGTGCTTTATTATCAGGGAAAGTATCAATCTCACTGATCTTGTCATATTGCTTTTGATCAAAGACAAAGTAAGGGTGAATTGGATTCAATGGTTTATACCATGAACCATGATTTTCTACATAGCCTTCACGTGCTCCTTGATCTTCCTTAAAGTAGCGTGTGCCGTCATCGCCAACCGTAAAAATACTGCCTGTATAGAAGATTGGGTTACCCATATAAAATGGTGCACGCTTCATCCCAGGTTCATAAAAAGCAAAAGCTTGTTGCATTCCACCGGCCGCATACATTGACATATGCCACATATCCGCACCTGCTTCGTGAGCCAAGTCAATACCCTTACCTTTATTATAAAGTGAACCCAGTGGCACTAACTTGTGTGAACCAATGTAATCCTGAACCATTTGCGGATTATTTTCGATACCACCAGTGGTCAACACGACACCATTTTTAGCGTAAACATTTAATAAAACATGATCACGCTCAATTTGAGCTCCGACAACTTTTTTACCAGGAGTTTGCAAAATATGCTTAACAGGTGCAGAATACCAAACATCAATCTTATCACTACGATCAAGTACTTTTTGCCGTAAAATGTTCCACAATGAAGCGTTAAAAATACCCTTCTCTATTGTGATCATGTCATAGCTTTTAGCACCTGGTAGATTAGGATGATCTGCAATTACAGCATCTTCTGGCAGCCCTAAAATAGTTTTATAGCTAACAGGTTCATTAACATCCAGATATTTTTTAAAATATTCTTTCATGTGTGTAATGCCATGAACAACTGTGTCTTCTATTTCAGGGTCAATATTAAAGTGTTGTGCCAAATGTTCATAGTAGGACCGATAATCCTCTTCGCTGCTACTGTAACCTACAAGTTCAGCAGCATATCTTGTATTACCACCTTCATGACCCTCCGGAGCAGAATCAACCAGCAGCACTTTTGCACCACTATCAGCAGCAAAGCGAGCTGCGGTCGCACCGGCTCCACCGAAGCCCAAGACTACTACATCATAACTTGCATCGTAGTATGTATGTTCATTAACTATCATAATTGACTACCTCTTTTAAAAAAGAATCTTATTTTAGCTTAAAAGACTTAAATTTTTGCCTTTCAGCCTTTAAATATTATCTAGTGTTTATGTTAATAATATCACATAATCGCTTACATTTTTTATTTATCAGCAATTTAAATTCCATGACAAAAAGCAGCTCACTATTAAGTGAACTGCTTTACTATTTATTATTCTAAGCCAACTTTTTTAAAGATTTCATCAACATGACGCAAATGGTAATGATAATCAAATGCATCAGCTACATCATCTTCTGAAAGATAGTCCATGATTGGACTGCTTTCAACTAATTTTCTAAAGGAAATTCCTTCGTTCCAAGATCTCGTGGTTAACTTCTGAACCATATCATAAGCATCTTCACGAGAAAGACCAGCCTCATCAATTAATTTTAACAGCAAGCGCTGAGAATAAATCAACCCATAAGTTTTATCCATGTTCTTAAGCATGGTTTCTGGAAAAACATCAAGATTGGTCAAAATGCGATTAAAACGATTGAGCATATAATCAATACCAATTGTAGTATCAGGTAAAATTACACGTTCAGCACTGGAATGGGAAATATCGCGTTCATGCCAAAGTGATACATCCTCATAAGCAGTTATAATATAGCCCCGTAAAACCCGTGCCATACCACAAAGATTTTCTGAGCCAATAGGATTACGTTTGTGAGGCATTGCTGAAGAGCCTTTTTGCCCTGCACGGAAGTGTTCTTCTACTTCGTGAATTTCAGAGCGTTGCAGACTTCTAATTTCGGTTGCCCAATTTTCAATACTGGTGGCTATTAGCGCCAAAGTCGCAATATATTCAGCGTGTAAATCGCGTGGCAATACTTGACTGGTAATTGGCTGCTGGGTTAAGCCTAGCTGCTTTAAAACACTAGTTTCAACAGCTGGCGGCACATTAGCAAAAGTCCCAACGGCTCCGGAAATTTTTCCCGATTCTACCCCTTTTGCTGCATGTTCAAAGCGTTCAATATCACGCTTAATTTCCGCATACCAGCGAGCTAGTTTCAAGCCAAAAGTAGTGGGTTCAGCTTGCACACCATGCGTGCGCCCCATTTCCACCGTATTTTTATATTTACGTGCTTTTTCAGCAATTGTCTTTTTTAATTCATGTAGATCTTGAAGAATAATCGCATCTGCCTGTTTTAAGATATATCCTTGTGCCGTATCAACAACATCCGTCGAAGTCAGCCCAAAGTGTACCCACTTTTTCTCAGGTCCAAGGCTTTCAGAAACTGTTCGTGTAAAAGCAACCACGTCATGATGAGTTACCTGCTCTAATTCTGCCACCCGCTCTGGCGTGAAGCTGGCATTTTGGGCAATTTTAGCAGCATCTTCTTTTGGGACTTCGCCTAATTCACTCCAGGCATTGGTAGCAGCAATTTCTACTTTTAGCCATGCTTCATATTTATTTTCATCAGACCATATTTTACCCATTTCAGGGCGAGTATAACGTTCCAGCATAAATTACATTTCCCACGGATTCTGTAACACGATTGTTTGTTCGCGGTCAGGACCTACCGAAACAGTAACTAAAGGTATGCCTACAAGTTCTGAAACGCGGTTTAAAAACTTCTGTGCATTTTCTGGCAAATCAGACCAAGTCTTAGCGCCTGTAATGTCCTCTTTCCAAGCAGGTAATTCTTCATAAACAGGTTGACAGCGGTCCAATTCTTTTAGACTAGCAGGATAGTAATCAATTTTTTGACCATCAAGTTCATAAGCAGTTGCAATTTTAATAGAGTCAAAGCCGCTAAAAATATCAAGCAGGTTAAGACTTAAACCATTGATGCCAGAAACGCGTTTGGCGTGACGTAAAGCGACTGAATCAAACCAGCCCACGCGCCGAGGACGACCGGTAACTGTGCCATATTCATGAGCAGTTTCGCGAATACGGTCACCAGTTTCATCTAATAATTCGGTCGGGAAAGGACCAGCACCAACACGGGTGGTATAAGCTTTGCAGACACCGATGACACTTTTTACCCGGTTGGCACCAACACCGATACCGCTGGCAATTCCACCTGAAATTGTGTTTGACGAAGTAACAAATGGATAAGTTCCTTCATCTATATCAAGCATAATTCCTTGCGCCCCTTCAAACAGTACTTTTTTATCATTATCCAGAGCATCGTTAACTAGCACTGAAGTGTCAGTGACGTATTTCTTCATTTTTTGACCATATTCATAATACTTAGTGAAAATGTCATCAAATTCAAGTGCCGGTTTGCCATAAATTTTGGTAAATACTTCGTTTTTTTGCTCTAAATTAGCGCGTAATTTAGCTGCAAAAGTATCCTTCTCAAGTAAGTCACAAACGCGAATACCAATTCTGGATGCTTTATCCATATAAGCCGGTCCGATACCATTTTTAGTAGTACCGATTTTTTGATCGCCTTTTGCTTCTTCTTGGTATTCATCTTGCTTGATATGGTAAGGCATGATGATATGAGCCCGGTTAGAGATCTTTAATTTACTGGTATCGATTCCCTTTTCAGCCAGATTCTCTAATTCGCTAAATAAAACCTCGGGATTAATAACTACGCCATTACCGATTACAGCCCCTTCTTTTGACGCAAAAATACCTGAAGGAATTAAACGCATCTTAAAATCTTGACCATTTATTTCAATAGTATGGCCAGCATTATTACCACCATTGGAACGAACAGTATAGGCAGCGTCATTACTTAAAAAATCAGTAATTTTGCCCTTTCCTTCGTCGCCCCATTGGCTACCAACGACTGCAACTGCTGTCATTTTTATTCACCTCATTAAATTTCTACAAATATCACGTAAATAGTCTAGCAATTTACCATTCTTTAGTCAAATTTAAATGCGAATTATTATAGCAAGTTTATTTTTAATAGTTCGATTTTTATATTGACAAAAAAAGCTTTTTTGATTATAGTGATTTCGTTTGTAAAGATAGTTAATAAGGAGCCGATTTACTTATGAGCAATTATTTCAGTATGGAAGCATTTGATTATGATGATATCCAGCTTGTTCCGAATAAAGGGATCATTAAGAGCCGTCATGATGCAGATACCAGTGTTAAGTTCGGAAACCGAACATTTAAAATACCAGTCGTACCTGCCAACATGGAAAGCGTCATTAATGATGACTTAGCAGTCTGGCTCGCACAAAATGGCTACTACTATGTCATGCACCGCTTTCAACCTGAAAAGCGTTTCGCTTTTATCAAGATGATGCATGAAAAAGGTCTATTTGCTTCTATATCTGTTGGTATTAAAAAAGGCGAATATGATTTTATCGATCAGCTGGTTGCTGAAAACATTAAGCCTGAATATATCACGATTGATGTAGCTCATGGGCATTCTGTCTATGTTATTGATATGATTAAATACATCAAAGAAAAATTGCCGGATACTTTTTTAACAGCAGGTAACATTGCAACCCCTGAAGCCGTACGTGAATTAGAAGGTGCAGGAGCAGACGCCACAAAAGTTGGTGTTGGTCCTGGCCGCGCTTGCATTACCAAGCTTAAAACCGGCTTTGGCACTGGTGGCTGGCAACTCGCTGCATTAAGAATGTGCAGTAAAGTAGCAAGCAAACCGCTGATTGCTGATGGCGGCATCCGTTATAACGGCGATATAGCGAAGTCAATTCGGTTTGGCGCTACCATGGTTATGATTGGCTCAATGCTTGCAGGACATGAAGAGTCCCCTGGTAACGTGATTAAAATTAATGGTAAAACCTATAAGCAATATTGGGGATCAGCTTCTGAAGTCCAAAAAGGTGCCTATCGCAATGTTGAGGGTAAACAGATGCTCGTTCCCTACCGCGGCCACATTGCCGATACCTTAAAAGAGATGCAGGAAGATTTGCAATCCTCAATTTCATATGCCGGGGGCAGAAATCTTAGTTCAATTAAATTAGTTGATTATGTAATTGTTAAAAATACAATTATGAATGGCGACAAATAAGCAATTTAAATTTTATCCCCAAATCATTGACAAATATGGTAATAATTTGCTTTTTCCGTTAAAATAATGTTATCCCAGTTCTGTTAGGTAGTCAGCGCTGGGATTTTTTGTGTTCAAACTATAAAAGGTTTTGTATCTTTATCAAAGGCTGTTTTGCCTTGCCTAAATCTGAAAGCAGAGCTTATATATTTTCAATTAGTTGCCTGGTATTTCTTTATTTATGCTTTTTTATCCGCTTTAAAGTGTTACACGAAACATGAAAAGCGTATAATTTGTTTGTAGTAAAGCTAAATTTTGTATAGAGGTAATAAAAAATGAAATTTAAAAAAGTGATTATGTTGGTAGCTGCCTTAATAAGTGTTGGCACGATTGGCAGTTTTATTAATACGCCAAGTAATGTGCAAGCTAAGCAAACTCAGGCAGTTTTTCCTAAAAGCTGGCGTGGGACATGGTACTCATATAATTCAAAGACAAAGAAAATCGATAAGATGACTTTCACTAAAACAAAACAAATTTATTACGAAAATGGCCACCAGTATCCTAAATTGCTAAAAGCTAAACCTAAGGTTATGCCTAAACCTAGTAAAAAAACAAGATCTTGGGTTTATTTATCAAATAAAATGACTCAAAAAGGCTATACTTGGACAGGAGTTGGCATTTGGGGCTACCCTGACGAAGGTACGCTTGATTGGTATAACGTTGCTAAATTAGATGGAAATAAAGTTTTAGGTTATGCAGAATATCAGAACGTTTATTGGTATGTAGATAGTCACTGGTATCAGACAGCTAAACTTGCCAAAAAGTTAAAAGATCACAAATATCCAAATTACGACTTTATTATTGGCGGCGATGACCTATAAATTTATCCGTATATTCTTATTCTGTTTTTAAAGGGAAATAAATAATGAAGAAAAAATCAGTTGTTAAAATTATTGCTACTTTTTTTATGCTATTGACTGGCCTTATTCTATTTTCACCTAAAAGCGTTAGTGCATCTGCTATAACAATTAAAGCAGCTTTTGATAAAAAATATTATAACGTTAATTCTACTAAAAAGGCTTATAGTGATTGGGTAGGAAATGTTACTTTTTTCACTCGACATCTAAAAGTTAACACGGGAAAGCCAATGTTCTTTACTCCAAGCATATATGTTGTTAATAAAAAGGCGACAGGACTTTCTGCTAAAGAAGATGGTATTTACATAAATACAATCGACCACAAAAGGTTTGTACATGGTCGTGTTTATTTAATGCGATTTCGCTTTGATCTCTCTCACCTTAAGCCCGGGAAAAAATATCGTTTTAAAAATGACATGCTCTTCAATAGCCCACATTATGCTAAATATCGGTGGTTTACTCAGAAGGCTTCACGCAAAGGCAATCTTTCCAATAGTACTCACCTTCCCCAAGTAGACCTGTATGTCAACTGTGGCGCCAAGAAATCCTTTTTGAAAAAAGTAATGCATAATAATAAAAAGATCGTTAATTCGAAAATTAAATTATATTAATTTAATAATTTTTTGACTAATAAGTTTTATTATTTTATGAAGGGAGAAGCAATGAAGAAAAAGAGTTTTATTGCAATAATTGCCAGTATTTTAATATTACTAGGTACTGGTTCATTTAGTAGTCCGCAACCCGTATCTGCTGCGAAACACCAAATATTTGTTTCCAGCAAAACATATGTCTATGATCACAAGGGCAAGAAAACCAAAAAAGTATACAAAAAGAGCAAGAGTCTTTATTATACTTCTATTAAAAAGATTAAAGGCTATAAATATTATCGTATCGGTAAAAATAAATACATTCACTATTACGATGGTTTACCAATTAATATTGTCAAAACTCCAAAAAATAGGCCTGCTAAAAACGGAGCAAGTTTGATGGATTTTATGGCAAATGATAGTTCGCTAACTACTGCTCAAAGACAAGAAGCACAAAAAGCAGCCACTTTACTCAGAACTGGAAAAATTGATAATCAAGCGCAAAAAGGTGCACCATCATGGTTCAATACTTATGTCAAGCTAGGAGGCAAAGATGATGCTACCAGCAACGTTAATATTAAAGCTTCACTTCAGAGTCTTGCTAATGCAAACAAGGAAAGAAAAAGAGCTGGAGTTGGTGAGCTAAAGATTTCTCCAACTTCTACAGCAATTTCAATGATTGATGCGGATTATCAAAAACAGGGTTCCTTAAATCATCCAGGCTTTTACGGTTATCATTTCAACCTGGAAAATCTTTCTGCCGGTGCTGAGCCAATTAGCAACTGGATGACTGAAAAAGTAGCCTGGGAATGGAACGTAAAAAAAAGCCCTAGCCTAGCGCCTTATGAGTTCACCCCTAATTGGGAAGACCCTGTATATAATCAGGCCGTTTTAGGAACAAACGGTTATAGAATGGCAGGACACTATACCAACTTATTAAATAAGGGACATCGCGTAATGGGCATGGCTCATATGACGCAAACTCCTTATGGTGCTGCTGATGCTTTTAACGCAACTAGTGAAGGTGAAGATGGCGCAATTACTTTGGCTCAATATAAGGCTATAGTAAAAGAATGGTTAAAGAAATAAACGTCTTCACTTCTTAAGTATGAAAAAATCTGTTAGTTTATATTGTGAAATCTCACAATATCTGACTAGCAGATTTTTTGGTTATTATTTAATTAATTTTTTCACTCTCTACTTAATTTCTTCAAAAAGTGGAATCTTTTTCTGACTTTTGACCTCAAATAGACCCTTATCTGAAATTTTAATGGTTGGTGAAACCAGCAAAGACAAAGTAGAAAATGACATAATCTCGTTAGGATTTTTATACCCTAGCTCCTGCAGTGTCTTGCGCACCTTGCCTATTTCTGTGCCTAAAACAGACATTGGTTGGTCACTGGCAACACCGCCAATAGCTAATTTTGCATTAGCAACTATTTTATCACCCTTTGCTGCAATATAGCCACCCTGCTGTTCAACCAGTTGATTCTGAATCTTGAGCATTGCAGCAGTATTCGTACCCATGATCATTATGTTGTGGTGATCATGAGCCCAAGTCGCTCCTACCGCACCGTCTTTTATAATACCACGGTCAACGAAGCCAAGACTATAATGTCCGCTGCCGCTATAACGGTCCTGCACCATAATCAGTGCTAAACCGGCTTTCTGCCATTGAACTATGTGATCTTTTACCTCAAGCTTTTCTTGAATATGGTTAGTAAAAGTACCCACAGGATTAAGTTGAATAATATTTGCCAATACTTCGCCGTTTGCGACTAAATCTGTTTTAACCACAAAGTCATCAGGTAATAATTTAGGCGCATTAACCGAGTGACGCAACTCTGGCAAAAATTGGTAACCTGTCTGCTCTTTGATATCTGCTGCATTAATTCCATTTTTATAAACAGCTGCGATTGACAAATCTTGCAGATCATCTAGGATAACAAAATCAGCTACTCGGCCAGGAGCAATTGCACCTCTATCCCATAATCCCATATGGCGAGCCGGTGTATAGGTAGCTATGTAAATTGCTTCTTCTGGTGTCATCCCCATTTTGATTGCTTTTTTCACCAAATAGTTTAAATGACCATGAAGCAGAGTGTCAGGCATAGAATCATCAGTCACCAGGGCAACATGTTCAAAGTAGTTGTTCTTAATGATCGTGTCAATTACTTCCTGCAACATTGATTTCAGTTGCACCTCGACAAACATGCCATTAGGAACTTTTTCATTAACTAAGGCAGCTGTCTGTTCCGTATGGTCAGTGGTAACTCCAGCATAGATAACTTTAGCCAGATCTTCACCAGCATATGCCGGCACATGTCCTTCAAGAGGCATTGTAGGTTTTTCCTCACGACAAACTTTGATAATATCTTTGATCAAGGTTTTATGCGGAGAAGTCATATCCTTAAAGTTCATCACTTCGCCTAAGCAAATAAAGCGCGGATCTTTAAGCAGTTCTTGTACTTCTTTCACGCCAATTTTGCCACCTGTTGTTTCCATATCTGGATTCGTTGATGGAACCGAAGATGGAATGCCAAAGAAAATATCAATCGGTGACGGCTCTGCAATGAAATTTTTTAGTCCCTTGATGCCAGCAACATTCGTTACTTCATGGTCGTCAGCAATAATCGTTGTCGTACCGTATTTTAGAATCGTTTGTCCCATAATCGCAGGAGTAGTCATGGATGAATCGATATGCATGTGGGCATCAACAAATCCTGGGATCAGATACTTACCTTTGAGATTAATTGTCTTTTTAGCCCTAATTCCGGGTAAATCTTGGTTAACCCAATAGAATTTGCCATTTTTGACTGTAACTTGAGTATCAACAAATTTACGTAAAAAAACATTAAAAACATGGCCATTTTTTATCAAAAGATCAACTTGTGTCATTTTTCTCCCCCATAAACAACGAAAGAGTTGAAATATTCCAACCCTTCATTTTATATCTACTTATTCATAATTTTATTCCATTGATTAACCCAAGAAGGCAAGTGGCTATTAACATAGAAGAAATTCATGTTCTTTGCGCGTTTAGCCACATCCCCGTAAGTCTTATTAGCGGCTTCAGCCGGTGTTAACTTAACTTGCGTGTTAACTGGGGCGTTATTAAGTGATTTTGCACTGGCACATCTCTTTTGAATAGCTTCACTTAGTCTAAAATTAATATACTTATATGCAGCATCTGTATTCTTGCTATTCTTTAAAATGGCAACAACGTTGCTGTTAGAATATGTGCCTGATGCTGGAACAATGTATTTAAGGCCTGGATTAGTAGCCTGCAACATGCTGATAGCATAGTCACCAACAACGGCCACACTGATTTCACCTGTTTTGAACATATTGGTTAAATCTGAACTTTGATCGTATGTCTTAACCACATTAGGCTTCAATTCTTTCATAGCCTTGAAAGCTGCTTTACCACCGTCGCTTGGGACATCGACTTTAGCATGGCGACCCGCAATATACAGCATTGCAGGACCAAAAGTTGTTACGATATCAGGAATTGCAATCTTGCCCTTTAACTTTTTAGACCACAGTTGATCCCATTCTGTAATATGAACTTTTTTAGGATTATAAATTATACCTACGCTGTTAACAGTATAAGGAACGGTGCCTGTGTCTTTAGCCAGCTTTTGTTCACTACTGGATAAATATTTAAAATCTTTGATTTTAGAAAAATCTACTTTTTTATACAACTTCTTTTTCGTACCCGCATAAGCATTCTTTTGTGCCACTTCAATCACGTCAACTGAAGAATTAGGATTATGCTCAATTTGGGTTAAGCTCGTAGTTGTATCTGCAGTAAATTGTGCGGAAACTTTAACGTTATTTTTCTTGGCAAAAGGATTGAGTACATCTGATCTCATTTGCTTAGTCAAGATGCCGAACGTAGAAACAACCAACTTGCCACCGTTTGCTTTAGAAGAACAAGCTGAAGTAGCAATAGCTGCTCCCGCAACAATTAAACTTGCTGCCATTAAACATACTTTTTTGATTTTCATGATAGACCTTTCCGTAAATCTAAAATGCCTTATTAATGAAGGCAGGTTCTTTTTTGACAATTATTGGTTCATAATTTTATTCCATTGACTGATCCATGAAGGCATTTGCTTGTTCACGTAATAAAAGTCAATAGTTTTTGCTCTTTGGGCGATCGCACCATATGTTTTATTGGCAGCTTCAGCAGCAGTCAATTTTACTTGTGAATTAACCGGTGCATTATTAAGAGATTTTGCACTGGCAACTTTCTTTTGGTTAGCTTCACTTATACGAAAGTCAATATACTTATATGCCGCTTGAGTATTCTTACTGTTTTTCAAGATTGCAATATTATCGTAGTTAGCATATGTTCCTGAGGCTGGCACCAGATACTTCAAACTAGGATTAGTGGCCTGCAGCATGCTGATTGAAAAATCACCTACAACCGCTGCGGTAATTTCTTCCGTTTTAAACATATTGCTTAAATCTGAACTTTGAGAATATGTTTTAACAACGTTCGGCTTTAACTGCTTTAACGCTTTGAAGGCAGCCTTGCCATCATCCTTGGTTACGCTCACTTTAGCATGGTCCCCTGCCACATAGAGCATTGCAGGACCAAAAGTTGTTACAATATCAGGAATTGCAATCTTGCCCTTTAAGTTCTTAGACCATAAATCATCCCAACTTTTAATGTGGGCCTTTTTCGGATTATAAATAATGCCAAAACTATTAACAGTGTACGGAACAGTATTTGTGTCTTTTGCCAGCTTTTGCTGATCAGCTGATAAATACTTGAAATTCTTGAGTTTGGAAAAATCCAATTTTTTAAAGAGTTTCTTTTTGGATCCTGTAATTGCATTGTTTTGTGCCAATTCAATGACATCTACAGGTGAATTAGAATTGTGCTCAATCTGAGTTAGGCGAGTTGAGCTGTCCCCAAACTGTGTAGACACCTTAACATTGTTTTTCTTAGCATACGGATCAAGCACGTCGGAGCGCATCTGTTTAGTTGCCAAGCCAAAAGTAGAAACTGTCAGTTTACCGCTGCCAGCATTAGACGAGCAAGCTGAAGTTGCCAAAGTTGTACCGGCAATGACAAAACTAGCTGCTAACAAACAAGCTTTTTTAAATTTCATAACAAAACCTTTCTAAAGAATGATTATTCTGATAACGGATGAAGATGTTTAGCAGGAAGAGTTAGCGTTACTTCTTCTCCTGAGCTGCGCATCTTTTGCCGTGCTTCCTCAACTTGAAAGTCTCCAATAGCTGAATGAATGGCATACTTAAAACTTTGTCCTAAATATTCACGACTCATGATTGTACCGGCAAATGTATTTTCAGAAGCATCCGCTAAATTCAAGTGGATGTTTTCCGGACGAATAGTTAGCACTTTTGCATTTTGATTTGGTTCAACCGTATTCAAAACCGTATCACCTACTTTGATATGATGCTCATCCTGACGATTAGCAGCAGTGACAGTAATAAAATTGTCATAGCCAATAAAACGGGCAACATATTCTGTCCGGGGATGATGAAAAATATTCTGTGGCGTATCAAACTGATCAATACGTCCCTGTTTCATAATTAAAACCTTGTCGGAAATTGCAAAACATTCTTGCTGATCATGTGTTACAAACAGCACTGTCATTTTAAGTTTTTGCTGCAAGTCACGAATTTCTTCACGCATCTTCAGTCGCAATTTTGCATCAAGATTGCTTAATGGCTCATCCATTAATAACAATTCTGGATTGGTAACCAGAGCCCTTGCTAACGAAACTCTTTGTTGCTGTCCTCCAGAAAGCTGCGCTGGAAATTGTTTAGATAGTTGACTTAAGCCGGTAGTTCCCAGCATTTCAGTCACTCTTTTCTTGATGGCACTTTTGTCAAGCTTGCGCATTTTCAGTCCAAAAGCAACGTTATCAAAAACATTCATATGGGGAAAAAGTGCGTAGCTTTGAAAAACCATCCCGAAATTTCTCTTATAAACAGGTACTTTAGTAATATCTTTACCGTTAACTAAAACTTGTCCTGCAGTTTCTGGAATTAAACCGGCAATAATTCTAAGTGTTGTTGTTTTGCCACAGCCGGAAGGACCAAGAATTGAAACCAGCTCTCCGTTATTGACAGCAAAAGATATATCTTTTAAAACTTTAGTTTTGCCATCGTATGATTTTGCTAAATTTTGTACTTCTAAATTTGCCACTGCACTACTCCTCTACTTTGTAATATTTTTAATACCAATTGCTTTTTCAACCAAGAACATCATGAGTGCTGTAAAGATCATCAAAAGCACAGAAATTGCTGATACAGTAGGGTCATAATTATTTTGCAAATAATTTAAAATTGCCGGTGGCAACATGGTTAAAGAAGGACCGCTCATGAATAAAGAAACTGGAATGTTGTTGAAGGAATTGATGAAACACATCATAAACGCAGCAATGATACTGGCCTTAATATTTGGCAAAACAATCAGAAAAAATCCTTTTTTGCGTGAGCAGCCACAAATCCAGCCCGCTTCTTCGATATGACTGTCCATTAGCAGCATGCTGGCTGTAATTAAACGAATGACATACGGTAAACACAAAAGAAAATGTCCGACAATCAAGCCAATAAATACCGGAATTCTCATAGTAATAACTGCGGCTTGATAGAGCGCAAAGCCAATAACAATTTCGGGAATTAAAGTTGGACTGAGAAAAAATGATTGAAACCAAGCGGCATGATGAATGTTGTAACGCGTTAAGGCGTAGACAGCAGGAATGCCAATAACTAAAGCCGAAATGCTGGCAATTAAAGCTACAATTAAACTTGATTCAAAACCTGCAATAAAATCAGGCTGTTGAAAAATATTGCTGTACCAAGAAAGGGTAAAGCCGGTAATTGGTAATGAAATCGAGCTTTGCGTATTAAAGGATGTAATTACGACTAAAATTAGTGGCAACATGATTAAAGCCAAAATAATAATCGAAATCACAGTCAACGTTTTATTTTTACGATCAAGCATTAGTTGGCCTCCGATCTAAATGTTGGCTAAGCTTCCTCATGAGCCACATTGAAAGAGCAGAAATAACAATTAAAATTAATGAGATAACGCTGGCATTTTGCCAATTGCCCAACGTCATTGCTTGCTGATAAATCAAAGTCGCCATTACCAGATGGCGGTTGCCACCAAGAATTTCTGGGGTAGTATAGGCTGTCATTGTTCCGGCAAACACTAAAATGCAGCCAGTTAAAATGCCAGTAGTTAATTGAGGAATGATCACCTTAAATAATGTTCGCCAAGGACTGGAACCAAGAACGGCTGCAGCTTCTTCAATCTCCACATTTAATTCAGCCACGCTGCCAATTAATGAATTAATCATAATTGGTAAAAACAAGTAAACTGAACCAATAATAATAGAGGTATTAGTGTAAAGTATATTTAGCGGTGACTTAATTAGATGCAATGCCAGCAAAGTTTTATTGACGATTCCATCATGTCCCAAAATAATAATCCAGGCAAAGTTTCTTACAACTGCATTGGTTAACATGGGAAAAAGGATTAGCAAATTTAGTATTTGTCTAACTACTGTTTTTTGTCTTCCTATCCAGATAGAAATAGGCACTCCAAGGATCAAAACAACAATCACTGTTACAATTGCTATTAGAAAACTACGTCCAAGAACTGCCCAGTTGAAAGAACTCTTTAAAAATTGTGCGTAAAGTGAAAAGAAGCCACTTTTACTTTGGAATGTTGGTATTGCAATTTGAATTAAGGGGAAAAAAGTGAATACCAATACTCCCAAGAATGCAGGAATTAACAACCATACTGCTGTTTTGCGATTCATATATTACCTCCGCTTTGTATATTAGGTTATCTAATTTTTAATCTGCTGTCAACATAAAATACGAATAAAATTTATCATTATTCATTAAATAGTTTGTATTTTTCAACTAATGAAAGTGCTTAAGATTGCCATACGTGTATTATCAAGAGCATTACGAACATTAAACAAAAAAACTCTTTTAAACTGAATTAAATCAGTTTAAAAGAGTTAATTTTTATATTAAATATTGAACAGCCCAAAGTTTGGCTTATTTATTAACAAAAACATTACTTATCAGGGACACGCACCAAATTATCTCTGACTAAACACTCTGCAATTTCCACGGTATTGCTGGCAGCGCCCCTTAATAAGTTATCAGCAACTACCCACATATTAAACGCACCGGGATTTTCCTGGTCTGGACGAATACGGCCAACGAAAGTTTCTTTTTTACCTGCTGCTAAAAGCGGTTGCGGATAAATTTGGTTTTGCGGATCATCTTGTAAAACTAACCCGGGAGTCCGCTCAATTTCCTGCTTTATTTCAGCAGCAGTCGCTGACTGATCTTTTAAGGTGAAATAAACCGTTTCACCATGACCAATTTCAACTGGCACACGAACACAAGTAGCAGTAACTTTTATTTGCTTTGAATCCTGATCATTAAACAAAATCTTTTTGGTTTCATGAATCATTTTCCATTCTTCGTGCGTATAGCCATCATCTTCAAAAACATCAATCTGCGGTAACAGGTTAAATGCCATAGGATAATGCTTTTTAGCAGACGCAGTTGGCAAAATTTTGGCTTCAGTTTTTTGATTATTCAGCCTATCTTGTGCTTGTTGCAGCAGTTCATCCCAAGCCGCTTTGCCAGCGCCAGAAACAGCCTGGTAAGTTGAAACGATGATTTGCTTAATACCCCACTTGATGTGGAGTGGATAAAGTGCAGCTACCATCTGAATAGTCGAGCAATTAGGATTAGCAATGATGCCATGATGATTAACTAATTGGTCATCGTTAACTCCAGGAACAATTAATGGAACATCATCATTCATACGAAAAGCACTAGTATTATCTACACACACTGCCCCCCTTTTTACAGCTTCAGGCAACAATTTTTTTGAAACAGCACCGCCAGCAGATGATAAAACCAAGTCCACGCCAGTGAATGATTCAGGTTGTGCCTCTTCAACTGTAATTTCTTGCCCTTTGAATTGTAACTTCTTGCCTGCTGAACGCTTGGAAGCCAGCAACTTAACTTGCTTGACTGGAATTGCTGCTTTTTCCAATTCACTAATTAAACGTTGACCTACTGCACCTGTAGCACCCAAAATTGCAACTGCGTATTTTCTCATCAATTTTCACCCTTTTCTGCTAAAAACTTTTGAATTCGACTCATAGCTGTATGTAGATTTTCATCACTCGCAGCATAAGAAAAACGAATATAGCCTTCTCCGCCAGGGCCAAAAGCATTACCCGGAGTGCCACCAACTTTGGCTTTATGAGCCAAATCCAGTGCGAAGGCTTCATCATCCTTACCATAGCTTGCCGGTATTTTGGCAAAAACGTAAAATGCACCCTCACTGGCATGAGTTTCTAAACCCATTTTGTTTAATGCATCAACAATATAGTCACGCCGTTTTTGATAAATTAGTCGTGCTTCTACCGGATCCTGATCACCATTTTCCAAGGCCTCAGTAGCTGCTGCTTGTGCCGGATTTGATGGAGCTGTAACCAAGAATGCATGCATTTTTGCAATTAAGCTAATTAGATCGGCTGGTCCAGTTACATAACCCAAACGGTAACCGGTCATCGCATGAGACTTGGATAAGCCATTAATTAGTAGGGTACGATCGGGTAAATAATGCGCAATCGATACGTGATTAAAGTTATAAGTCAGCTCACTGTATATTTCATCAGAAATCACATAAAGGTGATGCTCTTTAATGATTGGTGCTATTTGCTCTAAAACAGAACTGGGACATTCCCTGCCAGTTGGATTAGTAGGATAATTCAGTAAAATTGCTTTAGCATGAGGGTGCTCATCCAGTGTCTTTTCCAAATCTTCGGGAGTTAACACAAAATTTGTGTCTGCTGTATTAATAGCAACCAACTCAGCTTTAGTGTATTGAATTAATGGAAAATAAAGGGCATAAGAAGGAGTAGGTACAATAATTTCATCCCCCGGTTGAAACAAAGCCAGCATTGTTACGGCTATAGCTTCAGTTGCACCCACTGTGACTACAATTTCGCTGTCAGGATCATAAGTTAAGCCCTGCTTGCGCTGTAAAAAGTTGCTAATAGCCTGACGCAATCTGGGTGTTCCTTTTTGAGCAGAATAATGTGAATCATTATCTAAAATGCTCTGAGCAGCTGCTTTTTTAACATGTTCAGGTGTATTTAAATCAGGTTCTCCTAAGGTTAATTTTATTAAATCTGGAATGTCCTCAACTTTTTGGGCAAAAGCACGTATACCAGAAGGAGGGATTTTTTCCAATGGTGTATGAATAATTGAAGTTAAATCAGTAGCTAATTGTGGCATTTTTGTTCTCCTTATAAATTATAAAATCTGGTCTAAACCGACCACTAAATCTGGTAAGTCCATTACCCGACTCAAGGCCACTTTCACGCCCTGCATAAATGAAGAACGGGAAAATGAATCTTGTCTGATTGTTAAAGCTTCTCCGATGCCACCAAAAAGCACCTGTTCGTGAGCTACATATCCTGGTAAGCGAACGGAATGAACAGGAACGCCATCATAATCAGCACCGCGAGCTGCAGAATCGTTCGTAGTTTGAGAGCAATTTTCTGGATTGCGGTTTTCTGCAATTAATTTTGCAGTTGCTATTGCCGTTGCACTAGGTGCATCCCTTTTATCAGCATGATGCATTTCAATGACTTCTGCATCTGGAAAATAACGGGCCGCTTCTTGAGCAAACTTCATTAATAAGACAGCCGACAACCCAAAATTCGGAGCAATAAGGCCACTGACTTTTTCTTTTTTCGCCAATTCTTGTAACTGTTTTGTTTGTTCAGAAGTTAAACCACTTGTTCCCACAATGGGATGCATATGGTGCTTTAAAGCAAATTTGGTATTTTCATAAACGGCTTGTGGGGTGGTAAAATCAATCCAAATATCCGCATCAATATCAACAGCAGCCAAATTGTCAAAGCATTTGACAGAAGATTTGAAGTCTGAACTTTTAGATGCCGTTGGAGCTAAAACAGCTACTAATTGACAATCAGGTAATTTATTAACTAATTGCACTGTTTGTTTTCCCATAGATCCCGTGGCTCCAGCTACTAAAATTTTTTTCATATTATACTCCTAGTTCTAACGGCAGTTTATGTAATAAAGCCGAATCAGCTAAACCTAAATGAACAGCTAATTGCCGCTTTTCTGCTTCATTTAAGTCCATAATAGGCAGGCGACATCCACCAGCTGGTAAGCCTTGTGCATTTAACACAGCTTTAACTGGAGATGGTGAAGGATACATGAACAAGGCTTGCATCTTTGGCATTAGTCGTCTTTGCAATTTCCCTGCTGCAGCTACTTTGCCCTGATCTAAATCATCATACATTTCACGCATGGCCGAGCCATAAATATGAGAAGCTACCGAAATCACTCCTTTTGCACCTAAAACTTTAGCAGTTAAAGATTGCAGGTCTTCGCCTGTATACACTAAAAAGTCACTTGCTGCGTGTTCAACAATATATTCTAAGTCTTCTAACTCCGCACATTGCTTAACACCAGCAATTTTAGGATTATGCGACAGACTAACCAAAGTTTCTTTACTAATCTTAATTCCTGTTCGACCTGGAATGTTATAAATAATAATTGGTACGGGAGAATTTTCTGCTACTTTTTCAAAGTGGGCTATAATGCCTCTTTGATTAGGCTTGTTATAATATGGCGCTACTACCAAAGCCATATCAATGCCGGGAATTTGCCCTACTTCTTGAGTAAATGCAACTGTCTGTTCAGTATTATTACTGCCCGTGCCCGCAATTACAGGGACTCGTCCTGCAATTATTTGAGCAAAATTAGTATATAGTTCTATTTTTTCGTCATGGGTCATTGTTGCTGTTTCACCAGTGGTACCCCCAATCACAAAGCCGTTGCTGCCCGTATTAATTAAATGTTCTGTCAATTCTTTCAGTCCGGGATAATCAACTTTTCCTTCTTTATTAAAGGGCGTAATTATCGCGGTCATTAAATCCGCTTTATCAAAATTAGTCATGTCTTTCTCCTTTTGAGCTACATATGACTCAGTAAAAAACCTACCATTGCTTTAATTCCTATTACTATTGCTTCTTCGTGTGGATTAAAGGTTGCAGAATGGAGTTGAGAATTATCGTTCACTCCCAGCCAGAACATAGTACCGGGAATTTGTGCCAGTAAGTAGCCAAAGTCTTCCCCTGTCATAGCCGGTTGCATCTCTTGGTAGTTAATTTGAGGATTTTTCTTCATATAATTAATGAATTCTGCTGTAATTTGGGGGTCATTTTCAACTGGCAAATAACCACCCTGATTAAGCTGCAAATCAACCTTAGCATTAAAACTCTGCGCTATTCCTTGAGTCACATCCCGCAGGCGTTGATCGATTCTTTCAATCATTTTTTGGGTTAGTCCGCGAATAGTTCCTTCTAGATGAGCATGACCTGCAATAGCATTTCTAACTGTTCCAGCCCTGACCTTTCCTATTGTGATAACTCCGCTTGCAATGGGATCAATACTACGTGAGACAATTGTCTGAATTTGTTCTATTAAAGAAGCAGCAGCTACTACCATATCGTTAGCTTGCTGTGGATATGCGGCATGTCCATCTTTACCATATAAATCAATATTGATTTCAGTTGTCCCCGCAAATAATGTTCCCAAACGGCAGCCAATTGTGCCAGTAGGCAAATCAGGAGTAACATGCAAGGCAAAGAACTCGTCTGGACGCCATTTACCAGAAAAAATTCCAGCTTCATAGGCTTTTTTACCGCCACTTTCACTTTCTTCAGCTGGTTGAAAAAAGAAAAGCAAATTATCCTGTGGCTGATGTTCACAAAAATAAGCCAAAATTCCTAGGGCTACCGTCATGTGGATATCGTGACCACAGGCGTGCATTTGACCTTGAGTTTGAGAAGCAAACGCCAAGCCGGTATCTTCTTTAATTGGGAGACCATCTATATCTGCTCGATAACCAATTGTTTTTTGCGGTTTGCTTCCCTGAACCCTGACCAATATTGCTGTGGGCAGCTCAGGGCATGTGCGAACTTCAATATATTTTTGAGTAAAATTGCCAATAATCTGTAATAAATATTTTTGTGTTTGGTGTTCATGCAAGGCTAATTCAGGGATTTGATGTAAATCGCGGCGGATTTTAACAAGTTGCTCAGAAGTTAACATTAATTCACAGCTTTCTTAATCCCTGTTCAATTCCTGTCTTAGAGGCAGTTTTTTGATCACGCATTTTAACAACTTTTGCCGGCACTCCGGCAACGACGCTGTTCGCAGGTACATCTTTTGTTACTACCGCCCCGGCGGCTACTACCGCATGGTCGCCAACTTGGACTCCTTCTAAAACCACGGCATTAGCACCAATCAAAACGTTTTTGCCAATTTTCACAGGTTGTGCTGAAGCCGGTTCGACAACTCCGGCAATTACGGCACCCGCTCCTACATGGCTGTTAGCACCAATGATTGCTCTACCGCCCAAAACAGCATTCATATCAATCATGGCATTTTCACCAATTTCCGCACCAATATTAATGACTGCACCCATCATGATTACAGCATTTTTCCCTATCTCAACGTTTTCACGGATAAGCGCACCCGGTTCAATTCTGGCGGAAATATTTTTTAAATCCAATAATGGAATGGCAGAATTACGACTGACATTTTCCACTTGATAATATGTTATCTTCTTGGCGTTTTTTTCTAAAAAAGGTTCCAAGACTTGCCAATCTCCAAAAACGACACCAGTGTGAGTTTCATTAAAAATTTTGCAGTTTTCAGGCCAGTCTAACTTAGCCATCTCACCTTTGACATATACTTTAACTGGTGTTTTTTTGGTTGAATTAGCAATGAAATCAATGATTTCAGCAGCCGACATTTTTTTCATATTTATTAATTATCCTTTCGTTTGATAAAAGCGATCATGGTTGATTAGATCCGCATAAGTTTCACGTGTAACTACTACTTGTGCTTGACCATTTTCTGCAAATACAACGGCTGGCCGTGGAACACGGTTGTAATTTGAAGCCATACTATAGCCATAAGCCCCAGTTGCCAGAACTGCAATTACATCACCTGGTTTACTTTGAGGCAGTGCCAGTTCGTTAATAAGAATATCGCCTGATTCACAATAGCGCCCTGCCAGTCTGACAGTTTCTTCAGGCTCTGCATGAGGATTTTCTGCTAATAATGCCTCATATTGTGCTTGATAAAGTGCCGGTCTGATATTATCTCCCATACCACCATCTACTGTAACGTAAGGCAATAGTCCCGGTACTTCTTTGCGTGCACCAACTGTATATAAGCTATAACCAGCCTCTCCTACAATTGAACGACCCGGTTCTATCCAGATAGCCGGCATTTTTAAGTGACTTTCTTGTATGCATTTTTTAACTGTCTGCACTATTTGACTGATAAAAGTTTGCGCAGTCAAAGCTTTGTCCTGCTTGGTATATCTAATGCCAAACCCGCCACCTAAATTTAAGACTTGAGGCTGGTAATCATATTTTTGTTTCAAGTTATTGACCAGTTGCATAAGTTTTTCAACTTCCAGCTTAAAACCCGCTGTTTCCAAAATTTGTGAACCGATATGTGCATGCAAGCCAATCAAGTCCATCTGTTTATTAGCTTTTACCTCTAAAAATGCCTGCTCGGCTTGGCCTGATCTAATATCAAAACCAAATTTACTGTCCTCTTGACCAGTTTGATCATACTCGTGAGTATGTGCTGAGACAGCTGGAGTTAGCCTCAGCATTACTTGCACTTGAGCATTTGTTTTTTGCAAAATTTGCGTCAGCAACTTAATTTCATAAAAATTATCTAAAACAATGACACCGACATGGTTTTGCACAGCCATTAATAACTCATCTGCTGTCTTATTATTACCATGAAAACTGATTTTTTCTGCCGGAAATCCTGCTTTTAAGGCTGTATACAATTCGCCGCCAGAAACAACATCAACATGTCCGCCAAGTTCATTAATTACCTGATAAATCGCAATTGTAGCAAAAGCCTTACTGGCATAACTAATTGCATAATTCACATTTTCTTCTGCAAATGCATTTTGGAAAGCCTGAAATTGCTGTTTGATTTTTTGTACGTCATAAACAACTAATGGAGTACCAAATTCTTTTGCCAGTTTCAATGCATCTACCCCACCAATTGCTAAGTGACCTTGAGCGTTAGTCTGGTAATAATCATTAGCAGCCATTTAAGTCTCTCCCTTTTGTTAAATAAAAAAGGCTCTTTTGTTGTGCTTAACAAAAGAGTCCTTCAAGTTATTATCTGGTATCAATTTTGTCGATAGCGCTCCGCGAATATAAAATTGCGACAGTTCGTAACCTGTTAGATTACGTCCCAGCTAATTAATTACCGCAATAATTAATGCTTCGGCAACCGCCCCTTTAACTGGCTTCTTAGTTTTTGCAGAAACTCCACCAGCTACTTTTGTTGGTTGCAACCTCTTCGATTTATTAAAATATTATTATTAATTAATATGATTGTCAACCATTTTTGCTGGTAAATATTTTTTGATTTTCAAATCCGCAAAATTATTTTTTACAATTGATTTTTTTAAAGTTATAACAAATGCTATTAAGACCGGCATTTATCGAGAGTCTTTTTACCAAAGTTTTCTTAAGAGAAATAATAGCGTTATTAATTAGCAACTTTCTTTTTCAGTTGAAGATTAAAATTTTAATGTTAAAATCCAATACTAATTACTTAAATTAAATTTAATTGTGAAAGGTATTAACATGAAAGTTGTAAAATTTGGTGGTAGTTCTCTAGCTGACGGAGAACAGTTTCAAAAAGTTTTAAAAATTATTAATGCTGATCCGGCTCGTAAAATTGTAGTTACTTCAGCGCCAGGAAAAAGATATAAAAATGACACTAAAGTAACAGATTTATTAATAAAATATGCCCAGGAAACAATTAATAAACAAAATTATAGTGAAACTGTTACAACAATTTGGTCCAGGTATCATGACATTGCCGCTTATTTTAAAATACCCGAACAATTACTAAAGCCTCTATTGCAGGAATTACATAATCTGCCTCAAGTTTCTTATCCAAGTAAAGATTTTTTAATGGCAGGCTTTAAAGCACATGGAGAAAAACTAAATGCACAGCTTCTGACTTTAATTTTACAAAGTTTACATCTACCCGCTCGTTTCTTAGACCCGAAAGAGTCTGGCTTTATAGTGACTGATAATCCTAATGACACCCAGGTTTTGCCGGAAACTTACAGCAATTTGCAGAAGTGGACTCAAACTTCAGACTTATTAATTGTTCCTGGCTTTTATGGTGTTACTCAAGACGGTTTAATTGCTACTTTTTCTCGTGGTGGTTCTGATATTACCGGAGCAATTTGGGCACGGGGACTTGATGCTGACCTTTATGAAAATTTCACTGATGTCGATGCTATTTACGCTGCTGATCCTAGAATAGTTACGCATCCCCACGCTGTTAATGTTATGACATACCGCGAGTTGCGAGAACTGTCATATGCGGGCTTTTCAGTTTTTCACGATGAAGCTATTATTCCTGCAATTGAAGGACAAATACCAATTAATGTCAAAAATACCAATCACCCAGATTTACCGGGAACAATGATCGTACCTGAAAATAACTTCCAGCCTCAAAGTACAATTACAGGAGTAGCTAGTTCTGGTCATTTTGCAGCATTATATTTACATAAATACTTGCTAAATAAACAGGTTGGTTTTACTCTTAAATTACTACAAATTTTTTATAAATTTAATATATCTTATGAGCACATGCCTTCAGGAATTGATGATTTAACTGTGATTTTTGACAAACGCCAATTTAATGAGCAAATTCGCCAGCAAATGTGTTTTGAAATTCAACAGGCACTTAATCCTGATCAATTAGAGTGGATCGATGACTATGCCATTATCATGGTTGTAGGAGAAGGAATGAAAAACAAAATTGGCGTAATGAAGAATATCACGCTGCCTCTGGCACAAAAGCATATTGCAATTCATATGATTAACCAAGGTGCTTCACGAATCTCAATTATGCTGGGTACCAAAAAAGCGGACGCAGCTGCTGCTGTTAGAGAAATTTACCACCAGTTTTTTTAATTAATTTAAGGAGCAATTTTTATGGTACAACTACAAAAAGTTCACGGTTCACAGAATAAATTTTTTCTACTAGATCAAACACAATTGCAAAACCCTTTAACTAAAAATGAATTAGTTAATTTGGCTCGGCAAATAACTAACTCTGCCACTGGATTATTAAACGGAGCTGATGGTCTGTTAGTAGTCAGCAATTCGCATCATCCACAAGCTTTAGGCAAAATGCAGGTCATTAATGCTGATGGTTCTTTTGCTTCCATGTGTGGCAATGGCTTACGGACTGTGGGCCGTTATCTAGCGCAAAAATTTCACAAAAAATCTTTCAAGGTTGAAACAATGCAAAGTGATTTACGTGTTAGTTGTCAGCCGGACTGGGCGCAAAACGTTAAAGCAGTCAGTGTCGAAATTAGTCCGGTTAGTTTTGCAGCTGCAGATCTTCCTTTTACCAACTTAGGCTGCTCTGAACTACTAAACCAAGCAATACCTGAATTTGCACCCAAGTTAACCTTTTCAGCAGTCGCTGTCCCCAACCCTCATTTGATTAGTTTAGTTTCAGATGATGTTTTAAAAAGTGACTTGTTAGCAAATTTAGGAACAAAATTAAATCATAAAAATCCTTATTTTCCAGATGGAGTAAATGTCAGTTTTGCTCAAGTTCTGAGTTCTGACCACCTTTTCGTTCGCACTTTTGAGCGCGGTGTTGGTTTTACCAATGCTTGTGGTACTGGCATGTCTGCAGCAAGCTTAATTTACGCTTTGACTAACAAGTCAGAGGATCTGTTTGATAAATTGCTGACTGTTTCAAATCCCGGAGGATTTGTCCAAATAAAGGTACATAGCAACGCCAATAGCTATTGGATTGAATTAATTGGAAATGCGACAGTTACACATTACATTGACGTTGCAGAAAGTACCTTGCACCAGAAGCAGCCTGATTTTAATAATTTTAAGATTACCACTACTTCAGAGAATGAAGCATATCAGAATTTTATTGCTGTGAATAATAACTAAAGTAGCTGATATTTTAAAAACCAAACTTAAACAAGTTTGGTTTTTTATGGCTTATGTTTAAATATATAAATTAATAAGTTAATATATTAATATTAAATATAACAAAAAATAATATTTTATTTCCATGTTAATTCTTTCTTTTTTATCCAGTTTTTAAAATGCAATACAGCTTTTGAATTATCATCTTTTCTAATAGCGATACCGTATCTGAGCTTTAAATCTGTCTTAAGTGGCCTAGTATAAATAGTTGAATCATTTGGATCAGTGACGAAATTACACCATAATCCTAATGCTAAACCAGATTGCACCATGGCGTTTTCCGCGGTTATATTATTAGCATAAGTAATATCTATATTTTTATTTAGCTTGCTAATTTTTTTTTGCAAGTTGATAGAAATTGTAGGGAGCCATTGTGTATCAAGAAAAATAATACTTTTAAAATCTAAATCTTTTACATAAATTTCTTTATTAAAAAAATAATTTTCATTTTTAGGAATACTGATTACATAATGGCCATTTGTTAAATTAATATAATGTAAATCTGACATGTGTCTGACAATATCTGGCATAGTAAATATTATATCAAGATCACCATTACTAAGTCTTTGCTTGAGATTCTCATGACTATGTATTTCTAAAAAAATTTTTACTGTAGGATTTTCATTTTTATATTCTTTTATAATTCCAGGCAATTCTGCAATCTCCCATGGTGTGCCACTATAGCCAATGCTTAAATCAGTTTGATCGTTATCGTTAGCATGCTGAGCTTCTTGTTTAGCTTTATAATATATATTGATAAGAGATTTGATATTAATATAAAAAATTTTACCTGATTTTGTTAAATTGACTGTTCTTCGATTCCTAATAAAAAGCTTAAAGCCTAATTGATTTTCCAATTTAGAAATATTTTGGGAAACAGCCGACTGAGATATATTTAGTTTTAATGCTGTTTGCGTAAAACTCAAATTTTCTGCTAGATTTATAAAAATTGATAATTGTTCTATATTCATTGTAACTTATTAGTTTTCCTTATTAGTCATTGCAAAATGGATAATAACATATACTTGAAAAATGGTAAATTTTATTTGTAAGCGATTTGTTTATGAAATAGAGGTAAAGTAATATGTTAACTAATAAAAATAAATATGATGTAGTAATAGTAGGCGGAGGACTATCTGGCTTAATTTCTGCTTTTCAAGCAGCTGATAAAGGCTTGAAAACATTAGTCCTAGAAAAGGGACGAAATTTAGGTGGTAGTGGTAATTATGTCGAAGGCTTATGTGCAGTTGGAACAGAAATGCAAAAAGCAAAAGGCATAAATTATACTCCTTCTCAACTAGTACAAACTGAATTAAATTATTCTCATTATGAAGCAGACAGTCGCAGTTTGAAAGAATACTTTAATGAAAGTGCTGAGACTCTAAAATGGTTACAATCAAAAATGGGAGTGGAATTTACCGAAGTTACTAAATTAGGCTCAGGTATGGTAACTTGGCACTTACTAAAAGGACAAGGTAAAGAACAAATTCAAAAAAACATTATTCCTTCAGTAAAAAAGGTGGGTTGTGAAATTGAGGTTTCTGTTTCTGCACAAAAAATTTTAAAAGACGGAAAAGGAAAAGTATCTGGATTAGTTATTAAAAGTGAAGCTAATGGAGCAGAAGAAGCAATATCTACTAATGCCGTAGTTATTGCTACAGGAGGATTTTTAAATAATCCAAAATTATTAAGAGAAGAAACTGGATACGATCCTGATAAAATTATTAATATTAATTCAGGCAAAAACACTGGTGATGGTCAAAAACTTGCTTGGGCAGCTGGTGCTCAAAGAGTAGCAAAGGGAACTTTAATGGCATTTAATGGCTATCTAAATGACCCCACTAATCCTCCATATAAATACTGGTATTCAGAAATGAACACCGCTGCGTCATTACAATCATTACTTTTCGTCAATGAACAAGGCGACCGCTTTGTTAATGAACAAGTAACAGACAATTTTGCTGATTGTGGGAATGTTTTTCTTCATCAAAATGCTGTTTATAGCATTATAGATCAAGCTACTGTGGATTATCTAAGTAAAAAAGGTCTATTGAAGATTATTGAAATCTATTATGAAGACACTAATAAGCCACTCAGCCACTTACAAGAACAAATTGATGAAGCTCTCACACAAAAATTACCATTTATACATAAAGCTAACAGCATTGAAGATTTAGTGAAAAAACTAAGCTTGACCAATTTAAAGCCTACTGTAGAAAGATATAATGAATTATGTAAAAAGGGTATTGATGAAGATTTTGGAAAAGATTCTCATTTTTTGGTTTCAGTAGAAAGGGGACCATTTTATGCTTTTGATCTAGGAGTTGGTGCATTTACAACACTAGGTGGACTAAAAACTGATTTAGATAATCATGTACTAGATCGAAATGGAAAAATAATTGATGGATTATATGCTATTGGAGCAGACGCGGCTGGAAAATTGTGTGGCGACACTTACAGTCCCAATATTTGTGGCACTTGCGCAGGGTACTGTGCATATTCTGGCAGAAAAGCAGCTTTAGATATCGCTAAAAATTTAACTAGATAAATTATAAAATAATTTAAAATATTGTAAGCAATTATTTTACAAAGTGAAAATTTTCTAAGAGATGATTTGACGTTAATTTATGATCTTCTTTTTTACTTATATTGAAGTAAAATATAATACTAAAGCGATTACAAAAAAGGAGAGCTGTAAAATGTCAGAACCTGACTATCGAAAATTAGTTGAAGAAACACGAAATGCAATTAAAAAAGGTGATGATCAGCGCGATGCTGGATTGCCAACACAAATTCCGGAAGTAGAAAGGTTTGACAATATTTCCTATGGTAAGGATCCCAAGTATCAGATACTCGATGTTTATTTACCAAAGAATAGAACCCATGCTAAATTACCGGTAATCGTAAATATTCACGGTGGTGGCTGGATATATGGCACCAAAGAAACTTATCAGTTTTATTGCTTGGCTCTGGCTAAAGAAGGATTTGCCGTAGTTAATTCCAATTATCGATTAGCACCAGATGTGGCCTATCCCGGAGAACTAGATGATATCAACCGTGTATTTCACTGGGTAGCCCAAGAGGAAAATGCGACAAAATATCAATTCGATCTAAATAACGTCTTTATTGTTGGAGACAGTGCCGGTGGTCAAATGGGAGAACAAATTTTAACAGCATACACTAACAATGAATACCGTAAGTATTTTGGTTATTCAGTACCCCGTTTAACAATTAAAGCTGCCGCTTTAAATTGTGGCGCCTACTTCCTAACCGCAATTCCCTCATATACTGGGGCACCAGAAGCCTATTTTCGGCCAGAAATTCGGTTAAATAAGCATGATGAATTAGATGCGGAACAGTTTTTAACCCAAGCACTGCCACCGCTTTTCTTAATGACCTGCACAGATGATTTCTTGCGTGATAACGCCTACATGTTGTCAGGCTACCTGAAGGCCAAAAATATTTATCATGAACTTCATTTCTATGGTGATAAGGAACATCCACGAGGCCACGTTTTCCATGTTAATCAAAAGGATGACTTGGCCAAAAAATGTAATGAAGATGAACTAAACTTCTTCCGTAAATACATTAATTAACAGTGTAAAAAACCGAACTAGTATTTTCTAGTCCGGTTTTTTTACTGTAAATTTCTAAAGCTATTGCTGATTGCTTCTTTCTTTTCTGGAAAACCAAAACATAAATAGTGGTAAAATTATGAACCCAAAGATCATCATGAAAATTGCATACCAGTTAACACCAACGACTTTACCATTCTCAATAATACCAAATTGTGCTTGCCAGTTATATTTAACCAGCAAAAAGATTACTAAAACTATTGACAAAATTGGTACAAATATATCAGTTATGATATTCTTAGGAGCCGGTAAAATTGGTTGCTTATTTTTACCGTAGTAAAAGCATATTACTGCCAGCGGAACAATGATAAAGCCTAAAAATCTGACCATAGCACTCAATGTAATCAAGTTAGTCATGTTATATTGAAAAGCTAAGGGTACTAAAATTGCTAGTGCTTCAGAAATAAAGAAAGTTTTAATGGGAAAGTTATTTTTAGTTCTTTTGGTTAAAGTAGCTGGCAGTTGATGTTCACGGGCCATTGCCTCCAAAATGCGTGGTGCATTAAAACTAGAGGCAACATTTATTCCTAGCATCGAAATGAGCGCCCCAACTAAAATTACATCCCGCAATATATCATTTTTAAAAATCGCACTGATTGCCACCACTTGTTTAGTTGTCATCAGCGCCTTAGGATCCAAAACCATTGCTACAGCGACTACTCCAATATAAATAGCAGCGATAACCAAAATTGCCAGTGGAATAGCCTTAGGTAAATTCTTTTCTGGTTCCTGCATATCTTCCGAACCAGAAGCAACTGATTCAAAACCGGTAAAAGCATAAAATGCAGAAACAACAGCCATAACAAGACCGGTAGTGGTTAAAGCCGGTACTATTTTATGCCCATTTTGCGTTATTTGGTCAACAGACGACAAACTATGTGTGGCACCAGTGGTAATAAGTAAAATGACACCTGCCACTATGATCAAAATTAATGCAGCTAATTTACCTGCTGTAGCCATGTTCATCACAAGTTTTACAAATTTTTGTCCAAATAAGTTAATTACAGTTACTGCAAGCATTAATATAATGAAGCCAATGGTGACATTTAAAAATTTGTCAGGATTGCCACCAAAAATAGAAATAGTTGATTTGATTACACCAACAGCCATTACTCCCCAGGCAACACTAGCAGAAAAGTAACGCAAAATGCCGACATAAAAACCAACGTTATTACCAAAAGCAGCTTTAGAGTATGCATAAGAAGCACCAGACTTGGTGACATATTTAGCGGCTGCTGAAAATGAAATAGCTAAGACTGAGGCAAAAATTGCAGCAATGAAGTAGACAATTAAAGCTTTACTCCCTGCCTGACTAACTACACTACCAGGTGTTAAAAAGATACCGGAACCAATAATTGAGTTAATAGCTAAAAGAACAATCGACCAAAAGCCAAGTTTGTCTCCTGCGTTTTTGTTTTGAGTCATATTTACTCCCTACTTGGCATTTTCAACCACAAATTTAAATAAATTATTCATATACTTAGTATTAGGATTGTTATGTAACATTTCTGGGTGCCATTGAATCGCCAAAACAGTACCCTGTTTATTTTCAAGCCCTTCCGGGACGCCATCGCTTGCATCCGCAACTTCAAGTAAATCTGGCGCTATGTCTTTAATTAATTGATGGTGAAAAGAATTAACCATGCATTCAGTCTTACCCAATGTTTTAGCTAATAAGCTGTTTTCCTTAATTGTTACTTTGTGAGTAGGCAAATCAGGTGTATGACCTTGTTCGTGTTTTAGAGTTTGCTCTGAGCGATAACTAATATCCTGGTAGAGACTGCCGCCATGTGCTACATTAATAATCTGTGCCCCGCGGCAAACTCCCAGAACGGGTTTATTAGATTCTTCAGCAATTTTTAATAAAAGCATGTCAAAGTGATCTCGCTCAGGCCAAATCGGCCCTATTTTGGGCGATAATTCTTCACCATATAGATGAGGGTCAACATCGTGACCGCCACTTAAAATAAGACCCTGAACATATTCCATTTGGCTCTTTATAATGTCGTCATTTTCGGTAAATGGAATTATAAACGGAATTCCGCCATTTTTAACAATAGAATCCACATAGTCTTCATTAACATAACTACGTCTGTATCCTGGAAACATTCCACCAGAATCAATCATTTCAGATCCGGCAATGCCAATAATTGGTTTCGTCATTTTTTCTCCTCATTTAAGCTGATACTAATAGTTATTAATATTATAATAGTTATTATCAATTTAAGTGTATCTTTTGTTTTTAAATCTTTTTTACCAGAAGCATAGTAATAATTTATAGTTATTTATGTAAAAAATTAACTCTTGTTTACTTTTCGTAGTAAAATATTTAAGTTAAAAATTTTGAGCAGGTTATTTCTAAAAGAGTGATGCAGCATGAAAGCAGTCAATAAAATCATTAAGCAGCAAAAAATAATGTGGGCTACTCTTCTAATTTTATTTTTAGTTTGTGTGATTTGTCGCACCCTGCCAAAAATATCCGATGTTAACTGGCAAACAATTTTATCTTTATTTAGTTTAATGCTTGTCACACAATATTTGATTAACATTAAGGCATTGGACTACTTAAGTCAAAAAATCATCAATCTAGCTCATACCCATAGACAAGTTACTCAGTTATTAGTTCTATTAGCAGGATTTTTAGCTATGTTTTTAACTAATGATGTTGCGATCCTAAGCTTAATACCATTATTTTTAGTTATTCACAAGCAGGTTCATGGACCATTTACTTTTCCTTTGGCACTAATCACAATTGCAGCAAATCTAGGAAGTGCATTGGCTCCTTTCGGTAATCCGCAGAACCTCTATCTCTATAATCATTATCAGCTTTCTACGGCTAATTTTTTCAAAATTTCACTCCCATTGTTCCTAATTAGTTTTGTTTTAATTTTGTTAACAACATTTGTAATTCCAGCAACTCCACTTCCAGTTTTAAAACAAACAGACTATGAGGTAAAACCAATTTCTCTAATCATTGCTTTTGCACTACTAATAGTTACACTTGCAGGAGTACTTCATTTCGTACCGCTAATTTATACTACAATTGCTGTTGTGGCAGTCATTTTAATTACAAACCGTTTTGTTTTTACACAAGTTGATTATGGTACTTTAATTACTTTTATCGGCTTTTTCCTGATAGTAGGCATTTTAGGAAGACAAAAATTTATCATTACGCTTGTAACCCAGCTTTTAAAACAGAGTTTCTTTATCACCTATTTAACTGGTATATTATTGAGCCAAGTAATCAGCAATGTTCCGGCTACTTTCCTAATTACACGCTTCAGCACAGATATCACTGCAATCTTTCTTGGCGTTAATGTCGGTGGATTAGGGACTCCATTAGCATCATTTGCAAATTTATTAGCTTTAAAGCAAGCCCACGTACATAGCAGGCAAGTATTATTAGGCTTTTTGACAATTAATTTTATTTTTTTAATTGTTTTAGCTACAATAATTTTCCTGCTATTACCCCAATTAATAAAACTTAGTTCTTTTTAGAAATTCTATTTATTTCCCGGGAAATATTTTCAATGTCATTAAATGAAGCATTAGGATCGGAAATCAGTTGGTCTAATTTGAATTGTAATAAACTGATCTGATTAGCAATTTTAGCATTTTCTTTACTCGAGAAATCACTGGGAGTTATTAACTTGTGATTTTTTATTTTCCAAGAAGTAAAGTTTAAGTTTTTTAACAGGTTCTGATCGTGAGAAACTACAATAACAGCAAACGGATAGTTTCTTAGAAATTCTTCTAAAGCATTAATAGATGAAATGTCTAAGAAATTGTCCGGTTCATCAAGGACCAGTAAGTTATGCTCACCTAAAAGCACTTTTGCCAATTTATAACAAACCAGCTGTCCTCCACTCAAAGCACTAACGCGATTATCCAAAGATCTTTGCAAATGCAAGTCACCTAAAAGCTGCATTGTAGTGGTTTTATTAAAAATGCTGTTTTTATATATTACCTCTTTTACTGTAGCTGTTTCTTCAGTTTCCTGCGCCATATTTTGTTTGAAATAGCCCATTTTTAGCTGTGGATTAAGCCAGACAGCCAATTCTTTGTGAAATAATTTTGCTAAAAAAACTGATTTTCCAGCACCATTTTTTCCAGTTAACGCTATTTTTTCTTTTCCTTTGATTTTCAGTTCTTTAGTTATACTGAATAATTGCTTTTTATGAACAGCAACATCTTGAGTCTTGAATCTGACTATGCTGCTTTTCTGTGACAGCTCTAGGTTCATGTTTTCAATATTACCCAAAGTGATTGGATGATGAACTTGTGGCTTTTCCAGCGTTGTTTCTGCTTTAGCTATACGCCTTTTCAGTAAAGTACTTTTACGAAAAAGACTTTTCTCTAAACCGCTACTATCTTTTATTTTCCAATCAGACCAGGAAATATTTTTCTTTTTCTTAGTAGATTTTTTAGCCCTGGTTTCAAATTTTTGTTGGTTCTTTTTTAGTCTTTTAATCTCAACTTGTTTTTGAAAATACTGAGTGTTCTGCCTTTTTTCTTGTGCTCTAAGAAATTGCTGGTATTCGTCATAAGTACCTTTAAATTCATAAACTTGCTGGTTTTTGATCTGCCAAATAACATTGACAAGCTTGCTTAAAAAAACCTGATCATGACTTATTACTAAAAGCGGTTGTTTTAAGCCGTTTAAGACTTTAATTAACCATTTCTGTTGCTCAATATCTAAATTAGATGTCGGCTCATCCAAAATTAGCAGAGAATTCTGAGTTTGATTTAACTGAAGTAATGCTTGAATAATAGCTGCTTTTTCTTTTTCTCCACCACTTTGCTCACTGTTATTTAAAATTTGGGGTACTAAAATAGTATGACAATTTCGTTTAACTTGCCCTTCTATCCCAAAAATTATAGGCTTTTCAGCAATAATGTTGACTAACGTAGTTTTACCTACACCATTATCACCTATCAAACCAACTATTTGTCGGTCTTGAACATTTAAATGTGGAGCTTGAAATAAAACCTCACCTTGATAATCTACTCTAAGATTAGTAATTTTAATGTATTCCATATTAACACCTGCTTTTTGCTAAAGAAAAAGCACTGATAACCAAATTGCCCATAATTTGATTAGCAGTGCACAAAAAGCTAGTGAAACTAAAGAATCACCACAAAAGAGAACAAAACTAATTTCTGATTATCGGCAAAAAAGCATGACAAAAGCTTTGGCTATCAAACTTTTTGCTTACTAATAAAACCAGAAATTAATTCTCCATTTTGGCAATAACCTCTTTCTCTAAATTATTTTAACTATATCATATTTTTTTCATTTTGCAACGTCCCAATTAATCAATCTTTGCAAAAGTTTCACAAACCATTGGCGCTTGAGGATAAAATTTTTGCCCATTAGCTTTAAATTCTTCTTCAAAGAATTGATCATGAACTGTGCGCCAATATTGATAACTGCGATCTCCTTCTCCTTCATGATAAGCATGCTCTGCGGAAATTTGATTATACGGAATAATTTCTACAACTTTGTCTTGGACAACACAGACGGGTTTACCTTGACCATCGAGAATTATGTTCCAATCGCCAACTTTAGGTATATCTTCATCACCTGGTACATATTCTGAAGTTGTGGCAGTTTTTATGCCTCTCTTAACTAACTCAGCCAATTCATCTGCATCTTTTTCACTAGAACCAAAAGCCCAAGCGTCAACTTTAGTGCCGGCAGACAAATTGTGCTTAAGGCAAAAATCCTGCCAAAATTGTTTTACTTCTTTATCCATTATAGCCACCATTCTGGAGTTAATTCGCCCATTGTAGTGACTTTGTCCTTTTCATAGTCCAGCATAATTTCAACTTGTAGATAATCCTTTTCCATTAACTGAACAATAAATTCGCGACAAGCACCACAAGGAGCACCATTTTTACCATCTGCCATTAATGCTAAAACTCTACTAATTTTAGTTTCACCATCTGTAATCATGTTAAAAAGCGCACTGCGTTCTGCGCAGACACCTAACCCACAAGCTGTATCAACACAAACCCCAGTATAAATTTTTCCTGATTCAGCTAGAACAGCAGCAGCGACTCCACCAGCTTCCATATGAGGACCAATGGCAGTGAACCCTTGCACCTTTTTCGCTGCGTCATACATTTTTTGCCATGTTTTGTCCATATTTTTCCTTCATTTCTTTCATAAACCAGCTATAAAATTTAGCTCAAATTTTCTTTGACATGATATCAAACTTATAGATGCCACCATTTGAATGTACCATTTCAGTATTTCTTTTGACATAGCCAGCTCTTTGGTAGACTTTAATTGCACGCAAATTAAAGTCAGCAACGGATAAAACAATTACTTTATAGTCATAGTTATTTTTGACAAAATTTTCAATAACAGTAATAAATTCACTGCCTAGCCCATGACCAGTCAATTTGGGAGCCAATCCTAATCCTATTTCAACTTGCTCTTCTCTTTGGTCATTTTGATCAAGACAAAAGAAGGCGACTAAGTTGTCGTTTGTATCCAAAACCTGAAAGTAGTTATTTTTACGCATTTTGGGAGAAATTATTTCATCATAATCTTCTTGATCATTTTTCATATCATAAAAAGCATATTGTCCGTCGTAATGCCACTCATCTGCAATAATCCTGGCATTTTTTTGCGACAGTAGTGCTATTTTTTGAAAAATACTTTTATTCATTTCTTCACCTCCATACTTTTGGATATTAAATACTAATTAATTATTTAATATACTGAAAACCCATCCAAAAGGCAAATTTAGCTAAAAAATCCGCTTTTGCTTACACGGAAGCAAAAACGGAAATTAAATTTTATTTATTATTCCTTAATTAATAGCTGGTCCACCTGTGGCACCATATACTTGGCCTGTCACATAACTTGCCAAGTTTGAAGCCAAGAAAATATAAACATGGGCTATTTCATCAGGTTGTCCAGCACGCTTCAATAGCACTTCTTGACCAAATGTAGCAAGTGCATCAGTTGGCTGGCCACCACAAACCTGCAAAGGAGTCCAAACCGGACCAGGAGCAACGCTGTTAACGCGAATTCCTTTAGGAGCAAGGCTTTGAGCCAAATTAATAGAAAAGCTGACAATTGCTGCTTTTGTAGCAGCATAATCAAGCAATATTGGTGATGGACTGAATCCTTCTAAAGAAGTCGAGGTCAAAATTACACTGCCTGGTTTCATATGCGGTACAGCCGCTTTAGCCATTTCAAACATTGAGATGATATTAACTTCAAAGGTATCGTGAACTTGATCCATTGACAAATTCTCTAAACCATCAACATTTTGTTGGATAGCAGAGTTCATCACCAGCAATTCAAGGCTGCCGAATTCTTTGACAGCTTTTTCAACAACTTTTGTTGCTTCACCGCGTTTACGGAAATCAGCTGGCAACAAAACCGCCTTACGTCCAGCCTTTTTAATCAATTCGGCTGTATCTTTAGCATCAGCTTCTTCTTCTGGCAGATATTGAATAGCTACATCAGCACCTTCTTTAGCAAAGCCAATTGCTACAGAACGGCCAATACCAGAGTCACCCCCTGTAATAAGGGCATGGCGGTCTTTTAATAAGCCGTGGCCTTCATAGTCATTCATGTCTCCAGCAGGTACTGGATCCATTTTACTTTGCAGTCCAGGATATTCTTGTGATTGCTTAGGAAAATCATCATGATGATAACGTTTTAACGGGTCTGATAATTTATTGTCCATTTGTACTTTCTCCCTTCAATAAATTCAAGTTCAAGATACCGCTTTTATAATAATAAAACAAAAATATTGCTTATTAATGCACAAAAAATACATTATCTTTGCTCTATTACTTTCTTTGTTCTATGATGAATTTATGAGCTATAAACAGGAGGAAAAATTCAATGCTTAAATCTTATAAAAAATTCTGGCAGAATATCTTTAATTTTTCTGGTACTGCTAATCGGTCTGAATATTGGTGGCCAGTAATTATTAACTGGGTATTAGCTTTTATTTTAATGCATTTAGTTGAAGGTCTATTAGGCCATTCAATTAATGATATTTATAATTGGGGCGATTGGAGTATAAAGACTAGTTCTCTCATTATTTCCTTCGTTGTTTGGATTGCAATGCTATCTTTGCGTTTTCGTCGTTTACATGATACTAATCGCTCTGGCTGGTGGGTTCTAATTATGATAGTACCAATCATTGGAGATATTTGGTTTATTATCTTAATGCTGCTGCCGTCAAAAGCAAATAATTATGATTAAAATAATGTTAATCTTTTGTTTCAAACCTGCCCAAACTACTCTGTTTAAACTTAAATAATATAAATTATGTGTAATAATGTACCTTTAGTGCAGTTATTGCACTTTTTCTTTTCCAGCCAATATTTCCGCTAATCACTTTTTGTTTCTGTTTTAAAAACATTTCCTTGGCTGCTCAACTGTATCAATACCATTCTCTGTTAGTTAAAGATACTTTTTAATTTCCTTAAATGGCATTCTCGTTTTTCTTAGATAAATAATCGTACTAAATCGCTATCAGATCATTTGGTTCAAATTCACGAATTCCATTTTCGTCACGTTTAACAAATTTTAATAAACCAATTTTTTCATTAGTATCTCCTTTTTAGCAACTTCACCAAGATAGGATAAAGCACTTGTTTTTTATATTTCACTTTCAACTAAACTAAACGACATTTATTAAAAAATTTGACTTAGAGTTGCTCGAACCCACTATACTGAACATTAATTACAAAAAGGGGTGTAATTATGAATTTCTTAATTTTAGCGGCTAATGGTCAAATAGCTCGAATTGTTGAAAACCGCATACTTTCTGAAAATAATTTCCAAGATATCAAATTGACTCTGGGTTTGCGTAATTCACATCGTTTAGTTTCCTTGGAATCCAGAGCCCAAATAATGGAAGTTGATTTAACTGACAATCAGGCCGTTAATAAAGCTATGCATAACCAAGATATAGTTTTCGTAGACGTTGTAGATCACACTAAAGACAATATCATTACTAAAAACGTAATTGAAGCAATGAAAGTTAACCGTGTTTCACGTGTAATTTTTGCTAACATTCTGGGTATATATAACGAAGTTGACGGTGAATTTGGCCGGTGGAATCACCAATTTGTTATGCCGGGACTACAGGCTGCCATTAGCTCGGATAAACTTTTAGCAAGATCTGGTTTGCATTATACTACTTTACGTTTACCCTGGCTCAACGATCGTAACGAAATCAAATATTCTATCACTACTCATAATGAACCCTATATTGGTGTTTCAGGTTCACGCAAAAGCATTGCAGACGTAATTTTAAAAATTGTGCGCAATCCTGAATTATATGATAATGATAGCATTGGAATTGCCGATCCAGATACACAGGGAAAAGATCGGCCTGTTTACTAAAGAATTAGTATAAATGAAAGCAGGAACATTTATTAAACTAAGCAGAGTGATTTAAAAGAATTTCCTATGCCCAAACTTTAACCAGAAAATGATGCAATTTTAAAAGTTGTTCGTTCCTCTGTATACGAATCTGATTTATGGTGATTCTGTGATATATCAAAAATTTCTGCAAATTCAACTACGAAGCATGAAACATCGAGCATTGTTGAAAAAGTGAGCAAAAAATGTCGTTGATATTCAGCTGGAGACTTTGTTATTGCATCATTTACACACGGTCATGGTCAATATTCAATCTATTTACCAAGATTGATGGTAATCATCTCCATAAAAGTCATTTTAGAAATAATGTTTTTCAGTCAGACTATCTTAACTTTCATTACGCTAACTTGGTATTACTCAGAATATCGAGGAAGCGTACATATTATAATTAAGTTTCACATGAAACAGAAATTGACTATCGTTCATTAATCCAATGATAAAAGTCTTTATAATCTGTAATTCTTTAACTGATATATTTTTATCTTTTCAGCAAACAAGTAGCTGACGATTACTAAGTCTAACCGCATTTATAAACAAAACTTTTGCCACTATCTACTGAAAAATCAATTCAGTCAAATGATAATATGTAATTTAGTAATTGTTTTTATTATAAAAGCATTTCAATTATTTACTTTAATTTGTATATTAGCTTGATCTGATAGCAGCTTTTTCAATATTTATAATATACGTTATCTTAATCGTATATAAAATATTGATATAATTATCATAAGATAAATAATATTTATATTAAATTAATCACTTGTCTATGATTAAAATTTTTATATAATTTAAAAGGTACCGGTACAAAAATTAAAAAGCAAAGGAATGATTAATTTAAAATTAATAAAATGGCAATCTCAGAAGTGACTGCTTTAGCTTTAAGTCCAGTTGCAATTTTTATATTTTAAAAATAGAGTGTAATTATGGAAACAAATAAACAAAAACTAACAGCAAATCAAAAAAGATCAAGAAGTAAGCCCAAACACTTTAAACTTTATCAGTTTTTGGCAAACTTTTTCTCCATAATGATAAGCAGCATTTTGGTTGAAAAATTTTTACCGAATTGTTCGCCATTTTGGGCTAGTGGTAGAAATCTTCTGATATTTTTAATTTGTATTGCAATATATTTTATATTTTTTACTTTTACAGATAAAGCTCTTAACTATTTCTGTTTTAAAAACAACTTTTAAACTATAATTTCGGGTGCAGATAAATCATCAAAATGTGATTTATCTGCTTTTTTAGTAATTTCAATAATTTATTTTTTCTTTTCGTCCAAATATTAATACCTACCCTCTAGTAACATATTTTGATAGAAAAAATTATAAAATACGAACTTTAATAACACAAGCTAATATTTTTGTTCTTGCATAGTTGCTAATTTTATTTTATTCTTATTATTGCCACATATGATAATAATAAAGCGAAAAGTGAGGATACAATGTCAAGTTTTCAAAAATACTATGCTAAACTAACTGAAACTGCTGATTTTTTACTTCATAATCCAGAGCTTGGTTACAAAGAATTTAAAACATCTAAAAAGATCGAAGATGAAATTCACAAAATTAGTCCTGAGTTAAAAGTCGAACATTATCTAGATACTGGTTTAAAAGTAGCATTAACTAATGGTAGCCAGAAAACTATTGGAATTATCGCTGAAATAGATTCACTCTATCAGCCCAATCACAAATTAGCAGATACAATTACTGGTGCTGCTCAAGCTTGTGGTCATTACACCCAAGTCACTACTGCACTTGCAATCTTGAATGAAGTAATTAACGATCACCGACTTGAGGATTTTGGGGCCAATCTAGCTTTTATCTTCACTCCGTCAGAAGAGTTTGTTGATCTTGCTTGGAGAAAACAACAAAAAGAGGCAGGTAAACTAGATTACTTCGGTGGAAAGCAAGAAGCTATCAAACTCGGCATCTTTGACGATATTGACTATTGTGTTTCAGTTCATGCGATAGGTGAAGACTTTGATGAACGAACTATCGAAATTAATTGTGATCTTGCAGGCTTTAATTTTGAATATTTTGATTTTTATGGCAAGGCAAGTCATGCGGCTTTCGCCCCAGATGCAGGTATTAATGCTCAAAGCATAGCAACATTATTTAATACCGCTTTAGCTCTGCAACGTCAGCAAGTTAAAGATCCCAATCGCATAAGATTTAATCCAGTAATTGTTGGCGAAAATCATGAATCAATTAATGTTATTCCTGATCACATTAAAATGGGGACAGACTTACGATTTTTTGACATAGATAACGCACAAAAACTAATGAATCGTTTTAAACAGGCAGCAGAAGGCTGTGCCTCAGCACTCGGTGGCTCAGTTAAGTGCGAAAGGCAAGTTGGCTACCTGCCTTTGATTTCCAGTAAGAGTATGAGTGCTATAGTGAAAGACGTCTTTTCTGCAAATGAAAAAATTACCGGTTTAATAGAAGACCGAGGCTACACAATGGCGGCAGGTGATATCGGAGATGTTAGTTTCTTAATACCAACCATCCAAATCGGTTATGGTGGTTGGAACGGAACCATTCATGGTGATGATTTTACTCTAGTTGATCCTGAATTTGTACTAGCAATTTTCCCTGAATTTGTCTTTAACAGTATTCTTAAGATTTCAAATAACTTAGATCAGGTAAAAACTTATAAGAAAACAAAAGAAGAATATCTTACTGAATTAGAAAAGATGGCAAAATAAAATGAAATATTTAAAAGCGTATGGTCCGCTAATCATTTTAGTGTTGTTAATAGATACAGTTTCTGAAATGATTAGTACCCAAGTATTTAAAATCGGCAAAATTGAAATCTCTATCTTACCTCTAGTATTTGCGGTAATTATTGCCATTTTAGTTTATTTAATTCCAGCAAAATCTATCAAAAAACTCTATAACGATAAACGGGTACAATTTGCCGGTAAATACATGATTCTTATCATGTTGCCTTTAATGGCACGGTATGGGGCAAATGTGGCTCCTAAAATCAACGAAATTATTTCTGTTGGTTGGGTTTTTCTAGTCCACGAATTAGGTAATTTAGGCACGATTATCTTCGGTTTACCTGTAGCGCTATTACTTGGCTTAAGAGAAGAAGCTATAGGTTCAACCTTAGGCTTAGGCCGTGAAGGTGAACTAGCATATATTAGTGAAAAATACACGCTAAATTCCCCTGAGGGTCGTGGCGTGCTCGGAATTTATTTAATTGGTACCATTTTTGGTTCAATTATCTTTTCAATCCTTGCTCCACTTCTTCTAGGAATGGGCTTTAACTATAAAGCTGTTGCAATGAGTGCTGGTGTTGGTTCTAGTTCAATGATGACTGCAGCTTCATCGTCTTTAGCAGCTTTGGTACCAAAACACAGTGACACTATTTTGTCCTTTGCCGCGGCCAGTCAGTTACTAACTAGTTTTATTGGCACCTATATCATGTACTTCCTGGCAGTGCCTCTGCAAAGATTCATGTACACACACATCACCAGCCTGCTAGACAAAAAGAAAGAAGTTTATCCAGATCATGACTAAAGAAAACAATTTATATGAATTATTTAAAGATGCTGTCATTCTTTTACTTAGTGTTAGCTTAGTATTATTTGTTCAATGGGTTAAATTAATTAGAAATCCCAAAAGCACACCAATTACTACTGACACATTCATTGGTTTAGGTATGTTATGGCTTTTTTCGCTATTAGGCATAGTTATTAGTATGCTGATGAAAAAAGTACCTTGGAAAATCATTCAGGGCTTTCCTATTCTAGGTTGGGTTTCAATTGTTTCTTTAATTTTTTGTTTGCTTAGTCCCTACTGCGTTCGCGTTATTAATGCTGTAGACTTTTTGTCACTAACAACCTCTGTTCTAGCATTTGCTGGAATATCAGTTACCCACCGTTTGAAAGAACTGACTAAAATATCCTGGAAGATTTTAATCGTCGCAATTTTTGTTTTCTTTGGTATGTACTTTATGGACACCTTAATCTCACAAATTGCCCTTAATCTTAGTTAAAAGTAGTTTTTAAAAAGCCAAAAGTCGCGCTAACTTTAATTAGTTTAAACGGCTTTTTATTTTTCCTTATATATCATTTAATAAAAATTTGAAGAAAAGCAATTTATATATTCCATTTTGCTAAGATAACTGCAGTTCTTAATTTTTAACTACAGATTTAAATCAAATTTTTTATGTTATTTCCTAGTTTGGCAATATTTCCCGGGAAATACTACATGATTGCCTACTTTAACTATTTAGCTCGTTACTTTTCCAGTTTCACATGAAACAATATGATTTTTAGAAACATATAGTTTTAACATCTGTAAGGATTAAAAAATACTATAAATATTTTTGATACGCTTAAAATTTTTAGGCAATAAAAACAACTATGATAATTACCATAGTTGTCTTTTTAAAGCTCTCAAGCCAAATATTCTGTCAGTCCCGCCTTTAATCGTTCTAAGCCATCTTTGACCATGGTTAAGGGACAAGCAAGATTCATACGCAAAAAGTCGTGACCATTTCCACGATAAATGCTTCCCGGTGACAAAACCAGACCAGTTGTTTTTTCTAAGTATTCTGCTAATTTTTGCGAGTCGCTACTAATTTGACTTACATCAAGCCAAATTAAGTATGTTGCTGCGCCTGCAACTACCTTAACTTGTGGAAGGTTCTTATTGATGAATTCTTCAGCATAAGTGAAATTAACATTTAATTGCTTAATCAATGCCTCTAGCCAGTTGTGACCATGTTCATAGGCTGCAATTGTTCCAGGTATAGCTAGCAAATTTGGTTCAGCTACCTCATCACTATTAAGGCCGCGATTAACCATAGCGCGCAAATTACTATTTGGTACAATCGCTGTTGCTGCGTGTAGTGCAGCAACGTTAAAAGTTTTACTAGGTGAAACTAATGAAATGACATTTTCGCGTGCAGGACCATTTACTGAAAAAGTTGGGGCATAATCTGGTCCTTTGCGTACCAAGTCGCCATGAATTTCATCAGACAAAAGTATGACATGATGCTGATAGCATAGTTCTGCAACTTTTTGTACCTCTTCTTGAGTCCATACCTTACCAATAGGATTATGAGGATTACAAAAAATCATCAGTGTTGTCAAAGGTAAAGTTAATTTCTGTTCGAGATCATCCCAGTTGATTGCATAATTTTCACCATCAAATTGCAAGTCATTGGATAAAACATGTCGACCATTATTTTCAATTGAATTGTAGAAAACATTATATACGGGAGCTTGGACTAAAACGTTATCGCCAATGTGGGAAACCCGCCGTACAATTGAAGAAATTGCGGGTACTACCCCAGTAGTAAAAATCAGCCATTTCTGCTGAGGCCGATGACCATGTTCTTTTTCGTACCAGTCCGCCACTGCTTTAAAATAGTCATCTTCAGGCCACTCGTAGCCAAAAACACCGAGATCAACTTTCCTTTTCATTGCGGCAATTATTTCCGGTGCTGTTTTAAAATCCATATCAGCGATTGACATCGGTAAATAGCCCTTTTTGACATGCCATTTGACTGAATCTGTATTGCTTCTATCTGGTGCATTAACAAAATCAAACTTATTCATGATATTTAGTCCTTCGGTTTCTGATTTTCATCTGAATGATTAACTTTCGCATCAATTTTAGCACAGTCAATTTCAGTTTCACTAGGAGTAATTTTTTGGGGATCCAAAATTAATTTACCGATTGCAGGAGCAGAAATTTTACCAGAAATGGGATTTTTCACACTGTCAATTTTGCTGGAAACCCTAGCATTAATATTAGAAACGTATTCAAAGGCTAAATCCGTGTGAATTAAGCTGGTATTTTTCAATTCCAGATGGTCGATATAATTAAGCCCCTGGTCGCTTTCAATTTTACAATTGATAAATTTGATATTTTGTCCGTTCCACGCCAAATATTCACCATCTATTATTGAATCGTACACAGTAACATTTTCACAGTTCCAAAAGGCATCTTTAGAAATAAAAGTGGAATGATGTACTTCAACATTTTGGGCACCATCAAAAGCATAATTACCAATAATACTAACGTGATCAAGATAGATGTTTTGACTGTCTTTACCAAAATAGTCACCGTTAACTTGGCTATTGGTAATCCTAATATCTTTACAGGTCCACATTGTTTCTGCAGCATTAGCAAAATGAACATGATCTAGGACTATTTTTTCTGCTCTTCTAAATAATTTTGGAGCCTGCAAAGCCGAATTTTTAACAGCAATATTTTTGGTATACCAAATACCACTGCGAGCCATAGTTTCAAATACAGTATTATCCACATTAATGTCCTTGTCGTACCATAATGGATACTTCCATTTAAAGATAGAATCCTTGATATCAATTTTGCTGGCTTCCTTAAGCGGCGACTCACCTTCACCAAAAGTTATTCCTTCCAGCTGTGAATCTTTTAGTCCAAAAAGAATTCTTTCACCTTCAAAAAAATGATTTTTGATAATATTCATTCCGATCTCTTTCCTCTTTTGTATTATTAATAGAAAAAACCTATTCTTTATTATCCTCTGAAAACCTTTCAACTTAAAATGCTATTTGATTAGGTCTTTTTATTACAAATAGTTATAGCAAGTTTATCGCTAGCTGCATATTTATTTTAGCATTCGCCTAAAAACTCATTGTATATTTTTAAGCTATATGATAAGGTTATTAAATAATTATTACGTTTATTATTTTTTTAAATCTGCAAATGCTGATTTTTCTGTCTAAATTGTTTGGGGGTTTCACCAAATTTTTCATAAAACTTACTATAGAAAAAAGTTGTATTTTTAATACCTACGTTTAACATAATTTCAGTGATAGGCAATGACGTTTCAGATAGAAGAAATTTTGCTCTTTTTAACTGTGTTTCAATTTTAATCTGAGAAAAATTTTTACCAGTTACTTCTTTTAACAACTTATAAATTGTGCTAACAGAAAAATGAAGTTCTTTTGCTACTTCATTGAGTGAACAATTGCCATCTTTCTTCTCAATAGTTTGCAAAATCTGTAAAACATTCTTATCGGCCGTATTGACAATTAAATTTTGATTATCATCACCAATTATCCTGCTCAAATAAAAAAATAAAATCGAACAATAATTTTCAATTATGTTAATACTATTGGATTTAGGAAAATAATGCTCTTCTAAAAGCATATCAAAAATTTGCGCAAATTTTTTTGTGTTTTCTGTATGAAAGATTAAAAAGTTATCGGAGCTTTGTTTACCTATAATTGCATTCAACAAAAATCTGCTCAAAGTATCTGAACCGTTAAACTGTGATAAAAAGTTTGAAGAAAAATATTCTTTTTTAAACATTATATTAAAAACTATGTCCTTAGTTCCCTTATATGCGGCACTATTTATAACATCTGTATCTAAAATACATACATCACCTTTCCTCAAAGTAATTTTTCTACCATTAATAAAAAATGTACATTTCCCGGAATAAATATAATTCATTTCCATATCTTTATGTAAATGCGGTGGTATTGTTGTATATCGTGTTTCGCGAATCATACCTATTTTGTTTTCCTTTAACGTATTGACAAAATCAAAGAAGAATACTTGATGACCATGATAATTTTTAGTTTTTAATGTTTTGTAAAAAGGACTTAATTTGTTCTTATTTCGTAAATGCCATTCTTCGCTATCTGTAGTTTGAAAAATTTTTTGCTGTAATAATTTGCTCACAATGTTACCTTAATGAATATGATAAAAAATAAAACTGTTAATGATATTTAAATGATTTACAACTCCAATTATTATAGCATTGTAAGCGGTACAAAAACTTAGAAAGTGAGTTAAATAAATATGAAGAAAAAAGATTATGATAAAAATTACCTGCTTGGAGGAGCAATTGCATGTTCTCAAGCAGACGGAGGCTTTCAAGAAGGAGGCAAAGGAATTTCTACGCAAGATTTACGCTACCTAGATCCTAGCTGGACACCTGAGCAAATTGAAGATAAGCACCAAAATAATCCTTTTTCACAAGAAGAATTTGATCAAGCTTTAAAAGATCAGGGAACAAAATATTATCCCCTCAGAAGAGGTATTGATTTTTACCATCATTATAAAGAAGATATAAAAATGCTGGCAGAAATGGGATTACAAATTTTTCGTACTTCAATTTGTTGGTCAAGAATCTTTCCTAATGGTGATGACCAAGAACCAAATGAAGAAGGAATCAAATATTATCGTGATATGTTTACTGAGTGTAAAAAATACGGCATAAAAGTTTTTGCCACAATGATTCACTATGACATCCCCGTTAATTTGGTCATAAAATACGGTGGCTGGAAAAACAGAAAAATTATTTCATTTTTCGAAAAATATGTAACTGTTTTATATAAAAGATTAGGTGACTTGGTAGATTACTGGTTGCCGTTCAATGAAATAAACGCTGCTAAGTTTTCCCCTTGGGATGGGGTTTGCCTAATACCCGGTACAGAAAAAAACATGGACCAGGAGATTTTCCAATGCTTACATCACCAGTTCTTATGTAGTGCAAGAGCGGTACAACTTGGACGAGAACTTGTGCCAGGAAAACTAGTTGGCGGTATGATTGCCCGTTTCACTACTTACCCCGCTACTTCAAAGCCAGAAGACAATTTGCAAGCCATCCAAGATGACCAGTATTCAAATTGGTTTTACTTAGACGTTTTAGCAAGGGGCTATTATCCAGAATACATGAAACGTTATTTTGATAAAATCAACGTTCACATTCACTTTGAGCCCGGTGATAAAGAATTATTAAAAGACGGAACTGTTGGCTTTGTTTCCTTCTCATACTACTTTTCACAAGTATCTACCAATGATGATAATTGGGAACAAACAGCAGGCAATCTGATTATGACTAAGAAAAACCCTTATCTAAAGGAATCCGAGTGGGGTTGGCAAATCGATCCTATTGGCTTAAGGTTCACTCTTAACCAAATATATGATCGCTATCACCTACCAATTATTGTTGCAGAAAATGGTATTGGTGCCCATGACGAATTGACTTCAGATCACAAAGTACACGACGATTACCGCATCGCATATCTTAGTGCCCATATAGATCAATTAGATGAAGCTGTAAAAGATGGCGTAAATTTAATTGCTTACACCATGTGGGGCATAATCGATATTGTTTCTTGCGGTCCGTTAACCATGGATAAACGATACGGTGTAATCTATGTTGATTTAGATAATGGCGGTAAAGGCACAGGAAAAAGATACAAAAAGGACTCACTTTACTGGTATAAGAACAAGATTAAAGAACATATCAACAATTAATCTCGTTAGTACCAGAAAGGAAAATTTATAATGGAAAAGAAGGAGTTAGCAAAGAGTATAATTAATTATCTGGGTGGAAATAATAACATCAATAACTATTGGCATTGTGTTACTAGGCTTAGATTTACTATAAAAGATGCTAGCAAAGCAAAATTAGCAAAAATTGATAATTTACAAGGCGTTCTTGGAACTACTATCAAAAGCAATCAATATCAAATAGTAATTGGTCCAAACGTGGATTCAGTTTTTGCAGAAATTGAGAAAATCCTAGGTCCTCAGCAAAGCGATAATAGCCAAGATCAAGGTAAACACAAGTTTAAAATCACTGGAAAAGTAATTCTAGATGTCATTTCAGGAGTTTTTCAACCAATTTTACCGGCATTAGTTGCAGGAGGCATGCTAAAGGGGATTTTGGCAATAGTTCTAGCAATTTCACCAGGACTCGAAAAAAACACCACAATGGCCCTATTTAATTTAATCGCTGATGTTCCTTTTTACTTTTTGCCATTCTTACTGGCAATTTCATCAGCACGCAAATTTAAATTAAATGAATTTCTCGGTATTTGTATGGCCGGTGCATTGCTTTATCCGACGTTTGTTGCCAAAATAGCTAGTGGTCATTCTGGATTGACATTATTCGGCTTAAATATTCCAGTATTTAACTACGCCTCTTCTGTTTTTCCAGTTATTTTAGGCGTGGGATTAATGGCCATTATTTATCACTTTGTTGACCGCTTTATACCCGACGTATTAAAGTTGGTAGTAGTTCCTGCCATAACTTTAATTACTGCTGTGCCAATTGCAATGTGGATTTTAGCGCCACTAGGAGCATATGGCGGTCAGTATCTAGCTGATGGCATAGTATGGTTATTCCATAAAGCAGGTTTGTTAGCAGGATTTTTATTAGGATTTTTCATGCCATTAATCGTTTTAACAGGTATGCATCAATCAACATCTCCTATTCAAATTCAGAACATCGCTACATTAGGTTATGATTACTTATTGCCAGTGTCTTTTGTACACAATATGGCCGAATCCGGAGCAGCTTTTGGCACTTCTTTAAGAATGAAAAATAAAGAATTACGTGCCGCAGGATTATCTACCAGTTTCTCTGCTTTCATAGGCATTTCTGAGCCTGCTCTTTATACAGTTAATGTAGTTCATAAAAGTTCCATGTTAGCAGCAATGTGTGGTTCCGGAGTTGGTGGCATGCTAACCGTTTTACTTGGTATTAAGTGCTATGCATTTGTAATGCCCGGCATCACTTCTCTGCCAGTTTATGTCAAGTCAGGTCAAGGTTTTACCAATGCTTTGTTAATGATTATCTGCTTAATAGCAGCTTTCTTAACTAGTGCTCTAGTGGCAGTAATTTTGGGTGGAAAAGTTGCTAGGGAAAATGATACAAAACCAACTTCTACACAAAGCATGACTTTTTCTACTCCTGCTGCTGGAGTTGTAATTCCATTGGAAGATGTAGCTGATTCGGTTTTTGCCAGCAAAACGATGGGTGACGGTTTTGCAGTTAAGCCTTCTGAAGGCAGCATCTATGCTCCAGTTTCAGGTAAAGTTACTATGTTGGCTGAAACAAAACACGGAATCGGTATTACCACAAATAATGGACTAGAAGTTTTAATACATTTAGGTATTGATACAGTTGAACTAAAAGGCAATCCCTTTAAGCTCTTTATTAAAGAAGGCGATGAGGTTGTCTCTGGTCAAAAAATTGCATTCATGGATATTAAGCAAGTTAAAGATAGTGGCAAGGATCCAACTGTCATCGTGGTAATTACAAATTCAAAAGACAAGGTTAAAAATATTAAATACACTCTGACAAATAAACCTGCCGCAGATTTCGACGAGGTAATGTCTGTGCAATTATAAAATTTAAATATACACCAAAAACGTGATTCTGTTTTCATAGCAGGATCACGTTTTTAATTTGCTATTTATAATTGATAGAGATAATTGATAGAGAATTAATCAATTTTCTGAAATAAAATGATACATATCACCAGATTGGACAAATTTAACTGGTATTTCTAAACTTTTAATAGCTTGTGGCAACCATTTCTCCATGTAGCGCATCCCTGCCTCTTCTGTGTTGAAGTGTCCAATTTGAACAATTGTCTTATTCAATCCCAACATGTTACTGTCCCTAATGTACTCTGCCAACGTAAAATCAATCATTTCCATCGTTAATATACAATCAATTTTTTCTTTATTAATTAAGTTAATAGTTTCATTGGCATCACCTAGATTATGAAAGGGAATAATAGCTTTTCTTACAGGAGTATCAGGTGCCCCTTCAATTCGGCAACCATTTAAGTGCAACTTGGTTAACAAATGATGTGAAATGCTTCTTGCTGTAGTACCAACTGGAAAATCAAAGTAGAATGGAATGCCATTAAAGTTTTTCATAAACTTTGTCCAACCAAGTTCTTGCGCATAGCCATAAAAAATACCATCTGCCCACCCATCAGGACTTTCACTAGCCGGAATACCTGAATGTAGATGATCATGGTCTCTTCTCACCACGATTTTATATTGATCTAATAGCTCCTTCTTTTTTGCGAAAGTTTCATTGTGATTTTCTTTGAGCCAGTTTGTATGATCGCCATGATTCCAAAACATTGCCTCATGACAAATAATTAGATTGGCTCCGATTTCATGAGCTTTCTCAACTACTGCCACACTGGGCCAACAAGTAGTAACAACACCTGTGCATTCGTCATTTAAGTGCTTTTGTCCATAAAGAATTTTATCTCTATCAGTATCATGTCCCAGCTTAGTTAGCTTTCCAGTTATTTCTAGTCCCTCAAATTCTTTGACATCTATTTCACCTCGCTCATATTGAATTAGATTATCTATTACATTTGCAATTTTCATTAGTTTATCCCACCTCATTTATTCATCTTGTGAACTATTTTCTACCTGCTTTAAATGAATAACTAAATAAAGACGCTCACTGCTATTTAATTTATAATCCATTTCCTGGAAAAAGTAATCTTGTACTTTTTTAAGAGTTCCTTTTAATTCTGGAGACTGTTTTAAAAAGGAATCTAATATCTGTTTATTATCTTGAGACTTATCATTTAAATACGTATTATTGGTTTGAATTTGTGAAATCAAAAATTTCAAGTGAACTGTCAGCCTTTCAAGTGCTGTTGGCTTAGCAGGATAGCCTAAATCCCTGATAATAATTTGCAATATTTTGCTTAAATGTAATGTAACGTAATTTTTATTTGTCTGCTGTTCCTCGTTAATAGGACTAATTTCATTTTCAACAAAGTGAATTGCAATTAAACTGGTTTCACCAGATGCTAATTTAACATTAAAGGTGGCATTGATCCTTTTAACACTTTCTTTAGCCTCCTCATATTCAAGGGGATAAACATTTTTGACACTAGTCAAAGATGAAATATTGTTATTACTATTCCTTTTAACAGCAAAATAGATATGATCGGCTAAACTAATAATCAAAAATTGATTAAACTTAGTTCCCAATTTTTTCTCTGCATGATCAACAATATTCTTTGATACTGCTAAATATTCAAGTGGTACATTTTCCAGTAAATTTGATAATGAATTAAGCCATTCTGGATCCTTAATATTCTTTATAAAAGTCTGAACACCTTTGCCCTTATTAATTTGATCTCCAGGTTGCTTTTTGAAGCCAATACCTTTACCAAAAAGAATAGCTTGTTGATGATTTTTGATATTAACCAGAACAACATTATTATTAAAGGCTTTTACTACTTCCATAACTTTATTTCCTATTCATCATCTGATTCATTTTCACTGTTATAATCATTCATATATACAATCTGGTTTTTAGCTTGGGCTATTAATTCTTGGATTTTTTGCTTCTTTAACTGCTTACTTGGATCAAGTATAATTGACAACACTAAAGCCAAATTAACGCCAGTAATTACATTGACATTTTCTCTTTTGATTAATTGTGAACAATTCTGATTGACACTGCCACCTAATAAATCAGTTAACAAAAATACTTGATCTTGTTCACTAAAATCACTTATTAATTTTGTGAGTTCTTGGATTGGAAATTCATTTTTACCATCTTCATAAGCACAAAGATAATGGATATTTTTAATATCACCCGCAAAAAATTTAACCGTTTCAGCCATACCTTTTGCTAAAGTTTTATGTGAAATAATTACTATTTGTTTCATATTAAGCCTTTAAAATTCCTAATGCAGCACCAACCATGGCAATAACAATTACCATTAAAATTAATGTGGTCATTTTACGTCCTTTTTTTAACATCCAATATAGTAAAGCCGTCAATAATACTGGTAATAATCCTGGCATTAATTGGTCTAAAATATGTTGCCCTGTAAGTGTCACACCAGCCTGACTAAACTTCAATGCTAATTGAAAATTGATTGTGGAAGGAACAATTGCACCGATTACGGCAATTCCCAATACTGAAACAGCATCTGTTAATGCAGAAAGTTTATCACTCATATTGGTCATTAAAGCAGTTCCAGAGTCATAGCCAACATTATATAAGAATGAACGTAAGAAAAAGAATAAAATATAAACGGCTAAGTATATCCACATGCCAACACTGTTACCATGCTTACCCATTGAAGCGGCAATGGCACCCAACACAGTTGGAAATAGTACCCAAATTAAGGTATCACCGATACCTGAAAAGGGTCCCATTAAAGCAGTCTTTAAATCCTGAACTGCTTGCAAAGATTTGGTTTTGCCTTTCTCTTCAATTGCCAAAGTTGCTCCCGTGATAATCGGAGACATCCATGGATTGCAATTATAAAATTTGAATTGATTATCAATAGAAGCCTGTAAACCATCCGGATCATCTTGATAAATTTTACTAAGTGCTGGGAACAATTCCCAAACCAAAGTCGCTGCAAAGCCGCTATCGTAGTTATAAGTACTAATCGCTAGATAATGCCTTCTCATAGCTCTCCAAATATCTTTTTTGGTTAAAACTCTGCCTTCTTTTTTAGTTTCAATTTCTTTATTCATCTTCCATATCCTCCTGTGTCAACCCATTTGCGTTAGTAACCGAATTATTATTGCTATTAGTTTTTGCATAATTCATAAAAGTTGGAATCGCACCTGCAGCACCAATTAATGCTACCCCCAAGATTGGCATCTTTAGATATGCAGTTAGTGCAAAACCAACTAATAGCCAGTAGCCATATTTTTTAAGTGGCATATAAGTTAAAAGCATAGCCATACCAACTGCTGGCAACATTCCTCCAGCAACATTGAGACCAACCGTAAACCAGGCTGGCATGAAGTTTAAAATACTTGTAACAACGGTTTTACCAAATAGTACTGCTATAAATACAGGTACTGCTGATTCTAAAGGCATTAATGCAGTCATAACTGGGATGAGAAGACGCATTTTACGGTATTGTCTTCTATCAGCAAGTTCATGAGCTTTATTGGTAATAAACGAGTTCAAAATTTTAAGTAAAACATCCAACTGAATGCATATCATCCCTACAGGGACTCCAAGTGCTAGTCCAGCAGCCATTCCTTTTCCCGTACCAATCGCAACCGCTGTTGAGATTATTGCAGCTACTGCATAATCAGGTGTAGAACTGCCTCCTAAAGCTGCTACACCCAATGACATTAACTGAATAGTTGCACCAACAACCAGTCCCATTTGAAAATCTCCTAGTATTGCGCCAACAACACAAGACCAAAACATATAGTTTGCTGGAATGATTTGCGCGGTCTCAAAATCCAGCCTTTGAATATAAGCTATTACAGTAATTAAAATGATCTGCCAAATAGTAAATCCCATAATTATGCCCCTGCTTTCTTACTTTTTAAAACTTTTGCTACATCAACACTGTCATCTTGAGGGACGTATTGAGAAACTATTTTACATCCCTTGTTAAGTATTGCTTGATAAATTTCAACTTGTTCAGGCTTAATATATGCTCTTTTTGTTACCTTTATTGCATTATCAAATGTCAACGTTCCACCTAGAACCAACTTGTCAATTTTTTCCCCCTGCTCTAACAAATCGAGAAAAACTTCAGGTGTTTGCGAGATGATAAAAACTTTTTGACGATCATACTTGTGATTACTAAAATTTTCTAGAGCAGTCTTCTTTGTGATAATTGACACTGCCATACCAGATGGTCTTCCCAGTCTCATTGCCTGCTTTTTTTGTGGATCATTTGCCACATCATCGTCTATTACCATCACTCTTGTAGCACCAGAGTCCGGTGCCCAGCTAGTTGCAACGATACCATGAAGTAATCTGTTATCAATTCTTGCTCCTATAATTGCCATGTTTTTTCCTCCTAAAAACAAAAAACCAAAATAAAGATTCATGATATACTTTGCAAATACATCATCATCAATATTTTGGTTTCGCCAGTTTCTAAACTGTTACGATCCTTTATTCACTTATACTTATTATATTATCAGCTTTATTTTAGTCATGCAAGCGCTTTTTTATTATTTTAGCTATTTCAATACACATATCTTCAGCCTGTGGTTCTGTACCAAAAAAGTTTAAACTACCATGATCACATCCCATATATTTGATAACATTTATGTCGACATTGTGTTGTAAAGCTTGTTTGATAAACTCTTCCGCTACTAACGTAATCAAATCGTATTGATTCAAAATAAAAGTAAGCGGTGGTATCTTACTCCAATCCCTAATATTAAAAAGATCAACCACCTCATCTCTAGGATCTAATTTGTAATGTAGATAGTTGCTTTCAAAGCCAGCCAAAGAACTTAGCATTCTGCGAACTCTATTTTTAACATATTGCTCATCTGCTGGACAAACATCAAATTTATTCCAATCATAGTATGGCTCCATATTATTATCTATAGCCGGATATAGTTCTATGGCCCGGGAAATAATTGAGGTGTCCTTCATTAAAACAATACAAGAGTTAATCAATCCACTGCCTGCACTGTCACCTGCCAAGACCAGCTTTTTACTATGTGATCCAAGTTTTTCGTGGTTACTTGTTGCCCATTTAATGATACCTAATGCATCATTAATTGCTGCTGGATAAGGATTTTCTGGAGCCAGCCGATAATGGGGAAAGATGACTGTCGTTTGTGCCTGTTCAGCAATATATTTCATTTGCTTACCAAATTCTTCTATTTTACCGGTCATATAAGCTCCACCATGAAAATAAACTAAAATGGGATTGTCAGGGTTTGCATTTTCAGCTTTAAAAATAAAGGTATCAATGTAATGGTCATTATCAATTTCAACTAATTGTTCTTCTTCAATTACCTTACTAGTTGTTAAATCATAGGTAATATTTTCTGGACGATTGCGGTCAAAATTTAGTGAAAATGGTTTAGATCCTATACCCTCATCCATCTTTTTCTGAATAATTTTTTTAACATATGGATCTACTATATTTAGTTTTGTTTCTCCTGTTTGACCAGGTACAGGTTTAACAGTTTCTTTAACGCCATTAATATTTTTTTCAAAAGTCTTCGTCTGTAATTCAGTTATTAAAGACTGTGAATATTGCCTTTGCTCCATGATTGCTCTCCTTTTTTGCATAAAAAAACCGAAAAAGCATACATTATTGTATACTTCTTCGGTTTCGCCAGTTTCTAAGCTGTTACGATCCTAACTAATTTTCAAAATTATATTAACATACTTTTTTTGGTTTGGAAAGCGCTTGCTAAAAAATTATTCAGAGCAACGACTTAACTCCTAATAATACCAGCAAGAAACCAATTGTGGGTTTCATGTAGCGTGTGATTTTAGTTTTAGCTAGAATTTGGGCAAGTCTAGGTGCAATAACAGCTCCAATGATAGCACCGATCATCAAGGGCAACCCAGCAATCCAATCTACTCGCCCATCAGCGATATGAAAGATAGCACCCGTGATAGTCATAAAAACCAGAACATAAGTTGAAGTTGCAATAGCCTGAAAATCTTGTAATCCCAGTAAAAATAAGCCGCCGATAATAACAGCGCCACCGCTCATACCAGCAACGCCAACCATTAAGCCACCTAAAATACCATACATCCCTGCTTGTAGTC
>NZ_KQ033871.1:1931103-1984046 GCF_000967195.1 Lactobacillus kullabergensis
TAGCATATTGCGTTTTTTTAACAGTTGCGGCAGTTTGCGTTTTCTTCTTAAGTAGCATATTAATGCCAAGAACTACCAAAACTATTCCTATCAGCCATTTATAAATTTGGGCAGGAATATATTTTGATAGTAATGCGCCTATTATCACAGCTGGAATTGCTGTCATTAACATTTGATTACCTATTTTGGTATTTATTTGTCTTTGATGATAATAGCTAATTGCACCAATAATTAATGAAGGCAAAGCTGTCACTAAGGAAGTTGAAGATGCTGTTGCAGCATTTAATCCAAATAAGCCGGTCAATATTGCCAGGTAAATGGCTGCTCCACCACCGCCAAAAAGAATAACGAAGGTTCCTATTATCAACCCTATTAATCCCAACAAAAAAATTTTCATGATATTTGACCTTCTTAATTTTCTTAATATTATATGGTATAGTTACAGTATGTAATTATAGTTTACATGTTGTAAAAGTCAAATTAAGTACGGAGTGCAAAATGCCACGAAAAATTTTGTCTAAAGAAATAATTATTAAAACAAGTATTATGTTAATTGAAGACAATAAAGAAAACAATTTTGCGGCCATTGCCAGAAAACTTGGCACTCAATCGCAAGCTCTATATAATTATTTTCCCAATCAGTTAGCACTAAATTACGCCATAGTTGCGTGGGCTGTTAACCTACTAACAGATCAATTACGCCAAGATTTGTTTGGCAAAGCTGGCCTGACAGCGATTATTGATTTTGCAATGGCATTTCGTGAAAGAGCACTGAATCATTTTCTCTTAACTCAATTTGTTTTAAAAATGCCACGCACTGATAACTATCCAGAAGTTGATACGGCTTTTGCTGAATTAAAAACTATTTTTAATCAGATAATAGGAACGAAATTTACTGATCCTCAAAAGCAATTATTGGCAAGCAGGTGCATTAGAGATTTAGCAATAGGAGATATTGTGAACGTGGGAACTGGTTGGTTTGCGGATAAATCGTTACCAGCTGACAAAAGTTTTCGTAAATTGCTGAAACAAAACCTTAGTGATATTGCAAAATAAAAGGTTTTAAGCATTGGGTCTAAATTGTATCGAAATCTTTGATTTTGTTTTGAAACTAAAAAGAAAAAGCGAGTCCTAAGACTCGCCTTTTTTGTTCCCAATTTGTAACTTAATCCAATGTTTGGACCCAGCCTTCTGGGCCTTTCTTGTTACCATACTGAATATCAACCAGTTCGTTATAAAGTTTCTTAGTAACTGGACCAGTTTCTGTTTCACTATAGATAACATGTTTTTTACCCTCGTAGGTAATTGAACCTACAGGAGAAATTACAGCAGCTGTACCCATCGCACCAGCTTCTTTCATGTTGAACGCTTCTTCCAAGGTAATCTGACGTTCAACTGGGTTTAGACCTTGCCACTTAGCGACTTCCAAAAGTGAGCGCTTAGTAATAGAAACCAAAATCGATTTTGATTTTGGTGTGACAAACTGTCCTTCTTGGGTAATGCCGTAGAAGTTAGCACCACCAAATTCGTCAATATATTTATGTTCACGTGGATCCAAGTAAAGACTATCGGCAAAACCGTTTTTGTGTGCTTCAACTGTCGGAAGCAAACTGCTGGCATAGTTACCGGCTGTCTTTGCTTGACCGGTACCAGCATATGCGGCACGGTCGTATTCACTAACAACGTAATCTGCAGGGTTCAATCCTTTAATGTATGCGCCAACTGGAACCGCAAAAACGCGGAAGGTATATTCGCTGGCTGCTTCAACACCTAAAACTTTACTTGTTCCCACCATAAGTGGTCGTAAATAAAGAGTTGCACCACTATCGTATGGTGGTACAAATTCCTCGTTAGCCTTAACAACCTGTTTTACGGCATCAACAAATCTATCTTCAGGAAATGGTGGCATGGCTAACCGCTTTGCTGAAAGAGTAAAGCGGTGTGCATTTTGATCAGGTCTAAAGAGATTGATCTTACCATCTTTTCTACGGTAAGCCTTTAGTCCTTCGAAAACCTCTTGTCCATAGTGCAGTACTTCCGCGCCTTCAGAAAAGGTCATGGATGAATCTTCGGTCAGTTTTCCTTCCTGCCATTCTCCATCTTTATATTTCGCCTCATATCGATAAGGCAGATCACGATACTTAAATCCCAGATTTTTCCAATCCAGGTCTTCTACTCGTTGTTTCATTTGATTGTCCCCTATAACAAAACTACAAAAGCTAAAAAATAATTTTTAGCTTTTTAATAATAATTTAATTGCTACCTAATTTAAACTATATTTTTGTTGATGTCAATAGTGAATTTACATTAATTTTAATAAAATAATATGAATTTCTGATAATTAAACAAAAATTCAATTTTGTTACTGTATGGAAGGTTTCACATGAAACAACTAGAAGCAAAAAAGGAATCATCCTCTATTGAATGATCCCTTTTTGAGATTAGTCTTGTTTTGTTTTATCATTATTTTCAGTTTTTTCTTTTGGTTTAATGTCTAATACTGCAGCATCATTTAAGTAAACATGCTTGTCATCTGCAGTAAATTTGACTTCTTTGGTGTCAGGCTCTTTCATCAATAATTTAGCAATCGGTGTTTCCAAGTCCTGCTCAACTACCCGACGTAAAGGTCTAGCACCAAATTTCTTATCATAGCCCTTTTCAGCTAAATAAGCTTTAGTCTCATCAGAAACGTCAACCTTAACGTTCTTTTTTGCCAAAACATGTGCCATTTTACATAAGTAAATGTCAATAATTTTATTCATATCATCTTTAGTTAATGAATTAAATGGCACAATCGCATCAAGTCTGTTCAAAAATTCTGGTCTGAAGTATGCTTCCAAAGCCTTGATTAATTTATCATGATCTACTTTACCGTCCTTTAGCAATTGGTCGGAATAACCCGCATTAGAAGTCATGATTAAAATTGTATCCTTGAAGGAGACTGTTCTGCCTTGTGCATCAGTTAAACGGCCATCATCCATGATTTGAAGTAAAGCATTAAACACTTGCGGATTAGCTTTTTCAATTTCATCGAACAAAATCAAGCTGTATGGCTGGTGACGAACTTTTTCAGTCAACTGACCGCCTTCACCGTAGCCAACATAACCTGGAGCAGAACCAATTAGCTTGTTAACTGCCATTTGATCTTGATATTCTGACATATCAAGTCTAATCAGATGATTTTCACCACCAAACAATTGAATAGCCAATTGTTTAGCTAATTCTGTCTTACCTACACCAGTAGGTCCGGTTAATAAGAATGTACCAGTAGGACGATCATTGTCTTTAAAAACTTGTTTACGGGCAATTGCATCAGTAATGACATCAACCGCATTATCCTGATCAATAACCACTTTCTTTAATTTTTCAGCTAAATCAAGATTTTTTTGTCCCTCACTTGCATGCAATTCACTCATTGGAATCTTTGTCTTGGCTTCAATCAAAGCATAGATATCTTCATCAGTAACATGTGGAGTCGCTTGATTATCTACATGATCAGCCTTATCGTGCAACTCTTCAATCTTCTTTTTCAGCTCACTTGCTTTACTGTAATCTTCCTTTTTGGCAGCAGCTTCTTTTTCACTTTCCAGCTTTTTAATCCGCTTCTTTAAAGTTGCTTCATCATCAGGAATAGTGTCGAGACCCTTTTTGGCACCTGCTTCATCCATTAAATCAATGGCTTTGTCAGGTAAGTACCGTCCCTGAATGTAACGCTGTGATAATTCAACAGCCAGCTTTAAAGCACTGTCATTGTACTTTACATGATGAAAAGCTTCATATTTATCTTTTAAACCCTCCAAAATTTTGACAGTCACTGCAGCAGATGGCTCAGGAACTTGTACAGGCTGAAACCTACGTGCTAGAGCTGCATCATTTTCAATCCTGCGGTACTCACTCGTGGTCGTCGCACCAATCAGATTCAAGTCGCCACTAGCTAAAGCCGGTTTCAAAATATTAGCAGCGTCACCATTGTTATTTTCAGAATCAGTTGACCCTGCTCCGACAATATTATGTAATTCATCAATAAATAAGATAATATTAGGATTTTTCTTAGCTTCGTCAATCACTTTTTTCAGGCGTTCTTCAAAGCTACCACGCAAACTTGATCCAGCAACCATATCATTAATGTTGATTGCAATAATATGTTTGTCTTTCATCTTGTCAGGAACATCGCCTGCAGCGATCTTTTGTGCTAATCCTTCTACAATGGCAGTTTTACCTACACCTGCTGGTCCAACTAAAACTGGATTGTTCTTTTTACGCCGGCTTAGAATCTCTATTACTTCCTGAATTTGTTCATCACGCCCAATTACAGGATCGTATTTATTTTTCTTTGCTTGCTCAACCAAATCAACTCCAATTGGCTTTTGTCCTTGCTTTTGCCCCATTTGTCCGTTTTGAGATATGTCTTGCGGTGCAATATTCATGCTGCTTGAATAGTGAATAGGAATAGCTCCACCTTTATCATTAGTATTATTAAAGAAAGAATTGTTTAATTCGTTAAATAAATCGTCAAAATCATTATCAAAATATGCCATATGTAAACACCCCTTCGATAGGTTATAAATTTGTAATTAGCACTCGTAACGTTCGACTGCTAATTACTTACATATAATATTATAGCAGGTTATCCACAGAAAGCAATAGTTTTGACTAACTTTTCCACAGACTGTTCTATTTTTCCACAGAAATCAAAAAAGCCTTAAAAGCACCGCTTTCAGCTACTTTTTAGGCTCTAATTTTTTATTTTTGATATAATTTAAATTGCTTTGCCAAATATTTACCAGTTAAACTACCAGAATTTTGAGAAATATCCACAGGGGATCCGTCTGCAATAATTTTTCCTCCTTGTAGTCCTCCTCTTGGTCCCATATCAATCATATAATCACTGTTAGCCATAATATCCAAGTCATGCGTAATAGTAATAATAGTTCCTTCTTGCTCAATTAATCTTTGAAACACTTGTAAGAGTGTTCTCACATCTTGTGGATGCAGTCCCACTGTCGGTTCATCAAAAACAAATAAAGTGCCTTTTTGCCTTTGATGAATGTGACTAGTTAACTTTAACCGCTGTGCTTCTCCTCCTGATAATGCTGGAGTAGACTCCCCTAGATGAAGATAACCTAACCCCATCTCATGTAATGTTATAATTGTTTTATTAATTTTTGGCTCTTTTTGAAAAATTTCTTCTTTTAAGGCATCATCTACTGAGTAATCCAAAACGTCAGCAATACTTAAATTGTGCCATTTTACCTGCAAGACATTTTGATTGAAACGATGACCTCCACATACTGAACATGTTTCAACCATGTCTGGCAAATATTGGATATCAAGTGCAATAACACCAGTGCCACCGCATGCAGGGCATGCACCTTCTTTATTATTATATGAAAAATGAGACGCACGGAATTTCAACTTTTTAGCTAAAGGCTGTTTGGCAAAAAGTTTACGCAAGTTGTCCATAATATCTGTATAAGTTGCAACAGTTGAGCGCTGATTTTTACCAACTGGAGTAGAATCAACACTAACCACGTTTTTAATATAGTCATTATCTAAGTTCTTTACCCACTTAGGTCTTTCACTATTATTTTTTTGTGCCTTCCATGCCGGAATCAAAGAATCTAGAATGAGAGTAGTTTTACCAGCACCTGAAAATCCGGTAACAGAAGTTAAGCGATTGACAGGTATTTGCACATGCAAGTTTTTTAAGTTAAAGCGCTTAGTAACATCAAGCTTTATTTTGCCATGTTTAAAGATTTGGTCTTTATTGGCCCTGGGTCTGACAAATAATGGTGCTTTACCTGTTAAATATGGTCCAATTAAGGATTTTTCATTATGTTCTATCTCTTTGGGTATTCCCTGGGAAATAATTTCACCACCCTGGCTGCCTGAACCGGGACCAATTTCAATCACCCAATCAGCTGCGTTAATAATGGCAGTTTCATGATCAACAACAACTAAAGAATTGCCTTGATTGACCAATTCATGAAATACATCAATCAACCCAGCTACATTATCAGGGTGCAAGCCCACTGATGGTTCATCTAATACATAGAGTACCCCTGTGGTTTCGGTGCGCAACGTTCTGCCAAGCTGGATACGTTGAAGTTCACCTGTAGACAGACTACTTGCCTGTCTGTCTATGCTCAAATAATCTAGTCCTAATTTTAACAGAGGTTTGACTTGATGCAACAACTCACTCGTTAAATTTTCTGCTAAGTCTTGCATGTCTTGTGGCAAACTTGCTAAAATCTCGTTCATATATTGAGTTAATTCACCTAAAGTCAGTTTCTCAGCTTCAACAATATTTTTGCCGGCAACTAGTTGCTGCCAGCGACTAGGATCAATCCGATAGCCATGGCAGCGAGGACAGGTACTAAATTTATAAAAAGAATTAATTCTTTGCAACCCTCGCTCCGACTTTGTAGTTTTACGGGAGTTAGCCACCGCATTATAGGCATTCTCATATAACGCATCAAGATGATAAACCCGACCAGTTGAAGTTGGCAAGTCAATAGGGACTTTTCGCTCTTTACCATGAAGGACAATGTCTTTTTCTTTAGCATTCAACTTTTTATATGGGATATCAGTACGTACACCTAATTCACGGGCAATGCGCCACATCCAATTTCGACCAGGAATTTGCCAAGTGGCTACCGCACCTTTTTCAAGAGATAAATTTTCATCAGCAATAATCTTACTATCATCAATCTGCTCGACAGTTCCTAGACCTTGGCATTTTTGACAAGCACCATCTGAATTAAACGCAAAGTCTTCAGCACTGAAAGCATAAAATTGTACTCCACATGTAGGACACGTCAATCGTCCCATTGCTTCCCCAGTTAAATCCATTGCTTCCGCAATTTTAATAGTTGGTGGAACCCTATGACCATTGGGACATACAGGTGAACCTAACCGGGAAAAAATTAATCGTATGATATTAAAAATTTCCGTTACTGTGCCAACAGTCGAGCGCACTCCCGGAACAGCCGGTCGCTGTCTTAATGCCAAAGCTGAAGGAATATGTTTGACCTCATCAACTTGTGCACGACCAACTTGACTAATGCGCCGCCTAGTATAGGCTGCTAGAGAATCAAGATAACGTCTAGCACCTTCTGAATACAGAATACCCATTGCTAAGCTGGATTTTCCAGAACCGCTTAAGCCAGAGATGGCTACAAATTTATGTAAGGGAATATTAACGTTAATATTTTTGAGATTATTAACTCTACCACCAATAACTTCAATTTTATTAGGTTGTTTTTGGTACTTCATTAATGATTATCCTTTCCTTTAATTGGCTTTAATGGCTTATTGGGTTTCTTCAACAAGTATTGCCTAATTGCTTGAATTACCTGCTTATTTTGCGGCAAGTCTGAATGATCAGCTTTTTCACCCGTGACTGTTATTGCAGTATAGGTCTTGACCTGATTTTGAAAAATAAATTTGCCAGCCGCGACACTTGTTTCAGGTACGATCCCATCTGATTCATAATTTTTGCCACCAGAAAGAGAATAAACTTTTAAAAATGGTGGCAGTGTTGCACGATTTTTAATAAAATCAGCCAGCATTTGCGTCCGGTTATTAATATTACTTTCCGTAAAATTATAAGGAGTGCCTAAAGTCATTAATTTCTTTATCTTAATATTATCAGAATATTCAGAATAATAATGCTCCAGCCAGTAGGTCCAAATTAAACCACCGTTAGAATGACCAAAGGCTTTAAAATTATTAAACTTATAATTTTGAATTAGTGATTCAAACGCAACATTTAGCCATTTTGCTTGCTTTTTGATATTAGTGTAACCGTCTTTATTGTTATCAAAGCCAATAATAATAAAGGGCTCGAGGTCATTCTTACCAATAGAACCACTGTAAGTTAATTTTGCTTCACGTGAAACTTTGATTTTTATTACGCTGTGTCTGTTGAGAGTAGTTTTATTCAGTTCATCAATTAAATCGTTAAAACGCTCTGTTGTAGCACTAGATCCAGGTACCATTATTACAGGCGAAAGCAGCGATTTGCTAAGCTCAGCTCTTGATTTATTATCCTTTTTCATCCAAAAGAAACTGGGAACAGCCAGCATAATTAAAATAATTATGACTAAAACTAACCATTTATAATTAGGATTTTTACGCATCTGATCATTCCTTCTTCTGGTAAGCAATTTTTATTCCGATTTTTTCATTGATTTTAATTACTGGTAAAAGCAAAACTATATCTAACAGAAACAGCAGTAGTGTAAAAATCAACGTTGGCCAGTTACCATTGGTACCGAAAAATGAGACTAAAATTCCGGGGGTTCCTTTTAAAATTTGATAAACACTCACAGGAATAATATGTACACTAATAGCCACAGCAGCCAATGTCATATTAATAACCGGGATCATAACACTAGGCAATACGAACACAGGATTTAAAATTAGAGGTAAACCAATTGTAAATCCCAAGGTAGAACCAAAAGCAGCTGGTAATAAATTAATTTTAGCATTTATTTCATTTTCTCTATTACCTCGCCTTATTAAAAGCAACACAATCACGGCTAAAGCAACACTGGCACCACCCATTATGCCATAACTGTTAATAAGCGAACTGCCCAAGTATTTATACGGCACATTCCAAGAATTACCGTGTTTTAATGTATACGTCAAATTTTCAGCAGTAAAAGCATTATTAACTGTTCCTGATAAGGAACGCAATGGATAACCGATTCCTAACCAATCTAAAAAAGTAATCACAGCTGAAAGCAATAAAACTTCGCCAAAATTATTAGTGGTCTGAACTCGACTGACAATTTCATTAAAACTGGTGGAATTAAGGAGTTTAAGTTGTAATTCATAAATTATAATTCCTAAGAAAATACCCAGTAGCAGTGAAACAGCGCTAGGCAAAACAGCATCCCCTGCCCTTTTTTGAATTATCTTTGTTCCCTCATCTTTAACGTAGGAAAAGTCTTTACCTAATAAATGAAATATTTGTCCCACACAATATCCTATAACTAAGGCTATAAAAACCGCATTAATTTGTAACAAACTAGCAGTAAACGGCATGCGAGCATTGCGGCCACTGCTGGATGCATATGAACAAAAAAGCATAATTAGAACAGCAGTTAAACCTGCCATAGTTGAATCCTTATGATAAAGCCGTGCTGTATAGCGAGCCATAAAGTAACTGGCATAGACACCAAACACCCCAAAAGTAATTTCTACCATTCCACGGCAAACAAAAGAACCACCATACCAAATATGATCTGATAATACTTTATCCAAGCTAAATATATTATAAATTAGTCCATTAGGTGTAAAAACCAAGTCACTAAAAAGTTTAAAATATGAGCCAACCACTGCAATTGGCATTAACACTGCCATGGTATGTCTTGTTGCACGAAAAAAAGAGAATTCCTGCATACGTGCTACGATATTGATAGTATATTCTTTCATTAAATATGACCCTAACCTTGATTATTGTATTTAAAATAAAATAATACTCTATTTTTCTAATGCTAGCCATTTTTATACCAACCATTATCTTTTTTATTATTAGTAATGAATAAAATGGTATAATGAAAGTGTATTTTAAGAGGCGAGAAAATGAGCAGGAAGAAAATTGAATTAACTGAAAAGGTAGCAAAGCTAACAGAAAAGTATTTAGAAGTTAACGATACTGATTTTAATGATCTGATTAATAAGGCTTTAAAGACCTACCTTATTGATCACTTAAATTCCAGCCAAGTAAAGGATGCTCTCAAAAAAACAGATGATTTTAATTCTAAATACGCTGGCAAATGGTTTCAGGAAAGTATTGAAGACTTGAACAAATACTAATTTTTTAAATGGACACTTAAAAAGTGTGTGGGAAAAAAGTGCTCTTTGAAGTTAAATTAAAAAATTTCACAATTTAAAAAGACTGACAAATCAACGTTTTATTGACGTGATTTGTCAGCCTTTTTAGTTAAGTTAGAGTTTTTTCCCAGACTCTTTTAATTTGTTTTGTTATCAATTTATTTTTTTAAATAACGATCGCCGGCTAGCCTGCGGTAAAAATTAGCTTTAGTTGTCTGCTCGTAAGGAACTAACCAAATATAACCAATGCCTAAAGTTAGTACACTCAAAAGATACCAGCCAATAAAACTTAAATTTAATACAAATAATTCCCATTTATGCCCGTTCATTAACTGGCGACTTTCAGTAATCGCTGTTGTTGCGTGAACTTCTTGTCCACTTTCCACTAAGTCATTAACAATATATGGCGTCATGGCATAAGAATAAGACTTAATTAAGCCTGGGATAACTAATAATAGAGACCACAGAAATTGAAAAATATACCCACAAAGATAATTCAAAAATTCCGGTACAAACCGGCCATCAGTAAAAGCAGAAAAAATACCTTTAAAAAAGCCTAGTCTTTCTCCACGAGCAAAGTGTAAGAAAGTGACCACCATACTCAACATGAAAAAGTTGCCAATAATGGTTAATCCCGTATCAGGACCAAATTGTCCTGCCCAAAATGCTGGCTTAAACAGCGAATCAATTGAGCCAGTTCCCATGACATCATTCACACTATTCGCAGTCTTAAGCGAACCATTTACTACTGGCCTGGCAAAAAAGAAACCAACAAATAGCGTCATTACGAAACCAATACTAATAGCCCAGCCCCAGTTATGACGCAGTTGATTCTTAGCTTCTAGTTTTAGTTCTGCTCTGTTCATACTTATCTCCTTATCTAGTATATATTAAATATATTTTACCCCCTTGCAATAGCAGTTAGCAAAGAAAACACAAAAAAAGCCTAGTTCCACCAACATCGGAACTAAGCTGAGACAGTGTTTGTGCTACCACTACTGACCACATTATAGAAATTTTACATTTATTCGTCTTCTTTATCCAAGCTTTTTTTACTTTGGTTAACATAAACCAAAGAATCTTTTGCTTGATTAACTAACTTCTTGATTGCTTCTTCACTAAAATATTCCTGCGAACTATTTAAAGCTACACTCATTATAATAGGCAAATTCATTCCAGCTATAATGTGGGTATGCGGTCGATTAATGTACTTATAAAATTTTTGGTTTACACTGCCAGATGCAATATCCGTAAAAATGAAGACTTCATCTTCTTTTTTAAATTTACTCATTACATTTGCAACTTCTGAATCGATTTTTTTGTTTTCCATATATGCACATAGTACACAAACATCAAGATCTGTATGGGTCAAATACTTTAAAGTATCCTCAATACCCTTAGCCATAGCATGATGTGAAGCAATTACAATTTTTCTATCCATTCAATAACCTTAAGCTTTAAAAATTCCTAAAAAGGTTCCAACGAGTGCTATTAAGATAACTAAAAATATAATCTTAGTTGGAGTCCATTTTTTATTATCCAATAATTTATAAATAAAGAAAGTAAACACAGCTGGTAATAATGCTGGCATTATTTTATCTAAAATGTCGGTTTGAATATTCATTGATACTTTACCAAACTTAAAGACATACGGTACTGAAACTTTGACTACCGTAGCAACTAAGGCGCCAATAACTGTGACCCCCATTACTGATGCAGCCTCGGTAAAAGTATTTATCTTATCTCCTAAAGTGTCAATTAGTCTTGTTCCAGATGAATAGCCAACATGGTACAGCCAAACTTTCATAATATTAAATAAAATATTAACCAAAAACCAAATTATTGCTCCAAGCGGATTACCTTGCAAAGCCATATATCCAGCGATTGATCCCATAATAGTGGGCCATAGTACCCAGAATATTGTATCACCAATACCCGCTAACGGTCCCATAATACTAGTTTTAAAAGATTGAACTGTTGGCAATGCCTTGACTCCATCTTTTTCTTCCATAGCTACCGTGGTACCTAGCACTATATTTGCTAAATACGGAGTAGTATTAAAGTAGTTAAAGTGATTTTTTAGTGAGGCCTGGTAATCTGAATCTTTCGGATAAATTTTACGCAATAGCGGAGCCATAGACCATACTAGTGACGGGCCCAGTTGTGACTCATAATTAAATAGATTCACGCATATCCAATTAAATCGTAACGATGCCCACGTCAAATCTTTTTTTGTAACGTGGTAGCTTGATTTGTTTTCAACATTTTTATTCATCATAATCTTCTCCAGTTGTATCATTTTTAGCTACTGCTTGGTTTTGGCTATATTTATTTTTGTCAATCTCAGAATTAAAGTACCAGTATGCTGCTGCTAAACCTAATAATGCTATACCAATTATTGGTATTTTGATAAAAGCTGCCAAAACAAATCCCGCAACTAGAAAAGGTAAAAACTTTTTCACTGGCATATAGTGTAGCAGCATTGCAATACCAACTACAGGTAATAAGCCACCAGCAACTGTTAATCCATCTGTTATCCAAGTAGGTATAAATTTCAAAATCATTTTAATTGCAGTTGGTCCAACTAAAACTACTATTGCAGTAGGTAAAGCTGTCTCAACAAAACATAAAACGGGTCCTGCGTATCCCCAGCGTAGCATTTGCTTCCACTTTTTTTCTTCATTAAGAGTCTGCATTTTATGAGCAACAAAGTTGGCTATAATTCTCCGTAAAACTTCTAACTGAATTGCTAATAAGCCAACAGGTATGCCAACAGCAATGGCAGTTTTTAAACCTGTACCTGTTCTAATTGCGACAAATGCACCTACAATAGTTGCTAACCCATAATTAGGAACTGAAGCTCCTCCTAAAGCTGCGACCCCTAACATCATTAACTGGAATGTACCTGCAACAACCATAGCTGTATGTAAATCACCCATAATTAAACCAGTGGCTAAACCGACTATCACGGGAAAATATGTCAATAAAACTATCCCATCTTCATCCATAGTCATGTATCCAGCTAAAATAATGATCAGGATATCTTGTAAAATCTCCATTATTATTCTCCTTTTTTATCGAAATAATCTTTCTCAGGATCATTAGGAACAAATTGTAATTTTATCGGAACACCATATTCATGGATTTTATTTAAATCAGCTTTTTCTTTTTCATTTAATGCGATAAATTTAGTAATTTGCGTACGATCATCCGACTTAAAAATTATTCCCAAATTTACCTTGGGTATTTTGATACCTGCTTCAAGCATTTTCACTATAGTTTCTGGCTCTTTTACCAAAACAAGTACTCGTTGATTATCATATTTTCCAGCTTTGAAATTATTAAGCGCTTTTTCAGTGTCAATTATTGACATCCCTGTACCAGCCGGCTTCACAATTCTCATACTTGTTTTCATATTTTCATTTTTACTAACTTCATCATCAATAACCATAAATCTGTTGACTTGCAAGTACTGATACCAAGCATTAACTATTACTCCGTGAACCAGTCTTTGATCAACTCTTGCTAATACTACTGTCATACTACTTCTCACTTCTTTTGAAACTCACAGTTTTTTTATCTTTTAATTGCAACAAATATTGCTCACTCTCGTTACATTGACTGATATTTATGTCATGGCCTGAAAGATTTGTAACTATTATTTCGTTATCGTGACAACTAATATTTGCTGTGATATTGCCTATATGGGCATTTTCCCAACAATAATTAAAATGCGACAGTGGCCGAATATTTAAAGTGTTGTTTTTTACTTGTATGCCTAAAAATTGTGTAATAAATAAGCTAACAAATGTTCCAGAAGCCCAGCCACACTTACCACAGCCAATATCTCTATAAACATCCCCAGGTTTGCCATTAATATCATATGGCCACCACCACCATGAACCATCAAGATCAGATAAATGCAGTAATTCGGTCAGTTGCTTTGTTCTTTCTTCTTTATCATTGATAAAACCCATAAGAACAGTGACGAAGCCCGGGAAGGTTGCACCGGACTTATCCCCCCATCGTATTCCTCTAATATTTGCTCCATAGGTTGGATTATAGGTACTTGCAGCAAATTTCATAGAATTTTGATATTTCGGATCTTTCAAATCTAAAAAGCCGTAAAAGGGAATCATCGTAGTGTCTGATTCTTCACCATCATGCATTTTTAAATCTATTTTTTGGTCTTTAATAACGTCAGTCAGAAAAATCATACCTTGATCTAAAATCGGTCTATCATAATTATTGACGTCATAAAATTCTTTTTCTTGATCCCCAATTCCTTCCAAAAACTGTTCGCCAAAATGGCCTTTAAAAGTCATATTTTCCAAAATGGCTTTTTTTACTTTGCAGGCAATTTTTTCATAATAGTTTGCAAGTTCTACTTTTCCTAAACCTTGATAGATTCTTGCCAGTGAATCACATGCCTTCCAAAAGCAGATATTGCTACCAGTATGATATTTACCTAATGAATAAGCATCACTAATCCAAGTAGAGGAAAATAGCATTACATCCCCTGGAACTTTCGTGCTGACTTCCGTATCTATAATTTGGCGAGCTTTTTGTAATATAACTGGATGATTTACAAAAAATGAAAGGTCATTGGTATATTCGTAATAAAGTCCTGCAAGAATAATTGCTGACATAGAATTACTTAAAGAGTGTTCTATCCCACCTTTAAATTTCTTACTTTTGAATCTCACACCGTATTTGGTAAACCATAAAATCTGTTTTCGGCATAATCTAGCATCAAAGAAAATGGAAGGCAGTGTCGAATAAAACATATCCTTGTTCCAAATTTGTTCAGTTGCCGGGGTACTTCCCCAATGACTACCAACACTTTCTCCTTTTTGGTTCTCAGCAAAAGCTGACAGGCTTTGATATATTGCACGATTAAAGAGGTGCGGCAATCTGTTATCTTCCAGTTGCAAATCTCCGTAGATCTTTTTATAATAGTCAATTGTTTCTTCTAGCCACTTAGCAGTATCAGCTTTTTCAAAAACATTGATTTCACTATAAGCATCGGGATCAATTAATCCGATAGAAAAAGTTGTGTATTCATGCGGCTTAACAACTTCGTTAATCAAATTGGCTTGAGCCACAATGACATTAAACTGATCTGAATACTTTTTTTGATATTTTGGTATTTCAAACTGGTTAATAGTTAAGTTGTGATCAGTTAAGTTTTCAATATATATCTGATATACGAGCATGCTAGGCTTTTTATCCTTTAAAATTGGACAAAAAGGTATTAAAACAATGTTATATTCCTGATACCTATGAATAAACCTTGGTAAAGAGTCTGCAATTAAGTCCGTATCAAAATCATGATTTTGGTCAGTAAATTTAATGTTTTTTCCGTTTATGGCAACTGCAAAATGTAAATTCTTTGATACAGTATATTGCTTATGAACCCATACACCTGGCTTTTGTTCTACATAAAAATTTCCGTGAAAAAAATTTAGCTGCTTTACTTCTCCATATACATCTATATTTCCCAAAACTTTTTGATTTGACACATCATAAGAGAAAGAACTTATTCTTTCATTCAAATTGTTTTTAAAATAACTAAAATTGTTAGTTGTTTTAAATTTTTTATTTATAAAACTAATATTAAAATTGGGATTAATAGTTTTATTAATTATGCTTGAGTACATTTTCATCTATCACTACTTTCTTAATTAATTTAGTTAATTAACAAATTCAACTGTTATTTCACAACCCTTCTTCATTTATTTTTGCGGTAATATCTTTAGGCTTATCTGCGGGAACATACTGAACGGAAATCGACACTCCTTTTTGTGCCAATATTTGATAAATTTCGAGTTCCTCCTTTGTAGCAAATACTCTACTAGAAAGCCGGACAGCATCTTTTCTTATAATCGTCGATCCAATTGTTAATGAATGGATTTCTATTCCCTCGTTTAAGAGACGTAAAATAATATCTGGCTTTTTTACAATTACAAATACTTTCTCACGATTATATTGTCCATTCGTAAAATTTCTTAAAGCAGTTTGTTCAGAAATAATTGAAACAGCCATATGTACAGGACGAGCTAAACGCATACTGGCTTTCGCTATATCATCGGACGCAATATCATTGTCTATTACCATAACTCGGTTAGCATTAGAAATTGGCGCCCATTGTGTGACAATTATTCCATGAAGCAATCTGTTATCAATTCTCGCCATTACAACAGTCATAAGAAAACCTCCAAAGATGTTACATTCTTATATAAGCATATAAGCAAAAATTGTGCCAAAAAAAAGAAGCTTGATCTAGCAAGCTTCTTTGATGTAGTCATAGACATATTTTACTTCTATTTCTGGTATTTCGACACTATAATACTGTTCAACGACAGTAAATGAGTTCTTAAATGCTTTATAAAAATTTTTAAATTCATTACTACTTGTTTTACTTAAGTTTATTTCATCTGCCATCCCTTTTTGCATGACCAATCTTTCAATTAAACAACAAATGTGAATATATAAGCCAAAACAGGTGTTGTTTTTTAAAGAAAGATTTAGTTTCGTTTGCAAAATATATATCGCATCCGTCACTTGTTCTAATAATTTCGTTGGATTCAAAATTGTTAGTTGGTCCGTTAAATTGGTAAGACTAAAATTCCTTAAAATATTATTATTAATTGTCTCAAGTTGCTTCTGATCAAAATAAACAGCTAATTTATTAGTTATTTTTTTAACATTTATACCTAAAATCAAGTCTTCTATTGAAAAGAAAGTTACTCCTTTAACTTGAGGATCTAGTGTTCCCACTATAAACAAAATATTGTAGTTTTTTCGTAACTCTGAAATGTAATTCTCTTTAGCAATAGAATAGTAATCAAAGGAATCTATTACTATTTTAGAATTATTAGGAAAACTTTTTACCATGATTTGTTTTAATTTCGTGGCTGTTCCCAACCCACTTTCACAAGTACAAACAATCATATCTTGTTTTTTAACAGATTTTTGAAAGAATACCTCAATTGTTTGATTTTTCTTAACATTCTGTGCAATCGAAGCTGTATCAATTTTTAGTTTTATTTGGTTTGCAACATCTAGAGCTATTCCAGTAGATACATTAGTTATTAACGCAAAATTTTTATTATTACTTATTTCCAGTTGTGATGATATTTTTTCAAGCGATCCCATGTCAACTAGAAGCAGTAAGTCTGTAAAACTTTTTCTTTTATTCAAATAATTATTGACACGTAGAGCAATTTCTTTACTGGTAACGTCTAGTGGCATGTCGATAGCATCAAAAATATAATCACCTACCATAGTATTAACCGTTTGTGCAATTGACGAAGCGGTATTAGCACCATGGGCAACAATCAGCGACAATCTTTTTTGAGACTTATGTTCTTCAACCATCAATTTGAACAATATTATAAATAGTAACTCTTCGCCTTCATTTGACGTCAAATCTACTTCATTTTTGAATTCTCTTACTAAGCCAACCTCATATCCCAAATACTGATTAACATCATTTTTAAAATCAGACCACTTCTGAAAATCAACTTCCTTAAATTCATAATGATAGTTATTTTTATCAAATAAATATAAGATAATTTTATAAAAAAAGGTATCAACACTAATCTTGTAGTCATCTTCAATATGCCTAGTAAACTGTTGAAATTTAAGCCCGAAAAAACTATTTAATGTTTCACTATCAGAAATAGAAATATTGATAAACCGCTTTTTAAAATACTTTTCATAACAGTCAAACAACTTTTCACTGGATTTCTTTTTGATATCTATTGCGTATAAATCTGTAATTATATGTTCTATTGAGTTCTTTTGATCATTTTTGGTTAAGTCGCTGACTGCAATAAAACGAGAATTATTAGTGTTTTTTAATTCATTATAATTTTCAAAACCCACTTTTTCAGGTAATTCCATTAATGTGATTTTTAATTCATTTTCTTCAACTTGTTGTATTAAAGCATTTGCACAAGAAAGCTGAATTACGTTTTTTAAATCGCCTACATTCCCTTTAAAAGTATAATGTACTAAAAAATTGACTAAATTGTTAGTAACATTAATTTTTTTACCTATCTTTTTTTGCTCATTTTTTAAGAAAAATTGGATCAATTCTTTCTTTTCTTGTTCACTTCTTTTATTAAAAGCTGGAAGAAAAACTTTCACAGGAATTCTACGCAACAATGTCGGTAAGATTTTTCTTTCAGGATTTTCAGAAGTAGCAAACACAAATCTACAGTTCGATTTAAACCAGTGCTCATTATCACCAAGCCTATGAAAATTGCCGGTATCCATAAACTGAAAAAGCTTTTCTTGACACTCTTTACTTAGTGAATGAATTTCGTCTAGAAATAAAACCCCTCCATCAGCTATTTCTGCTAAACCCTTATTATTTTGCGTAGCACCAGTAAAAGCACCCTTCACGTAACCAAAAAAATTTGATAAAAAGAGTTCCGGATTGTTTGAATATTCACTGCAATTAACTGAAACGAATTTAGCAGTTTTAGCTATAAATTTCATTTTCTGTAAATGCTTGTATATAACCTGCGCCAAATAGCTTTTTCCTGTTCCAGTTTCACCGGTTATCAAAATAGGTAAGCCATGAGGGGGATATTGGATAGCCGCTTTAATTTGACTGATTATTTGATATAAGCTTCTTTCACTACCAATAATGGCATCTAATGGACTAACAGAGTGGCTACTATTCCACACTTTGGCCGCATGAAGGCTTTTAAATGTTTTAGCATTAATCTCGACTTGTGGCAATTTGAAAAAGAGTACTGGCCTTGAAACAATTTTTCCAAAAACTCCTTTTTCCCAATACTCATTTAAATATTGTGAAACCAAATTTCTACTACAATTAAAGTGATCAGCAATTTTCTTTGCATTATTTTGATGCCAAACTTCAGAATTTTCTGTATTTTTTTCCACAAGTTTGTATACTTTTTCCCGTAAATTGCTCATATAAAACCCCTATATTTTTATTGCTCATTATAAATGTATTTATCATTATTTTCATGTATACAAAAAGCCTAGTTCCACCAACATCGGAACTAAGCTCACACAGTGTTTGTGTCACCATTACTGACCACATTATAGAAATTTTACATTTTCGCTACCGGAGAAAATGACTACTTCCCTATGGTGACACAACAGAATTTTAGCATGCAATTAACCAAAAAACAAGTTTCAACCAACTATATTTGCACTGTCAGCCTTACGGCCAAGCAGTTCGAGCATGATTTGATTAATTTGACTTTTTAACTGGTTAAATTCACCCTCACGTGTCTTATTAGACTGTATAATCACTAGCGTTTTAGCATTATTAGTACTGCGCATGAAGGTATAATAACCCTCTCCTGCACCATTAGCAGTTTTAGTTTTTAATTTAATATTATTATAAAAGCCGCCATTATAATAAGCAGGTGGTTCAGACTGGTAAAGCAATTTACGACTCTTTTGGGTTAACAAGTTACCAGCTAGTAAATATTGTATAACTTTGGCCAGATCATGATTAGACATTACTATTGAACCAGCCCCTAATTCATTGCGAGCTCCCCTTAAAGCTGCCTTATGCTTAACCACGTCATAGCGACCTTTGCGGTAAATCATTCCGGGCACTAAATGACTGGAAATAATTTTGCCTGGCCTTGACCACAAAAATTCTGTTTGTTTCAGCTTTAACGGCCTGATATAGGTATTACGGAACAACCGCTCATAGCTTTGACCCGTTATTTTGCTCATAATGCCACATAAGTACACATAATTTAGTGAACTATAATGCCACTTATTTAATAAATCAGGTTCAAAAATAGTTTTAGCTGCATCATGCTGAATATTATCAGAGTCAGAAACAAAATGCTTTCTTCCTAACTTTGCTCCTGGTTTGAGATCAAGACCTGCCGTCATGGCTAAGAGATTTTTAATTTTGACTTTTTGTGCTCCAGAAATTTGCGGATAAAATTTACTCAATTTATCCTGCAGGCTTAACTTGCCTTCCTGCACGAGCCGCATAATAATTGCAGCCGTCATAGATTTCTGCACAGAATTAATTAGATAACTAGTGTCAGTGTTATTGCCTAAAGCATAGTTAAGCAGTATTTTGCCATTTTTAATGACTAAAATTGAACCCTTGATTCCTAAGGCATCAATTTGCTGGCGCACTATTTTCCTTTTAAAGATTCTTTTGAATTGCCATTTAACGGATTTTCATCTGTCAAACTAATCTGATATGGCTTTTTTTGCCACTTTCTGCTGTAAAAATAGTTATGAATATTATAATTACGTGGCAGATCACTTTGCGCCATGAATGGCTTTACTGCCTTGTCAACAGCTACCCAGCCGCGCCAGCCCAGGTGAATAGTATCTTCCATGAAATACTTTTCACCACCGCGTTTGGATAAATCGGTAACGTTATCAAAACCTTGACTAGCCAGTTGGTACTTAATCTTAGAAACAGCCTTCTGGTACATTGTTTGTGATAAGCCCGTGTAATTAGACCATTTTTCATTAATCGGCGGGATAATGAACAACACATTGGTATGCTGCTTGGCAAATTGGTGCAACATCAATTCAAAATCGCTGTATTCTACCGATTTGGTGTAATTAAAGTGACGTTGACTATCTTTTAATTTGGCTAATAAACGTTTATTCAAACGCCTTTTGTAAAAGCGATTGTTAATACCAAAATTATTAGAATTGGTGTTTATTGCAGCCTGCTCACTTGCTACTTTATCTAAAGCCTTGACTGAATACCTATTCGGCAATAACTTGGCCTGTTTGTTAATCTTTTTAATGCGATCGCGCAATTGGAAAGTGCTGAAGAATTTATCCTCATTGGTAAGCATGCGCCGTTGATTTTCTAAGTAAAAGCGCTGAAACCCAGTTAATTTTTGCCCTCGGGCAATTCTTTTCATACCCAGTTTGATAACACCCTTCACTTCTGGCATCTGCAAGAAACGTTTAGCCGCATAGCGGTTAGTCACCGTGTCTTTTTTAATACCTAAGAGAAAATTACAGGCTTGCAGCGGTGAATAATACAGCGCGAAGGCATCCGGATTTTGTCCCTTTTTAGTAAACCATTGCGGTGAAACAATGACTACGGCTTTTTTGCCCTTAAGCTGTTTAGCAGTCCCCTGCATTTCCAAAAAATGTGCTAAGGATTGACTGCCTGGCCCGCCTAATAAAAATGGCCGGTAATTGCGGCGATACTTTTGCGCAATTACACTGGGATGCAATGGATCAAGCCGTGACAATTCACTTGATCCATAAAAAGGCACGTACCCATCCTTAAACGCATCCTGTTTCATTAAAGAGCCCTTAAAAATAGTATTAGTTTGCGAATTAGCCGCTTGATAAATGGCATCCCTAGAAAAAGTTCGCTCCCACGGCATCAGAAAGATGACCAGCAGCAAGACAAATGCGCAAAGAACCGGGCCAAAAATATGCCACAGCCGGCGTTTGTTATTCATTTTCTAAATTTTCCACCTTTGCCACAATTTTATTGGGCGTATCCCATTCATTTCTGTCAAATTCAGAAACGGGTACATCAATTTGAAACTTTTCCTGTAAATTTAACAACATTTGGACACTGGCCATTGAATCCATTAGACCGTTGGCAAAAATATTTTCATCCATTTTCTCTGTTAAATCTTCACCGGTTAAATCTTGTAAAATTGCTAAAACTTCTTTTTTGGTATCCATGTTAAAACTCCTTAAATAAAATTATTGCCTATTGCCAGCCAAACCATAGCTGGCTGAGAAAACCTGAAAAAATCAGGAAACTAAAACACACTACATTAAAAGTTACAAAAATTGCCAGCCATTTTGTGTATTTATTCGATGGCAGCTTATCTTTGTGCTTCTTTTTGAACCGCAGCCAGCAATCATTGATGATGATGGCAAAAGCATGGAACAAACCATAAACAATATAATACCAGGTTAGTCCATGCCAGAAACCCATCACCAAGAACAAGAGCAGGTATGCTGCCTGCGACAGCCTGACTGGGTTTTTGAACAGCTTTTTCTTCATTGCAAAGAAGGTAAAACGCATGTAGATGTAGTCCCGAAACCAGAAAGACAAGGTCATATGCCAACGGTTCCAGAATTCTTTGATGTTTTGCGAAATAAACGGCTTGTTAAAGTTCATTGGAGTGTGAATGCCCATAAAGTAGGAAATCGACACTGCAAACAAGGAATAACCCGCAAAGTCAAAGAACAAATACATACTGTAGCAGTACATGTAGGCTACTACCCACCAGGATAGTTTTAAGCCGCCCACAGCTGTACCTGTAATTAAAGCAGCTCGAGTGATTCGGGGCAGCCAATAGGTACCAAAGAACCAGCCAAGAACAAATTTATAGAGGAAGCCTTGAAACAAATAACGTGTTGCCAGCTCTAAATCATTTAGGTACTGCTTACGCTTTGGCACTATGTCACATTCTTTGGCAAATCTGCGGTAACGATCGATCGGTCCCGAAGAAATGGTCGGAAAGAACAGGAGAAAACGAAGATAGGTTCCCAAGTTAAGTTCTTTAATAGCGCCATCGCGTACTTCCATCACGACCTGAACTGTCTTAAAGGTCAGATAAGAAATCCCCAGAAAAGCCAAAACTCCAGGAATTTTAGCTTGCGGGAAAGCAGTCTGTACTTTAACCAAAACCAGGGGCACGATTGCTAAAATTACAGCTAAGTAGAAAACCCAGGTTCTATTTGGACTGTTTTTACGACGGCGATAATAAAGATAGCCATAAGTGACCAGCAGCTGAAACAAAATATAGATGATTAAACTAACGCCCTGTTGCCATTTTTCACCATCAAAAATGAGAAACAAGAAAATTAATGAGAATACAACCTCATAGATTTTTAAGCGGTGACCCCAATACAGCCCGATGATAATAGGTATTAAGCCAATCATCAGATACACGAAATAATGCGGATTGGAATATGGCTGCAAGTTAATGAAATTAGCGTTCACTACTCGTTGACCTCCTTAATGACAGCCTTAATATCAACCTTACCATTTTGCGATACCGGCAATGTTTCACGGTAAACATAACGCTGTGGAATCATATATGGCATCAGTTCTTTAGCTAAATCTGCTCTAATCATCTTAGTAATTTCTGCTTCAGAATACTGCTCTTTTACCCCATCTTTGAGTTTAATTTCGGCAACAATTTGCTTAACCGTATGATCCTGATTATATTTTGGTGCAGCTACACCGTGATCAACCAATTTGTTCATACCAATATAGTGGTTGATTTCTTCCAATTCAATACGATAGCCATTAAACTTGATCTGAAAATCAATTCTGCCGCGGTAAAAGAGCATATCCTGGTCAAAGAAGCCTTCGTCCCCTGAGCGGTGGCTCATATATTGGTCACCCGGTTTTTTAAAGAATGCTTTAGCTGTTTTTTCGGGGTTATTCATATAGCCCTTAGAAGTACTTGGTCCAGAAATAATAATTTCGCCTTCATCAGGCTGGTCACCTTTAGATTTATCAATAATAATTTTGGTATCTGCCTTAACCTTGCCAATTGGAAGACGATCATATTTCTTTAAAACAGCATCAGTAATTTCTACCTGAGTAACTGCAACTGTAGTTTCAGTCGGGCCATAGGTATTAAAAATACGCGCCTGGGGGAATTTGTTTTTTAACGTTACCACTTCGCCGTGTGGTAATTCTTCACCACAAAACATAAAGTGAGTTAAATCTGGATGATTCGCAGCAGTAAAAGTTTTATCTAAAAAACACATCTGCGCAAATGACGGCGTTGATACCCAAACATTAAATTGCAACTTAGGCAAAGTCTGAAATAACTGAGCAAAATTTTGCGTAACTTCATGTGGCAAAGCCACCAATTTACCTGCCCCGACTAAAGCAGGATAAAGACTCATGACTGAGAGGTCAAATGAGTATGGCGCTTGGGACAAAAATGAAGGATGTTCTGGCAAATCAAAGTCCGTCATTTCCCAGTTGACGAAACTGAGCAAGTTATTATGACTAATTTGCACGCCTTTAGGTTTGCCACTTGTGCCTGATGTAAAAATAACGTAAAAATTGTCGTCACCCTGTACATAGGTGGCAGGATCAGGTTCAAAATCTCCTTTTTCTACATCAGCGGGATGCACTATTTTAATAGGTGGCAAATCAATTTTCGGCAGTTCATCAATTGCTAAAATTGCTTCAGCATGAGAAACTTCCTGAATCATAACTATTCTTTCAGCATTTGAATAACTGGCAATAGGAATATATGCATGTCCAGACTTTACACAACCAAGAAAACTGGCAATCATTTCAAAATCCTGCCCGCCCCAAATCATCACTGGACTCTTAGTAGAAAGATTCAAACTTACAATCTTATGAGCCCATTCATCTGAACGCTTTTTTAGATCACTATACGTATTAGTTTTACCTAAATAGTCATATGCAATACGTTCAGGCTCTGCCTGAGCAACTTCGTCAATTTTTTTAATTATATTTTCAATCATATTAGTGTACCAGCTTTAAAATTCATTGTAGATAAAGTGAACAGATGTTAACCCACTATATTGATACAAATAAATCAGTACCATTAAAATGACGCAATAGATAATTGTCGTCAAAACAAACTTACCAACACGTTTAGCACGTGACTCAGTTTTTTCTTTTTTAGCCATAATTTCATATCTTTCTCAATATTAATAAAATGTACTATCGAATATAGTACTCCTAAAGATTTGCAACTAAAAAAAAGCTTTCAAACTTTTACCAAATTTAAATATTTTTCCCTATTATCCGTTATTCAGCTTACGACAATCGTTATAAGCAAAACAAAGCGGAATTAGAATTATAAATGAGCCAAAAAGCACTGTAAGTATTAATAAGATAAAAATGTTTGTTGGTTTTAACCAGCGTTCACTTTGTGCGGTTGTCAAAATATAAACAGCAAATAAGACTGTAAAAACGAGTTCCCCTAAAAGCGTGTATCCTAAAGCACCTCGACTAAACATCTGATACAGCCAAAGCCAGCCAGATGCCGGCAACAGGCAAAGCCACCCTGAAAAACGAAGCCAAAAAACGATCTTTTTACGATAATCTTGTTTTCCCATTTTTCTCCTTAAAATTTCAATTTTTTCAAATAAAGTAAAACTAATTATAACAAGGAGTTTTGCAACAAACAATTTTGTAGTTACCTAAAATTTGCATTTTGAGATTTTCGTCATACTTTTTTCACATTTTTTATTTATACTATAGTTGTGATATAGAAAAGATATACATTTTTCTTATATCACACTCAACTTTTTGTTTTTCATTCATACTCCTCCAAGTATAATAATGAAAAAACCGAAATGACTTTACAGGTCATTTTCATATCTATCCCTTTCGACTCACGTGCGTTACGTGAGTTTTTCTATGCTCTTAAACAGTTCTAAAGAAATTCTTTACTCTTTTATAAGAGTTTTTCTACTTTAACTTCATATTTTAGAGATATCATTTTAAATGTAGTAAGCAATAGCAAAACTTACTACATACTCCCACTTTTTTATTTCATTCATTCTTACTCCTTCAAAGTAGATGAAAACTAACAGGCTCGCACAACTTGCGAGCCTTTTTTCTTTGTTATAGTATAAATTTAGCTACCCATTGTTCTCATTACGAAAGGTTATATTTAATGTTCTCACCCACAATAAAACACTTACTAGAAGAAAAATCAGGTTCATTCATTATTCCTGCTTCTCGCATTGCATTCGTCGAAGATGACAACCCCTTGTATCACGCTTTTATGATTCTAACCCGTGTAAAATACTCAAAAATACCAGTACTTGACCGTAAAAATCGTGTTGTTGGCTTATTAAGCTTAGCAATGATCACAGATAAAATGATGGAAACAGATAGCATTTCACTTGAGCCTTTAAATAAATTATTAGTTCGAGATGTGATGCAAACCAAATTTGATAAAATCAACTTTGTTCAGACTACATTGGAAACCCAACTCCATCTGTTAGTTGACAATGCTTTTTTACCTGTAGTTGATGACTATGGCGTTTTCCAAGGACTATTAACCAGGCGTGAATGGATTAAAGCTTTTAATTACATTTCTCATAATTTTGAGAAAGAATATAAAGTTATTCCCATTACCAAAGATAAGCTGTTATAAAATATACTGAAAATTTATTTTTGTTTATTCCTTTTTAGTGTACTTTATTACAATTTAAGCTATAATAATCATTAATAGGGAAACACCAGTACTTTTATTTGGTAATCCAGCTATTTGGTTAATACAATGTTAAAAATTGATTTTAGTTTAATATTTATTTTTTGATATATATATATTTATTGAATATAATCATTTTATTTTCAAAATTAAATAACGCCTTGCCGAGTTAGTTAAAAGAAGCAATGGATATTCCTTAAATAATCAGAAAAGAAGAGCACTATTATGGCAAGTAAAACAATTTCTGCGCAATTGACATTTTTGATAAGCGCAATTATAAAAAATTGGACTTACCCAAATGATCAAGAGCTTTCACTTGAAGAGAAATCTGAATTGGTGTCCCAACTAAAGAAGCTGGCACAAAACGCAGATAATATGGAAGAAGCGGCTAAAATCACTGATGCGTTCTATAAAGACAAAGTTACAAAACGTTTTAAATCAATGGATTCCAATTTTTCCTGGATTTTTATAATATTGCAGCATGAATTGGTATCAGCTACTCGTTTGCATGCCCTTCTTCTAGATTTGGCTCACGAAGAACATTTTTCAGAAAAAGGAATTGCAAAAATTAACCATTATTTTGCAGAAACTGATGACCATGGTGACAATGACAACTTTATTACAATGTCATCTACAGATATAATTGATTCTTTAGGAAGGACTAAAATTTTTCATATTCAACCCTCTAAGGATGAAAATGATTTCCCTGAAATTAAAAATTCTAAATTTACGTCTAAAGCTAAGCCAGTAAAAACCGAAACTCAGTTCAACAAGATTATTAAACTAAAAGATCACTAATTTAAAGAAGGTAAAAATTACCTTCTTTTTTTATATTAATTTGCATCTAATTTAGACTTATTCTAAATAAAATTGAGTATTTAGTGTTAAAATAGAAAACATAATAATTAGTTTAACTTACGGGAGGCTACTATTAATGAGTTTTAAACGCCAATGGAAATTTATTCTTGTATTAGCAATTGGGATAATAGGTCTTTTTTGCCAATTCGGCTTAAAGACCAAAAGTCTTTTTCAAATAGGAAACTTGCAGTTCCCTATTCAAGCAGTATTAATCGATATTGTAGGTATAATGATGGCAATTTCTTTACTTGCCGAAATCGCCAGTGATTTTAAATCCGGACGTTATGGCGTTGATATTTTGGCTGTTATCGCCGTTGTTTCCACTATACTGATTGGTGACATTTGGGCTGAATGGATGATTTTAGTCATGATGACTGGTGGTCAAACATTAGAAGACTATGCTACTGGACAAGCAGATAAAGAACTACGCTCTCTTTTAAGCAATTCACCTACTATTGCCAACAAAATTGTGAACAATGAACTAGTTTCTGTTGACGTTGAGCAACTAAAAATTGGAGATCACGTTTTAATTAAACCAGGTGAACAAGTTCCAGTTGATGGTAAAGTAGTTAGTGGTGAATCTAGTTTTGACCAGTCATCATTAACAGGAGAATCTGTGCCGGTTGCTAAAAAAACCGGCGATGAATTAATGTCTGGCTCGATTAATGGCAGCGTGGCGGTAGAAATGGCTGTCACTAAAAAAGCGAGCGATTCTGAATATCAGACAATTGTTTCACTTGTCGAATCATCGCAGGCAAAACCGGCCAAGTTTGTAAAAATGGCTGACCGCTACGCTGTTCCATTTACCATTATTTCCCTGGTAATAGGAATCGCTGCCTGGATCCATTCGGGCAATCCTGTGAACTTTGCAGAAGTCATGGTTGTGGCTTCACCTTGTCCATTACTAATTGCCGCACCAGTTGCACTGGTATCCGGCATGAGTTCCATGTCCAAGCATCATATTATAGTTAAGTCCGGTCCCACTTTAGAAAAACTGGCTACAGCAAAAACTTTTGCTTTTGATAAAACAGGTACTTTAACTGAAAATCAGTTGGTAATCGATGAAATAATACCTGCCAATAATAGTAGTTATAGTCCAGAAACCCTGCAAAGTTACGCTACCAGCGTTGAACAACAATCTAGTCATATTATCGCTAATTCACTGGTCAATGTAGCTGATAAGAACCTTTTAAAACCGGCTACAAATATCAAAGAATCAACTGGTCAAGGCATTAGCGGCATTGTCGAGGGACATTTAGTGAAAGTCGGTAAGTTAGACTATGTTAACCCACACGAAAAAGCTGCGACAGTCAACGCTACCGCAGTTTATATTTCAATTGACGATGAGTATGCCGGTTACATTACATTTAAGGATCAAGTTCGTCCTGAAAGTGCTGAGACAATAGCACGTTTGAAACGTCAAAGTAATGCACACATTATGATGTTGACAGGAGACCACAAAGATGTGGCTGATAAAATTGGACAAACAGTTGGAGTGCATGATATACGCTATAGTCTGTTACCCGCTGAAAAGATAGCTGCAATTAAAAATGTTCCGCAAGATCAGAGACCAGTAGTTATGACTGGTGACGGCATTAATGACGCCCCTAGTTTGTCAGCTGCAGATGTCGGTATAGCCATGGGAGCCAAAGGTGCATCTGCCGCCAGTGAAAGTGCAGATGCCATTATCATGGTAAACGACTTGTCCAAAATTAATGATGCTGTAGCAATTTCTAAACATACTATGAAAGTTGCCAATATTGATGTATTAACTGCTATTACAATCGTAGTTATCATCGAATTAATTGCATTTACTGGTATTATCCCTGCATTTTGGGGAGCAATTTTGCAGGAAGTGGTTGATATGATTTCCATTAGCTTGGCTCTTTTAGCAAAAACTACTCCTAAAAATCCAGAACAAACAGGAATTAGCACTACAAATTAACTTTCAAAAATATTCTTACATTAAAAAAGCCTGATAAACTACATTGCCTATTAAGCATCAGTTTATCAGGTTTTTTATATGAATCCTAATGCATTAAAAATCATATGAGATAACATTGAATAGCGCAAATCTCTGGTACTTGTGTAAACCCAGGCTAATACACAGCCTAATGCCCAATAGACCAGTATATATTTCGTAAGTCCAGGATCATGTACATATCCAAAGATAAGTCCACTGAAAAGAATGCCTAACCATTTATTTAAATTCGAATTTTTGTAAAAGAAAGTGTTAAAGAAAAAGCCACGAAAAATAAATTCTTCAAATACTGGGCCTATAAATATTACCATCACCGGAAAAAAGTTTCCTGCTTGATGAGAAAATTGATCTAAAAGATTCTGATTAGTTGAAGTTTGATCCGAATTAAAACCTAGTGCCAACTGTATGGTCGCACTAACTATAATCAACATTATTACGCCTAAAAGGGAAAGTAATATCTTCTTAAACTGCCAGTGTGGTCTGCTATTATAATTACGTTCATTTCTATGTTTTAATTGCAAAAGATATAAATAAAACAATATTAATAAAGCTATTGCGGTAATTATCATAGTTAGCAGGATAAAAGAGATATTTCCTAAGTGCAGTTCTCTTCTTAACCTGTAAGGGTAAAAATAAAATTGTTGCACTACGCTATAAATTATAAAAGAGGCTATTATTGTAATTACATTCCCCAAAAAATAGAAAAAATTTTTCATTCATTTCACTCTTTTCAAACTATAAGTAAAAGCAACTTTGACCGTTTTTTCGCAATGTCATCTTATCTTTAAAAATTTAATTTCAATTATGGTGGTAAGCTATTTCCTGGGAAATAACTTTATTATTCTATCATATTTTAATTTACTATGACTTTTTATTCATCTTTATTATAATAGACTTAGCTTTAAACCTAAGGTAGGATATTATGATTAGAATTTTTGAAGTATTAAATCAAAACCGCTCATTTATAATTCTTTCACTTATTATGCTAGCAACTTTTGCAGTTTTTCTAATTTCTTGGCTAAAAGAACCTAGAAGACTGCTTAATGGCATTCTTTTTACTATTTTTTTATTGGCATTTGGCGTTTGGCTGACCGTGATGATTTTATCTACTAGTTTGAGACCTCTCATTCTGACATACGAAATTCTGATAGTGTTATTTGTGGCAACAATTACTTTGTTAGCAGCTTTTTCATGGCTATTTTTTCTATGGAATGCTTATATCGTATGGAAACGTGAAAGTCATACCCTATCAAACTTATTAACTCTTTTTATCGGTATTGGCATAATTGTTGTTTGGTTAGTTGCACTAGTTGGTCCTTTTAGAAATTTGCCCTCTTGGGTTAGAATTTTGCTATATGCGCCAACAGCTATATTAGACTACCTTCTTTTTGTCGCATACAACTTTTTGGTTAATTTAACCTTTTACCAAATTGTTCCTAGACAATATAACCAAGACTATTTAATCGTTTTAGGAGCTGGGTTGTCTCACGGTGAACAAGTCACCCCACTATTAGCCAGTCGAATTAATCGTGCTATTGAATATGCTCAAAAGCAAGTCACTAAAGGACGGAAAATGCCTAAATTTATTATGTCTGGTGGTAAAGGTGTAGATGAAAAAGTTTCTGAAGCTCAAGCAATGACAGAATATGCAATAGCTCGCGGTATAGAGCCAAAAGACATTTTATTAGAAGATAATTCCAAAAATACATACCAAAATATGAAATTTTCAGCCGCAGTTGCTGCAAAAGATTTCGGCAGTAAAAATTACAAGGCAAAATTTTTTAGCAATAATTACCATATTTTTAGAGCTTCCCTCTATGCAAAAGCAGCTGATCTAAATGCAAATGGTGTAGGATGCTATACACGTCTTTACTTTCTACCAAACGCAATTGTGCGTGAATTTGCTGCAGTTTTACTGCTTAAAAAGAAACGACATCTAGTCGCCATATTTTTAATTATTCTTTTCTTTGCTATTTATGCTCTATTTGATTTTACTGGTATCATCCACTAAATAATTCAAAGATAATAACCATCATATTTTGGCGTTACTCTTTCATAAATGTTAAACTATCTCTTATTAATTAATTATTAAAAGAAAGAGAAAAAGACATGTTACAATTAAAAGATTTACGTAAATCATACCATGTCGGTGATACGGTTACTCATGCACTTGACGATGTTTCTATATCATTTCGTAACCAAGAATTTGTTGCAATTTTAGGTCCCAGCGGTTCCGGTAAAACTACGTTATTAAATGTTGTCGGTGGACTTGATCGCTATGATAGCGGCGATCTCATTATTAATGGCAAATCTACTAAGAATTTCAAGGAAACTGACTGGGATGCATATCGAAATAATTCTGTCGGCTTTGTTTTTCAGAATTATAACTTAATCTCACACTTGTCAATTATTGCCAATGTTGAATTAGGGATGAATTTATCTGGAGTTTCTGCCTCAGAACGACGCAAAAGAGCAATAGACGCTTTAACTCAAGTCGGTTTGAAAGAACATATTTCTAAAAATCCTAACCAATTGTCGGGTGGTCAAATGCAACGTGTAGCTATTGCCCGGGCTTTAGCCAATAATCCCGATATTTTGCTTTGCGACGAACCCACTGGCGCTCTTGATACTGAAACCTCTGAGCAGATTATGAAGTTAATTAAAGAGCTGTCAAAAGACCGCTTGGTAGTTATGGTTACGCACAATCCCAAGTTAGCTCAGGAATATGCTACCCGAATAGTTAACTTTCAGGATGGAAAAATTTTAAATGATTCCAATCCTTTTATTCCTGAAGAAGAAAAAGATACTTTTAAATTAAAGCGTACTAAAATGTCATATTGGAATGCTATTAAATTAAGCTTTACCAATATTATGACTAAAAAAGGCAGAACAACTTTAACTGCTTTTGCTTCAAGTATCGGTATTATTTCTATTGCCGTCGTTTTAGCGTTATCCAATGGCTTTCAAAAGCAAATTGATACGACCATGAGTAAAGCATTGGCTAAATATCCTGTGACAATCAACCAAACTGCTACTGATGCCAGTAGTGTTGCAGACCGGAACGAATCTGAAAAGAATGTTAAAAACCGGGGTTATTTAACCGTTGAAAAAGATAAGATGCAGGAATCAACTCATCAAAATAAGATTAATCCAGAATACGTTAATTACATCAAAAAAATAAATCCCAATTATGCTAACAATATTTCCTATCAGCGCGGGATTAACATGAATTTGCTCACTCGCAGCAAAAATAAAATTAAGCGTGTCCAATTCTCTCCTATTTCAACAAGTTCAGATAGCTCTCAAGCAGCTGCACAAATGCGAATGCAAGCAATTAGTGCCACCGGATTAGGCTCATCAGTGTTTCCTACTACACTTAATTCCAGTAAAAGCAATTTCCTTAAAGAAAATTATCAACTTTTGTCTGGTGCATGGCCACATAAGGCTACAGACTTGGTCTTAGTAACAGATAATGAAAACAAATTAAACATTAATATTATTAAAAACTTGGGCTTGAAAGCTAAGGCCGGTGAGAAGTTAAATTATCAAAAATTTGTTGGGAAAAAATTTAAAGTTGTCGACAACGATGACTATTACCAAAAATTGCCAACAGGAATGTTTATTCCGCAAAAAATCAGTAATTCTATGTATGACAATAGTAAAACCCAAATGCAAATTGTAGGTGTCATTAGGCCAAAAGATGAGAATTCTATGGCACTCCTGTCTTCAGGAATTGCTTACAGCGATCAGCTAACTCAAAACATTATCAAGAAGAATAAAAAATCAGAAATAGTACGAGCCCAGAAGAAGGCAGAACAAAATGTAATGACCGGACAAGATATGAATGCCCGAGAAAAGAAACAGATGCTGCAATCAATTGGTGGTTCAACCATTCCAACGAGTATCATGATTTATCCCAACGATTTTGATGCTAAAGATAAAGTGCTTGATTATTTAGATAAATGGAATCGGGGTAAAAAAAGAAAGAATAAAATTATTTATACTGACATGTCTAGTGCCGTTACCTCAATGACTGGTGGCTTACTTAATGGGATTACTACCGTATTAGTTGCATTTGCTGCTATTTCGTTAGTAACTTCAATGATCATGATCGGCATTTTAACTTATACTTCTGTTCTTGAAAGAACGAAAGAAATTGGTATTTTAAAGGCTTTAGGAGCCCGTAAGAAAGATATCACCAGAGTGTTTGATGCTGAAACATTCATTCTGGGTGTCTTTTCTGGAATTTTGGGAGTAGTCGTTGCCTGGCTGCTAGTCTTCCCCATTAACAGTCTTTTATACTCCATCACAGATTTAGCTAACGTTGCCCAACTTAATCCAGTACATGCTTTAATACTAATCCTTATTTCAACAGTTCTAACAATGCTTGGCGGACACTTACCTGCACGTATGGCTGCTAAAAAAGATGCTGCTATTGCTTTAAGAAGCGAATAAAATTTTTAAAAAAGTTCAATTAATGTTACATGTGAAACAAGCATTAGTTGAACTTTTTTATTTACCAAAAACAATACCTGCTATTATTACTAAGTTTGTTGACAAATTGGCATATACCAATTTATAATTGAGATAACGATTATGGAGGGGCAAATAAAATGAAAGTTATTATCTCAAGTGACAAGACTAACGGCAGTAAAAAAGGTTTTGAAATATTTAAGAATATTATTAACAGTGGCAGCAAAGTTATTGGGTTAGCAACTGGATCGACTCCTGTAACTCTCTACCAGGAATGGACCGAGAGTAATCTAGATAACAGCAATTTAATTAGTATTAACCTTGATGAATATGTAGGTTTAACTCCTGATAATGATCAGAGCTATCACTATTTTATGCAAAAGAATCTGTTTGCTAAAAAACCATTCAAACACTCGTATATTCCTGATGGAATTAAAGCTATTAAAGATCCAGAAGGAACTTCTGCTGACTATAATAAAATTATCGCTGAAAATCCAATTGATATTCAGCTATTAGGCTTAGGTCAAAATGGCCACATTGCGTTTAACGAACCAGGTACATCATTTGATTCTGTTACACACGAAGTGCAATTAACAGAGAATACTATTAAAGCCAATTCTCGTTTCTTCAATAATATTGACGAAGTACCTAAATCAGCAATTTGCATGGGTATTGCAAACATTATGTCTGCCAAAGAAATCGTCATTATGGCTTTTGGTGATAATAAAGCTGAAGCTGTTCAAAAGATGGTTGAAGGTCCAGTAACTGAAGAAGTCCCAGCTTCAATTTTGCAAAAGCATGAAAATGTAACTTTGATTGTTGATCAAGCTGCAGCAAATAAATTAGGTGCAAAATATTCTAACTAATTAATTCAAATGATATACAAAAATGCGATGCGTAATGCATCGCATTTTTTGTGTGCTATTTTACAAACTATTATTGTATACATACGGTGCATATTATTAGTCTGTTAAAATAATCAGTATTATTATTAAGATGAACCATGAGAGGATGGTGATAAGTTGAAAAGGAGTAAAAAATGGCTATTGGTATTATGCATGTTGTTACTACTACCTTTGCCTTGTTATTTAATATGGGAAACCAGTAGTTTCTGGCAAAAATATTTAAAGATTAAACTACCGCATTTAGGTTCTCTTAATCCAATATTTGCCTGGTATTTAATTGGTATCAGTCTAATTGTTTTTATAATACTAATTGTTAGTTTAATTGTCATCCTATTCTGGCCAGTCCAGAGAAACTTTAATTTAATTCATAAACGTGATGGTCAAGTTAAGGTTACTTCAAAAGCCATTAATAGCTATGTAATGAATTCACTTGCTGACTTGCCTTACTTAAATAATGCAAAAGTCAGTTCTAAGTTAACAGGACGCCGGATTAAAATTAAAATTGGCGGTGACTTGGGTCCAGGTGAAAACATTGCCGTCCTACTTGACGATTATCTTGAAGAATTAAAAAAGAATCTGAAGCAGTTGCTAGGAATTGAGCAAAAACCAAAAATTAAAATCAAGTTTATCAATTATCACAAGGGTGATAAACCTGAAAAGCGCGTTCAATGAAGGAGGTTAAGATGAAAGAAGAATACAAAAAATACCTCCCAGAAATAAGCGGTGCTGTAATTGGTGTTTTACTAGCATTATGCTTTTTGGTACTGGGATTTTTCAAAACTATTTTTGTCATCGTGATGTTAGTCTGCGGCTTTTTGGTTGGACATTACTGGCCAGTGTTCAAAAAAATGCTGCAAAATAAATAATTTATATAAGGAGTATATGCAATATGGTACAATCAAGTTCAAATCAAGGTAGTTCAAAACCAGAAGTTAAAGGTGACTTAAAATACGATTCAAAAGTAATTCAAAAAATTGTTGGTATTGCTTTATCAGATATTAAAGGTTTATTAACTGTTAATGGTGGCTTTTTCTCAAATATCGCTGATAAAATTGTCAACAGCGATGATGTCACTTCAGGTGTAAACGTTGAAGTTGGTAAAAAACAAGTAGCTGTTGACATTGAAATTGTTGCAGAATATGGCGTTGATATTACTAAACTATATGATCAAATTAAGCAAAAAATTCAAGAAAAAGTCAAAGAAATGACTGGTCTTGATACTGTTGAAGTCAATGTTACTGTAGTTGATATTAAAACTAAAGAGCAACACGAAAAAGATTCTGTCAGCTTACAAGACCGTATCACCGGGGCTGCTAGTGACACTAAGGATAAAATTAGCGATCAAAAAGACAAGGTTCAAGATAAAGCCGAAGAAAAGAAAAAGGAATCTAAAGAATCTAGAGTTAAATAATAAACATAATTTCAATCTGCAAACACAAAATTTATAAAGTGCATGTCTGAGAACAAGTAAATTATGAACTCACGAGAAAAGAAGTATAGCATAATTTTGATGTGAACCCTAAAATTAGGACACTTTATATTAGTTGTTAACTAAGGACTAATTGCCGATATTCCAATCGGAGTTAGTCCTTTTAGTTTGATTTTAATTTTATCTTGTTTAGATAATTTAGTCATAAAAATAGCCTCCAAATTTGTCCTAAATTTGGGGGTCATTTCATAACTCTACTGCCTTTTATGAATTAATGAAATTAACCGTAATATTGATCCTGGTCTAAAGCAGTTTCATCAAAATCAACTATCATAAATTCATAGTTTGAAAAACACTCCATCCAGTTGTTATAATAGTCGTTCTCTCTTTTTAGCGCCTTGCTGTTTTCTTCTCCTTCTATTATAAAAGGCTTTGAACGTATATTAAAATTTGCATGTATTGCACCCAGCAAATTCAATAAACACAAGAAATCTCTTGCGGAATCCACACTTACATGAAAAGATTTAAACGAATTATTATTTTCGCCAAGATAACTTTTTGCTCTATTATACTCATCAGCAGATTCTGTTTTAAAATTTTCAACGCTATTTACATTCTCTTCAATAATAGCTGTCGGAGCTTGTTTTTTAAAAAAATCTAGTATCTTTCTTAATTTCGAAAATTGCAATTTTAAGTTGAATACCCTACTTGATCTGATAGATACAATCTAATCTTCTTTCATATAATTCATCGGGTGTGTGGTAGGCTTCCTTTGGCACCTTAAAGTGGAATATGTTCTACGGCTTTGAACAGACCTTCAAGAACTTACCTTTACCGAAACAAGCAAGCTGAAAGGACTAACCCCGATTTAATATCGGAAGTTAGTCCTTAACTAGAAATTATTAAACTACTTTAATTTCAAGGGGCATATCTATTTTTAGTCTGAATGCTCAATCAAAACATCACCAAACTATAGCAACAGAATCTGATGAATAATCATGTTAATGCCATGCGGATTCTTTTTACTTCTTGGCCTTGTGCCTGACCACGCCGAGGTAGTAGACCGCCGCGAGCAGGAGCGTAACGCCGTAAATGTACTGCGTGCTGATTGCGCCCAGCCGGTCAACCACCAGTCCCCCCGCCATCGTCCCGAGTGGAATCATGACGGACAGGATGCTGTCGTTGATGGTCTCGATGCGCCCCAGCACCGCAGACGAGAAGCTGACCTGCACCAGGGCCTCAAAGTCCGTGTTCATCATGGTGAGCCACAAAGAGGAGACGGCCGAGTTCAGCAGGATGAGTAGGACGCTCAGATCCGCCGTCAGCGGAACCAGGAGGCGGAAGATGCCAGCACCCACAAAGCAAATTGCGATGAACAATTCCATGCTCTTCTTGCCCAGCTTGAAGTGCTGCACCAGGAAGGCACCGGCGATGCCGCCCAGAGACGATGCCATCAGCAAGCCGCCGTAGCCGATTGCCGAGTCATGAACGTAGCTCTGCCCAAAATACGGCAGGCCCACGTCGAAAATGCCGTAGAAGAAGTTGACGACGCAAAGTGGCAGGATCAGTTCCAGGATGTTCTTTTCATCCTTCAGCGTCTGCCAGCCGACGCGTAGGTCCTTCCAGTAGGAGCCGGTGAAGTACTCCTCACTCTCCAAGACGTCCTTGGCCAGGGCGTTAATCTGCAGGCGCCCGTAGGTCAGCAGGGCCAGCGCAAAAACCACGCCGGAGATGACCACGGTCATGCTGATTGACGTTGTCGCAATCAGAAAGGTGGCAAAACCGTCCAGAACTAAGTCCAAAACGCCGTAGGTCACCTGGAACAGGCCGTTGAAGTGGAGCATGTCTTTTTCCGCGACAAACAGCGGCAGCAGTTTGGTTTCGGCCGGGTAAATAATGGTTGAAAGAACCGTGGAGGCCGTGTAAAGAATTAAGACCACGGCGTCAGCCCTGATGTCGCCTTGGCCCAGCTGCAACACCCCCACCACCGCGGCGCTAATTGCAGCCTGGATGATGGTGGAATAGTTCAGCAGCTTCTTCATTGAGATGCGGTCAATCAGGGGGCCCAAGCCGAACGAGACCATGTCAATCCCGGAAGTAACGGTCAACAGGACCGCTACCATGAAAGGTGAGTGCCCGGTCTCCTTGAAGTACCAGAGCACCGCCATGTAGAACAGGCTGTCGGCGATGTTGGTCGTGACTCGGCCAACTAGCAGCTTATATACGTTTGCATATTTTTTACATAACATAATACACTTTTTTAATTATAATCCTTTTCTTAATTTAAAAAATTGTTCATCATTCATTTTTATCATTCCATTTAAAAGGCGGTGCGTGGAAACATTATATCTCCTAAGAAGCCATCAATTTTGCCGCTTATTTCTGCATAATATTAGGTAATAGCTGCATTTGCATTTAAGAGTATCTTCATTGACTGTATCTGCATAAAACACTATGCCCATAATCTAAAAGACTAGAGTTTCACAGCTTATTTAATTGGTCAATAAAAGATTTAGTATTCTATCATCCCAATTCGATTACTTGATCAAACTGCTTTTTAATTTCTGGTCGCAAGTGATGGGAAATGTAGACTAGAGTTATATCATTCAAATTGAGTAAACTTTGTTCAATTTTCTGGCCATCTTTTTCATCAATTGCGGAAGTAATTTCATCAGCCAAAATAACCTGCGGATTACCCAGCAATTGCCGTGCCAGTGCAATTCGTTGCTTTTGTCCACCCGAAATGTTGTTACCGGCGTGTTTTAAAACAGTGTCAAGCCCGCTAGCGCTGTCAGCGACAAATTTTCCCAAACCTGCACGTTTAATCGCAGTCTTCAGCTCTTCTTCAGTTGTCTCACGATCTAAAGTGATGTTATAACGCAGGCTGCCGTCAAAAATATAGGCAGACTGGTCAATGTAAGCAATCTGCTTGTGCAGTGAACTTAAACTGAGTTCGTTGTATTCATCATTATCCCAAGTAAGTGAACCTTGGTAACCTGTTAACAAACCACCGATTAATTTTACCAGGGTTGACTTGCCACAACCAGACGGACCAACAATGGCCACGCGTTCGCCTCGTTTAATGCTGCCGGCAACATTCATTAAAATAGGTCTGTCACTATTAGGATAGCTGAACGAAAGGTCACTAAATGCAATTTGCTGAGTCAAAGGAGCAACATTCTTATCCCCTGTTTTTTCCTGCGTATTAGCTAATTTATTATATTTGTCAAAAATAGGTTGAACTGCCCGAATTGAAGTTAGATCAATACTGATTTCTGTCAAGCTGCCAAAAACATTCCCGGACATTGAACCAACAATTAAAATAGCTCCAATTGGAATCTGGTTGTGAAAGGCCAGGTATCCGGATTCAACAGTTAAAATAGTTTGAGCAGATACACTAATCAGGTTAATCAGTGCATTAGAAAAGGACATTTCCGTAATGTAATTAACCCGAGCCTGTCCAGTCTTATCTGATGCCGCAAGAACTATTTTATTGAGCAATTTCTGCTGACCAAGTGTGAGCAGATTGACAAAGCCCTCAAGAACATCAGTTATTTTTGACGTTAATACTTCATTTTGCCTGCTTTGTTTTTGCGACAGTTGTTCCAACTTTTTCTTAAAAAGACGGGGAAATAAAATCATAACAACAGCAAAAACCAAAGTGGTTACAAATAAGAGTGGATGGTAAGAAAACAGGATGACACTGGCAATAATGCCCAAAAGCGCACTGCTAAATGTTTGCTCTAAACTGAAAAAGCCATCTTGATTAATTTGGTTAATATCGTTAGTAAACCAGGAAACATAGTCAGCTTCCGTGTGCTTGTTGAAGTCTTCATACTCTTGGCGACCAATTATATGGGCCAATGCGTTCCTAATGGAATTATCGACAGCCTTGATGATTACAGCAGAATATCGTGAACTACAAAAAAAGAAAATCAGAAAAAAGCCCCAGCTAAGCAAGTTTAAACCTGTATCAATCATAAAGCCGTTTAAATTATGCTGAGTCAAAGCAGTAAGTGCATTACCTTTAAAAATGCTGGCAGCAGTTTGTGCCAAATTCCGGCCAAAATAGAAAATAGCCAGAATCACATACATGCCTGAATTACATTTAATGTAGGTCCAAAGCGAAAATTTTGTTATAGTATCGTCCATGATTTACTTCCTGTCAAAACATCTATTTTTAGAGCTAATACTAAAATGACATATCTTCCTGAGAGAAACAGTTTGCAAAGAACATTAATCTTTGACCTATTTCAAAGCTGCAGGCTCTCAAATAATTTAATTATTGTGGGCTTTAGCATTCCTTCTAAAAATCCCCTAAGTACCAATTACGGCATGAAACATACTAATTTGCCCTTTTTATTTGAAGTATTTTCTACTACCTTTATAATTTATTTATCATTTTATGGTTTTTATAATATAAAAGCAATCTATTTTTAATTTTTATATTTAGAATTATTTCTTCGCAACAGTATATAAATAGTGCAACTGCTTTATATTCTTAAAAAAATTTTGTTTCATAGTTGAGATATCATTATCATGTTTTAATTGAATTAAATCATGCAACTGCTTTCAGCTTCGTTTGCTTTAACAATAAAAAAGCTAAATGCCAGCTGTACGGCTTGCTATAGAATAAATATTTCCATCATGCTCTAACTCTATTGCAAGTTAATAACTATTAGTTTAATTTTGAGGATTTATTTTAGTTTCACGTGTAACACAGTTTAAAATCATAAGTTAAAATTTTCAATTTTGACAATAACTACAACTTTTTTACTTCTGTATTATACAAAATCACTTGACTTTTTCACTACAATTTAAATTTACTTTTTCCTTGTCTACCACTATATCTCGTATTAAACTAAATAAGAATCTATATATTGTATTTAAGAAAGAACGTGATCCAAGTTATTGTTTTAAGTGGGCCAATTGGAGCCGGTAAATCCAGTTTAACTAGTATTTTAGCTGAGCACTTAGGTACACAAGCCTTTTATGAGGGAGTAGATAATAATCCTGTTCTTCCTTTATATTACCAAGACATGAAACGCTATACTTTTTTGCTTAATATCTATTTGCTTAACCACCGTTTAGCACAAATCAACCAGGCAATTCGTGAAAAAAATAGTGTATCTGACCGTTCAATTTATGAAGATGCACTCTTTTTCAAAATGAACGCGGACAGTAAAGTAGCTGATCCAACTGAGTTTAAGATATATGATAGTCTACTCGAAAATATGATGGAAGATACCCCAGGTAATCCCAGCAAAAAGCCAGATTTACTAATTTACATTCACGTTTCTCTAGACACTATGCTTAAGCGCATAAAAAAACGTGGACGTTCATTTGAACAAATTAGCACAGATCCCAGTTTAAAAGACTACTACGCACGGTTAATTAAGTATTATGAACCATGGTATGAAAAATATGATGCCTCACCTAAAATTAAAATTGATGGGGATAAATACGATTTTATCTGCGATGAAGATGCAAAAAAAGAAGTTTTAAATCAAATTGATAATAAGTTGCACGCAATAGGCAATTTAGAATAGAGAAGGAACGTGATGACAGTTATTGTTTTAAGCGGGCCAATTGGAGCCGGTAAATCCAGTTTAACCAGTATATTAGCTAAGTATTTAGGAACCAAACCATTTTATGAGAGTGTCGATAACAATCCTGTTTTGCCACTTTTTTATGCCGATCCTAAAAAGTATGCATTCTTACTTCAGGTATTTTTCCTAAATACTCGTTTTCGTAGTATCAAGGATGCATTAACTGATGATAATAACGTTCTTGATCGTTCAATTTATGAAGATGCCCTTTTCTTCCAAATGAATGCAGACATTGGTCGGGCTACCAAAGAAGAAGTTGATACATATTATGAACTGCTCAATAATATGATGGGTGAACTTAAGCACATGCCAAAGAAAAATCCTGATCTTCTGGTTCATATTAAGGTTTCATATGACACTATGATTAAAAGGATTCAAAAACGTGGTCGACCATACGAACAGCTGAGTTATGACGCGACGCTGGAAGATTATTATAAGAGACTTTTGCGTTACTACAAACCCTGGTATGAAAAATACGATTACTCTCCTAAAATGGAAATAGATGGTGACAAGCTAGACTTCATGACTGATGACCATGCTAGAGAAGTTGTACTTGATCAAATCGTTGCCAAGCTAAAAGAAATGGGTAAATTGCCTAAATCTTGGGACAAGTCCACAGCTATTCAAATTGAGCAACCATAAATCATTTTAAAGAGCCATTAGCTACAGCTAGTGGCTTTTTTCATGTCATGCTTATTAAATCAACTATCAGCAAGTTACAAATTTCCATATTAATTAAATAAAATTTCGAAAACTATGTTATGATTAAAACATATATTTTTTCACATATTTTTTTAATCAATTTATATAATTGAGCTAGTATCAAAAGAGTTGCCCTATTAGCCTCTCTAATCAAATTAATTTCAGTAAAAAGGAGAAAAAATGAACTATATCCTTTCAATTATGCCCTCTTTAATTTCAGGTGCAAAGATGACATTAATTTTATTCTTTTGGACTTTAATTGTTTCTATTCCCTTGGGAATTATAGTCAGCCTAGGCTTGCTTTCGCATTTTAAGCCCTTAAGATTAATCTTAAAATTTTACATTTGGATTATGCGGGGTACTCCCCTTCTGCTGCAATTAATTTTTATTTTCTATGGTTTGCCTATAGTCGGCATCATCTTTGAGCGCTATGATGCAGCACTTTTCGCCTTTATTTTAAACTATACGGCATATTTTGCTGAGATATTCCGTGGTGGCTTTCAATCAATCCCTGTAGGTCAATACGAAAGTGCTCGCGTTTTAAGACTAAATTACTGGCAAACATTGAGCCATATTATTATTCCTCAGGTCAGCAAAATAGTTATACCCTCAATTGGCAATGAAGTGATCAACTTAGTTAAAGATACTTCTTTAGTCTATGTCATTGGTTTGGGTGAGCTCTTACGTGCCGGCAATGTTGCTACAGCAAGAGATGTAACACTAATTCCTTTAGTGATAGTTGGTATAATTTATCTATTAATGACGGGTATCGCATCATTTTTGCTGAAAAAAATTGAACACAATTTTGCAAAGTGGAAGTAAATTAGGGGAAATACTATGCTAGAACTTAAAAACATTACCAAAAAATTTGGCTCTCGTACGATTTTAAACAAGTTAAACTTAACTATTCCTGACAGACAAATTTTAGCCATTGTAGGACCATCTGGAGCAGGCAAAACTACTTTGCTGCGCTGCTTAAGTGGTTTAGAAAAAATTGATTCCGGTGATTTTTTGTGGGATGGGCAAAAGTTTGACCCAGCCGCTCCTGATAGCAAAAGTCATATTATCGGAGTCGTTTTTCAAAGCTATGAGCTTTTTCCCAATTTAACTGTAATCGAAAATATTACCTTGGCACCAACACTAGTTTTAAAAGAAAGTGCAGATCAAGCACAAACCCGTGCGCGAAAGTTACTTGGACAACTAGATTTAACGGGTAAAGAGCAGCTCTATCCCTATCAGCTCTCTGGAGGTCAGCAACAAAGAGTAGCTATTGTACGTGCGCTAGCAATGGAACCCCATATTTTATGTTATGACGAACCTACTTCTGCTTTAGATCCTGCTTTAAGAACAAAAGTTGGAGAAATAATTTTAAAACTTAAAAATAATAACAACATGACACAAATTATTGTTACCCATGACATGGAATTTGCTCGCCAAGTGGCCGATCAGGTATTCAAAGTGAAAGCATTAGATGATAAGAAGGTAATATAAGTGAAAACTAAGCGCCTCTTAACCCTCATAATAACGCTCATCTGTACTTTATTTATTTCTGCCTGTAGTGGCATATCAGTTAATAGAAAAGCTAACGCAGTTGACAACTGGTCTCATATCAAGCAACGTGGCTATGTTACAGTTGGTGTAGATGATACTTTTGTGCCCATGGACTTTAGGCAAAAAAATGGTCAGTTAATTGGTTACGACGTTGACCTTGCAAATGCTGTATTTAAACAATACGGTATTAACGTTAGTTTTCAAACAATTGACTGGTCCATGAATACTACTGAATTAAAAAACGGCACAATTGATCTCATATGGAATGGTTTTAGCAAAAACCCTGAGCGTGAAGCTAAGGTAAGTTTTAGTAAAACTTACTTATATACTTCTCAGGTATTAGTAAGTCTTAAAAAGAATAAAATTAATACCATTGCCGCAATGAAAAATAAGACTTTGGGCGTTCAAACCGGCTCTTCCGGCTATAATGACGTAATGAAATATCCAAAAGTCTTTAAAAATCATATTAAAAATCAGGACCCGATTCTTTATGATTCCTTTACTAATGCTTTTATAGATCTAAATGCAGGTCGCATCCAAGGGTTGTTAATTGATAGCACCTATGCAAATTATTACATTTCGCGACAAAAACATCCTGAAAACTTTACTGAGATCGAAAGTCCTTTTCCAAAAGAAGAATTTGGTGTAGGTATGAGAAAAAGCGACTTAACCTTGCACAAGAAAATTAATTACGCCTTAGAAAAGCTGGCAAAAAATGGTACCTTAACAAAGATTAACCACAAATGGTTTGGCAACAAAGCCGAATCTCCTTTACTTCAAACGAAAAAGGATTAATTTAAACTATCAAGTACTGCAGCTATTCCATCGTGGTTGTTATCTAAAGTAGTTCTAAATTTCTTTTTCAAGTCTTCTGGTGCATTTCCCATTATTACAGGATGACCTACTGATTGAAGCATTTTCTCATCATTATAATTATCCCCAAAAGCCCAGCAGTCTTTCAGTTCCATGCCAAAAGCCTGGGCTATTACTTTTACCCCTTGACCTTTAGAAACTCGTTTAACAACGACCTCCAATAAATTTGCGGCAGATTTCACTATATAGAGTTCTGGATAGAGCCGCCTTAATTCTTTTTGAGTAGCATCTAATAAGTCTGGTGTCCCCATGAGCAAAATTTTATGTACATTTTTGAGTTGCTCTATTTCAGTAATCGAACTAGGTTGAGCTTTAAATTTAACAATTTTCTCCTCATTTTCAACCAAACCATTATTATTACCTGGGAAATAATACCAGTTGTCGTCACTATAGACATTCCACACAACACCATTATTTTTACCTTCGATATAAGAACATATTTTGGCAGCTTTTGTAGAAGACATAAAATGAGAATCAAGGATATGACCCATTTCATCTAAAACCAAAGCACCATTATAGGCTACCATTGGACATGATTTGGTAATTTCTCCCACAACAGACATAATTGCCTTAGGCATACGTGCAGAAACTGGCACAAATACATTGCCTTTAATAATTTGTTTACGAATGGCAAGTTTAGTCTTCGGTGTAACTTCTTGCTTTGAGTTGATTAATGTGCCGTCTATATCCGAAAAAATTAGTATTCCCATTTTTTCTCCTAACAAGATGTATAATCCACTACTGATTTATGTTTATTTTACCGAGTAAAGCATTAGTTGGTCAATTTTGTCAAACGTACTTTTATTTGCAAATTGTATTTATTTTACTATATTTTTACACATATAATTCGTATTTACATCGCTTTAAATGAATGATAAACTGTTAAAGGCGTTAAATTTAATGTAAAACGCGAACAATATTTTGGGAGAGATTAGATGAACTTTATAAAGAGTTATTTTCAACTCGATAAGTATAAAACTAATGTAAAAATTGAATTTCTTGCTGGATTAACAACTTTTATCAGCATGTCATATATTTTATTTATTAATCCCAGTGTTCTGAGAGCCAGTGGCATGGATAAAGGAGCAGTCTTCACAGCAACTGCCTTAGCTAGTGCCTTGGGTACTGCAATAATGGGAATTGTTGCCAATTATCCTATTGGAGAAGCACCAGCCTTAGGAATCAATGCGTTTTTTGCTTATACAGTTTGCGTAGGCATGCATGTTTCATGGGAAACAGCCTTAGCTGCTGTTTTTGTCGCATCGATCATCTTTATTTTAATTACTATGTTTAAGCTACGGGAGAAGATAATTAACGCTATTCCTTCTGATTTAAAATTCGCAATTTCTTCTGGAATTGGTTTGTTTATCGCTTTTTTGGGAATGCAAGACGGTGGCTTAATTGTAGCAAACAAATCAACTTTGGTTGGTTTAGGTTCTCTTCATGATCCAGCCGTTTGGATTACCATTTTTGGCTTAATTGTTACTGTTATTTTAATGATCTTAAACGTGCCAGGTGCTATTTTTATTGGAATGGTTTTAGCAGCCATCTTCGGTGTAGTCACAAGGCAAATTTCTTTACCAACTAAAATAATTTCTGTTGCACCAAGCATCGCTCCATCATTTGGTCAAGCAATTTTTCATGTTAAAGACATCAATACTTTACAAATGTGGGTTGTTGTTCTTACTTTTCTTTTAGTAACCTTCTTTGATACTGCAGGTACTTTAATTGGCTTAGCCCAGCAAGCCGGTTTTATGAAAGACAATAAGATGCCCCGGGTAGGTAAAGCGCTGGCTTCAGACTCCACGGCCATGATGGTTGGCTCAGTCTTAGGAACTTCACCAGTTGGTGCATTTGTCGAATCTAGTGCTGGTATTGCTGTTGGCGGCAGAACAGGTTTAACAGCCGTCTTTGTAGCAATTTTCTTTTTAATATCAATGATCTTTAGTCCACTCTTAGGCTTATTTACAACTCACGTAACGGCTCCAGCACTAATTATTGTTGGTGTCTTGATGGCTCAAAACACCGCTCATATTCAGTGGGATAAAATGGAAATTGCTGTTCCAGCCTTCTTAATTTTAATTGGTATGCCTTTAACTTATTCAATTTCAGATGGTTTGGCTCTAGGACTAATAACATATCCTATATGTATGGTTGCCGCTAAGAGAACAAAAGAAGTTACACCAATGATGTGGATACTTTTCTTCGTATTCATCGTATTCTTATGGGTATTAAATTTTTAAACTTACTGATTGTTTTAAACGAATAATATGTTAAACTAAGCAAATATAGAGGTGTTTATCCGCCTAATATATTTGCTTTTTTATTTAGAAGGGAGTCTTTTATGAAGACGATAGATTATAAAAAATTTATATTGCCACTGTTGTTTGGTCTTATTTTCTGGTTTACGACCCCAATTCGTCCTGCCGGAGTATCAGTCCAAGCTTGGCATATGCTGGCAATATTTATTGGAACTATCATTGGTTGTATTACGTTACCTATAGCTATTAGCGGTGTTACTTTAATAGGATTTACTCTCACTATTTGCCTCGGGCTTGCACCCCTTGCCGACAAAGTTGTTAACGGAAAAGTCGTTGCAAAAGGTGCCATTGACGCATTCTCCAATTCATCTGCTTGGCTAATCGTTATGGCTTTTATGATTTCACGTGGTATTGTAAAAACCGGCTTAGGTCAAAGAATTGCTTTATATTTTGTTAAATGGTTTGGTCATAAATCCTTAGGCTTAGGCTATGCTATTGGTGCTATTGACTTAATAGTTTCTCCTGCAACTCCTTCAAATGGTGCGAGAGCAGGTGGCGTGGTATATCCATTAATTCAATCATTAGCAAATACATTTGACTCTAAGCCCAATGACCCATCACGTAAAAAGATGGGAGCATATCTAACTTTTACAGAATTTCAAGTTAACATTATTACTTCATCATTATTTATGACTGCTTGTGCACCTAACTTAATTGCTGTTGCACTCGCTGGTAAAGCAGGTGTAACTCTTAGCTGGATGCCATGGCTAATGGCCAGCATTGTTCCTGCAGCAATTTGTTTAATTGTTGTACCATATTTTGTTTATAAACTTTACCCACCAGAAATCAAGGAAACTCCTAACGCTAAGGAGTGGGCTGATGGTGAACTGGCAAAAATGGGTAAACTTACTTTGTCTGAAAAATTAATGGCAATTATTTTTGCAATTACTTTAGTACTCTGGATGCTTTCCAGTACTCTAGGAATAGATGCTACATTAATTGCATTTATTTCTGTTTCACTTTTACTACTCACAGGTGTATTAGCACCAAAAGACTTGCTAAGTGAAACCGGAGCTTGGAACATTCTGATCTGGTTATCTATTTTAGTATTCATGGCTGAAAAACTAACTCAATTCGGTTTAATAGGTTGGATATCAACTAGTATTTCCAGCGCAATGAAGGGTCTCAACTGGCTATTAGTTCTAGTAGTTTTAGCACTTGTTTTATTCTACACTCATTACTTGTTTGCAAGTGCCACAGCTCATAATTCAGCAATGTATCTGCCACTTTTAACTGTAGCTATTTCAGCTGGAGCACCTAAATTACTAGCAGCCCAGTTTTTAGCATTATTTTCAGCAATCATGGGTTCCACAACTCATTATTCTAGCCCTGCCGCTTCAGTTTTAGCTTCTTCTGGCTATGTCAAACAAGATGAATGGTGGAAATTAAGTTTTATATTCGGTATCTTCTATATCTTAGTTTATGGCATAATCGGATTAGCCTGGATGAAACTAATTGGTATGTGGTAAGCTGTTAAAGCAAATCTATCCAGATTTGCTTTTTTTATTACCTGGGAAATAATTTTGAATAAAATGGATTTCTAGGCTTAATAAGTTATATACTAGTTATATTAGTTCTTTATAATTTTAATATTTTTTGGAGGAAAAATGACGACATTAGATAAAGTCTTTCATTTAAACGATGCTCATACCACTGTTAAACGCGAGTTAATAGCTGCATTAACCACGTTTGTCAGTCTCTCCTACATCCTTTTTGTTAACCCTAACATTTTACACGCAGCAGGTATTAATAAGGGAGCGGCTTTTACAGTAACCGCAGTTTCAATTGCAATAGGCTGTTTTATTATGGGTCTGGTTGCTAACTATCCTGTAGCCTTGGCTCCCACACTTGGCAGTGCTGCATTTTTTGCTTACAACGTTTGTGGCGGAATGCACATTAACTGGCAAACTGCCTTAGCTGCTGTTTTAGTTGCATCTGTTTTGTTTATTTTAATAACAGTTTTGAAACTTCGTGAAATAGTAGTCGATGCTATTCCGCAGGATCTCAAATATGCTATTTCGGCTGGTATTGGCTTATTTATTGCCTTTATTGGCCTGCAAAACGGCAAATTAATTGTTAATAGTGATTCAAATTTAGTTACTCTGGGCAAATTTAATTCACCAGCCGTTTGGATTACCCTCTTCGGTTTAGTTTTAACTGTGATTTTAATGGCAATGAATGTGCCAGGTTCCATTTTTATCGGTATGGTAGTAACAGCTGTCTTTGGGGTTATTATTGGCCAAGTAGCTGTTCCTAAAGGTATTATCGCCAGTGCACCAAGCATTGCTCCTACCTTTGGTCAAGCCGTATTTCATTTAAAAGATATTAATACTCCCCAACTATTCATGGTAGTTTTAACCTTTTTACTGGTTACTTTCTTCGACACTGCAGGAACGCTGATTGGCATGAGTGAACAAGCAGGAATGGTTGATCAAAATGGTAAAATACCACGAATTGGTAGAGCGTTCCTATCGGATTCGTTAGCCATGGTTGAAGGAGCAGTCTTAGGAACTGCACCACTTGGTACATCTGTTGAATCTAGTGCCGGCATCGCTATGGGTGGTCGCACAGGTTTAACTGCAATCTTTGTAGGAATCTTTTTCTTGATTTCAATGATTTTCAGCCCGCTTTTGGCGGTTATCCCTACTACTGTTACTGCTCCAGCATTGATTATTGTTGGGGTGCTCATGGCAGGAAACCTGAAAAAAATTGACTGGGATAAATTTGAGATTGCCCTTCCAGCATTTTTAACAGTAGTTGGTATGCCTTTAACGTATAGCATTTCTGATGGCTTGGCTCTTGGCATGATTGCTTACCCGATTACTATGATCGCTTCTAAACAGGCCAAGAAAGTTTCACCAATGATGTATGTTCTGTTAGTCGTATTTGTCCTCTTTTTCCTGATCACAAATATGTAAGAATATCTGTCTAATTACAAAGGCCACTTTTAGAAGTGGCCTTTTTGTTTATGCTTAATTGATAAATTACACTTTATTTTTTATTTATTTGCTATTATAATTCATAAAAATATTTACATTTTATTCATGAAAGAAGGTAAATTATCATGTCTAACACTAAAGAGAAATGGTTCAGCCGCTATATTGGCACTGTTACGTTTTTTGTTGTTGCTTTACTAACCAGTCTTAATTCTGGCTTTTTCCCTTATTCAATTGCTGGAAGACTCTGTGCCATTTTGTGGCTGGTCGCATTCAGCTTTTTGATATTTGCCTGCGAATATTTGATTAATCACACTAACCTTGATAATAAAAATACTGCAAAAGCAGTGGTAAATTTTAGTATTTGGCTCCTTGCAGCCTTAGTTTTAGTTATATTCATTTTAATTTTTAAAAAATGAATTTTTGCTTTTAATTAATTTTAGGTTATTTTTGCACGAATCGTCAAAATTTGTTATGTTAAGTAGCAGTTAATTCATTCAATGAAAGGGAAGTTGTAAAGTAGATTAAGTAGCTCGTATTTAGTCTATTATCATGAAAGAAAAAAAGACAAAAACAATTAAAAAAGATTATAAAAAGGCACCTCTTGCAAAAGTTCATTTACGCGTAATGACTGCAATTGCTTTAGGGCAATTTACTTGTGGCTTCTCACTAAGAATTACCGGCGTAGCTATGAACAGTGCTGCCAAATACATTCAAATTAGTAACATGTGGACTGGATTAATTGGAGCCGGTGGTGTGTGGAACCTATATTACAATCAGTCGCATTGGCGCTGCTGCCGGTACATTTTTATTGCCAATTTTAACAGAACTTGGTGGACCCAACTTAGCAATGCTTGTTTGTGCTTGCGTTCTCTTTCTTGCTTTTGTCATTTGTTTAATCTGGGCACCAGAAACTTCACCTAAATATCTAAAAAAATAAAATTTGATATAATAAAAAAGCTAATAGATCATGTTTAAAAACGTAGATTTATTAGCTTTTAAAATTGTTATAAAAATGGAAATTTATCTAATAATTTTCTTTACACCCTTTAGCCATCATATTCTACTTTTTGCATTCGTTTTATCTGACTAAAAACATGTCCGCGCTGACCTGCATCAAGAGTTAAAACCAGAGAATCACCGGCTTTAATTATAGACTGGCCATTGGGAACTACATATTGACCATCACGATATATTGCCTTAACCAATGTATGTTTAGGCCATTTCACCTGCATAATTTCTTTACCTGCTAGACGGCTATCCTCATAAATCGGCACAGTCAGTTGATCAGTTTTACCAGATATAATAGGAACATCATTTTTACTTTTCGATGACATCGCACGAGCTAAGGTACCATATATTGGGTCACCATTCAGGAGCATATCAACCAAAAGCGCAATGAAAGCTACAACCGCTAGTGGCATTAAATGGAGTAACGATCCTACCATTTCAGTAATTAACATTATTGCCGTGAAAGGAGCACGAATCACAGCTGCAAAAAATCCGGCCATTGCAAAAATAATCAAGTTTATCACTAATTTAGCCGGCAATAAATGTAATTGAACTAACATCAGGCCATAACTGGCACCAATCACAGCTCCCATTGTCAATATGGGTAAGAAAATACCACTTGGTAGTCCTGAATCGTAAGAAATAATAGAAAAAGCAATTCTCACAATAAAGAAAAACAATAGTAGACCAACTATTTTCCAGCTGCTATGACGAATAATATGTGGCAAGGCTAAAATTAAACGATTACCAGGTCCAGTGATTAAGGGCCAAAAATAAGCGATCGGAATTAATAGTGTCAGTGGAATTAATCCATACAGCCAACTTGGCAAGAAAGTAATTTTAGCGTATATCTTTTTCCCTTTAAATAAGCCAACTTTATATAGATGACCCAATAAGCCTAAAATTAAACCTAAGACAAGTAAGTAGCCATATAGTTTTACTGGAAAACTATGGCGATAAACAAGGGACAAAGACGGTTTTTGACCAAAAATATTTGAAACAACAAAATCTGACACTAAAGCACCTGCAAGTGCATTTAACCAAATTCGTGGAGAAAAATTATGAAAAACTTCTTCAAGTACAAATAAAGCACCACTTAATGGCGCTCCAAAAGCTGCAGCTAATCCACTAGCTGCTCCTGTCGCTAACAACACCCTAGAGTTTGTTTTTGACTCCTTAGTGCCCTCTCCAATGCCTTGACCGATAGTTGAACCTATTTGTAAAGAAGGCCCCTCAGGACCTAAAAACAAGCCTGTGCTGATTACCAAAATGCCACCAATAACTTTACGCCACAATGTGGGCCACCACTTTAAAGTTAAATTTCCTGCAAGTTGTAATTTAACTTCAGGAATGCCTGATCCACCAACGTGAGGATACTTTTTAACAAAATAACCAGCAATTAATCCTACTAAAGCAAGTCCAATAACAATCGGGATGAACCATAATGCATTCCGATGTGCCACGTGAAACAAGTTAAGCCACAGCTCAGTCATCTTTCCTATGCCAAAACGAAAGAAGCCTACTACAAAGCCACTGAACAGTCCAACTACCATAGCTTCCAGTAAAAGTTTTATTTGTTCTTTTTTATCTTTCATATTACCTCCACTTTCTTTATTTAACGCTAGCAAAAAACCAGTTAAAGTTGCGACTTAACTGGTTTTAGTTGTTACACGTGTAACATTATTTTTCTTCATACCATTCTGTGTGATAAACACCATCACGGTCGTTTCTAAAGTAAGTGTGAGCACCAAAGTAATCACGTTGACCCTGAATTAAGTTTGCAGGTAGACTAGGATTGAAAATTGATTCCAAGTAGTTCAATGATGCACTTAATGTTGGGGTTGGAATACCAGCTTCAGTAGCAAGTTCAATCACAGCGCGGAGTGCAGGAATGTTTTTATTCATCAAATCCTTGAAATAAGGGTCCTGGAACATGTTGTCGAGTTTTTTACCTTCAGCAAATGCCTTTTCAATATCTTTTAGCATTGATGAGCGAATAATGCAGCCTGCTTCCCATGATTGAGCAATAGCCGGATAACGCAAGTCCCAGTTATATGCATCTGCAGCCATTTTTAATTGCTGGAAGCCTTGAGCATAAGCAACAGCTTGGCTTAATTGCAATGCTTTACCCAAATTATCAACTAAGTCCTGTGGAACTTCACCGTTCCACTTTATTTCCTTGCCTTCACGTGTAGTGGCCTTGGACATGAAACGGCTAATAACAGCTTCTGCAATAACACTGATTGGAACACCTAAGTGCACGCCAT
>NZ_KQ033871.1:1984066-2001565 GCF_000967195.1 Lactobacillus kullabergensis
CTTCCAGCATCCAATTTCCCGTACCTTTATAAGAAGCAATATTCAGGATATGATCAATTACATGATCAGGTGTTAAATCGTCCTTTTGCTTTAAAACCTCAGCCGTAATCTCACTTAGATAGGCTTTAACCAGCCCCTCGTTCCAGTGAGCAAAAATAGCTGACATTTCATCATTTGTTTTGCCTGCAACTTTACGTAGGATATCATAAACTTCAGAAAATTCCTGCATAATGCCATATTCGATCCCATTATGTACCATCTTAACATAGTGACCGCTGCCTTCAGGCCCAATAAAGCTGACGCATGGATGACCTTCAGAGTTTTTAGCTGCAATTGCTTCTAAAATCGGAGCGACTTTCTTATAAGCATCTTCATCTCCACCCGGCATCAAAGCTGGACCATTTAAAGCACCCTCTTCACCGCCTGAAACACCCATGCCAATAAAGTGAATACCATGTTGTTCCATTTCATGATAACGCCGGTTAGTGTCATGAAAGTTTGAATTTCCACCGTCAAGTAAAATATCGCCTTTATCCAAAAGTGGTAATAATTTTTGTAAAGTTTCATCAACTGGTTTACCAGCCGCAATTTGGATTAAAATCTTACGTGGTTTCTCTAAAGAATCAACAAATTCTTTCCAAGAATATGTCGGCTTCAACTTATCATCTTCATATTTAGCAAAAGCGTCTACTTCTGGTTTATCAATAGAAAAACCAGAAACGGAAAAGCCATTATTTCTTACATTCAAAGCAAGGTTCTTACCCATTACAGATAAGCCTATAATCCCAAACTGTTGCATTTATAGTCCTCCATCATTTAAGTTTCATACTCTATCATTATACTTGTAAGACCGCAAAAAAGCGAAACTTTCAAAAGTTTCGCTTTTTTCAAACCAATATATACGGTGATTAGTGAGCTGAAGCACCTGAAGTTGTATCAGGCTCTGGTTCTGGCTCAGGCTCCTCTTCTTCAGCTTCTGAAGCACCTGAAGCTGCATCTTCTACCAAGCCGTACTTGTCAGCAAAGTAGCTAAATGGTTTCAAACCTTCAGCTTGATACTTCTTAACGAATTCTGGGTCATCAAGAGTATTCAATTCAGTTGAGTAAGGCATGTCATGGGTGAACTTAATGTCAATTAACATTGGTCCATCCATTTGTTTGAATTCTTTAACTGCGTCTTCGAATTCCTTCTTAGTGCGTACAGTTACACCCTTCACGTTCATACCTTCAGCAACCTTAGCCCAGTCGTTATTAGGCATAATAACACCTGATAATGGTTGGTGTGATTCATCAACTTGCTCAGCTTCAATGTAACCTAAAGTTTCATTTGTAAAGACAACGTTTAAGATATGCATGTTGTAGCGAGCTTCAGTCAACAATTCTTGGCTCATCATGGCAAAACCACCATCACCACTCAAGTTCCAAACTTCGCGTTCTGGGTGAGCAGTTGCAGCAGCAAGTGCAGCTGGTGAACCAAAGCCCATAGTTGCGTACAAGCCTGAAGTTGCCCAAGTTTGGTCATCATGCAAGTTTACTAAACGTTGGAAGTCAATGTTGATGTTACCAACATCAATAGCAAATTGTGCATCATCATCAGCATATTTGTTGATGATGTCAAAGATTGGTTCACGGCGAATTGGCATTTCGTCTGAATCATCAAAGCTGTGCTCCCATTCTTCCCAGTTTTGACGATCTGCAATAGCAGCCTTATAAAGTGGTGATTCTTCACGAGCTTGACCAGCATCAATAATAGCTTGTAAAGTCTTAGCACCGTCAGCCAAAATTGGAACATCAACTGCGTGACGCTTACCTAATTTTTCTGAGTCAACATCAATTTGTACAACTTTAGCCTTAGGGTCAAAGAAGAACAATGAGAATGGTGAGTCATTACCTACCCAGATAACAGCATCTGCATGAGTTTGAATATCGTCACTTGGCTTAGGAGCAACACGACCAATTGAACCCATGTAAGCTGGGCATTTATCTTCAACAACACCCTTAGCCATAACTGAAGACATCAATGGAGTCTTGAATTTTTCAGCGAATTTTTCTAAGACATCGCCATGACCCTTCATACCTAGACCGAAGTAAACAACTGGGTTCTTTGCTTCTTCAAGGACCTTTACAGCTGCTTCAACTTCGTCTTTTCTTGGAGCTGCATAATTAGGAATTGCTTGCAATGCATTGTAATTTACACGGAAATTATCATCAATCTTGTCCCAGCCAAAGTCCTTAGGAAGAATTAAGACAGCTGGACCCTTCTTAGCATATGCTTGACGGATTGCTTCATCCATCATTGCAGGAATTTGCTCTGCACGCTTAATTTGGTGATCCCAAACAGCAACCGGATCAAACCAAGGCTTTTCATCAAAAGCTTGGAAGAAATCCATATCCTGACGACCAGTTGGGACGTTAGCTACGATAGCAACCATAGGTACCTTGTCGTATTTTGCGTCATACAAACCGTTCATCAAGTGAACAGCACCAGGACCGGCTGAACCAAAGCATACGCCGACCTTGCCAGTAAATTTATATTCAGCTGAAGCAGCTAAAGCACCGGCTTCTTCATGCCGAACCTCAATATACTTCATCTTACCCTTAAAGTCATGGATAGCATTCATTGTTGAATCAAATGAGCCACCCGGAAAACCATAAATATGATCAATATGCCAGTCCAATAGAACTTGGAGCATGGCATTTGCGCCATTAATTTTTGCCATTTTAAAGTGCATCTCCTTAAATACATGTTTACTTACATATTGTATTAAAACATATAATTTCACAATTTCAAGTGACCAAAATTAACGATTAGCACAAGGTGTAAGCGCTTTGTAAAAATATTATCTTCACAAAGTTAAGCAATTACTTTATAACTTTTAGATAATAACAATAATCATATTTGTGATTACTTGATCATTACCACAAAATTTGTGTATTCTTTTGTGTGCATTATTTAAAGAAAAATATTTTTTACAATTTTTAAGTTTTTACTAAATTTATTTATGAATTTTAACATAGCGACCATTTTGCACATAAACACTCAAAATTGCCATGTCTGCCGGATTAACCCCCGAAATACGTTCGGCTTGGGCAATAGTTTCAGGTCTGATTTTGGCAAATTTTTCGCGCGCTTCCGTTGCTAAACCATCAATTGCATTATAGTCGATGTCTGCAGGAATTTTCTTTGCTTCCTGACGGTGTAATTTATTAATTTGCTGCTGCTCCTTTTTGATATAGCCAGCATACTTAACGTTGATTTCAATCTGCTCTCTGACATAACGTTCATTCGAAATGGGCATCCCCGTCAAGCGTTCAATATCCGCTACCCTAACTTTGGGCCTTCTTAAGAAAACATCTGCTTTAACTCCAGCTTTAAGCTTGTCTTCTCCGATACTTGCAAGGTAGTCTTGTACCTCTTTAGTGGGGTGAACAGTAATCTTTTTAACAGCATTAGCAGCCTGCGCAATTTGTTCTTTCTTTGCTAAAAACTGGGAATAGCGCTCTTCAGAGATTAAGCCCAGTTGAAAACCGTAATCCGTCAAACGCAAATCAGCATTGTCATGACGCAAAATCAAACGGTACTCTGCACGTGAAGTTAGTAAACGATAAGGCTCTTCTGTCCCCTTAGTTACTAAATCATCGATTAAAACACCGATATAAGCTTCATCACGACCTAAGGTAAAGCCCGGCTGACCGGCAGCTCGCAAAGCGGCATTAATACCAGCAATCAGACCTTGTCCTGCCGCTTCTTCATAGCCTGATGTGCCATTCATTTGGCCCGCAGTGAATAAATTTTTGATATTTTTAGTTTCCAAGGTATGTTTTAACTGCCAGGGATCGATTACATCGTATTCAATGGCGTAGCCTGGCCGCATCAATTCCGCGTTTTCAAGGCCAGCAACCGAATGCAGCATTTTTAACTGAATTTCTTCCGGCATTGAGGTTGAAAAATCGCCGACATAAACTTCTTTAGTATTTTTACCTTCTGGCTCTAGAAAAATCTGATGACGCGGCTTGTCCGCAAAACGAACTACTTTGGTTTCAATTGAGGGACAATAACGTGGTCCCACTCCCTTAATTTCTCCTGAAAACATTGGAGACCGGGTCAGGTTTTGGTTGATTATTTTATGTGTAGTTTTATTGGTGTATGTCATCCAGCAGGAAACCTGATTTTTGAGGTAGTCTTCATCTTTAGTTTCATAAGAAAAATGACGCGGAACTTTATCACCAGGTTCTTCCTCAGTTTTAGAGTAGTCAATGGTGTTGCTATTAACACGTGGAGGCGTACCCGTTTTAAAACGGCGCAGTTTGAATCCTAATTTCTCCAGATTTTCTGATAATTTAATTGCTGGAACAGTATTGTTAGGACCAGATGAATAATTCAATTCACCAATAAAAATGCGGCCGCGAGCTGACGTACCAGTGGTTAGAACAACACTTTTAGCGTGATATTTAGCCCCAGTATTAGTAATTAGGCCTTGGCAAACACCATCTTCGACAATCAGTTCATCAACTGTTGCCTGCCTTAAAGTCAAATTAGGCGTTTCTTCAATCACTTTTTTCATCTGCTCATGGTATTGCCATTTATCAGCTTGTGCCCGCAAGGCGCGTACAGCTGGTCCTTTACCCGTATTTAACATGCGCATCTGAATATAAGTTGCATCAATATTTTTACCCATTTGACCGCCTAAAGCATCAATTTCACGTACCACCGTACCTTTGGCAGGACCTCCTACTGATGGGTTGCAGGGCATGAATGCTACCATATCCAGACTAATCGTTAAAAGCAATGTCTTTTGGCCCATTCTGGCACTAGCTAAAGCTGCCTCACTGCCAGCGTGACCAGCCCCAACTACAATGACATCATAATCATTTGAGTCATAACTTTTAATCATTAACTTACACCTATTTTCCTAAACAAAATTGACTAAACAATTCATTAACTAATTCATCAGGACTACTTTCTCCTGTAATCTGGCCTAATGTATCCCAAGCACCGTTGAAATCAATTTGGGCAATATCTAAAGGTACTTCGTCTTTTAACGCCTGAACGACATCTTGCAGCTGCTTTTTGGCCTTTTCCAGCAAGCCTACTTGTCTCTGGTTGGTTACCATTACTTGATCGTTAGAATTCTCAATACCCTGGAAAAACAGTTCCTTAATTGCATCTTCTAACTGATCAAGATTTTGTTTCTGTAAGATTGAAATAGCGATTACTGGACTCTTGGTCAACTTTTTAACCTGAGCAGCAGAAACTTTTTGTCCCAAATCCGTTTTATTCAAAATGACAATACGCTTTTTACCGTTAGTGGCATCAATTAAGGCATAATCTTCAGAGGTCAATTCCTTACTTGAATCAAACAAGAGCAAAACTAAATCAGCTTTTGCCAGTGCTTTTTTTGAACGTTCAACCCCAATTTTTTCCACCTTATTATCAGTATGTCTGATACCTGCAGTATCAATTAATTTTAAGGGGACGCCTTTAACTGAGACATATTCTTCTAATGTGTCACGCGTCGTGCCGGCAACATCTGTCACGATTGCCGTATCGCTTTGAGTCAGATAATTAAGTAAAGATGATTTCCCGACATTAGGTTGCCCAATGATTGCAGTAGCCAGGCCGTTACGTAACGCCGTTCCTTCATTTGCCGTTTTAAGCAATTTGTCTATTTTAGCAATAACTGCCTGGGAAACGCTCGTCATCTGCTTGGCGGTGACAGTATCTGCATCATACTCAGGATAATCAATATTAACTTCTACATTGGCTAGTGTATCTAAAATTTCCTGCCGCATTGCCCTAATTTTCTCAAGTAGGCCGCCTTGCAGCTGAGTTTCAGCCACTTGTCTGGCCTTATCAGTTTTAGCACGAACAATATCCATTACGCTTTCAGCTTGCGTTAAATCAATTCGGCCATTAACAAACGCCCTTTTAGTAAATTCACCAGGATCAGCCATACGCGCACCATTTTTTAATAATAACTGCAAAATATGGTTAGTGACAACAATGCCGCCATGACAATTAATCTCAACAATGTCCTCACGGGTAAATGTCTTAGGAGCAAGCATCACAGAAACCATAACTTCATCAATGACTTGCCCACTTATTGGATCAACTATATGACCATAGTGAATAGTGTGTGTTGGCACTTTAATTAAATTAGCACCCTTGAAAACCTGATTGGCAATTTTAACTGCTTCTTCACCAGACATGCGGACAATAGAGATTCCACCTTCACCAATTGGCGTTGAAATTGCTGCAATTGTATCAAACTCCGTTAAAGTTTGTGCCATGATTTTCTCCTTTTCAATAAAAAAAGCGCATTACTCCACCATGAATAATCACGATGGATAAAGCACTTTGACTACTTTATCTAAATCATTAATTTAGATCAACATTATTTTCTACGTTTTAATCGTTTATACGTTCTTCTTAGCTGCCGTTTTCGTTCGCGTTCCTGGCGTTCTTTTTCTTCCAGTTCACGCCGATACTTAATTGGGTTTTGCAGAATGAAAGTTTGAACTACCTGGAACAGGTTGGAAATTACCCAGTAAACTACAATAGCTGACTGGAAATATATACCCATTACACCAACCATAATTGCCATACCATAAGTCATAATCTTAGTTGACAAAGTTTGTGATTCTTTAGGCGTGGATAACTGACTGATATAAGTTGATATAAAAGTCAAAACCATAGACAAAATTGGCATAATAAAGTATGGGTCTGGCTTACCTAAATCCATCCACATAAAGTGGCCAGTTTGCAGCTGCGGCGTTTGCCAAATTGCACCATACAATGCATACATAACCGGTAACTGAATAATTAACGGCAAACAGCCAGCATAAGGATTGATTCCAGCTTCCTTATAGAGTTTGTTTGTTTCTTGCGACAGCAAAGTTCTAGATTCGGTATCGCTACCAGGATATTTCTTACGCAAAGCATCTATTTCCGGCTGAATCTTTTGCATCTTAGTCGTGCTCTTAATCTGAATCGCACTAAGTGGATACAAAATTAGCCGTACAATGATCGTAAAGATAATAATTGCCCAGCCATAGTTATTGCCTACCAGTTTAGACAGCCACAGCAAAAACGTGGACATGTAATAAATGACCCAGCGATTCCACCAGCTGCCACTTGTATGAGAAATAGGCGCCGGCTTAGCATTTGACGCACATCCTGTTAATACAACTGCTAATGCAGCTACTGTAAGCAGCACAAGTAGACGCTTGACATTCTTTTTAGTTAAAATGTCTTTCACTCTAATCTTCCTCAACTTTATTCGGTATCTCTTCAATTATATTGGCTAAAAAGAGTGCATGCAAGAGGTTCTTACGAACATCATCCCATCTAAAATTACGTGCATATGGCCTAGCAATCACTAAAAAATCAATATGCGGCTTAATTAAAGGTTTATTTTCAGTAAGAACTGCACGAATATAACGTTTGAGGCGATTACGAACTACAGCAGTATGTCCGACCTTTTTACCAACAGAAATACCAACACGAAAATGTTCGTTTTCCGGTTTCTCTAGTTGATAAATAACAAAAGCCCGGTTTGCTATTGAATTACCTGATTTAAAAACTGTTTGAAAATCATTTTCTGTTTTAACACGATAAGACTTTCTCAAAACGTTTCATTCCACTCTTATAAATTAAAAAAACCACTGGGATTTCAGTGGTTTAAGCAGATAAGACTTTTCTACCCTTTGCACGGCGTCTAGCCAAAACCTTACGGCCATTAGATGTACTCATCCGTTTCATAAAGCCATGAACTCTTGAACGGTGACGCTTTTTAGGTTGGTAAGTTCTTTTAGTTGTCATTAAACTACACCTCCAATTTTTTGTATGCAGACTGCACAATTTAATATCTAGAATACCATGATTAAAGTAAAAAACCAAGTAAAAAGACAAAAAATGCGAATTTATTACCTAAATATACGGTCTCGTTCTAATAGATTTTGATTTTTTTCATTAAAGTGCTTGAAAGTGCTTGGTCAACCTTTTAATCTTTATTTTCCTCTTTCAAAGATGCAATTTATTTCTATTTTTTAACTTTAATATCTAGAACATTTCCTAGGACAAGTCATCTTGCGTAATTTCAATTGACGGATAGTGCCCGAGATCTGGTAAATATTTATCTAAAGGGCAGCTATAAACCATGTAATAGTCTCCTTCTTTTTTACTGGCATTTAATTCACTTAACTTTTGTTTAGCTTTTGCAACATCCTTTGTAATGTAAACAACACTGACAACCCCTATCTTATTCTGACCGTTATTTTCTACATTTCCTTTAAGGATCAGCTTTAAATTGCCATCATCATTTAAGCCTAGCTCAACATAATCTTGATAATTCATATAATGCCTTCTTAGCAGTATAAACTTAATAAAATAAAAATGTTTTAATTTATTATAATTATACGCTTATTGATACTTTTAAAAAATCCCGCAATTAATCAGATAATTTCGGGACTTAATTTTTTATACTATATATAAAGACATAAAGTTTATTCTAAATACATATTTCTTAACTTATCAACGTCATTTTTACTTATTTTCAATTCATTCTTTAAATATGAATCAATGCTACCTGAAATATTAATCATTTCAGCAAACGACGCTTCCAGGTATTCCGACCTGGTATCAAGCATGGAAAACAGGTAATCTAACACATTTTGATCACTAGTTTCGTTTGCATACTGCGCCATTCGTCTTTTATTTCTTTGAATACGCAAAGTTTTAGTTAACATGTAATCTTCTAGAATAGTATCCATATTTACACCAAGTAAATACAAAATCAGGGCTACACCATAACCAGTCCGATCCTTGCCACCACGACAGTGCTGATCAAGTGGTATATTCTTTTGGTCTAAAACAACAGTCAACATCTTACGATAAATCTTTTTATTTTCATCTAACCGAACAAAGTCTTTCCCCTGATCAATCATTGTTTTACCAGAATTATCAAACTTAACATTTTTATCAACCTCACGTTGTACTAGTTGGCGTACCTTTTCTTTAGTACTACCTGCCTTGGCTGCTAAAACTGCTCTTTGTGCTTCAGGTACTAAATGCACAGTCTGTTGCAAAGTTGACCAAGTTTGATTCGGCTGTGACTGATACTCATCTTCACTGCGATAATCAATCACTGTTTTTATTCCGATATCATCTAAAACTTCTTTATCGTGTTCAGTTAAACGATGCAAGTGATCTGAACGAAAAAGTTTACCCCACTTAATACGTTTGCCATTTGCACCAATATAACCACCTAAATCACGAAAATTATTACTTCCTTGAAGTGGTAAAACTCTGTTAGTGTAAATTATTTGGTTATCCTCATCCTTTAGCAAAAAATACGGCCGGTAATATTTAGTTATTTTAAATTCTGCATGATTTGCCTTTGTTTCCGTTAAAAATTCGGATACTTCTTCATCAGGTCGAGGTAATAAATAGATTGCCACACTTTTAGCACTCTTCCATTTTAATGAATAGTTATTCTGATTCAGATATTTAACTTCAACTTGTGAAATCATCTATTTCCCCCTTTACTCGGCAGTTTGTGCCTTAGCTGCTTCTTCATTACAACATTGTTTATCAATCAGCTTCATAAACGGATACCATACTGCAAGTAGAATTAACAACTGGACGACATGCCAAATGACCATACGCCAGCCGCCTAATAGAAAGGCTCTAAAGAATTCTGGTGTCCCAGCAGTTTGTACAGGGATACCATTAGGTCTTGGGATTAAACCTATATATGTTGCTAAGTATGTAGCGGCCACACTAATAGTTCCACCCATAGTCAGAGGAATAAAAGCCAATGGATTTAAAACCATAGGAATACCAAACTTAAACGGCTCACTAATACCAAAGAAGGCTGGAATGAAACCTACTTTACCAAGTGAACGTAATCTTTCACTCTTAGAACGCAAGCATAAAATCGCATATGCTAGTGCACGAGGACCCTTTTGGTTAGTAATGAATGTCATTGTCACAATATAAGGTAAGGCTACTCCTGCCTTAAATGCATTTAAATTAGCCACATCGAACGGATAAAACAATGTATATAATACGGCTGTTGTTGCCATCGTACCATGTATTCCGAAAAACCAGCAAAATTCAGCGAAGAAAACTAAAACCAAAGCTGCAAACGGACTTGAACCTAAGCCCTGAAGTGGTATTTGGATCAATTTCATAATCATATCATCAATGTTATGGTACGGTGTCAAAGCAAACAAGAAATTAACGATTGCATAAATTATTGTAATCAAAAAAATCGGCAGCATGGAAGCAAAAGTCTTTGAAACAAACTCTGGAACACTATCCGGCATTTTAATTACCAAATGCTTGTTATTAGCAAAAAGTGCAAATAATCTGGTTGCAGTTAGTGCTACTACCATTGCAACAAGCATCCCTTGTGAGCCAATGTAATTCATATCAAGTCCAATAAATTTACCTTTTTGAACTAGCATTGGAGTAACCAATAAAAAAGCGACAAGAGAAGAGATTATTGACATAAACTTATCGACTTTCAGTTCTGCTGCTAAACTATTAGACAATGAAATAACAACATATATTGATAAGATATCTGTAGTAACTGCTGTAATAATATTAAAAATATTTTTTAAACCACTTTGAGTAATGAAAGCTTGATATGGGCCTATATTTAAACTGAAAAATATTGAAGCAAATGATCCTACCATTAAAACAGGCAGAATAGCCATCATACCACCAGCAATAGCAGAAACGTATTGGTTACGCTGGAACTTGCCCATTCCTGTTTGTATCTTATCCCGTAATTTACTTAGATTAGTTTTACTTGCTGCTGTCATTAGCTTTCTCCGCCCCTTTCAACACTTTCATTGCATCATTTAAAACTTTTTCGCCATTCATCATTCCGTAATCCATTTGGTCAATTACTCTGACTGGAATTGAAAATTCTTTTTCCAGTTCAGGCTTGATATGTCCAACTTGCGGTCCGAGTAAAATGATGTCCAAATCATCATAATTATTCAGAGCAGATTCAGCTACAGCATTAATTTCTACATCAATGTTTTCCTTCTTAGCTGCCTTTTTCATTTGTGTTACTAACATACTTGTAGAAAAACCACCTGCACAGGCTAACATAATTTTATAAGTCATCTTTTATCTCCTTTGAACTTAAAATTGCAATTATTTCTTTTGCCAAATCATTTACTGTCATTGCATTCATTAAATGATCTTGTGCATGTACCATTAATAAAGTTGGCGCTTCACCCTGACCATTAACTTCTTTTTGTAACAACTTAGTCTGTAAGTTATGTGCTTTGACTAGATCATCGTGCGCTTTTTGCATTAATAGTTCACTAGCCTTCAAGTCTCGCTCACGGGCTTTTCTAATTGCCTCAATGCTATTAGATCTGGCACTACCTCCTTGTGATATTAATTGCATTATTACTTGCTCATCACTCATCTTTACGCCTCCCTTTGTTGTTTCAAATGCAATTATAAGCGCTTACATTTTTTTACCCTTGATTTTTTGGAAAAGTACACTCGTAATCCCTTAAAAAAATAACAAGTGTGTAATATTACACACTTGTTATTTTCTTATTTAATTTTTCAGCATATTTTTTAAACAAATCATTCATCACAAGTAATATCGGTGTTTTATCAGTAACATTGTAATCATCCACTCTTTTATCGGGAGAATAGCAATAAAGCCTTTCATCAGCCAATTTCGCTAAAGGATTGATTGAAAGATGAGTTAATGTAATCAGGAAGTTGCCATGACTTTTAATTTCCTTGGCCAATTCAATCAATTGCTTTTTGTTACCGGAAAGACTAATTAAAAAGAAAACATCGTCATTTTCACGCCCTATGATGTGAGTCAGGTCATTCGGATAATCATAAAAAAACGACTTATAATCAAGTGCATAGAAATTGCCTACCACAAGCCTTGTTGCGTAAGTAGTCTGACCCATTGAATAAAAATTGATTTTTTTAGCATTTACCAACTTATCTAACACTTTATCGCTTTTCATCTGATTGATTAATTCTAAGTTTATTCGTAATTCCTTCTGCTCGTAATCTTCCGTTTTTATGTTTCCCAGATTTTCATTTTTAATTGAACTCTTTAGGTCCGAAAATCCCGTATACCCTAACTTATGACAAAGCCTGGTAATTGTATTAGGGTAAGTATAAAATTTGTGGGCCAGATACGTAATTTTTAAATCACTAATATGTTCCTTATTTTTAAAAAAATACTTAACAATTTTATCTTCTAAATCTGTCAAATGTATTGATTGACTAATAACTCGTTCTTCAAAATTCATTAAATTTACCTTCTTTACATAATCAAAATTTTACTTAAGATGACTGTAAACTTAATTAATATGTAAACAAGTTATGAAAACATGTTCATATGACTTTTAACTTTAACAATGTCATAACAATATCAAACTATAATAAAAATAAACTAAAATTACTTTTTCTAATATTGAATGTTTATAATCAAAACAATAGTTAAATAAAAAGCGCACCCAATAAACCAATAAAAGAGACAAATAAGTCCCAAAAGTTGTCTGACTTTTGGGACTTATTTCAAATATATGCTTTTTTTCACCTAAAATTGATAATGAATCATATCATGATATTCATTAATTAGTTTTTTGTTCTTTTGATCTCCCCCATCAATATTAGCTGAATAAAAAATTGGAGCCTCTTTATTTCCATGTTCTATTAGTCTTTGACTTGCTTCTACAACAATATTATCTAAAATAGCTGCACCTACCACAGTAGAAGTTGGTCCTGCTTTTTGCTCCGTACCTTTTATAGAACATGCAGCATCCCCTATATCACCATGATTATCAATTACTACATCTGCAATTTCAAATAATCTTTTTCCTGATGAATGCCGGCTTGTTACTGATTTTGAATATTTTAAATTAGTCAGCCCAATAATTGTTACGCCCAGTTTTTTGGCAGCAAGTGCAAGGTCAATAATAACGGGATTTCTTCCAGAAACAGAATGAAGTATTAAGACATCATTCTGTTTAAAATTCACTGTACTAGCTAGTGCAGAGCCATAGCCTTCAAGTCTTTCCATTTTACTAGTAAAAGTAATAGGTTTCCTGTCAAGCATTACCTCTCTGCCAAATATGGCATTAATTGTTATCATTCCTCCGGCACGATAGTACATCTCATCTGCCAATATGCCTGCATGACTGGCACCAAATATATAAATAGAGTTCTTGTTAATGTTTGCTTCAGTAATTATTTTTATCGCTTTTTCAATATTATCCCTTTCGTCTCTCTTCACTGCGTCAAGAATGCTTTCAACTTTATCAATATAGCGATACATATTATTAAATACCTCCAAACAAACTTCCAATAAGTTTACTAATAATGCTCCATAAAGAAAGGTCATTTCCTCCAAAAATAAGGATCCAGTTTCTAATTGTGCTTCCCATCATCATAGCTGAGACTCCAACCAAGGCTACCATGGCAACAGATGCAACTGCGGTACCAATAATTGCACCCTTAATTCCACCTTGTCCTTCACCTATTACGGCTGCTCCCCCACATTCGAAGAAGCTTGTAATCATCAATGGCACAATCAAGATTCCAAAAAGATTAGTTACATTGGCAATCAGCACCAGAATAGTTGAAGTAATAAAGGCAGAAAGAAATCCTATAATCACAGCATTAGGCTTGTAGTTGAACAAAATCGGCACATCAAAAGCGGGCTTTGCTCCTGGTACCAGCTTTTCAGAAATTCCTTGAAAGGCTGGAATAATCTGGTTGACCAGCAAGCGTACTCCATAAAGCAGAATCAATAATCCGCCGCCGAAAGTTAAACCAGCATTTAATGCAACAGTAAACAAATTGCTGCCTTTTGGAACCAAAGTAGGGGCAATTATGCCCACGATAATGTCTACCGTAAACATTACTATGCCACCCGTAATTGAAATATCACGGAAAAAAGATAACCCCTTTGGAACATTCAAGTCTTCTGTAGAATGTTTCTTATTACCAACATGTTTTGCTACAAAACCTGAAATTAATGAAAGTATTGTTGTCGGATGACCAATTAAGAAAGAGTCATCACCAGTAGCTGCCCAAACATACTTCCGCATAATCCACGGAGCGATCGAAAAGTATAGTGCAGAAAGGATAGCACTCATAACAATTAAATTAATGCCTCTTAATCCACCTTCTACGCCACCAGCTACAATAACAAAAGGAACCCACCAAAGCATATGCCCAGTTAAGAAAATGGTTTTTATTGGAGTGAATCTGGCAATCAAAATGTGAATCACAAGTGCTAAAAACATAGCCATACCAACATCTCCGCCATATTGAGCTGTGAAGGTAATATCTGTCATGCCTTTTGCAACTGTAATACCCATTTTGGTTTGAATAGCAGTATTAATTGCTGATACCACACCAGTTAACATATTTACACCTTCAGTAAGAATTATCATACCGAAGGCAGCTGACATACTGCCCTTCACTATTTCTGCAATGGGCTTTTTCTGAACAATTAGCCCCAGCATTGCAATTAGTCCAAGCAAAACAGGTGGATCTTGCAGAATATTATTTGAAATAAATTTTAGAATGTCCATAGTTAGTTACCTTTCTTATTTGCTAAAAATGCATTCATTGCTTTAAGGACTTCATCTTTATCCATGTATCGTTTAATTGCATAAACTGGTTTGTCTGTCGATGATTCAAGATCTGGCTTTAATTCAGCACTGGTAAAGTAAACATCTGCTTGTTCTGCTTTAGCTGATGCAATATCTGGCTTTAATTCAGCACTGGTAAAGTAAACATCTGCTTGTTCTGCTTTAGCTGATGCAATATCTGTATTCTTTACTTCAGCATCTATTCCCAATTCTTTAACTGCTTTTTCCAATGTCATTTTCAAAACCATTGAACTGCCGACTCCAAAACCACATACTGCTAAAATTTTCATACTTAACCCTTTACTTTCTTAAACATTGAAACAATTGCCGACTTATTTGCACTCAAAATAGTTTTATAAGATTCTGTATCCATAAAAATCGAAATAACTTTCTGCAAACTTTGTAAATGACTAGTATTATCAATTGCAGCCATTACCAAAAAGATTTTGACTGGTTTACCTTCAAGATCAATTGGGTTACGTGAAACCAGTAAACTCATACCCATTTTATTAACACCATCACCTGGTCTGGCATGCATCAGAGCAAAATAATCAGTCAGGACCATATAGGGTCCATTCTTTTTAATGCTCTCAATCATGCTCGCAACATATTTTGGCGTAATAATATTTGCTTTTAATAGAGGCTCACTAGCTTTTTGTAATGCAATCTTCCAATTCATAGCACTATCTATTATTTGAACGTTATCTTCATTAAACAAAGAACATGTCACTATTATTTGACCTCCATCATTTTTGAAATAAACCATTCTTTATTTTTTATTCCATGCATAATTAGATTCATAAATGGTTCAACTATTTTTTTATCAGTTCTTTTAATCATTAACATTGCTATAATATCTACACGATTATTTCCCCAGTTGACAGGTTTATCTAAAATCGCGACAGCAATAGAACTCTTGGTAATAAATTTAGGATCACCATGAGGTATGGCAAAACCATTACTGATATAGGTAGACTGTAATTCTTCACGCTTTGTTAGCGATTTTTTATAACATTCAAAACTTTTTTCATCATTCCAAGTACCACTTTTTAATAAGACATCAATGATGTTATCAGTCACTTTTTCATCCATAAAAAATATATTTCCTTTTAAGAAAGGTCCGACATCATTAATAACTATATGCTCGTCTTTTTTTTCAACACTTTGTTTTGTCACCACATCAATATAAGAGCTGGCAATTTTCTTCATATCTGAAATTGTCATAATAGGCGAAATATTCACTACAGGCACTTGTTGTTCACTTAATTTAACAGTTGAAATAATCAATGAAACATTCGATAAATCTTTTTTTACCAAATCATGCTTAGAAGTAACCTCAGTCAAAGCTGCGGCTGGTAATATTCTTTTCATTTTTGCACAAATTAAGGAACTCATTCCTATACCATTTGGACAAACGAAAAGAATTCTGTTTATTTCTTTATTACGTTCAACGGCCGCCTGAAAATGCAATGTCACAAAACCAACTTCATCATCAGAAACAGCTAAATGATTATTTTCACTAAATTCACTCAATGCATACCAAACTACCCCATATAAATCAGGATAGTTATTTTTAATTTCTTGTAATAAAGGATTAATAACCGTAGTTTTTGATTCAAGCCGCAGTTTCATCTGATAAAGATGCACTAATAATTGCTCTAATAATGATGAATCTTTTGTTAAATCAATATTTAAGCTGTCACTAACATTAACTATTAACTGCTTCACTTCTGACTTAAATTCAGCAGGAATTTGTCCATTGTTCATGAAAAAATTAAAGCCATTGCCAATTATTATGTAATAAAGGTACTGCATTTCCGTATCATTAAAATGATATATTTCGCTTTCTTCCACAGTTTTCAACAATTGGTAAACTAAAGGGTACTTATCAAACTGCATCAATACGCTGTCAAGCTGATCCTTCTTTTTCCAACTAATTTGATAGCCATTCATACCTCTGAAAACTAATATTGCTGTAGAAATAGAAATATCGCCTATATTATTTTCTGGAACTTCAAGTTTCCAGGCTTGTAATTTTTGATGAAATAATTTAAAGATGGTTTTCAGCAATCTACTATCAATAAATAAACTAATTAATTGCTTTCCTTCCTTATTACCTAACAAATCAATAACGACTCGTTTTATTATTTTTTGTTTATCTATTTCACCTCCGCCAATGTATGATCCAGAATTATTAAAAAGCAGAGGGATATTATCCTTAGATAGCCTCTTTTTGATACTAATAATGTCATTTGCAATACTGCTGCGGGAAACAAAATAATCATCAGACAATTTTTGATAGCTAACATGTTCTCCATTGATCATTCGGGCTAAAATGTAAAATTTACGTTCTTTACTGTTTAAGAGTTTTTTTGCATCCAAGAATATCACCCTCTAATTCAATGTTATAAATTTGCATTCACCTCAGGAAGAACAAAGAAAAATCAAATTTGTACCGGAAAAACTGAACACCCAAAAATCTTATCGTAAGAAATACTTTTTTTGTTTAAAGTTTTTACTAAATACTTATCCACAAAATCAAAGTCACAGTATTTTGCACAACCTTATCCACAATCTACAACCTGTTTAAAAAGTTTTACACACCATGTGGATATTATGTTTCACACTTTGTTAAAAATACTGCTGTTATAGCAAAAGATTTCCACAGTCTCTTATGTAAATAAGCAAAAAGTATTTTAAATTTACTTAGTTTTTGTGTATTTTTCTGTAAATTATATCCACAGCTTGTTAATTCTGAATTCTTTTTGTGCACTTGTGGAAAACATTTTTATTAGATGGTAAAATAAGTTTTGCTTAACGTATGCGGAGGGAATTATT
>NZ_KQ033872.1:0-2088 GCF_000967195.1 Lactobacillus kullabergensis
CGTCCTACCCTCGCAGGCAGTCTCCCACCAACTACTCTCGGCGTGAAGAAGCTTAACTGCTGTGTTCGGCATGGTTACAGGTGTTTCCTTCTTGCTCTTGCCACCGTACTTTTTCTCTCTCTTTGAGCTTCTACGCTCAAAACTAAATATAATCCTCTTTTCAAAAACCTTGATTGCCTTCAAGCTCTGGTCAAGTCCTCGACTGATTAGTACTGGTCCGCTCCAAGCCTCGCGGCTCTTCCACTCCCAGCCTATCTACCTCTTAGTCTTTGAGGTGTCTTACTACTTGCGTATGGGAAATCTCATCTTGAGGGGGGCTTCGCACTTAGATGCTTTCAGCGCTTATCCCGGCCATACTTAGCTACCCAGCGATGCCTTTGGCAAGACAACTGGTACACCAGCGGTATGTCCATCCCGGTCCTCTCGTACTAAGGACAGCTCCTCGCAAATTTCCTACGCCCACGACGGATAGGGACCGAACTGTCTCACGACGTTCTGAACCCAGCTCGCGTGCCGCTTTAATGGGCGAACAGCCCAACCCTTGGGACCGACTTCAGCCCCAGGATGCGACGAGCCGACATCGAGGTGCCAAACCTCCCCGTCGATGTGAACTCTTGGGGGAGATAAGCCTGTTATCCCCAGGGTAGCTTTTATCCGTTGAGTGATGGCCCTTCCATGCGGTACCACCAGATCACTAAGCCCGACTTTCGTCCCTGCTCGAGTTGTCGCTCTCGCAGTCAAGCTCCCTTATACCTTTGCACTCTGTGAATGATTTCCAACCATTCTGAGGGAACCTTTGGGCGCCTCCGTTACGCTTTAGGAGGCGACCGCCCCAGTCAAACTGCCCGTCTGACACTGTCCCATGCCTCGCTTAGAGGCCCTGGTTAGAGCAGCCATCAAACAAGGGTAGTATCCCAACATTGCCTCCGATAACACTGGCGTGCTATCTTCTCCGGCTCCTACCTATCCTGTACATGTTTAACAGCTGCCCAATATCAAATTGCAGTAAAGCTCCATGGGGTCTTTCCGTCCTGTCGCGGGTAACCCGCATCTTCACGGGTATTATAATTTCACCGAGTCTCTCGTTGAGACAGTGCCCAAATCATTACACCTTTCGTGCAGGTCGGAACTTACCCGACAAGGAATTTCGCTACCTTAGGACCGTTATAGTTACGGCCGCCGTTTACTGGGGCTTCAGTTCGCTGCTTCGCTTGCGCTAACAGCTCTCCTTAACCTTCCAGCACCGGGCAGGTGTCAGCCCCTATACGTCGTCTTACGACTTGGCAGAGACCTGTGTTTTTGATAAACAGTTGTTTGGGCCTATTCACTGCGGCTGGCTTTTGCACCAGCACCCCTTCTCCCGAAGTTACGGGGCGATTTTGCCGAGTTCCTTAACGAGAGTTCTCTCGCTCACCTGAGTGTTCTCCACTCGACTACCTGTGTCGGTTTGCGGTACGGGTACGCAGCTTCTCGCTAGAAGCTTTTCTTGGCAGTGTGACGCTTGAACCTTCGCTACTTTGATTTCGCTCCTCATCACGCCTTGTGCTTTTCGGCAACAAGCATTTGACTCATTGCCGCACTTAACGCTTGAACATGGCTTCCAGCGCCATGCGTTCTTTGCCTCCTGCGTCCCTCCTTCGCTGTTAACGAAGCTGCGCAGTACAGGAATTTCTACCTGTTGTCCATCGACTACGCCTTTCGGCCTTGCCTTAGGTCCCGACTTACCCTGGGCGGACGAGCCTGCCCCAGGAAACCTTAGTCTTTCGGCGGACAGGATTCTCACCTGTCTTGCGCTACTCATACCGGCATTCTCACTTCTAAACGCTCCACTTATCTTCTCAGTTAAGCTTCGCCGCATTTAGAACGCTCTCCTACCACGTGCATTCCTGCACATCCACAGTTTCGGTACTATGCTTAGCCCCGGTAAATTTTCGGCGCAGCGTCACTCGACTAGTGAGCTATTACGCACTCTTTTAATGATGGCTGCTTCTGAGCCAACATCCTAGTTGTCTACGCAACTCCACATCCTTTTCCACTTAGCATAGATTTGGGGACCTTAACTGGTGATCTGGGCTGTTTCCCTTTCGA
>NZ_KQ033872.1:2576-3680 GCF_000967195.1 Lactobacillus kullabergensis
CTACGGATCTTATCACTCGCAGTCTGACTCCAGTGCCCCGATCTCTGGAATTCGCAGTTTATCTGAATTCAGTAACCCCTGACGGGCCCTTCGTCCAAACAGTGCTCTACCTCCATGATCGTCCTGGCACCAGGCTAGCCCTAAAGCTATTTCGGAGAGAACCAGCTATCTCCAAGTTCGTTTGGAATTTCACCGCTACCCGCAACTCATCCCCGCAATTTTTAACTTACGTGGGTTCGGTCCTCCAGTGCGCTTTACCGCACCTTCAACCTGGTCATGGGTAGGTCACTTGGTTTCGGGTCTACGTCAGCTAACTGCTCCGCCCTCTTCAGACTCGCTTTCGCTCCGGCTCCGTCTTTTCTGACTTAACCTCGCTAGCTAACGTAACTCGCCGGTTCATTCTACAAAAGGCACGCCATCACCCTTTAATGGGCTTTGACTATTTGTAGGCACACGGTTTCAGGTTCTCTTTCACTCCCCTCCCGGGGTTCTTTTCACCTTTCCCTCACGGTACTGGTTCACTATCGGTCACAATGTAGTATTTAGCCTTGCGAGATGGTCCTCGCTGCTTCAATCGGGATTCCTCGTGTCCCGACCTACTCAGGATCCTGCTCGGCGCGCTCCGGATTTCGCTTACGGGGCTCTCACCCTCTCTGGCTTACCTTCCCAGATAATTCTGCTATCCTTTGCGCTGCCTTATTGCAGTCCTACAACCCCAAATGATAAATCATCTGGTTTGGGCTCTTTCCTCTTCGCTCGCCGCTACTAAGGAAATCGATTTTTCTTTCTCTTCCTGCAGCTACTTAGATGTTTCAGTTCGCTGCGTCTTGCCCCATACGGCTATTTGTTCACCGCCTGGTAATGCATCTGCATGCATTGGGTTCCCCCATTCGGATGTCTCCGGATCGCTGCGTACTTACCGCTCCCCGAAGCCTTTCGTGGTTCGTCACGTCCTTCTTCGCCTCATTGTGCCTAGGCATTCACCGTGCGCCCTTCTTTACTTGACCTTACTCAAGATACTCTCTCGGTCGCTCTTTGGCAATCTCTTCTCTTTTGATTGTTTCTCGGTTTTTTCTTGGATTATATTCAGTTTTCAATGTACTA
>NZ_KQ033874.1 GCF_000967195.1 Lactobacillus kullabergensis
TGAAGCTAACCCCTAAAACTGGACGTTAGTTTTATATCATTTTACTTAAGGCTTGATTCCGATATTGAATCGGAGTTAAGCCTTTTAGTTTGTGCCGAATTCTATCTTCATTGTAATAACTTATCCATTCTTTCATCGCCTTAACCAATTGTTTCTTAGTATCAAAGTGATGTGTAAAATAATTCATTTCAACTTTCATAATGTGAAAGAAACTTTCCATAGCTGCATTATCATGACATGTAGCTCTTCGTGACATGCTTTGAAATACTTTATGTTTTCGTAAAGCATGTCGATATGGATTAGATTGATATTGAATTCCTTGATCACTATGGATTGTCATTCGATAATTTAATAGCTTTGGTCTTGCAGTAAACACTCCCTCTAATCCTTCTAGAACATATCTTGTTAATGGACGATCGGTGATCGTATAACTAATAATTTCACCGCTGAATAAGTCCTTAAATGGCGATAAATATACACGATCACGGATAGTCATGTTCCCATATCTAAATTCACTAATATCAGTTACGACCTTTTGATATGGTCTATCAGTCTTAAACTTTTGATGGAACCGATTCTTAGCTTTCTTATTTTGTGGACCCTTTGAAGAATCATATTTACCGGCTCTCAGATTATATTTATTAGCTCCTAAATTGTTCTCACGCATTAAGCGTTGAACACGTTTATGATTAACCATTAGGCGATAAGTCATCCTCAGAGTATCAGTTACAGGCCAGTATCCATAACTGGCATGATGCTTCTTTATCATTTTGATAATTGAAACAAGTGCTTTATCACTGATCAGCTTCTTTTTTGGATGAGGATGGTACTCGAATGTACTTTTAGACAAACTTGTGTAGGGTAATATTTCTTTTAATTTAAAGCCAAATTCTTGCCTTAGTTCATTAACTATAGATCTTTCTTCGTCCGATGTCCGCGTTTCTGAACTAAGGCATCTAGTTTTTTTAGATATTCATTTTCTACATGTAATGCACGATTCTCTAAACGTAGACGTTCAAGTTCAGTTAACTCTTGAGAAGTATATTTATGCTTCTTTGCTTTAATTTTCTTTTTATGCATTAATGGTCGTCCTTGCTTAATAAATAAAGCATCAACACCGCCTTCATTTAATTTTCTTTGCCAATTCGCAATAGTGGAATGTTGTTTAATATTAAAATGATTGGCAGTAATTTGATAGCTGGCACTATGTTCTTTTCTCCAGTTTAAGACTTCTAATTTAAATTGACCACTATATCTTGTCTTAGAAAAGCTTTTTTCCAGGCCTCTGTTACCATACTGTTGATAATTATTGATCCAACCATCAATAGATCTACGTGATGTGATATGTAATTTCTCTTGAATTTCTTTTGTACTAAATCCTCTTTGATACAAATCTACTGCTTCTAATTTTGTTTTTAGTAAATATTTAGACATAAGAAAACCCCCGAATTGGAATCTTTGTCCAATTCCGGGGGTTAACTTCA
>NZ_KQ033875.1 GCF_000967195.1 Lactobacillus kullabergensis
TGTGATGTGAACCCTAAAATTAGGACACTTTATATTAGCTGCTAACTGAGGACTAGCTTCCGATATTCAATCGGAGTTAGTCCTTTTAGTTTGATCTTGATTCTTTTCTGATTGTAATACTCAATGTAGTCTCTGATTGCATCTTCCAGTTCATTCAGATTTTTAAACTGCTTTTCAAAGCCATAAAACATTTCTCGCTTGAGTATGCCGAAGAAGCCTTCCATTAGCCCATCATCAAGCGAATTGCCCTTGCGTGACATTGACTGGCTAATGCCATGATTTTTGAGCCATGCTTGAAATTGCAAGTGTTGGTACTGCCAGCCTTGGTCTGTGTGAAAGATCAAACCATTCAAAGCTGGATATTTGTGCCAGGCCTTTCTTAACATATCCATGGTCTGCTTAAGATTAGGGCTGCGGGAAATAGTATAGGAAACAATCTCTTGGGTGCAGCCGTCAATGATCGGTGATAAGTAAGTCTTTTGCCCCTTGAGCTTAAACTCCGTCACATCTGAATACCATTTGTGATTGGGATAAACCGCACTGAAGCTGCGTTTAATCAGGTCAGGCTTAATCGGACCCTGAGTGCCGCGATAGCTGCTGTATTTGTGCCAGCGTTTACTGACTATGCCAAACAGTTTCAGCTTGTTCATTAAGCGCTGCACCTTTTTATGATTGACTAATAAACCGCGACGCCTAAGTTCTGCAGTAATGCGGCGATAGCCATAGCGGTGCTTGTGTTCTTCATAAATAGCTTTGATTTCAGCCATTATTTCTCGATTATCCCGCTCTTTATCCTTCTTCTTTAAAGTGTAGTAGTAATTACTACGGGATAAGTGCGGCAGATTGGGATTGGCATTAATGGCATCAAGAATAAAAGTTACGCTGACTTTAAGCTCGCGCCTTAGTTGGGTAACTGCCTGGGCTATTTCCGCGGCTTGCGGTTCTTGGTCCGCTGGTCGACTAAGACGCTCAATTTTTTTACAAATTCGTTCTCGATTTTCAGCTTTAAGTTCTGCTGGCGTAAGCGTTCGTTCTCTTGTTTGAGTCGATGATTTTCCTGTTTGATCAGCTGTTCTCTTTTGGTCATGGGGCGGTCGTCCTCTCTGCTTATTAACGATATTATACCCATTTTTACGATATTCGCGCAGCCAATTGGACAACATGCCACGACTTTTTAAACCTAAATCTAGTGCTACGTGATAAAGGGGTTCATGGTCAACTATGATTCGCTTGAGAGCTTGCTCCTTAAAATTACTTGTATAAGCAGTGTAAGGCTGATCTAAAATGGCTAGACCGTGACGGTCAATTAAAGCTAACAAGTAACTAATATTAGTCCTGCCAACCCGATAACGCTGACTTAACTCAGTAGAACCGATTTGATAATCATGCCAAAGATGATAGATTTCAACTTTATCTTGTTTAGATAATTTAGACATAAAAATAACCCCCAAATTTGTCCTAAATTTGGGGGTCATATC
>NZ_KQ033876.1 GCF_000967195.1 Lactobacillus kullabergensis
CATTCTAAGCTCAAAATTCTCAGTGCTTTAACAGAAGACCGCTCAATGACCAGCATTGCCCGGGAAAACAATGTTTCTGTCAATACGGTGCAAAGAGTGCTGGGCTCTTGCTCGCATCAGTTTAGTAGCAGCTATGATTATTTGCCGGAGCATCTGGCCTTCGACGAGTTTAAGGGCGTTGACCGCACCTTGCATTTTATTTGTCTTGATGCCGACAAACACGAGGTGGTTCAGATTCTCCGAACACGCTATAAAAAAGCAATTATTGCCTACTTCAAAAAGTTTGCGCCTGCGGCTTTGCAAGGCGTCAAAACAGTTTCTCTGGATCTGAATTTTTACTATCAGGACATTGTGCGAGCATGCTTCCCCAACGCTGAGATTGTGCTTGATCGCTTTCACATGGTACAAATGCTTACGCGTTCCTTCAACTCCCTGCGCGTGCAGGTCATGAAGAAATTCAAAAAGATCAGCAGAGAATACAAACTGCTTAAATCACCGTGGAAACTGTATCTCAAGAAGTACCAGGCACTCGACAAAATTCATCCGCATTACAATTGGCACTACAAAGACAATCTGACGCAAGAGCAGATAGTCAACGAAGGCATCGCCT